>NZ_MBKP01000078.1 GCF_002243045.1 Methanolobus psychrotolerans
CGAATCTGGAATTATTCCAAGGTTCAATAATGTAGTTCTCTTCTCATTATGTATTGATCGTATACTTCACGTGCCTCCTCAAGCGACTGCTTAAACCCAATTACATCTGATTTATCCTTTATTTTAGGGCCTATAGAATCTATGAATAATTCGGCGATTCTTATTATTTCTAAAACCAATTCGTCTGTTTTGAGTGGTGTGCCTTCTTCATGGTTGGGATAACGTTTGTTTTCATCTTCAATTAAATGTCCTGTACCTTCGAGATAGAATTTGAAATAAGTAAAGTTCCCTTTAGGCTCAAAAAAAAATGTTCCCCCTCCATTTATTAGTTGACAATAGCATTTTTTATCTTCCAATAATTCAAGTGTCGAAGTTAACCAGTCCATCAAGTTAAAAAAAACATAGTCACCCCTGAAGCCATCATCATTTGGGTCATCAATTCTTTTTGTTAATATGGTGTCATTATTTTTAATGAGCAAACCACCTTCAGCATCCCATGCATTTTCATAATAATCGGAATTCAAATCCTCTATATTGAATTTTATCTTAACATTTGACATAATCATTTTCTCCTTACAGAAGAGATCCAGCTAAGCTTACTCATAAATGGTAGTACCATGCCAATATTGGCATGGTATTGCTATTTAGAGTTCGAGTTTTTGATATGTTAAATCAATCTATTACATACAAAACATTTTGTCCAGATGTTGGGAATGAAGTAATAAGTTCTCCTGAATTCGAAACGACTGTTTTCATTTCATCAATGCCGAATGAATTTGGATTCCAAGTATAGACAACTCTGCCATTCTTAGGTACTTTATTCCCAAACTCTATACTCTGCTTCACTAAATTTTCGACATCTTGCTTTGTCATTATTGCAGGCGTAGTCATACCAAGTCTTACTTGGTTGCCTGTGGGGAAGAAGTGAGTTTTTTGTCCGGTTTTTCCTTTCAAAATGCCAGTGATATGCCGTCCTTCTACATGCAGATCACGTTTCAGCGTTACATATACTACATCCTCGCCAATCTTGTAAGCGGTATGAAGCTCATTCAAATCAATATTCTTCTTAACCAATTGTATTACGTCATCATCACTTAGTCCCTTTGCTTTCAAGCTATCGACAATGGCATTACCATATGTTTTCCTTACAATATCGATTGATTCATCAACATGCTTTACCACAAAACCCGCGACTGCAAAGATTGTATGTGGATGTTTTGCTACAAATTTGCTGACTGTAGTGGTAACTTTTGCTGCGTCTCCATATCCGGGTACCAGGGCTAAAGCATTCAACAGTGTTCCAAGTCCGTCTCCGTTCCAGATTGAAGCGGCTATATCCCTGACGTCTCCTACGGCAACAAAACCACTAAGCAACCAGCCAGACATGTAATATGTGCTATCATGGTCATCGGCACCCCATTCTCCAAGTACTGCACCCAGTACGAGCTCACGGCCGATTTCTAGGTAACCGTAACGTACTTCGTAGACAAGTGGATCATGGTCCGCATCGTGGTATTCAACATAATCGTCATAGCCGTCACCGTCTGTATCTTTTAATAGAGGATC
>NZ_MBKP01000079.1 GCF_002243045.1 Methanolobus psychrotolerans
TGCCGATCTGCTTAGGAGGTGATCCAGCCGCAGATTCCCCTACGGCTACCTTGTTACGACTTAACCCCCCTTGCGAAATTTAGGTTCGAACACGGCACTAGTCCGTGCCCTCACCCATACCTCACTCGGGTGGTTTGACGGGCGGTGTGTGCAAGGAGCAGGGACGTATTCACCGCGCTATATTGAAACGCGATTACTACGGATTCCAGCTTCATGAGGGCGAGTTGCAGCCCTCAATTCGAACTAAGGCCGGGTTTATGAGATTACCAACCCCTTTCGGGGTAGGAACCCATTGTCCCGGTCATTGTAGCCCGCGTGTAGCCCTGGAGATTCGGGGCATACTGACCTACCGTAGCCCGCACCTTCCTCTGGTTTAGCACCAGCGGTCCCCACAGAGTACCCATCATCCCGAAGGATATGCTGGCAACAGTGGGCACGGGTCTCGCTCGTTGCCTGACTTAACAGGATGCTTCACAGTACGAACTGACGACGGCCATGCACCTCCTCTCAGCGATTCAGGTAAGACCTTCAGCCTGACCTACATATTGCTGTCGCCCCAGGTGAGTTTTCCGGCGTTGAGTCCAATTAAACCGCAGGCTCCACCCGTTGTAGTGCTCCCCCGCCAATTCCTTTAAGTTTCAGCCTTGCGGCCGTACTTCCCAGGTGGCTCGCTTCACGGCTTCCCTGCGGCACCTGAAACGGTCGCACCGTCCCAGACACCTAGCGAGCATCGTTTACGGCTGGGACTACCCGGGTATCTAATCCGGTTCGTGCCCCCAGCTTTCGTCCCTCACCGTCGGACCCGTTCTGGTAAGACGCCTTCGCCACTGGTGGTCCCACAAGGATTACAAGATTTCACTCCTACCCCTGTAGTACCTCTTACCTCTCCCGGTCCCAAGTCCGACAGTATCCCCCGGAAGCCTAACAGTTGAGCTGTCAGATTTCCCGGAAGACTGATCGAACCGGCTACGGACCCTTTAGACCCAATAATAGTGGCCACCACTCGGGCCGCCGGTGTTACCGCGGCGGCTGGCACCGGTCTTGCCCGGCCCTTGCTAACACATGCGTTTTAAACATGCGGACAGCCAACATAGGATGCTGGCACTCAGTGTCCCCTTATCGCGGTTTCCCGCATTGTAAAGTTTTCGCGCCTGCTGCGCCCCGTAGGGCCTGGATTCATGTCTCAGAATCCATCTCCGGGCTCTTGCTCTCACAACCCGTACCCGTCGTCGGCTAGTAGGTACACTACACCCACTACAACCTGATAGGCCGCAGATTCATCCTAAGGCGCCGGAGCTTTTGACCACAGAACATTCCAGTATCTATGGTATATCTGGAATTATCACCAGTTTCCCGGTGTTATGCCAGACCTTAGGGCAGATTATCCACGTGTTACTGAGCAGTACGCCATGTTCACGAAGAACATTTGACTCGCATGGCTTAGTCGAACACTGATAGCAGTGACCTCTGGCAGGATCAACCAGAATTGTTGATCACACACAAAGAATTTGTTTGGAAGTCATTTAGGAATCGTTAGGAAAGAACTCTCATGAGAGAATTTCTTTTCTTTCTGCACATTAAGTTTGGTTAATTCCTTTTAGTTAGTAGTTAAACACTACCGGTCAGAATTAACCGAACTGCCAAATCCAACGTCAGACAGGAAATAACTCCTGCCTCCACTTGCATAAAAGGCGGTGATTGTAAGCGTTTTTGCCGCGATTTGCGCGGACTCCTACAAAGGACATCATCGTATATATACCTTCCGAACCAAATGATCCGAAGGCATAGAATGAACCTTT
>NZ_MBKP01000080.1 GCF_002243045.1 Methanolobus psychrotolerans
AACTTCCTTGTTACCTACGGGATCAAGTATTGGTGCTCGGTCAACATTGTTAACAGTAATTGTAATGGTCTCAGAATCGGTAAGGCCATTAGAAGATGCAATGAAATCGACAACATGAACGCCAGAATCATTATAATCAGGAGTCCATGTGAACTCGCCAGTGCTGGCATCAAGGCTAGCTCCGACAGGAAGATCGTTGGCAGAGTAGGTTACGTCATCAATGTCAGAATCAGTTGCTGAGATGGTGAAGCTAAGAAGTTCAGTCTCATCAACTTCCTTGTTACCTATGGGATCAAGTATTGGTGCTCGGTCAACATTGTTAACAGTAATTGTAATGGTCTCAGAATCGGTAAGGCCATTAGAAGATGCAATGAAATCGACAACATGAACGCCAGAATCATTATAATCAGGAGTCCATGTGAACTCGCCAGTTGTTGCATCAAGGCTAGCTCCGACAGGAAGATCGTTGGCAGAGTAGGTTACGTCATCAATGTCAGGATCTGTTGCTGAGATGGTGAAGCTAAGAAGCTCAGTCTCATCAACTTCCTTGTTACCTATGGGATCAAGTATTGGTGCTCGGTCAACATTGTTAACAGTAATTGTAATGGTCTCAGAATCGGTAAGGCCATTAGAAGATGCAATGAAATCGACAACATGAACGCCAGAATCATTATAATCAGGAGTCCATGTGAACTCGCCAGTGCTGGCATCAAGAGAAGAATTGCCAGGCAAATACAATGCAGAATATACAACTGTAACACCATTTGGACCATTGGCTTTTATTGTGAAGGAAAGGAACTCATTTTCATTTACAGACTTATTGCCAATTGGATGGAATTCAGGATGAAGGTCTGCAATTGTTTCATTCACGATAATATTAACATGTGTAAAGTTCACTGCAAAACCATCTGATACTGAAAAATTCGCATTGTGTGTCCCACCATCAAAAGTTGTTGGGGTCCATTTAAAGAGTCCTGTTGTATAATTAATATCATATCCTTCAGGCAAGTCCTCAACATCATAAAAAAGAACATAGTCATCCGCGTCATTTGCATATACAGAGAAAGACAACTCATATCCTATATTCACTGTTTTATCAGAAATACTATTAATATGTGGTGGATGATTGACCCTTACTGAACCATTAAATACGAATTGTGCAGGATACGATATAGCATCATTCCCAAGAGAAACGTCCCGCAGCATAATATTATAGTAACCACTTGTGATTGCCCTGAAGAAAACATCTGCAACCGGAATTGGTTCTTCTGTTGTGATATTTACAGAACCTAAGGTCATATTAGCAAAACCTGTGGAATTATCAATATAGTACGTCATCTTAGAACCAGGTAATTCAGTATTTGCAACTATATCGTCAATGAAAATAGAATGACCCTCAAATGCAATGTCAAGAGACAATGATTGCAAATTACTCACATTTCCAATAAATATGGGTAATGAAAATGATGTATCTGGATTAACTACTATACTCCCCATAGTTACTGACTCATTGGAATGTGCACTGGCGATCACAGACGATACTAGCATTAACAAAACAATACATGTTAAAAGAAAGCGCATCTTTTTACATTTTTCAGTTTCCATCAAGAACATGCCTTACCCCCATAAAGCATTCATATAGGAAGCATAGCTACCTTTAGTTAGACCTGAACATAAAGCGCACTAACCTTATGAAAGGAAGCACTACCACCACTATGAATAAAAGTAATATCTAATAGATTATAAGTTTTTTTAATTACATAAATATGATAATAATACTTAAGTAAAAAAGGATATTTCACCATAAGAAGACAAAAAAGAAATGTGGAAATGAACTTTCAATATTTATTTCTTAATACGCCTGTACCTTTTACCATCCGGATTTCCTATTTGCATGTAGATTTTTTCATACCTGGACTTGTAATTAGTTCCCACTACAGCAACTGCAACAATTAATCCAATAAGTAAGAGGAGGAAAAGAGACTTTTTATTACTCTGAGAAACATCCGTACCCTCCAAAGGAAGCAATTCATCACCAATTGACATTTTAGTTTCATTATAGAATTCATTTTCCATTATTGCAATTTCAGAGGTATCCGGTATAATGATAGCAAACGGTGAAAAGCCTGGAGACTTTGCTTCATAATAGAAATAATCCTCATCTTCATCCATGATTGACGTTTCCAGAGGATTCCACATGCCATCTGAATACCGATATAATTGTACCAATTCAGAATCCCTGCCGTCTAAATAAATCCATGATTTTTCGACCTTGAAATCGATAACGACATTATATATCATGTCAGATGGAAACTTTGAATCTCCAACCCATATGTTAAGATTCTTGTATACATCCCCAACAGGAGCAATTTTTACGAGTGTTGAAGTTCCTCTTAATAATTCTACTACCGCTTTGGTCTGGCCACCATTAAGTCTGGAAACAAAATCAATGGACACAATGTTGTTAGCAGGGTCATCGAACACGAATGTTGTTCTCATATCCTTCATAACAGATTTGATGGAGTAATCTTTTACTTCGATGTTCTCATACTTTTCACCGGTACTCTGAGAACCACCACCACCACCGCCGGAACTGGAACTTGAAGAACTGTCTGATGAAGAAGGCTTAGTAACTGTAATCGAAATCGTTTCATAATCAAAGAGTTCACCATCATTAACATGAAAACTCACAGAATGCGTGCCTAGCTGGGTACTTGAAGGAGTCCACTTGAAAAGAGCTGATGAGCTATTAAAAATAGCACCTGAAGGAAGATCAAGAGCAGCATATGTCAGAACTTCAGCAGTATCGTCATCAGAAACTGATAGTCGAAATTCCAGGGTTTTGTTTTCGATCACTTCCAATGGGCTTATTGAATTGATCTTTGGAGGCATGTTGACATCAATAACAGTTATTGTTGCGGTTGTACTATTACTCAAACTACCGTCAGATACGGTAAACAATACATCGTGCACTCCGGCATCAGAATAACCCGGGCTGCAAATAAACGTATTACCCCTTACGGTTCCAAAGCTGCTGTTTGTTAAGAATGTAAGAGTATCACCATCAGGATCATTTGCACTCATATTAATATAAAGAACACTTTTTTCATTAAGTGAAGAATCACTTACAGGATAAATTGCAGGAGCGCGATTTACATCATTAACTACAATGTCTATTACTTCATAATCCGCATAGTCATAACTACTTCCATCTGAAACTTTGAATTCCACTTTGTATTTACCTGCCTGTTCATATGAAGGAGTCCATGTAAATTGAGCTGAAGAACCGTTAACTTTTAAACTAGCCCCTGTAAGATCACAAGAAAAACTCAACTTATCACCAATGTTAGTATCGTAAGCCGATATTTCAAACGACAGTTCTGAATTTTCATCTACAGATTTAGGTCCCACGGAATTTATTACAGGGGGGGAATTTGAATCTCCAACCACAATCATTGCAGTCTTTGTCTTTAAAGTAAAACTATCATTTACACCAAATACAATGAAATAAATACCTGAAGTATCAGTATTTGTCCATTGGAATAAACCAGTAGTAGTATCAAAAGAAGCTCCATTGGGCAAGCTGCTTATGCATGAATAAGTCAGAATGTCACCATCCTCATCAAAACCATTCAATTGTATAGTAACAGGTTCCTTCTGAAGAACAGAAGTGTCACTTATTGAGAATAATACCGGATTCCGATTGACATTTAAAACAGTTATCCTGACGGTTTGTGTTACTGAGGAAGATCCGTCATTTACGGTGAATGTTATAATATGATCACCTTGAGCATCGTAATCAGGCACCCATGTAAAGACATTGTCCTGAAGAACTCCAAATTCTACATTCTTTGAAAAAACAAGGAGATCATCATCCGGGTCTGATGCTTCAAGTACCAGAGAAAGCAGTTCATTTTCATATACAGTGGTATCAGCAATGGAAGAAAATACAGGTAAACGATTAACGTTGTTAACAACTATCGTGATATATTCTGAGTCTATGTAGCTACCATCAGATACAACAAACTGAGTAAGATAACTGCCTGATTGATTATAGGTCGGCGCCCATTGAAACAATCCCGTGGAGTTATCAAGGTTTGAACCAGTGGGCAAACCTGATGCGGAGAAGACTAGTGAATCACCATCAGAGTCATGTGCAGATAAAGTAAAGGTAAGTAAACTGTTCTCATTAACAGATCTGTCACCTATAACTTCAAGAACAGGAGTACTACTTGCTGCAGAAACAACCGTTATTTGCGAACTTACCAGTAAAAGAGAGATAAACAATAAGCATACTAAACTTGAAGATACTCCTGAATTTTTATGTGTTTTTACATTTGCAATTAAGCAGGCAAGTATCTGCCTTATGAAACTAAAGATAAAATCCCCTCCATAGTTGCTTTACTTTCAGTTTGTGAAAAGATAAGCTTAATGGAATATACATATATAATTATAATATAATGTTGGAATATAGAACAATTGCCTTAAAAATATATACAGCAGATCACTCAAAGACTTTTATAATCTGCTGTAATCGCTTCGTTCAACTTTTATTTAATGCGCCTGTAACGCTTTCCATCAGGATTACCCAACTGCATACGCACCTTTTTATAGTAATCCTTGTTTCGGTAACCAAAGATTCCGATAACCATCAGGCCAATAAGTCCTATGATAAGCATGAATGGGAACCCAGTCTTGCTTTCCTGGGTTGTCTGGGTTATAGGTTCCCCAGGTAATGGATCATCCATTGACATTACCGGATCTGTATTCTCCAGACCAGAGACTGAACCTTCGTCTATCTGTTCTACTGCTGAAGGGATTACACTGGATATGGCAAATGAAGAGAATCCGGGAGTTGTTGAAGTGAAATAGAAATAATATTCATCCTCTCCCTTAACACTAGTTGGCAATTGGACCCAGCCACTTGAATACCTGCATAGAGTAATTGTGGATATATCAATTTCGTTGTCATAAACCCAGCTCCTTTCCACCTTGAAATTGATTTTTGCATTGCCTATAACATCCGATGCAAGATTTGAATCTATATAGATATTCATATTCTTGTAAACAATTCCTGGTGCATCGGAACGTACTTGTGAGGAAGTACCCTTCAGCATTTCAACCACTGACTTGACCTGTCCTCCATTAAGCTTTGAGGTAAAGCCCAGTGAAACGATACTGTTGTTGCCCCCATAGAATGTGAATACGGTATCAGTATCTTTTACAACTGACTTTATGACATAGTCCTTGAGGAGGATGTTCTCATACTTTTCACCGGTAGAACCAGAACCACCACCACCACCGCTGGAACCTGAACTGGAACTTGGACTGGAAGTTGCAGAGGATGAAATGACAGTGATCAAGACTGTTTCTGTATCATTGTATTGACCATCGCTGACACCGAATATCACTGAATATGTTCCCGCTTCACCTTTAACAGGGGTCCAGCTGAACACACCGGTCGAACTGCCCATGGTTGCGTTCGCCGGCTTATTAAGGAGTGAATATATCAGACTATCGCCATCAATGTCTGTTGCGGTGAGATTGATCACAAGCTCATTTGTTTCCTTGACGCTCTTGCTTCCTATAACAGACAATACCGGAGGAGCGTTTACATCATTAACTATAACAGTCACAATTATATTGTCACTAAATCCGCCGTTATCTGTGACTGTGAAGTTTATGTAATAGGTTCCGTTTGATGTTTGGTTTGCAGTATACCCAGGAGTCCAGGTGAATACATTGCCACTTATTGAACCATATGAAACATTAGATTGGAATGTGAGGGTATCCCCATCATCAAGGTCGGTTGCATTGAGTAGAATGTTCAGGGCTTCATTTTCATTAACAATATAAGATGTATCCATGTCGAATGAAGGAGCTCTGTTTACATTAAAAACTGTGATCGTCACAGTTTCTGGTATTGAGAACGTACCATCAGTTACACCAAATGTTACACGATAATTTCCACTTTGATCATAGGACGGTGTCCAATTGAAAGTACCACTGATATTATCAAAGGTAGAACCGGTTGGCAACCCTGATGCATAGTAAGTTATTTCATCATCATCATCTGAAGAACCATTCAATACGAACAATAGATCCTGTCCTTCATTTACCTCTTTTGGACCAATATATTCCAGGCTTGGTGGAGTATTCAATACATCAATTGCAAATACTGTTTCCACAGAGGCAGACAGCTCACCATCAAAGGCAGTAAACTCTACAGAATATATACCTTCATCACCATCAATTGGAGTCCATGTGAATGAACCAGTTGTCTTATCCAAACTGGAATCTGCACTTGCCGGCAGTCCACTGACATTGTAAGTTATTGAGTTCCCATCGGGATCTGTGGCTACAAGGTTGAAAGAAATTATGTCACCCACATTACGGATATAATAAGGTGAGATTGGATTCATAGATGGTGCCCTGTTAGTGTTTGCAACGACGATTGTGACAACTTCCGTATCTGTCATGTAGCCGTCAGATACTGTGAACTCAACATAATAAGTCCCATCCTCATCAAAATCCGGGGTCCATACAAACTCACCAGCAATACTATCCAGTGTACCAAGTGTTGCAGTTGTAGAATATATCAGGGAATTATTGTCAAAGTCAACAGCAGAAATATCCAGAACAAGCTCGCTACCCTCCGATGCATTAACAATTCCAAATGAGGGAAATTCAGGTGCCCTATTAGTATTGTGAACTGTGATTGCAACATACTGGAAATCAGTATCTTCTCCATCGGAGACAACAAACTGAACGGTATATTCACCCTCCTTGTCATAATCAGGAGTCCATGAGAACACTCCGGTAGTAGCATTCAAAGTTGCTCCAGATGGCAGACCACTCATCTGGTAATCAAGATCATTATCATCAAGATCAAATGCTGAGAGAGTAAATTCCAGAGTACTGCCTTCGTTTACGGTCTGGCTTGTAATATCTGTAAGCACAGGTTTACGATTCACATTATTAACTGTAACAGTAATGGTTTCTGAATCAGTAGCATTACCATCGGAAACAGTGAACATGACATCATAGATTCCAGCGTCATCATAACCAGTGTCCCAGCTGAAAACGTTGCCTGCAAGAGTTCCGAAGCTGGCGTTTCTGGAGTATGAAAGATCATTGCCATCAAGGTCGGTTGCATTCAGGATGATTGTAAGGATATCGGTTTCATTTATAGTTCTGTCACCGATCGTCTCAAGTACAGGAGCCTGATTTGCGTTAATGACAGTGATTGTAATGGTTTCTGAATCAGTAGCATTACCATCGGAAACAGTGAACATGACATCATAGATTCCAGCGTCATCATAA
>NZ_MBKP01000081.1 GCF_002243045.1 Methanolobus psychrotolerans
TGTTCATTTCGTTCCTATCACTTTATGGATATGCAAAAATTGAGAATTGCATACGCAATGCCTCCCTTACAAAGAAGTATTCTCCAAGGGATTTAATTGAAATGTTCGGTAAAGTCTATATGATGGATATTGATGGACAGATGATGTTGACTGAAGTACCAAAAAAGGTAGAGGATTTAGGAAAGAAGTTAAATCTTGGGTTATTCCCTAAATGAGCAGAGTTAAGGTTATAAAAATGAGTCGCGATAGCTATCGTAACATGTGTTGAAAATGAAGAAGCTATGATTGGATTCATGAAATATTAAGAACGATGAGGTCTATTGGACAAAAAATATCAATCAAATAACGAAATCTGTCTAAAATAAAATAGTGTCGCAAAAATTTGCTCTTATTATGGGTGAATGGGATTTTTACCTTGTATTTTCCGACAGTCTCTTTCATCCCAAGTTTGACAGTTTTCACTCCTTAACGAAGAGAAAGTCATCTCTTTCAGAGACTGTCGGAAAAGTCACCTAATCTGAAAATTATTGCTATACGTACTGAGCTAAATAGTTATGAGTATCAATATAATCATTATCAATAACTAGTTTAAAAGAAATCACTAATGATATGTTCTAAGCTATTATTGTTATAATTACTCAGTATTTTCATACGAATCGACTTTTCCGACAGTCTCTGAATAGTTACATTTTACTTATCTAAATTAATCATGCAGTTTAGCAGGACAATAATAGAATATGCTAATCATCCTGAAGCAAAGTTTGATGGCGAAATAAGAATACTTGAAAGAAAGAATACTGAAGCTGATAAACCATTAACTCAAAACTCTCATGTAATGGAAAGGTTGGAGATGTGGGAAAATGCATGATTAACACCTACAATGCTTAACTCTGTATTATTCAGCCTCTTCTGGCATTTCAAGACCATTAACCCAATAGTGTATAAGAGCCTGCAATCTGTCTGTTGTAATCTCAGCGTTCGTATCGGGTGCCGACATATCATTTAGCCAGCAATGTATGGCTTCCTGAAGTTCGTCTGTTGTTATTACAGTGCTGCCTTCTGAATCATCATTATTCCATGGGTTCCAATCCAACAATAAAAGATTTTGTTTAAGGATAACAAGACCATTTTGATGATCAGCTACATAAACATAATCACCAGATACTGTAACACCACATGAATAACCATCTGTATCATACCTACCTGCCAGCATTGGAGCATTTGGGTCACTCACATCAACAACAACAAGTCCATTATGCCCATCGGCTATGTATGCAAAATTTCCATCTATGGCAATCCCCAATGAGCTTCCAGCTGTATCGTAGCTACCTACCAGTGTTGAATCCGTTGGGTCACTGACATCAATTACAACAAGACCATTGGAAAAATCGGCAATGTATGCATAATCATCTGCTACCTTTACATCCCGTGAATATCCAACAGTATCATAACTGCCTGCCAACGTTGGATTCGTGGGGTCTCTGACATCAACAATAACAAGACCTTTATAATCATCAGCAATGTATGCATAATTTTCATCTATGTCAATTCCAAATGAACTTCCGGCTGTATCATAACTGCCTGCCAGCGTTGGATCTGTTTTGTCACTGACATCAACAACAACAAGGGCATTATCTTCATCGGCAATGTATGCATAATTTCCTTCGATGGCAACACCCAGTGACTCCCCATCTTTATAATAATTGCTTGCCAGTATTGGATCCGTTGGATCACTCACATCAACAACAACAAGTCCATTATCTTCATCTGCAATGTATGCATAATTTCCTTCGATGGCAACACCCAATGAATTCCCGTCTGTATCATAACTGCCTGCTAGTGTTGGATCCGTTGGATCACTGACATCAATTACAACAAGACCCTTGTTCCAATTGGCTAGATATGCATGATTTCCGTCTATAACAACATCCTGTGACCATGCATGTATATCATAGCTACTTGCCAGTGTTGGATCCGTTGGGTCACTCACATCAACAACAACAAGTCCATTATCTTTATCTGCAATGTATGCATAATTTCTTTTTATGGTAACACCCCGTGACTCCCCGTTTGTATCAAAACTACCTGCCAGCGTTGGATTCGTTGGGTTACTGACATCAATAACAACAAGCCCATTATCTTTATCGGCAATATATGAATAATTTCCATCTATGGCAACGCCCAATGAAATCCCGTCTGTATCATAACTACCTGCCAGCGTTGGATCCGTTGGATCACTGATATCAACAACAACAAGCCCATTAAAATAATCGGCAATGTATGCATAATTTCCATGTATAACAACATCCTGTGAGTATCCAGATGTGTCATAGCTGCCTGCCAGCGTTGGATTCGTTGGGTCACTGATATTAACAATAACAAGACCTTTATAATTATCTGCAATGTATGCATAATTTCTATCTATGGCAACATCTTCTGAATCTCCGTCTGTATGATAAATACCTTCAACCATTGGAGCACATGGGTCACTGATATTAACAATAACAAGCCCATTATCTTCATTGGCAATGTATGCATAATTTCCATCTATGGCAACACCTAGTGACCATCCCGCCGTATTATAGATGCCTGCAAGCTCCATGTCCACTGTGCCTACACTTACAGAACTTGTTGTGGGTATTATTAACAATATTGCCAAAAGGAACAGACTCACTCTTTTTATTTTATCACAGCCAAAAACATTCAACATTTATAGATTTTCTATAATATTATGAATTAATCTACATGTATTTATAACATCCATATATGATTACATGTGTTATGCTTATAAGTACAATAGATAATCATATTGTCAATATCGTTAGTTTTTCCTTTATTTGGTAATTGAGGCTTAACCATTTTCCTCTAAAATACTTCTTTTCTCTTAATCTCTTCTTAGAATACTTTTTTCTGTAAAAATTTGCATAAACATAACTTAAATCAAAATCTAACCTATATAGAAAAGATTATACCTAATTAAAGCTATTTTAGGTTTGCAAACATCAAAATAACTCGCAAAAAGGTATAATCCATGATTAAGATTATTGGCAAGGGATATAAGAAAGTATTGCTTCAAGTATGTGACTTTACAGGAAATTGTGAAGTAAAGACAATAAGTTTAAAAAGTGTCAACGGCATAAAAGAATACGAAAAATTATTTGGAAAAAAGATAGAGGCCAAAAAAGAAAATATAAAAGTCCGTATCATTCACATAACTCAGACAATGCTTAGCGATTTCTTTAACCTGTTTGAAAGAACCATATCCAAAGCCACAATATTAAGTTTGATAACACAGAACAATACAAAATTTAAATTTATATTCTCAACAAAAAATACACA
>NZ_MBKP01000082.1 GCF_002243045.1 Methanolobus psychrotolerans
GATGCGACAGGCATGGGATGTTAAAATAAATCATAGTTTCAGAACGGTGAATTATCCTAAAAACTGCGCTCTACTGTTATTCACCTCGCTTCATGTACCATGAAGCTGATGCTGGTTCCACTTGTGTACAATTTAATGCAAGAGTCAGTTGCAGGCTCTTTGCACATTTCGGATGGGGGATAGCATATACTATAATTAGTATGTAGTATATAAAATTATTGTATTACCTAATATTATTAGTATACCCTATGGCGAACAAGTAAATTTTAGCATAAGTCAGACTTCTCCGTTTCCTCTGGCAATGACGAAGACAGCTTTTACATTGTGCCCGATCAGTTCTGCCGTTATAACCGTAAGGCTCCGTGATTCCATCATCATGCGGGCACCTTCCACAGTGAGCTGCTGCCCGTCGGCAGGTGGCTTCCCGTATGTTCTCAGGTAGCGATAGCCCATCTTCAGTTTATTGAGAAACGTCATCCCTTCTGTGGTGAAGCTGAGAGCGATCAGCCTGCCGTTGTCCTTCAGGACCCGGGTGGCTTCAGTCACTGCATTTTCCGGTTCCGGGATGATATGCAGCAGATTCGCCATGAAAACCGTGTCGAAACTGTTGTTCTCATAGGGCAGGTTAAAACAGTCGGCTTTCTCCAGACGGACATTGGAAAACGATGGCAACTTTTTCCGGGCAACCGCCAGCATCTCATCGGACAGATCGGTTGCGTGAACTACCCCCCTATGAATAGGGGGGCTTCCTGCTTCATTCCTCTAACAATTGTTCACAAGTCCACAGGCTCTTCCCGTAGTCCCTACGGCGTTACATTCCTATTTGATTTTGCTTATCTAAAGCAAACTTTTTGATATTAATAGCGGCATTAATATCCCTGTAGTGCTTGGTTTTGCATTCAGGACACTGCCATTTCCGATATGCAAGTGTTAATTTTCCGTTGTGGAATCCACACACATTACATATTTTGGTTGATGGTTCGAATTGCCCTATGCGGAGTATTGTCTTTCCAAGCCATTTTGCCTTATTCCAGCATAGTTACAAAAGAACTCCATAAATATTAACGGAATATAAAGAAAAATTGCGAGTAGAGTTTGGTTTATCATGTTTAGCCCTCAGAGCTCTGTAGAAATCCTCGTTTGAATCACCCAGACAACCTTGGCATACCTGCCAAGGTTGTTTACTATTAGTTTTATTTGGATCTCTTTTACCTGATTCCTGTACTTTCTGGCCTTTAACTCCTCCCCATATTTCCTTTTGAGTACTGAGGACATAGTTTCTACCAGGTTTCTATTATGGTACAGTTCCTCATCGAATTCCTTTACCATTTTTCTACGATAAAACCCTTTGATCTTTTTCCTCTTCCTGTTCCGTAAAGGGATCATAGATATTGCTCGGAATTCTTCTCTTGTTAGTGAATGTATGGATTCACAATCGTATCCTTTGTCCATAACATAGTAGTTTGATCTTCGAACTCTATGGGATTGCTTTAGCAATGTCTTTGCATGCTTTATATCGTTGACAGGTTTACCTGATATCTTAAAACCGGTAACTATCAACTTATCAGTATCAACAGAAATACTTACTTTCATGAATGATCTGCGTTTCTTCTTTGTTCTGAGTGAATAGTAGTAGCTACAGTAACCACTTGTGAATCCACTTGAATCGATAGCAGTAACTTCTATCCTTTCCCCATGTGAATAGAACAGGTCAAGCGTTTTTTTCAACAATCCATTGAAGTAAACGGATCTAATTCTTCTGACGAACTTATGAAGTGTAGTATAATGTGGAACTTGTTTTAATCCAATCCTGGATCTAACTGGCCCCATCAATTCAACAAGTTCAACAATACTTCTGTAATCGGTTTTCAGGAACTCCTTTAACAAAACCAAAGTCAATAGCTGATGTTGCGTGTAAGTCCTCTTGGAATACTTACAACCTTAGTTCCCAAAATTTAAGCGCATAGTCATTTTTGCCTTTGTACTCCTTACCAATTCATGCGCTCTTGCGCATGAATTACCTCTTCTATGGAATTATGTTTCACAATCTTTAAATACTATTATGCGCTTATATAATAAGCACATATGAAACCTACACTCCGTATCAAGAAATAAATGGAATTGAATACTGGTATGAAGATATCCCATACTATGATAAAGAAAAGAAACAGATTCGACACCGCTCCAAATACCTCGGAAGGAACGTAAATGGTAAACCTGTAAGAGTTCGGGATGCAATGAACTCAACAGAGGAGACGTTTCTACCTTCCAGCAAACCCCTAAAAGCTTACAATTATGGTGAGCTTCTTCCATTGCAGAAAATCATAGAGGAACTTAAGATAGGGGAGTATTTAAGGGACCTGTTGAATGAAAAAGACAGGAACATGATACTTGCAATGGCACTAAACCGCATAACTCGTCCGACTGCCATGTACAATCTTACAACTTGGTATGAGAATTCGGCTCTTGTCCTTGAGGGTCCGGAGTTGCCTTTGAAAAGTCAAAACATCAGCAACTTACTTGCTAAAGTTGGGGATAGTGACATCCCATCTACATTTATAGGCAAAATGCTGCGAAATCTTGGAACAAAACGTACACTGGTGTACGACCTCACCAGTTTATCAAGTCACTCTCAACTGATAAATCTCCTTGAATACGGATACAGTAGAGATGACCCTGAACTTCCACAATTAAATATCTCCATGATTCTGGATAAAGAGAAAGGTGTCCCAGTGATGTATGACATCTATCCAGGGAGCATTGTAGATGTTACAACCCTTAAAAACACCATCAAGAAAATAGAAGCTTA
>NZ_MBKP01000009.1 GCF_002243045.1 Methanolobus psychrotolerans
TCAGAATGACGAAAGTACAACAGAAGATATCCGGTACCTTCCGTAGTGAACAAGGTGCGAGAAATTTCTGCCGGATAAGAGGATACGTTTCTACTGTTAGCAAGAATTCCATGTCTGTTATAGACTCAATTAATGCAATATTCTATGAGGGTTCACTTATTCCAATATTGCAGAATTGATCGTAGAGAGAGAAATCAGCTTGGTGGAAGGGAGCTAGGCTGAATAGTTACCGATTTTTTAATAGTTGTGCACACTAATCCATTAAATTGGATGCTAAGATACAATTATCTGCCTATGCTTCTTGACTAATAGGTAATCATTCAAGAACAACAAATTTTGTCTTTTTCTTCATCTTTTATCCAAAACTATATCTCTCCTAAAGTCATCATTTCCTGCTGTAAGGAGCCAACAATATGCGAATTGGAATATATATCTGTCATTGCGGGCTGAACATAGCACATACTATAAACGTCAACTCACTGCGGGACAAGGTCAGTAAGCTGGATGGTGTTGCAGTTGCAAAGGACATACAGTTCATGTGTTCTGATTCGGGACAGGATTCTATAGTCCAGGACATAAAGGAACATGACCTGAACCATATTCTTGTGGCAGCCTGTTCTCCCCATCTGCATGAGCAGACATTCAAGAGGGTGCTGGAGAAAGCAGGTCTTAATCCTTTTATGCTTGAGATGGTCAATATCCGTGAGCAGTGTTCATGGGTGCACATGGAAGATCCGCAGATGGCAACCCAGAAGGCATTCGATCTTATCAGGATGGGCATAGCCAGGCTCAAACTGCTGGATCCGCTGCAGATTAAGAAAGTGTCTGTTACAAAGGATGTACTTGTTATCGGTGGGGGTGTTGCAGGAATAGAGGCGGCACTGACCCTTGCCAACTCCGGTTATCACGTTTTTATGGTGGAAAAAGAGCCAACCATCGGCGGGAAGATGGCACTGCTCAATGAGGTATTCCCTACCAACGACTGCTCTATCTGTGTGCTTGCCCCAAAGATGACGGATGTGAACCAACATCCAAACATCGACCTCATCACCCTTGCAGAAGTTACCGAGGTCACAGGCCCTGTAGGCAATTTTCATGTTACAGTGACTGCAAAGCCCAGATATGTCATAGAGGACAAATGCAAAGGCTGCGTAGATGAATGCGGACGTGTCTGCCCGGTGGAGATACCCAACAGGTTTGACTTCGGGCTTGGGAAAACAAAAGCCATCAATATGCCTATCCCCCAGGCAGTTCCACAGGTCGTCTATATTGACAGTGAGTTCTGCGTAGGCTGCGGACTCTGTAAACAGGCATGTCCGGCAGATGCTGTTGACTATCACCAGAAAGAAGAAAAGCTTGAATTCACAGTCGGTGCTATTATCCTTGCAACCGGGTACAGCCATTTTGATGCATCACGAAAGCAGGAGTATGGTTATGGCATCTATCCTGATGTGATCACTAATATGGAACTAGAGCGCCTTCTCAACGCCTCCGGTCCTACAAGAGGCAAGGTACTTTCCCCGTCAACAATGGAAATACCGAAAAAAGTCGCATTCATCCAGTGCGTCGGTTCAAGGGACGAGCAGGTAGGCAATCCTTATTGTTCCAGGGTCTGCTGCATGTCCAGCATGAAGAATGCCCAGTTGCTCAAGGAACGTTATCCTGATATTGACATTACTATTCACTACATAGACATACGTGCGTCAGGGGAGATGTATGAGGAATATTACATACGCACCCAGGCAATGGGTGTCAATTTCATCCGTGGCAAAGTAGGCGAGATACTGCGGGATTGCCAGGGCAGGCCAAACCTGCGCTATGAGGATACTCTTACCGGTGAGATTTGCCAGGACCCTTATGACCTCGTTGTCCTTGCAACAGGCATGGAAGCCGTCAAAGATGCTGACAGGATCTCCAGAGTACTGAACCTTACACGACGCACAGACCGTTTCTTCTCTATTGCACATCCCAAGATGCGCCCTGTTGATTCGCATGTAAAAGGTATATACATAGCAGGCTGTGCTTCTGGTCCTAAGGAGATCCAGGTATCCATAGCGCAGGGAAGTGCTGCTGCTGCCAAGGTCATGCAACTGCTGGCAAAAGGCGAGCTGGAAATGGACCCCCTAAGTGCCCATGTGAATCCTGATCGGTGCATAGGGTGTGGTATTTGTGTGGATGCATGTAAGTTCAATAAAATAAACCTCATTGACCGCAAAGCTGTGGTTGACGAACTCTCCTGTATGGGATGCGGTGCATGCAGTGCATCCTGTCCCGCCGATGCCATATGGATGCGTAACAGCACTGATGAGCAGATAATCGCCCAGATACATGCTGCCACCGAGGTCAAATCCGAATTCCCGCTTATTGTGGCTTTCCTCTGCAACTGGTGCAGTTATACATGTGCAGACCTTGCAGGCACATCAAGAATACAATACCCTACAAATATCCGCATCATCCGTGTCATGTGTGCCGGGCGTGTAGACCCCTCCTTTGTACTTGAAGCCCTTGAAAGCGGTGCTGACGGTGTACTTGTTGCCGGATGCCGGCTGGGAGAATGTCATTACATCTTTGCGAATTATAACGCAAAACACCGGATGGAAGCACTGAAGGAAGTGCTTGAGGACGTGGGCATAGACCCTGGACGCCTCAATGTGGAATGGATATCGGCCTCCGAAGGTGAGAGGTTTGCCAGCTCCATTGTAGGCTTTGTTGACTATCTGGATAAGATCGGTCCAATAGGTTCTGAGATCAGGGACACGGAGGGGAAGCAGTGACCGGAGAATGCAGGGAAAGCTCTCTATGTGTTGATAAGGACATGGATATAGAGGGTTCTCATTTCATATACCGCCAGATAACTGATAAGTCTGTGAAGTTCCTCGATTATGATTATAAGAGGTGCGTGGGTTGTGGGATATGTGTGGGTCTTTGCCCTACAAAGGCTCTGGAACTTGGCCCTATGCAGGAGATATCCACAGGACTTGATGCCCCTCCTGTGATGATGGATCTTGAGAAGTGCACTTTCTGTTCCATGTGCGCCAACTTCTGCCCGGTCAATGCCTTTAAAATGACTGCAGAAGGCGATTTTCCTGAAAAGGAAGATTTCCCTGAATATGACTCCTATGTTATCATGAACGAAAAATGCCTGCCATGTGCACTTTGCAGGGCAGCATGTCCGGAGGAGGCCATAGACGTGCAGTTCACTTTCCCGAAAAAAGAGGAGATAGCACCTTTTAAGGAAGATGCAGAAGGTGAGATAGAGATCGACACTGAGAAATGCAATTTCTGTGGCTTATGTGCGGAGTTCTGTGATGCTTTCCTTCTTGTGGAAAAGGAAGCAATTCCAACTGATCCAAAGCCATTTGACCTGCTTCTTGTTGATGAGGATAAATGTGATTACTGTGTGCTCTGCCAGGATCTGTGCCCCGAGGATGCCATAAAGGTCAAAGGCGAAAAAAGAGGCGAAGCTCCGCAGATCGAGGGAATTGTCACTGTGGATGATGAGAAATGCACCCGATGCACCTGGTGCCAGGTTGTCTGTCCTTATGATGCTGTGGATATCAAAAAACAGTTTGAGGGTCAGCTTACCCTGGTGGAAGTCAACATCGATAAATGTGATCCTCAGGGTTGCCATGGGTGTTTCAATGTATGTCCCTCCCACCTGTGGTATGTACCCGAAAATGGAGCTAAGATCGCAATAAAAGAGGATTATTGTACCTATTGCGGTGCCTGTGTCAATGCATGTCCCAAGGATGTTATGAAAGTTGTCAGGACAAAGGTGCATCATACAGATATTCCGGATTCTCCCTGGGCCGGCCAGTGGAAGGATGCTGTGGATTCCATGGTAACTGAAAAGAGGAACTATCCGGATGTTTCCAGGGCTCTTGAAGTTGAGAAGGAAGTCCATAAAGAGCATGTTGAAGTGGAACTTCCCAGAGTTGATGTTTCACTCCTTAAATTGGCAAAGGAACGTATCGGAAAGGCAAAACCATTGCTTGACAATGTGAAGCTTAGGAAAATGCTTGAGGACTGTCCTTCTGATGATGTGCGTGAAGAGTTCCGTAAAAAGATACAGAAGGAAATCAAACGGAACTTCGAACAATAACTTTATACCTGCGTGCGCGTTTTGTTGTGTAGATATCTTAACTATAATTCAAAAGATCCTAATTATTCATTTATACGGTGAGATTTTCCATGAATGATAAATTCAACTATGCTGAACTGGGTTTGAAATGCGGTCTTGAGATTCACCAGCAACTGGACTCAAAAGAGAAACTTTTCTGCAGGTGCCCCACAAAGATACGGAACATAGAAGAATCCAGCCACGAATTCTTCCGTTATCTTCGCCCTACAGCAAGTGAGATGGGAGAAACTGACAGGGCTGCCCTGGAACAGTCCAAGCTCAGGCGTAAGTACGTTTACAAAGCATATGATACCACCTGCCTTGTAGAGAACGATGATGAGCCTCCCACAGAAGTAAACAGGGAAGCCCTTGACATTGCGCTTAGTATTACAAAGCTGATGAATATGGTACCTGTGGACCAGGTGCACGTAATGCGCAAGATAGTGGTTGACGGATCCAATACATCTGGTTTCCAGAGAACTGCTTTCCTAGCCAAGGATGGTTATCTTGATACTTCTGTTGGCCCGGTTGGTGTGGGTGTGCTCTGCCTTGAGGAAGAGGCATGCCAGAAGATAGAAGATCAAGGCGATTCTATAATATACTCCCTGGACCGCCTTGGCATTCCACTGGTTGAGATCGGTACAGACCCGGATATCATCTCCCCGGCACACGCAAAGGAAACTGCACAGCAGATCGGTATGCTGCTGCGTTCCACAGGAAAAGTGAAACGTGGTCTTGGAACTATTCGCCAGGACGTTAACATATCCATTGCAAAGGGTGCACGTGTGGAACTTAAAGGCGTGCAGGCTCTTGATATGATAGAGACCATGGTTGAGCGTGAAGTAGAGCGACAGGTCAATCTCCTTGCAATTAAAGGTGAACTTCTGGAGCGTGGCGCATCCGTATGTGACACAATTTTCGATGTAACTGAACTATTCATGGAAACGCAGTCCAAGGTTGTCAAAAAGACCATCAGGAGTGGTAAGGTCTATGCTATACTTCTGCGCGGCTTTGACGGATTTGTGGGAAGGGAAGTACAACCGGGAAGGCGTCTTGGTACCGAATTCTCAGACCGTGCAAAGACATCAGGTGTGGGGGGCATATTCCATACTGATGAACTTCCAAATTATGGTATAACTGAAGAGGAAGTGCAGGCACTGCGCACAGAAGTTGGTGCCGGTGAGAATGATGCTGTTATTATGGTTGCAGACCGTGAGGAGCGTGCCAGGGGTGCCATGGAAAGTGTCATAGCCCGTGCTAAGGAGGCACTGCAAGGTGTACCGGAGGAAACACGCAGGGCACTTCCGGATGGGAATAACTCTTATTTAAGACCGCTTCCAGGTGCTGCAAGGATGTATCCTGAGACCGATGTTCCACAGGTGAATATCTCGGCCGGATATTTCGCTTCAATTGAAAAACCCGAACTTCTCACCGAAAGGGCAAAACGATTCGAGTCGGAGTTAGGGCTTCACCGAGAGCTTGCCGAGAAAATGGCATATTCAACATACCTTCCACTGTTTGAAGAGATAATCCAACTCATAGGCGATAACCAATACGTCAATGCAACTCTGGTGGTTAGGACACTTACAGGAACGCTGCCCGAACTGAAACGTGACGGTGTGGAAACAGACAAACTTGAGGACAGTCACTTCATAGAAGTGTTCAGCCTCCTTGCGGAAGGCGGGGTTGCAAAGGAAGCTATTGACGGTTTGCTTCGTACGATCGCCGTTGAACCGGGAATGTCTGCAAAGGATGCAGCCTCAAAGATGGGGTTTGGAAATCTGGATGTGTCTGAAGTCGAGGAAATGGTGGAGTCTGTCATAATGCAGCGCCAGGATTTTGTGAGAGAGAAGGGTTTGGGGGCTGTGGGTCCTCTTATGGGTGTAGTGATGGCTGAGGTTCGCGGGAAGGTTGACGGTAAGATTTTGAACGAAATTCTGAAACAAAAGATTAATAAATATATGGCTACATAATATATTTTCGATGTGTATTTCTTTTACGATCAGGTTCAGAGAATTATTGAGCAGGTTTTTTTTCCTGCTTGTTTTTTTGGTTTTGTTTGTATCATTTGGATCTGGAACTCTTGTCATTGAAAGTGATGAAAAGCTTACCAGTACCACAGGTGCCGGTCATCCTTCATGGAGTCCGGATGGAAAGAAGATAGTCTATACTGCCAATCAGGCAATATGGATTATGAACAGTGACGGTTCCGGACAAAAGAAACTGTACGACGGGCTTGCCTGGGAAGGGGATCCACAGTTCAATGAGGATGGTACAAAGATCTATTTTGCCACGGAAAGTAAAAAAGCCTATTCTGCACGCTATATTAGTATCCATGTGATGGATCGGGATGGTAATAACGGTCTCAAACTTACAGAAACCACAGATTCCAGAGCACCTTCCGTAAGTCCGGATGGCACCAGACTGGCATATGCTTCACGTGCTTCTGGCAATTATGATATATGGGTCATGACAACTGACGGAACCGATAAGGTCCGGCTTACTGATGCTGCAGTTGACGAGAGTTCTCCTTCCTGGAGCCCTGATGGGAGTACAATTGTCTATTCTTCCATGGGGGATATTTTGACAATTGGTATCGATGCTGTAAGGCCAGTTAAACTTACAAATGACTCGTATAACAACGTTGAACCCGCCTATAGCCCGGATGGGAAAATAATTGCCTATGCCTCTGATCTTGGAGGGGATTATGACCTGTGGATTATGGATTCCACTGGCAGCTCTGAAATGCAACTGACAAGTGATCTTTCTTCAGAAAGAGCTCCTTCATGGAGTCCGGATGGCCGGAAAATAGCCTATGTGTCTGACAGGACCGGGAAATACAATATATGGGTTATGACCATTGGAAATGAGGAGATAGAATTTGAAAATTCTGAAGTGCCTGTAGAAGCGAAAGAAAGGGAAATCAACAATGCACATGTTGAAAATTTGCGTGAATATGCTGTAAACAAGCCCGGAGAATTCATAGGTATAGTACTTTTGGTATCTTTTGGATTTGTTTTTTTGATTGTCGGATCTTTTATGCGCAAGATCTCATAACTTTACTTTTGTACTTTACTTCCTGTAAAAAGTAAAAAACTCATCGCAACGCTTATAGCCTATTCATCACATCTATTCGCAGGTTCTAAAGATGAATGCAGTACTAGGATTAGAAGATGGGACAATTGTTAAAGGCACTGGTTTCGGTGCTGAAGGTATCGTTTCCGGGGAACTTGTTTTCACAACTCAATACACTGGCTATGAGGAGGCTCTCACAGATCCTTCCTATAAAGGCCAGATCCTTATGTTCACCTATCCTCTCATCGGCAATTACGGTGTCAGTAACAACTGTTTTGAATCCGATGGTGTAAAAGCTGAAGGTCTTGTGGTCAGGGAGGCGTGTCCCGAGCCGTCCCACCACATGTCAAAAAAGACCATTTTCCAGCTTATGGAAGACGAAGGCAAGCCCGGCATCGCAGGCGTGGATACACGAATGCTAACTATAAAGACCCGTGAACACGGGACAATGCGCGCAGCTCTTATCAACGGCAGTGACGATGGCGAGGAGGCAGTCAGGATAGCACGTGCCCAGAAGAGCATATCGGATATCGATTTCATATCACAGGTATCCTGCCCGCAGCCATTTCGGCTTGAAAGCCCGGTCAGGGACCCGAAAAACCCACTCAATGTGGTCCTTGTGGACTGTGGCCGTAAGCTGAGCATTGAAAGGAGTCTGCTGGCAAGGGGAATGGATGTGACCGTTGTACCGGGCAATGCGCCGGTTTCAATGATCCAGTCCTATGAGCCTGACCTCCTGTTCTTCTCGAATGGACCAGGAGACCCGTTAAAGGCACAGGACGCGATATCAGCTGTAAAACACTTTGCAGGCGAGTTACCGATAGTCGGTATATGTCTGGGCCACCAGATAATTTCCCTCGCACTTGGAGCAGAGACATACAAGCTGAAATTCGGTCACAGGGGCGCAAACCAGCCTGTAAAGGACCTGGAAACCGGAATAGTGCACATCACTTCCCAGAACCACGGTTTTGCGGTTGATGGTGATTCCTTTGAAGAGGCAGAAGTAGCGATCACTCAGTTCAATACAAATGACAAGACCGTTGAAGGTATTGCCCATAAGTATCTGGACATATTCAGTGTACAGTACCACCCGGATGCGCACCCCGGACCGCTTGATTCAGAAAAGATATTCTTTGAAAAGGTACTCAAACTTGCAGGAGGGAAAAAATAATGCCAAAGTGTGAAGACATTAAAAAAGTACTCCTGATAGGTTCAGGACCTATTATGATAGGGCAGGGCGCAGAGTTTGACTTCTCCGGCAGCCAGGCATGCAGGTCACTTAAGGAAGAAGGACTGCAGGTTGTGCTTGTCAACTCAAACCCCGCAACTATAATGACCGACCCCGAGATGGCAGATGCGGTCTACATCGAACCCATTGAAGTAAAAGCGGTGGAGAAGATCATCGCAAAGGAAAGACCTGACGGTATCATTGCAGGTATAGGAGGACAGACCGGCCTTAATATAACAAGTGAGCTTGCAGAGCATGGGATCCTTGAGAAGTACAATGTCCGGCTCCTTGGAACTCCCCTTGACGCGATCAAGAATACCGAAGACCGTGAGCTGTTCAAGAGGACAATGGAGAGGATAGGGGAAAAAGTACCCCGCAGCAGGGCCATATCCACGCTCAAGGAAGCAGAAGAAATTATAGATGAACTCGGACTTCCTCTTATCATCCGTCCGGCATATACTCTTGGTGGCGCAGGCGGCGGTATCGCTCACTCAAAGGAAGAACTTCTTGAAATTACTGAAAGGGGTCTTCGCCGAAGCCGTATCAGCCAGGTGCTGATAGAGGAAAGTGTTCTGGGCTGGAAGGAATTCGAGTATGAGGTAATGCGTGATTCCAATGATACATGCATAGTTATCTGTAATATGGAAAACCTTGACCCAATGGGAGTACACACCGGTGAGTCTATTGTAGTTACCCCTTCCCAGACCCTCAGTGATGTGGAACACCAGATGTTAAGGACCGCTGCCATTAAGATCATAAGGGCATTAGGTATTGAGGGTGGCTGTAACATCCAGTTTGCTGTAAAGGATGGCGACTACCGTATAGTGGAAGTCAATCCACGTGTATCACGTTCATCAGCCCTTGCATCAAAGGCAACAGGCTACCCTATAGCCAGGGTTACAGCAAAGATAGCTATCGGCATGACACTGGATGAGATCCTCAACGATGTGACCAAGAAGACACCTGCATCATTTGAGCCTACAATCGACTACATCGTTACGAAGATACCCAGGTGGCCATTTGATAAGTTCGTTAATGCGGACAAGACCCTTACCACTGCCATGAAGAGCACCGGAGAAGTAATGGCTATTGGACGCACCATCGAGGAGTCACTATTAAAAGCTGTGCGTTCCCTTGATATCAAAATGGACTTTGGTACCGATGAGTGGTCCAACAATGAGGTAAAAACCCTGCTCCAGACGCCTACAAGTGAGCGCCTGTTCGTAATGTACCATGCTCTTTGCAATAGTTTCTCAGTGGAAGATGTATCCCAGTTAACAGGTATTGATATATTCTTCATCAGGAAGCTTAAAAACATTATTGATATGGAAGACATGGTCAGAGAAGAAGGTTTCTCCGGAAACGTATCTGATGACATGATGCGGGATGCTAAACGCATCGGGCTTACTGACACCCGTATTGCCGAACTTACCGGCAAGACACGTGAACAGATCAATGACCAGAGGCGCAAAGCAGGTATCACCAGCACATACAAGATGGTAGATACATGTGCAGCGGAATTTGCGGCAGAAACTCCTTATTATTATTCATGTTACGAACAGATGTGTGAAGCAGACCCTTCCGACCGTAAGAAAATACTGATACTCGGTTCAGGACCTATACGCATAGGACAGGGAATAGAGTTCGATTACTGCACGGTTCATGCGGTTGCAGCTATCCGTGAGGCAGGTATCGAAACCCATATCATCAACAACAACCCGGAAACAGTCTCTACTGACTATGACACATCTGACAAGCTTTTCTTTGAGCCCCTCACACTTGAAGACGTGATGAATGTTATCGATAAAGAAAATCCTGATGCTGTGCTTGTGCAGTTTGGAGGGCAGACATCCGTAAACCTTGCGCTTCCTCTTGAAAAGGAACTTAATAGGCGCACTGATCTTAAGACTGTTATTCTTGGTACATCTCCTGCAGATATAGATGTGGCAGAGGACCGTGAGAAGTTCAACCTGAGGATGGGCAAGCTGGGGATCAACCAGCCGGATGCGGGTTACGCCACATCACAGAACCAGGCCATTGAGATAGCCACACGGATCGGATACCCGGTACTGGTACGCCCTTCCTATGTGCTTGGTGGCCGTGCAATGGAGATCGTCTATGACCAGAATGACCTGGAGCGCTACATGCGTGAGGCTGTGAAAGTCTCACCAGAACACCCAATACTTATCGACGATTTCCTTGAGGGGGCCGTTGAGATAGATGTTGATGCAGTATGTGACGGCAAGGACGTACTTATTGGTGCCATCATGGAACACATCGAGGAAGCAGGTGTTCACTCAGGTGACTCTGCATGTGTTATCCCGCCGCAGTCACTCTCAGAAGAGGTTCTTGAAATTGTACGCGATTATACCCGCAAGATCGCACTTGCACTGAATGTGAAGGGTCTTGTGAACATCCAGATGGCAAAGAAAGGGGACAAGGTCTTCGTCCTTGAAGCAAATCCCCGTTCAAGCAGGACCATACCATTTGTGTCTAAGGCAGTTGGCCTGCCTCTTGCAAAGATAGCAGCTCGTGTTATCATGGGACAGAGCCTGGAGGAGCAGGGCTATTCAACATGCAATGAGCCTAAAGTCAATCATGTTTCTGTGAAGGAAGTTCTCCTGCCCTTTGACAAGCTCCCCGGAGCAGACCCTGTGCTTGGTCCTGAAATGAAGAGTACCGGAGAGGTCATGGGTATAGATTACGATTATGGAAGGGCATTCTTCAAGGCACAGCTCAGCGCTGATAACCTGCTCCCGCTTACGGGAAAGGTATTCCTTTCAGTAAGGGATGAGGACCGGGAACAGCTTATTGATGTTGCACGCAAGCTCAGGGATACAGGTATCGAACTGCTGGGTACAAAAGGTACGGCAGATTCCCTTTCTGAATATGGTATCGAAATGGGCATTGTGAAGAAGGTCCATGACGGCAGCCCCAATGTTATTGATATGATGCGCAGGTATGAGGTTGCTCTTGTCATCAATACCCCAAATGACAAACTATCCCGTGAGGACAGTTCAAGGATACGCCGTGCAGCTGTTGATTTCAAGGTACCTTACATCACCACCATCCAGGCCGCTATTGCAGCATCCAACGCGATCGTCGCCATGAAACAGGGTGAGGGAGACGTTAAGTCAATTAATGAGTATCACCGGGAGATCGCATAGGTCTCCTGTATTCAGGATCAGATATTATGACAAAGAAAGTAGTACTTGCTTATTCAGGCGGACTTGACACTTCTGTGTGCATCCCGCTGCTCAAAGAGGAATACGGCTACGATGAAGTTGTTACGGTAGCAGTAGATGTGGGACAGCCGGAAGAAGATGTTAAGCAGGCTGAAGAGAAAGCACAGAGGATAAGTGACAAGCATTTCACCCTTGATGTGCGTGAGGAGTTTGTCAGGGATTACATCTTCCCGCTCATCAGGGCTAACGGCGACTATGAAGGATATGTGATGGGCACATCCATTGCACGTCCCCTCATTGCCAGGAAGGTCGTTGAGATAGCAGAGAAGGAAAATGCTGTTGCACTTGCACACGGATGTACCGGCAAGGGTAATGACCAGCTTCGTTTTGAGGCAATCTTCCGCCTGACCGACATGGATGTCATCGCACCAATGAGGGACATGAACCTAACCCGTGAGTGGGAAATAGAGTATGCAAAGAAACACGGCATACCTGTGACCGTCACAGCCGCAAAGCCATGGAGTGTGGATGAGAACATCTGGAGCCGCAGTATCGAAGGCGGTAAGCTGGAAGACCCCGGATACATACCACCTGAGGAGATCTACAAGTGGACCGTGTCCCCTGAATCAGCTCCTGCAGCACAGACCATGGTTATTGGTTTTGAGAACGGTGTCCCTGTTTCCCTTGACGGGAAAAAGATGGACGGTGTCGAGCTTATAATGAAGCTCAATGAGATAGCAGGTTCCCACGGTGTTGGCAGGACCGATATGATCGAGGACCGTGTCCTTGGACTTAAGGCACGTGAGAACTATGAACACCCTGCAGCCACAGTGCTCCTTACAGCCCACAAGGATCTTGAGAAGCTTGTGCTCACCAGAGCAGAGCTGAAGTTCAAGAAAGGCGTGGATGAACAGTGGTCAGAGCTTGCCTACTATGGCCTTGTTGACGAGCCGCTCTACCATGACCTGAACGCTTTCATTAACAAGACACAGCAGCGTGTAGCTGGTACTGTGACCGTGAAACTGCACAAGGGCAGCGTCATGATACTTGCACGCACATCCCCGTATGCACTCTACTCAGAAGACCTCGTATCCTTTGACAGTGCGACCATCAACCAGAAGGATGCGGAAGGGTTTGCAAAGTACCACGGTTTCCAGGCAAGGATGTATAAGAAGGTTGTTGAAAAGTAGGATCGTGTGCCGGGAAACCGGCAATTCATCCATTTTCTGCTCATTTTTTATTTTTACATTTCCTGTTGTTCCGGAAAAATCAGATAAATATAACTTCATTTCGGCATGTACTTTATCCTCTTACCACATGCCATGCAAAAATTGCCTTCTGATGGCATTGTACTGCCGCAATAAGGACAGGAGGTAATCCTGGAACCAATATTGGAACGCTGGACAACAGAATCTTTTATATGTGTCTCTATCCTGTCTCCATAATGTATGTTCTGTATCACTGTCTGGCCATCGGCATGTGCTTTTGTCCCATCATCTTTTGTTTTCATGTTTTTGGCGCTCCTGCTAAGGAACTTTATGAAAATGAGGATGATAAGGGCCACAATCATTATTCCTGGTAGCTGGGAACTGATGCCGGAAGAAGCATTTGTCGAAGAACTCGAAGAACTATAAATGGATGAACTTGATGCAGAACCACCACTTACCGTTGCAGTAACTTTTTCTGAGAGGCTCAGGCGGTCCATTGATACTGAGACAGAGGCAGTGGCTCCATCCTTTACGGTAACCGTCCTGTCCAGATCCTTATAACCTTCTTTTATCAGCCGGATATTATATGTTTCAGGAGGGATGTTTTCAATATACATGGGTGTTACTCCCTTGTAAGTACCGGCCAGATATACGCTTGCACCCGATGGTGCGGAATCGATATCGATATTCCCATTTTTTTTAACTAATACCATAGAATAAGTTGTTGAAGTGCCTGCATTGATATAAAAGGAATCAGACACATCTCTGTAACCGTTCATACTCAAAGCAATAGTATGTGAACCAGGTATGAGTGCGTCCAGTGTTAGGGGACTAACTCCTGTATATCTGCCATCTATGCTGATAGAGGCACTCCTTGGATCAGTTGATATACTCACACTGCCAGTTTTCTGAGAAAGTTCCTTTGAAAGTGAACTTTGAGAGTCTGCCGTGACATCGACACTGGTACTCAGATCATTATAGCCATCTTTTTTTAGGAGAACAGTATGTTTTCCTTTCATCACACTGGAGATGGTCATAGGTGATCTGCCTACATATTTTCCGTCAAGATAGATGTCAACATCAGGCGGCGTTGTACTGACAGCTATCTGTCCATATGGATTATTTATGGTAAAAAATTGTTGATCATGTATGTAATATGGTCCGAAGGTATTGATATTGAACAGGTCCATCTCATAGTACTTGACCGTGACAGCTATAGTTCGTGTCCCTGGTGTTGCAGTATCGCTCAATTCAATGGGGAAATAGAATGACTTACTCGAACTTGTTCCTATTCTGGATATGCCCTGTGAAACTGAACCTCCGGCAACCCCGCTGGAAGGTGATACCTGGACAGATACAGTGACATCCTTTACCCAGTCATTCCCACCAACCTCTGATACAAGAACACTCAAAGTTGCAGATCCACCTGGATAGAGGGCAGGGGTGAAACCTATCTGGGTAACAACCACAGGTGTTCCTGCATGTGCCGGGGATGACATGAACAAAAGGATTAACAATATCAATGCTGTTCTTCCTACGTTTAATGGAAGGGTCGTTTTTGAACACTGAATTACCAACATAAAAATTCCCCGAATGATATATGCACTTTTAAACAATAAGTAAATATATAAAGAATGTATTTATAACTTTGCAAAATAGGTGAGAGATACAATGGTCGATATAATGCCACTGCTAACTGATTATGGATACATAAGCCTCTTCATTACAAGTTTTCTTGCCTCAACGATATTGCCACTTGGCTCTGAAGGTCTTGTAGTATTAATGGTCCTTGGTAATTTCAATATCTATGCTGTCGTTCTTGTTGCATCAATAGCAAATTTCCTGGGAGCATGTACTTCATACTACATCGGATCCACAGGACGGACTCTATTAATAAGCAAATACATGCATATATCCGATAAGCAACTTAAGCGTGCAGAAGAAGGGTTCATGAAATATGGCGCTTTTTCGCTTCTTTTCACCTGGTTGCCAGGTATAGGTGATGCCATCACTGTTGCCGGAGGTCTTTTACGGTACAGATTCAGCTACTTTGCCATCCTTGTCTTCGCAGGAAAACTTTTCAGGTACACGGTTGTTGCCTACATTGCCAGCAGGTATTGAGCAGTATAAAGTTCTCTTTTGCTGATTGCCGGCTGATTCTAAATGAAACAGGTTGATGAGTTACGTCCGCAAACAAAAAAAGTATCTATGTCGTGTAATCATTGAGGCAATGCTACTATCATTATTCTCGATCTTACAGTATGAACTACGGTAAACGCTTGTGAGGCCAAATCGTTGGGTTTGGCAATGACCTGGAAGCCACGCTTTTTAATGGTTGGTAGTTTACGGAATAACAAGTACTGGTCTTTTTGCATGCCGTACTACATTCTCTGCGACACTTCCAAGCAGGATATGACCAAGCCCTGTAACTCCCAATGTTCCCATCACAATCAGGTCTATGTTGTTCTCTGTAGCAAAATCGACAATACCGTCTGCAGGTGTTTTATCTTCAATGATCACAGGCTCTACTTTAACTCCTTCCTTTTTGCCGACATCCGCTACATATCCGGTAGCTTTCTCACCTACTTCCTTCAGATGGTTTTCAAGTGCTTTTGACCACATCTCCCCACGCATGGCAAGAGTAACACCTGTATGAGGCACAACATAAAGAGCACTGACCTTAGCACCGTTCGCTTTTGCCAGTCCTATACCCCATTCCACTGCGTTCTTTACTTTATCCGATCCATCGGTAGCCACTGCTATTGTTCTTATTTCTGCACTCATGCTTTTAACCCCTAATAATTATTCTATTTTCACGAAATATATACCTGTTGGGTCAAGCATCAAAGAATATACCTGAGGAAATCAAAAGCAGATATCGGGATGATAAATTAACCAAAAAGTAGGATGCGGAGTAAACTGATCTGTAGATATTTCGGCGTTCAGTTCACCTGTATTTTTGTAATTATCCTTTGTACTGGATTGTGGGACCTATGGCAATCAACCGATCGTATAATTCGCATCGAACCCGTTTATGTAAGTGTAACCTGGATCGAACTCGAGCCGGAAATCGATGCCATTTGAAGGTCTTATGTCGTACAGCCGGATCTCAGAACCATTCGGCGGGTACCAGCCAATGAGTACATTACTGCCCCCGTTTTCAGTGAAATAGGTCTGGGAGAGGTCTGCAGGCAGGTAATACGATAATGTGGATTCGAAGTTGTCGGCCTTACTTATGAAAATACTTGTTATATCCCCTGTATCTGTCAGGACACCGTTCATATAGAACTTAACATTGAAGTCATATGTTGTGATCTTTCGGGACGAGCCAGAGATGCTTATATCTGATTCGCCTGATGTCTGGTGGCCGTTCATAACAAGCATGACATTTCTGTTGTTTGGGATGCTGGTTGGGACACCATCGATAGTTATCGAACTGCCACCGCCTCCGGTCTTGAACTGGATGTAGTTCCCATCTGCAATATATCCTCCTTTGTAGGATTTCTGCAGACGCATGTTCACTCCCGGGACAGGTGCAGATGTATCCGATACTACAGTCCATGTCCATGTCAGTGAATCGGTAAGAAGGGGATTTGTGTTGTTCTTAGCTATCAGTGTTACCGTATATGTGCCCTCAGATGCACTTGTATTTGTATAGGATGGACTGGTTCCGTTGGACCATGCAAAGTGCTGGCCATTCAGGAGGAATTCATTTATGGAGGACTGGCTGCTGATTGCATTGAAGGTTACAGATTGTGAGGTATTGCTCTGGTATGGGGTTAAAGGATTCTGGCCGGACAGGACCGGAGCTGTCGGTGACGGTGTTGGTGCTGAAGTATTTCCCGACGGAATAACATTCATGCTGTCTCCAAGCAGGGTCCCGCTTTTGATCACAAGATTTGAATTCGTAGTGATAAGGGCAATAGCAACGTAATCATCCTGGCCGATATTATATGACCACAGTTGTGAAGCATTGATCCTTATAATTTCACCAAGATCCCAGGTGGCACTTTGTTTAATCTGTTCCAGCTCAGAGGATGAAAGCTCCCTTCGGGTGTTGTTGATGTCCAGTAACAGGCGGACTTCAGGTATGTCTACTCTCTCTCCGCCTGCATGACGCAGATAAATAGTGTCAGAATCCACATCGACCCAGCCCTGGATGTCAGCATGTACTTTTTCCAGGGGAGTGGCATATGAGAATATGAACACAGTGATCACTGAGAATGCAAGTACAGCAATAGCTGTCATCAGTACCTCTCCAATGATTTCGGAGACAGCATCTGTATTTTTAAGAAATGTACTGTTGTGACGGTTCATGCGGACCTGTATCATTAAATGGTCTGTGTAATGGATATTAAGGTATGCGTATTCTTAAGAAAAGCTGGGCACGGTAATTGTACTGTAATTGTACTGTAATATCTCTTTTACTTTTGGCCACTATCAGCTTGTATATAGTTATTATCATGTATAATATATAAAAACATGGCATATTATATCTGCTCTATTTACCAAGCTACTTTTCTCCCGATATAATAGCCTGTTTCAGGATCATGGAACAACGCTTTATTGATCTCATATCTTGCGTTTTGACATTTAACAGATTTACAGGCAGCCTGATCAATAAATGAAGATTGCTTCGCCGAATTGCACAGGATAATGGTGATGTTAATATAGAAGTCCTCATAAATTATATCACGCTTCATCAGGTCAGCTTTTTACCTGTGGAAAAACTGCACTTGTGGGTTGTAGGAGTTCCGTGTTCCAAAAAATAAAAGGGAAGGTTCGAAAAATGCCATTGTTGTATCTGATATCCTGTCGTATGTTTGAAGATGAACTTGTCCATATATTCGAAGAGAAAGATAAGAGTGCCTGCTTGATACTAATTGATAACGAGAACGTTGAAGGAATTGAAAAGAAGCTAAATGAAGTATCTGTAAAATATCAAAAAACATCCGTTGAGGATCTGCCTTCAAAACTTTGTTCCACAAATGACTTTGTAGTAGTCCTGAATTTATTGGAGTTTGCACTGGATGCTAACCCTCCGCTTTTAAAAGAAAAAGTTTATAGGGCTATCGAAGAGAAGGGAGAATTATTTGACGGTATACTTGTCTTTTATGGTCTCTGTGGAAATGTGCTTGGTTCACTTGAAAAGGATTTTGCTTATCTGGGTATTCCTGTGAGGATACTTAAAGATGCTCATGGGAACATTGTAGATGATTGTATATGTGCTGCCTTTGAGAACAGGAGTACTTATGTTGAGGCTGTTATAGGTGACAAAAGAGGAGAAGGAACATACTTCCTTACACCAATGCAGGCGGCTAACTGGAGGGAAATGCTTGTTCTTGCGAAATTAGCACCCAATCCGGAAGATACCGAAATGATGAAAATGGTTTTTGATTATTCCGGTTATAAAAATGTCGGTAAGGTTGATACAGGATTATGTTACGAAAAAGAGTTTGGGAACATCGTAGATGAATTTGCCTCCCTCTTTGGCTTTGAACAAATATTGTATAATGGTTCCACGAAAATAGCTGAAGAATGCTATCATTCCATTAAAAAAGATATCACAATGTTAAACGATTTAGAGTGATATCAGAATAATTGCCGCCAGAACACAGATCACACCAACCCACTGCCTGGGTGCCAGTTTCTCTTTAAGGATCAACCAGGCAAGCAGCACCGTGCCAGCAGGATAAAGTGAAGAAGTGATCGATGCGATATCAAGCCTGCCTGCCTGGGAGGCAAGTGCATAGAATGTGTTCCCACCGGTGTCAAAAACACCTGCAATCAGAACAACAGGCAGAACACTGCGGGAAGGCATTTCCACCTGGCCGGAAAGGATGATGAATGCCAGCAGTACTCCCACAGCAGCGATCCTGGCAGCAGTAAGTGGCCAGAGAACGGCGTTTTCGCTCACGTGGTCTATGGTTACAAAGAAAAGGCCAAATCCCGTTCCTGCAGCAAAGGGTAAGTATAGGTCTTTTTTCTGTATCCTGATACCTTCACTGTTACCTGCGATAAGCCATACTGCTATAAGGGCAATTACAAAACCTATGATCTGCTGGATCGCAGGCAGTCCTTCATAGAAGGCACCATATACAACCGGTACACTTGCAGCTACAACAGCAGATACCGGAGCTACAAAGCCCATTTTGCCTAGTGACAGTCCTTTATACAGGGCTAACAAGGCAATGCTTATGAAAATTCCCGCAAGGCCCCCCCAGATCATGCCACTTAAAGAAGGCATCTGTTCATCCAGTACGTAGGCAGATCCTGCTAAAAGAAAAACTCCAACTGCTTGTGTGATCAAAACAACAGAATAAACATTTGCCTTCTTCGAGGCAAAACCCCCGCTAAAATCTCCAGCTCCCCATGAAGCTGCAGAGATAAGTCCAAAGAACACAACAAGAAATTCGGCAGGTATCAAGTGCTTACTCCATGATAGATCACAACTGCGGGAAAGTTCCCTCGAGCACGATCACTGTCTGTTCTTAAGAATGAACCGGAGCAAGTCAGGACTCATATTCAGTTCTCTGTCCATCTTTGCTTCGATCTCCTTGTCTGAAAATCCTTCTTTCCTGTACTGGTCAATGTGGTCATAGACGCTCTGTGAGATCTCAGAGTACTCGTTGATATCCTTGCGATGACCCCATACATCACCCTCGATAAGTGCAATACCCTTCATTTCAAGGAACATCCCGGTGGATCTGGAAATGGTATTCTTATAGGATGGAGGAACATGAAGCGCTTTTACACTTGGGCATTTTGTCACCAGGGATAAGATATCGGTGTTTGAAGGTCTGAATGTAAGATGCACGATCTCTTCGTTAGGTCCAAGAGTGTTTATCTCTTCTTTTGAACTTACAACTCTGATTTTCATTTTTATCTATTGTCTCCAATATACTTACACAATCTTAAAAATCGATTTTCACTCGAGTCGCACCCATAATATTTAATAACTTCCATAACTTCCATAAATAGCAGGACGATCCACCAAAAAAACTTCCTCTTTTGTACAGTCAATGCTATCTATCTCATTACCCTTTCAAATTACTTACAATAATCCGACATAAAGTCCATGATCCATTCTTCATCCATTCATCTCTTAGTAGCAGCAATATGCATTGAGCACATATTCCTGCATCATCCTATGGGTATTGAAGAAAGAACCATTGATGGCAATTGAATTACGCATCACATCGATGAAACTGTTGCGGTCATGGTAGTACATAGGAAGGATGATGCTTTCCAGTTTGTCATACATTGATGCCGCGTCCTGTAAGTGCTTGTTCTCTTCAGTGGCTGTGGAAGCACCATTACCTATTGCCCAGCCGGTCACTCCTTCTATATTCCCTTCTATCCACCACCCATCCAGCACGCTCAGATTGGGGACCCCGTTTAAGGCGGCTTTCATCCCGCTTGTACCGGAGGCTTCTTTGGGTGGTTCTGGAGTGTTAAGCCAGATATCAACCCCAGAGGTTATCAGTGCTCCAAGATCCATGTTGTAATTCTCAAGATAAACTATCTTTATATCGTTGGCAAGGGCATGTTTTGCTTGGAATATCCTTTTTATGAGCTGCTTCCCGCCATGGTCTGCAGGATGTGCTTTGCCTGAAAAGATCACCTGGATCTTCCCGGCATTGTCTGAGATATTCCTTAAGTGTTCAATATCATGGAACAGCAGGTCAGCCCTCTTGTAGTTAGCAGCCCTTCTTGCAAAACCAATTGTCAGTACATTATCATCCATGTATGATCCGGTTTTATTGCTGACATGGTCCATTAGTTTCCTTTTGGCTTGCATATGAGCTCCCCATATCTCTTCCTTTGGGATACTCAATGCATAGCGAAGACTGAAATTGTCTTTTTGCCACATGGGAATATAATGATCGAACAATTTACGGAATGGATCTGAGACCCATGTGTCTGCATGAACGCCGTTGGTGATGGAATTTATTGAATAGCCAGTAAAAAGTTCCCCCGAAATTTTCCCATGACTTTTGGCCACGCCGTTTATATAGCGACTCATATAAAGGGCCAGGTATGTCATATTTAGAGTATTTCCATTATACAGTACCCCCGGCAATCCAAAGAAATCATCTCTTTTTCCAAGGATCATCTCTGCCATTTCTCTGGTGAATTTGTCATGGGCTGCAGGAACGATGGTATGGGTGGTGAATACGCATTTTTTATTAACTATTTTACAGTCCTCTTCCAGCACATGATCCCTGCCAGCCTTTTTAGCTTCCTCATCAAGCAGTTCCAGGGTAAGCAGTGCAGAATGTCCTTCGTTCATATGGAAACTGCGGATATTCTTATGGCCAAGCTCATTGAGCATCCGGGCTCCGCCTACACCAAGTATCAGTTCCTGGCATAATCTATAGTAGTTATCTCCTCCATAGAGGTGGTGGGTGAGTGTCCGATCCCATTCAGAGTTCCCGGGCAGGTCTGCGTCAAGGAAGTAGATAGGAACTACAAAACCGCCTATACCCTTAATCTCATATTTCCAGGCCCTCAAATGAACTGTTCTTCCATGGACAACTACATAGATCCTTGCGGGCATCTCCTGCATGAGCTCTTCCACAGGCCAGGGATCCGGCTCCTCATGCTGCCATCCATCTTTCCCCAGTTTTTGATGAAAGTGTCCCATCCTGTAGAGGAGAGTAATTGCGACCATAGGCACCTTAAGATCAGCAGCTGAGCGTATAGTGTCACCTGCAAGTATACCAAGTCCTCCACTATAGGTGTGTATCTTTTCGTCAATACCTATCTCCATTGAAAAGTATGCCACACTACTTCTGTCATTGAGCATATCCTGCATTTTCATTCTCCATATCCTTATTTACATTAGTTTCTTAGGTGCTGATATCATTTTTGCATAGAGGCGTTCAGTATCTTCTTTTCGGCATAGTTTTGTCCCAGGTGTCATCACAGCAGCAGAACCTGCAGCTATCCCGTATAGAACAGCTTCACGCAGTTTGTCTCCCCTGGACAGGCCCAGGACAATACCTGCCACCATACTGTCACCTGCTCCTACTTTGCTGCTGATGGGCACGGTTGGTGGAACAATGTGCTCCACGTTATCCCTGGTAACAAGCAGAGCGCCGGCTGCACCCAGGGATATGACCATCGTTTCGCACTTTCCGTCCCTGATCATTCTCTGAGCTGCTTCTGATATCTGTAACTCTTCTTTTATATCGTTGCCTGCAAGCTCCCTGAACTCGCGAACATTGGGTTTGATAAGATACACACCTTCATGAAGCGCATGTTCAAGGGCATCACCTGATGCGTCAATGATAACCTTTGCTCCTATCTCATTCCCTACACGTGCGACACGTGCATAGAAATCTGATGGCACACCCAAAGGAAGGCTTCCACTGGCTACCAGATAATCCGGAGCAGGGCTGAGCGAGGAGATTTCTTGAAGGCATTGTTCCCATTCCTCCCGCTTAAGCTCAGGACCAGGCATTCCAAAGCGGAACTGTTGTCCTGTGGATTCCTCAAGGACGATAAGGTTCTCCCGTGTGATCCCTTTTATGGGCAAGGACAACTGATCCACTTCTTCCTGTTCCAGAAGTTCATTTAGCATCTTACCAGACATGCCACCAGCCGGATAGATAAGCAGTGACTCTCCTCCAAGTTTTTTTATGGCCCTGGAGACATTAACACCGCCACCACCTGGTTCATAGCTGGCAGGGCCGCAATGCAGTTTGTGTTCAGCTATCACATGTTCGGTAGTAGTGCTTTTGTCAATGGCAGGATTCATATTCAGGGTAACGATCTTCTTCATGGGTAATTCTCCATTGATAATATTTGCACGGTATGGATATCTCTATCTGATCCTCACAATGGTCAATATCAATTAATCCATGAATATCTGCATGATATTTTATAAGTCTCCCGGTTTTCTGGAAATTGAAAAAGAAGAAGGAAAAAGGAAAAAAGCAGAGGTACATGTACTACTTTTATTATTGCTCTATCTCTGTCATTGTCTGAGATATCTGTTCAAGCAGATCGTATACACTATCCATTTCCTGCCCGTATCCTGCCCAGTCACCGTTTTGCAAATGTTCCTGTGCTCTGTTGTAATGCTCAAGTGCTCTTGAGGCCAATTCCCTTGCATCCTCTGACACATAAACAGGTGATCCCTCATCATCGATGAGCTCCTCTCCAAGCAATACCTGCAATGATGTTTCCAGGTCAAGACCCATGTAGACTATTTCCCCTGAAGACACGATAATTCTTCTAAGCTCTGGTATCTCACCCTGGTCTGCACTGATGAACACCGGCTCAATGTATAGTATTGAACTGTCAAGTGGAACTACAAGCAGGTTCCCTCTTATCACACTTGATCCCTGTTGTCCCCAGAGTGTGAACAATTCGGATATGAGCGGATCCTGATCTATCCTGGCTTCTATCTGATTTGGACCGTATACCAATCTATCCTTTGGGAATTCATAATGTACAAGTTGTCCGTAATTTTCTCCGTCAGATCTTGCAGCTACCCATGCGATCATATTCTGCCGGTTCCTTGGTGTGAATGGCTGCATGAGTATATACTCGATATTTTCTTCCTCAGAGAGTCTTGTCATTATGTAATAGGGTTCCATAGTAACTGTTGTTCCACGGTAGAACTCATTTGGGATCTGCCAGGCATCCTCTTTATTGTAGAATGTTTCAACATTTGTCATATGGTAGTTCCGGTATATTTGCATCTGAACACTGAAGAACTCTTTAGGATATCTGATGTGCTGTTTGAGATTTTCCGGCATTTCATCATATGTTTTGAACAGGTCCGGGAAGATCATGGCATATGTGTTGATAAGAGGCTCATCCTCCATTATGTAATAGTCCACAGTACCTTCATAGGCATCAATGACAACCTTAACAGAATTGCGTATGTAATTCATGTTACCTGCACTGGTACCATATTTTTCAGAATATGGGTACTTATCAGAAACAGTGTATGCATCTATTATCCAGAACACCTTCCCGTCATGTATCACAGGAATGGGATTACTTTCATAGACAAGAAACGGAGCTATCGTTGAAGCTCTTTGATTTACCTGATGGTCATAGATCACACGGCTTTCATCGGTTAGATACTGACTCAGTATGAAATTCACATCTCCAAAACGCACCATATAAGCCAGGCGCTTGAATATGGAATCCAGTTGTACACCACCACTTCCCTTATAACTGGCATAGACATTCCCGTCGGCACTGGGATAGTCAAGTTCTTCGATGTCGGTGTTGACTATTTTATAATCTGTGGTAAGTTCCCCGTAATATATTCGGGGATTTGCGAGGTCGAAATCTCCCATGGGTGGTATGTCCTGAAGTGAGAAAACGGGTCTTCCATCATCTGTTTTTTCGTTCACATTGTTCATTACCGCACCAAATCCATGGGTGAAAACAAGCCGTTCATTTACCCATGTCCTGGCTGAGGGATCAAGATTAGATATATCCATTTCCCTGACACCTATCATAAACTGCCTGTACTGCCCGTCAATATTGTACCTGTCTGTGTCAATATCGTTGAAGTCATAATATGTTCTGATCTGCTGGGTCTGTTTGTATGTACTCTGAAGAGCCCTCTCATCCCATATTCGGATATTATCTATGATATCTCTGTTGTTTTCAATGGTAGCATGAGTAAGTTCCGGATCATAATCAAATGGTCTTATATCAATGTCTGAAAGTCCAAAGCCGGCTCTTGTATATTCAATATTGTACAGCAGATAAGGCTCCTCAAGCTGCAGTTCAGTAGGCTCTACTTTGATCTGCTGGTACGCCGTTGGAGCAAAGGAAGTAAGAAGGATCATGAGCACAATTGCGCTTATCCCCAGGACCGGGATTTTTCTGTTCTTCAATTTTACGTTGGCTATCAATCCGGTCGCTACTAAGGTACAGACCAGTGATGTGATGGTGAGCAAAGGTAATCTTACATGGATATCTGTGTATCCCGCGCCAGTTACTATTCCTTGCTGTGAGAACAATATCTCGAATCGGCTCAGATAGATACTGTAAGCGATAATTAAAGTAATGAGTCCCAGGAGCACTGAAATGTGCACAAGTACCCTGTCCGGGGTTCTATCAACAATACCTGATATGTCCGTTCCAGCGGGCATGTACTCGTCAGAATCGATCGTGTACTTTGGTTCCAGTATGCTCTCCAGTTTGTAGAGATAGAAGACGCCGGTTATTATGAGTGCAAGAACTGTAAGTGAAAGTGCAACCGTTCTGATAAGTTCAAGCAAGGGAAGCTGGAACATGTAAAAAGAAATATCCCTTAAAAAGATGGGGTCTTCTATACCTGCCGGCACCATATTGAAATAGAGTATTATTGTTTCCCATCGGTTGCTCAGATATGAGCCGAATATCAGTGATATGATTACTGTGGCTGGCATCACCAGTCCTTCGATATCTGTATATTTTTCCTTATTGCCTAATATTCTATTTACAGATGATCTTGCAATTTTGATGTTGAAATAGAGAAAAGCAAATGCAAGTAATACACTTGTCAGGAATATCAATATTTTCCAGCTTAGGATGCTCAAAAAGACAGACGCATATCCGGTTGCATCAAACCATAGATATTCAGTGAAATAAGTAACTGCAGGCCTAAGGCCGAAGAATATAGCAATCAGTATTAAGAGAACTATCGGTTTTAAATTCATGAGTTTACCACACACAAGTGATCGTTAATCATTTATTGAGATAACTGGCTTCTTTGCTTCTTTATATATTCAGGTCAACGTTCACACTAATATCTTTCCCCACGGCAAATGGATGTCAATACAGTTTCTTGAATTGCCCCGATCCCAAAGATATCGTATATATCTCAGTGGCCTTAAAACTTAAATACGAATAACGTTTCTTTACTGAATGCTGGTGTTGGAATGCGCTGCTGCCGTGGAATTGTTGCTTATCGCACCGCTCTTATCCCTGAAACTATGTTGCAGTTCCTGTCAGATATGTCCTGAACAAGGACACTTTAATCATTTTTGAGCGCTAAAGTGTATTATACATCAGAACAGGATGGGACTATCAATGCAAAGCAAGCAAACAGGCACACTTATCAGGATCATCACGCTGGTAACTTTTCTGGCAATGATCATTGTCAATGCGCTGGCCAATATCCTCCCTATCAACGGGGTCAGCACAGGCCAGGTCTCGGACTCTTATCCCAACCTTTTTGCCCCGGCAGGGATAACCTTTGCAATATGGGGACTCATTTATCTGTTGCTGGCAGGGTTCACACTTTACCAGCTTGGCATCTTTCAAGGCAATACAAATACTAACAGGTCCGTCAACAGGTCCGTCAACAGGTCCGGGCTGTTGCACAAGACCGCAATACTGTTCTCAGTTTCTTCCCTTGCCAATGCCGCCTGGATCTTTGCCTGGCACTATGGGCTCATCCCCCTTTCCATGTTACTGATGCTTGTGATCCTTGTCTGCCTGATCCTGATAACATCAACGATAAACAAAGAACGTCTCACAACAAGAGAATATCTTTTCATCAGACTCCCCTTCAGCGTCTACTTCGGCTGGATAACCATTGCAACCATCGCCAATGTTACCATATTGCTTGTAAGCATAGGCTGGAAAGGTTTTGGTTTAGCCGAAACGATCTGGACCGTCCTGGTGATCATCGCCGGCCTTATTATCGCAGCCACAACAATGCTAAAAAACAAAGATATTGCCTATGGACTCGTTATAATCTGGGCCTATGCAGGAATTCTCCTTAAGCACATTTCGCCTGAAGGTTTTGGATCACAATACCCTTCGATAATCACCACAACGATAGTTTGCATCCTCCTATTAGTTCTTGCAGAGGCATATCTGGTTTATATGGTCTCAAAAAGGAAAAGTCCTGTCACGACCTCACAAGAATGAGCCCCATCATCCGTGAATGCGGAAACCTGACAAAAAAGAGTTCATGCCATCAAATTTGCGCGTTGATCGGGTGAGATGGGATCATGATCCTGTACCATCCGGCAGTATCCGTTTATCACCGGATGCAGATATATTACAGTGGATTCAAAACCCGGATCTACAGGATTTTACATCAGATATGGATTTAAGATCGTTAAAAGATCTATTAAGAAAGACTACACGTCCCTGTAGCTGAACATGCATCCGATAATAGAGGGCCTTGAATAGATCTTCCCATACAACAAAGCCCAATTATCGTACATGTACAGCAGTGAGCATTAGTGGGAGGTCCGCTTTTGCGGGGAGAATGGATGGCATCCTTTGTATCCGTGCAGGAACGATCAATGCCAGGACCAGCCTTTCCAGGACGGCATCTTTGCGTTAGATCCGGAAGTGAGAATTTTGTTCTTTTTATGGGAGTGGAATGTGCTGCCCGCTGCTGTATGGTTGTTTTGTTCTTAGACCTGAACGCTTTTTACTTTTGATAAGCCAACTTTCGGGATTCCCTTCAAGAAACTTAATAAGAATTGTCACCAATAGATATGTGAGATGAAATGTGATAGTATGGCTGAGAAGCAGATCGATGAGTACAGAGGACGAATTGTTCCAATACTGCTGAAAAACGGTGTGGATAAAGCTGGCATCTTTGGCTCGTTTGCAAGGAACGAGGCAGGTGTGGAAAGTGACATCGATGTTCTTGTTCGCTTTAAGGGCAGGAAAAGTCTCTTTGATCTTGCAAGGCTTGATCTTGAGCTAGAGAAGGAAGCCTGAAGAAAGGTTGAGGTCATAACTTATGATTCCATTAGTCCTCTTATCAGGGAGCGGGTCCTCAAAGAAAAGATGAGGATACTATGAAGGATCCTGGAGTCTTTATCAGGGACCATTATCTGGTCATAGGTGTTAAATACTAAAGGAGTAAGCTCAATAAATGGAGAAGTTATCGATGGCCGGAAAAGAGAAAAACCTTACTGGGATTGACAACATAAGATTCCTGATCAAGGAGCACAGGGATGAGATCAGATAGTTGTTATGAGAAGTTCAATGAAATTCGCGATACATTCGATCTGGTAGAGGCCCTTGGCCTTTCCAGGGACATAGGAGAGGAGCTTCTGGATATTTGCAGACAGAATGATATCGCTTCTCTTGGGCTGTTTGGCTCTTATTCGAGAGGTCAGCAAAGCCAGGATAGTGACCTTGATCTTTTGGTCACGTTCTCAAAAGGAAAGAGTCTTATTGATCATATAAGGACCGAGAAAGCCTTTGAAAACCTGCTTGGGATAAAAGTGGACCTTGTAACTGAAAGATCATTGAGCCACCATCTTGCCCCGGCTATTAAAAAGGATATAAAGAGGCTGTATCATGAAAGATGATGTTTTTTTCCTGGAGCATATACTTGATGCAGTGAATCAGATAGGAGAATACACCAATATATCGTATGATGAATTCCTTGAAACACGACTTATACAGGATGCGGTTGTCAGACAGCTTGAAATAATCGGTGAGGCTACAAAGAACCTTTCCGGGATCACGACAGAACGCTGTCCGCATGTTCCCTGGAAAGAAATTGCAGGAATGAGGGATAAGCTGATACATGCTTATTTTGGTGTTGATCTTGATGAAGTCTGGAACACTGCAAAAAAAGACATCCCATATCTAAAGGAAGCTGTCGAGGGGCTTCTGACAAAATAAGGATTGATAAATAATGATCCCGGATAGATGTGGTTTTTGCAAAGGTAAACTTGTTGACGGAAAGCATGAGTTCGTTGTGAAGGTAGGTGAAACCATGCTTGCCATCAAAGATGTTGATGCCTTTGTCTGCCAGGAATGCGCAGAAGCATATTACACACCGCAAACATCCAGACGCATGGACAAGGTTATGCAAAAGTTTTACAGATCATCTTTGCGTGTCCATCCGCTTGCTGCAGGGGAAATCAGCCTTAGCGAGATAGAGGCTGAAAACTGCTGATCTTATTCTGAAATGAACCGCAGATACACTCACCTCTTACAGAGTTGAGTGCCTGCTAAACATCCGTTTAGCAGGTAACGCAGATGCACGCAGATATTATTTATTCTCATCTGTGTCTATCGTTGGTCAGGTGAACATTCGCATCTCTACAAAAGCAACATATTTTGATGATGGAACACACCACCTGCCAGCGAACCTTTGTCCTCCCCCCTATTCCCCTCCCATCCATCACCTGCCCATCACAAGTTCCCTGACCTCACAGGAAGGTCCCCTTCTTAACAGCTAAGCCTACAATACCCCTGCATCAGAACTCCCGTTCCCTTTAGTGGGTAGTTCACAACTTAAATGATATTGAACTCAAGAAGGTCTGATTTCCTTTTAAAACGGGAAAATCTTTAATGTATAGAATTACTATATAAGCTAAATATAGCGACAATAACTCTGTCTGTCCAGGATGATCTGATCAAAGAGATGAGCAGATATAAGGACATAAACTGGTCTGAGGTTGCAAGAGAAGCTATCAGAATAGATCCTACAAGATATAAAACGCTACGTAACGACTTTGCATGATACTACAGAGCACACATCATGTTATCTTTTCTTTCCGCGGGAGTTAAATACTAAAGAAGTTAGCTCAATTAAAAGAGATATTAATAGGTGAAAATATGACTAAATATGTTAAAATGGACAACATCAGGCTCCTGATCAAAGAGCACAGGGATGAGATCAGTCAGTTGTTCAATGCAGAGATAGTTGGTATTTTCGGTTCTTATGCCAGGGGTGAAGAGAAGATCAACAGTGATGTTGACTTACTTGTAAATTTTAATGAGGATGCTACACTTTTTGACCTTGTTGGACTTGGTGACTATCTGGAAGAGCGGATTGGGCTTCCAGTGGACGTTGTTTCAATGAGAGCTTTGCATCCAATGATGAAGAATGAAGTTCTAAAAGAGATGGTAACTATATGAGATTACCGTCGCTGTACATTTCAGAGATAATTAGTGCCATTGACTCCATAGATAATTTTACTTCAGGTATGAACAAAGATGGTTTTCTGGATGATGAGAAAACAAAAAGTGCTGTTGTACGACAGTTTGAGATAATGGGAGAAGCCAGTAAAGCTTTACCAAAGAGCATTAAAGAACTTGCACCGGACATTCCCTGGAGCAATATTGCAGGAATGAGGGACCGACTTATACACGCTTATTTTGTTGTAGATTATAATCTTGTGTGGAAGACATTGGAAGAAGAATTGCCTGGACTTAAAGAAAGACTTGAAAGACTTGAAAGACTTGAAATGCTTCAGATCGATGCTATAAAAGATGAGAAACTCTGAAGGACAAACATTATCCCTTGACTAAAGTTTTGTTGCTAGAACTTGATCCATGAGCAGATCGTAGAATACATAATCTTGAGGTTTGTTTCTATTTCTTACCACTACTCAGCAGCATGGCAATGTACCGCCTGCGCCGGTGTGGTTTGGTTGCGTTGTTATCAGACCTATAAAAGAGTATGCACCAGATCTCATCAGACCGACCAGCGGACCCTTAGATAAGCGATACAAGGGTCCTGGATGTGTGAATGGGGACTGTCATACATACATCGTGAATAGTTCTCATGGTAAATTATATACCCACGTAAGAACAATATCTCACGTATGTCAATATTATTGACAACACAATTGAAGTCATATTAAAGGTGAAAAAGATAATGGCAAAACCTATTGAACTGGGACTTGTGCTGGAAGGTGAAGATGCAAAAGAGTTCTGGGATAATGAGAAAAAGCCAGCTACCAGGCAACAGGTAGAAATGTTCAAAAAAGCCAGGAAAATATCCGATAGTATCCGTTTTTAGTCCCGGCATCGATATGTCTGAATCTGATCTTTCTATTTCTGCGCTTTCTAAGAGAGACGATGTTTTGCTTTTTTGCTGCAATAACGATGATTTGAATGATTTTTTAAAAAATGATGCTCTGAGCAATCAGGAACAACTCATAAGTAAAACCTATGTTTGTTATTATCGGGGACACTTTGCAGGATACTTTACCCTGACCACAGATACTATAAAAGTTAGATCCGTTGATGATTCTGACTGTGTTGATGATTTCCCATATTCCCGTTATCCGGCTGTAAAACTCGCAAGGCTTGCCACTGACAAAAGATTTGAAAGAAAAGGTATTGGCTCGCATATGTTGTTTGCAGCAATAGGTCTTGCCCAAAGGGTAGCTGACATCACCGGATGCAGATATATTACAGTGGATTCAAAGCCCGAATCTACAGGATTTTACATAATATACGGATTTAAGATCGTTAAAAGATCTATTAAGAAAGACTACACGTCCCTGTATCTGAACATGCAACCGATAATAGAGGACCTTGAATAGATCCCCCGCCCATACAACAAAGCCCAATTATCGTACATGCACAGCGGTGAGCGTTAGTGGGGTTCGCTTTTGCGGGGAGAATGGATGGCATCCTTTGTATCCGTGCAGGAACGATCAATGCCAGGACCAGCCTTTCCAGGACGGCATCTTTGCGTTATATCCGGAAGATATCGCTTAAATGCTGGAAAGTTTCCGGAAGTGAGAATTTTGTTCTTTTTATGGGAGTGGAATGTGCTGCCTGCTTCCTAAACGGATACTTTTGTACAAAGAACTACGAGTATGCCTGTGTTATCTGCTAAACGACTGTTTAGCAGGCACTCAACTCCGTAGGAGGTGAGTGTATCCGTGTTCATCTGTGGTTTCTTTCAAAATATGAACCGCAGATAAACGCAGATACACGCAGATATTGCTTCTTGTCGTCCGTGTCTGTCGATGGTCAGGTGACCATTCGCATCTCTGCAAGATGAACATATATTCATGATGAACCGCACCGCCTGCGGCGGGGTGGTTGCATTGTTATAAGATCCACCAAAGAGCATGCAACAAATCTCAGCAGACCGACCAGCGGACCCCGTCTTATAGTGATCCACAGCTTAAAACAGACAGATCAGCATCATTATCCCCTCAATATATATAACACCGCAAATTATTCTTGCGAGATTTTCACAAAACTTAAATATGTTCCCTGAGTTTAGTTTACCCAACGAAGTATAATTATACAGGCATACGATCTGCCTGCTGTGTTGGGTGAATGAAAAATGGTGGTAGTGAGCAGTCTTTCTGATCTTAGGATTCTGGTTACAGGTGGCGCCGGCTTCATCGGCAGTCACGTAGTTGACAGGCTTGTAAAGTCAGGTAACAAAGTTACCGTTTTTGACAACCTCAGCTTCGGCAGGATGGATTTCATAGCCCATCATCATAATAATTCTTATTAATATCTATGGATGTAACTGAGCACTATCTGATCGAGGAGTACTCAAATGGCAGAATAAGTAAGGGAAAAGCTGCCAAGATGCTGGATATCAGTATTTATGAGATCAACGACCTGTTCGAAAAACATCGTGTTAAAGATAGTATTAGCTATGAGAACTTTATCAAAGGCATGGAAATTGCTGAGAAATACAGCAAGTATGGTCCTGATAAAGAGAAAAAGAAAGAATGATCATGTTAGTTTTAAGCGTGATGCATGACTCTTTTATAAGTCAATGCAGGCAGAGGGAGATGTCAGATCTGATTCTCCAGTTCGTCCAATAGATCCCGTATCATAGGCTTTGCTTCCGGGATGCCTTCCTTTACGCTGAGCCAGACAACTTCAAGGTTTACACCAAAATATCCATGGATCAGCTTGTTCCGAATGCCTGCCAGATCTTTCCAGGGAATTGAAGGGTAATTTTGCCTTATATCCTCAGGGACTTTCTTTGCTGCTTCACCAATTATCTCCAGGGCCCGTATCACGGCGTATTGAGTCTTGATATCTTTTAGGAAATCCTCAAAAGTACAGCCATAGACAAAGTTCTCTGCTGCATCCATGGCATTGCAGATGTCCTGTACATAGTCCCTTATATCCCGAATGCTAATCCCTCATATGGCTTCAACTTCCTTAAGTATGTATTTTCCGATATTTGGTTTCAGTGCATCTTTCATGACAAGATCCACTTTGATCCCCAGATAATCGGAAAGGTAGTTCTCCAGATGAACGAATCTGAAAATAGTAGGAGTTTTGCTAAACTCCACCAGCACATCAAGATCACTTTCCGTAGTGTGATCTCCCCTTATATAGGACCCAAATAATCCTATGTAACTTACATTATATTGCTCTTTCAACTCCGGCAGCATTTCGCGGAGTTTGGTTCTGTATAGTTCAACATCTCTATTATCTGGCATATTGATCTTAGAAGGGACTTTCTAAGTTAATGTTAGTTTTATTGATATAAGTTGTTTGTCCTTTGCTGGAAAAGGCACAGATATTCAATAGACGGCCAAAGGGCTTAGGAGAGATGATAGTGTATTAAGCTCATCACTTCAGTGATGGGATTTTCGAAGTTTTTTTTAAATCTAGCTCGTTGATAAGGAATGCGCAGAAGCATACTATACCCCGCAGACTTCCGGACGCATAGACAAGGTTATGCAAAAGTTTTACAGATCATCTTTGCCTGTCCATCCGCTTGCTGCAGGGGAAGTCAGCCTTAGCGAGACAGAGGCTTAAGAAATGCTGGTCTTATTCTGAAATGAACCGCAGATACACTCACCTCTTACAGAGTTGAGTGCCTGCTAAACATCCGTTTAGCAGGTCACGCAGATGCACGCAGATTTTTGTTTATTCTCATCCGTGTTTATCCGTGTTCATCTGTGGTTTTATTTCACATTGGACCGCAGATAAACGCAGATGCACACAGATATTGTTTATTCTCATCTGTGTTTATCTGTGTTCATCTGTGGTTTTAATTAATAGCGAACCGCAGATAAACGCAGATGCACGCATATATTGATTCTTGTCGTCCGTGTTTATCTGTGTTCATCTGTGGTTTTAATTAATAGCGAACCGCAGATAAACGCAGATGCACACAGATATTATTTATTCTCATCTGCGTTAATCTGTGTTCATCTGTGGTTTTAGTCAATAGCGAACCGCAGATACACGCAGATGCACGCAGATATTGGTTAGTCTCATCTGCGTTAATCTGTGTTCATCTGTGGTTTTATTTCACATTGGACCGCAGATAAACGCAGATGCACGCAGATTTTTGTTTATTCTCATCCGTGTTTATCCGTGTTCATCTGTGGTTTCTTTCAAAATATGAACCGCAGATAAACGCAGATGCACGCATATATTGATTCTTGTCGTCCGTGTCTATCGATGGTCAGGTGACCATTCGGTTCTCTATAAAATTAACATATATTCATGATGGACCGCGCCGCCTGCGGTGAAGTGAGTGGACTGTTCCAGGCCTAAATACTTTTTATTTGTTTCCTTTTGTGCGACCACACAAAAGAATTAACTCAGCTGGCGACAACTGAAATGCATCACTGGGGATAGAACTTAAAACAGTTAGTTAGTTCTTTGTTACTTGATATAATTATTTTAAAACCAGGTTTATGCTCATCTTCTTAGGAATTACTTCAAGGGAGTAATGATGGCGATATAACGTGTTTCTAATTGAACAGGTTCCAGAAATAGTTTGCTGCATATCCTGCCAGGAAGGAGAGGAGAATAGTTAAGGCGTTTTCTTTGAGCCAATAACCTGTTCTGAATTTCTGTATATTGCAGGCTTTGTTAGTGTCAATATATCCGAGAAGCCTTTTTCCTATACGAATGGTTTCTTTGTAGGCTTCAACTGCATCAAAAGGAGAATTACCTACTGATCTCATTTCGATGTTCCTGGCATCCTGAGCCTTTGTTTTGAAGTCTTCGAATTCCTTGATGAATACATGTTCAGGAACATTTATAAAAAACTCAAGGTCCCTGTCATCAGAAACAAGGTCCAATTCCTTTTTCATTTCTACCCATAAGAGCTTATATGAATCCAGGGTTGCCCTTGTCAGATGGTTCTTTGCCTTTTGAAGGTTCTCAAGACGCTTTTCATCCGGGTAATCCGGATTATATATGTGAGAGACATGGGCAAGAGTATTGTCCAATTCATTTGTTATCTGAACAGGTTTGTTCCCTATGTATCCTACAAGGTCAGCATAAGCGGGTACAAAGACATCTCTGTATATCTCGAATATCTCTTCAACTGAACTGTTATCCACTACCACAATGATCACTTTTTAAGAGCTTTTTCAAAAACAGTGTCGATGTCTATATCCGTTCTCGGAAAGACACAACCCTGTATAGTGACTATATTCTGCTCAAGTGATACGATCTTCAACTCGTCCTTTCCCAGCCTTTTCGCTACAAAACTGTCGACATCTTCTGTGGTGGAGAAATCACTGATCTTGACATTGAACTTATCTTCAAAAAGGACAGTATCGGCTTTTAAGGACATGTTTTTTCTCCACTCTATAATACAGGAATATAAAGGAATGAACAATATATAACTTTTTCCAGATGACGACTTTTAAAACAAAAGAGTGGATTTTAGTTGAGATCATGCTTCGTGATGGTATTGTCATGCAATTACAATTAAATTTACAATAGATTTTTATTATTTTATCAGAAGTTATGGAATGCGCCGCCTGCCTCCGGAACGGATGCTTTTGTACAAAGAACTACGGGTATGCCTGTGTTATCTTCTAAGTTGAGCAGGCACTCAACTCCGTAGGAAGTGAGTGTATCCGTGTTCATCTGTGGTTTTAATTAATAACGAACCGCAGATAAACGCAGATGCACACAGATATTGTTTATTCTAATCTGCGTTAATCTGTGTTCATCTGTGGTTTTAGTTTATAGCGAACCGCAGATAAACGCAGATGCACACAGATATTGTTTATTCTAATCTGTGTTTATCCGTGTTCATCTGTGGTTTTAGTTAATAACGAACCGCAGATACACGCAGATGCACACAGATATTGTTTATTCTCATCTATGTCTATCGATGGTCAGGTGACCATTCGGATCTCTACAAAATTAACATATATTGATGATGGAACGCACCACCTGCCACCGATATGTTTACGCCATTATCAAACCCACCAAAGAGCATGCACCAGATCTCACCAGACCGACCAGCGGACCCCTGGACAAGCGACACAAAAGCCCGGGTATAGATAGAGCTGCTTCTCAGAACAACCCGTTATTCTTCCAGAAGAACTTTTTTTCGCAACCCCTTTCAAACTCCTCCAAAACACCGGGATAAAGCGCCGGACACCTGGCTTCTTCCAGTGTTATACAAAATATCATCACCCATGAGATAAATACACCCCAACGCCCTCAACAGTCTCAATAAACACACAACCTCCCCCATCAGACAGTACTGTCGATCCTGCTGACAGATCCTGCTAATATCCAGGGATATATCCTTTTTCTCCTCTCCGCCCGGACCGACCCCCAGCTTTTAGCAATCCAGGCTTAAAACAGACAAATTACCACCATTATCCCCACCATTTATATATAACGCCGCAAATTATTCTTGCACTATTTTCACAAAACTTAAATATGTTCAATGAATCTAATGTACCCATTGAAGTACAAATGTACAGGCATACGATGTGCCTGCTGTGATGGGTGATTGAAAAATGGTGGTATCAGACAGATCATATTTTACTCATGTTTTCTTTCTGAGCTGGTAATATCATGTTCAACTTCAAGCTCACCAAAACGATGCGTGATGTCCAGTGGTCATTCATCAGCCTTGCCACTGCATCTTTATCCCACCTGCTGCTAAGGATAGTTCTGGGAAGGGAGCTTGGACCTGAGGGTTTGGGAGTTTACACGCTGGTTTTTACCATTTATCTTTTTGGAATGCAATTTGCAGGTTTTGGTATTGGATCAGCTTTAACTAAATATGTTGCTGAGTTCAGTGACGAATCCAGCAAAGTCAAAGAATATGTTTCAGCAGGATTTTCAAGTTCAATAATCACTGGCGTTATGATGGCCATTGTACTTTATTTAGTATCTGATTTTATAGCTATGTCAGTGTTCCACATTCCTGAAATGGGTGACTTTCTTAAATTTGTATCTTTCTGTTTGCCATTCATAGCTATTCAAAAAATGGTATTAGGAGCCTTGGTTGGCCTTCGTAAAATGAAATTGTATGCATTGATAAATATTATCCAGAACACGTTCATCTTTTTATTATCTATTTACCTGGTTTTGGTCTTAAATGCTGATGTAAGAGGAGCAGTATTTGGTTTTGTTATCCCTACTATAATAATAAGCATTATATCTGCCTTTTTCATTAAAGACTTGTACAAAATTACATATTTGTCCTTTACAGACAAATTTAAGGACGTAGCATGGTTTGGATTTTATTTTGTTCTGGCAAATTCAATTGGAATGATTAATACTCAAATTGATAGCTTGATGGTTGGACATTTAATGGATGCTACAAGTGTAGGAATATATGCTGTTGCAATAATAATAATACATGGAATCACGTTGATACCCAATTCTGTTCATACTGCAATAGCACCGCCTATAGCGTATCACTATGGAAAAGGTGAATATGAAAAGACGATTAATTTGATTAGACAAACGATGCTTAAAGTATTTATTGTCATATTCGTTATTGCTTTAGTATTGGCTTTTTTTGGAGAAACTTTAATCGTTTTACTATTCACTAATGATTTTATATTTGCATATTCTCCCTTGCTAGTTTTACTAATTGGTTATTCTATTTATTCACCTGTACATTCTGTTGACTGTACACTTTTAAGCATAGGGAAAGTTAATGTAATATACAAAATAGCTTTAATATGTGCTATTTGCAATATTATATTCAATATTTTACTAATTCCTAAATATGGGATATTAGGTGCCTCATTGGCCACCAGCATGTCAATTATTTTGTTGTCAATATTGAAATTATATTTTATTAAAAAATACGTATTGGATTTGAGAAATACTTTAAAATAAAGAGAGTTTGTATTAGACTGATGGAAATTTACTGTGGGACGGGTATGGAAAAAGATAACAATAGATTCAAAATAACTGCTAAGTTAATTCTATACGCATTACCCATAATGGGCATACTTGGCCTGCTAATCCCAACGATAATTGGCCAATTCAATCTAACACTTTTAGGTAGTTATCTTGCAATCCCTATGATTGTAGCACCCCTTATTTATCATAAATATAAAGACAACACTTCGGATTCAATAGAATTAAACAACAGAATCTTTATTCTGCTTCTAAGTGTTTATTTTATTTGTATTTTTTTAGCTACTATTATTGTGTATATTAGTGAAGTCAGACCAATTTTATTTTACTTAATTGTCACAATAATGAGCTTAATTATATTGTTTGAAATTTTGCTGTTCAATGATTCAAATATGAAAACAAAGGTCATTCTTTTTCAGTCAATGATATTGATGCTTTGTATCTTGTGGAGTGTAAACCTTAACTATTTTTATTATATTTCTCGTACAGATCCGATATTTCATGTTGCAGCAATTGAATCCCTTATAAATAATGCTTATATTGAAGCAGAAATTTTCGAAATATATAAACCGTTTCCCTTGTGGCATGTTTTATGCACTATGGTTTATTACATATCTGCTTTAGATTTACCTATACAAAAAATAATGTTTTTCACAAATGGAATTATTTATTCCTTCACTCCTGTAATCACATATCTCATTTCCAGAAAAATATTTAGCAATAACAAGGTTTCATTGTTAAGTGCTTTATTCATAGTTTTAAATCCTGATGTGATTGGTTATGGAATGGCATCCATTTCCAGAAGCGTTGTATCTTTTTTATTTTTACTGTTAATATTATCACTTCTCTATAAGTCAAACTTGAAAATGGTTTTTCTTTCAATAATGTTAATATTCCCAATTGTAATGTACCATACAGCTTCAACTCCTTTTATATTTACAATTCTTTTATTACTATTGATAGGACAACATATCTACGATAAAAATAAAAACATATTTACATATAACTTTCTAGTAATTTTTATTATATTCAATCTGTTGTATTGGATGTTTTATGCTGAATTATTATTTGAAACAATAATAAGTACCATCATAAGAGAAGCACCATCTGGCATAATTACAAGTTCTATCATTTATACGCCCTTAAACGAACTTTTTAATTACCTTCAATACACACCTATGCTTTTTTTTGTTATAATTGGTACGCTGGGAACTTTATACTCCAATAGGCTTCCATCAATTGCCAAAATTTTTGTCTTGTTAGGGCTATTATCAGTTGTGGTAGCTTTTCCTGGTCCAGCACTTCTTATTAATAAATTTGCAGGAAATTTTAATGTAGGAAGATTTGGACAATATTTATTCCCATTTATTACTTTTGCCATTGCTATTGGTTTTTATACAATGTACAAAACAACACAAAAATATTCAAAAAGTTTTTTGTTATTATTGTTCATATCTCTAGCTTTTTTATCTGTTTCAAATGATTTTATAGCATCAGACAACCCCATAATCGAAAGACCATTTTATACATATTATCTAACAGAACAAGAAATTAATTCCTTTAACACTATAGGTATATTTACTTCAGGATCTATTATGTCGGATTATGTAACAACCAGATATACATCTCTTTCAAATACACCCCATAGTGATAAAAGACATATTTTGGTGGTTGATTCCACGAACATGAAAGTTTTAAGAGAAAAAGATAATGATGTTTTTTTGATAAGACAGAGTGAATTGTCAAAAAGACCTTTGAAATTGTATTCTAACACGGATGGATATTTCAAGCCAAATCCATCATGGGAAGGGGGGAGCAAAATCGATTACTACTATAAAGATTTAAGCTTGTGGAATGATTTTGAATCCTACAATAAAGTTTATGATACAAAGAGTATTCTAGCTTTTACTTGATATTTTACTGTTTGGTTATATCTCACTAACAATAAACTTATACTTTCCCGCTTTCGTCCGCTCTATATGATCCACAAGTTTGAACTCAACATCCCATTTTTGAGATTTGCTTTTCACAATCGAAAGCATAGATTCAAGTTGCTTTTCATCAAAGTCCTCGCTTAGTACAAGCTTAATAACAATTTTTTCTAATGATTTTTGTATAACTTGAAACTCTATAACTCCATTGATATTCCCAAATAGATAACTATTGAAAAATGCACCGTGAACATATTTACCTTCGGGGGTTTGGAGCATGTCCTGCTGTCTTCCTACAACTTCCTTCAATAACTTAGATTCCCGCCCACACCCACAACTATCCTCAATAATATGCCCCATATCTCCGGTCTGATATCTTATAAATAGCATTGCATAATTATTCAGACTTGTCGCGAGAATATCTCCTGTGCCTTCATCGATCTGAGATTCATTATCATCAACAATTTCCATGATGCTTCTTTCAATATCTATATGTAGGCCATTGTGTTCTGGACACTCGTAAGCACCCAGACCACCATCGTTTAGACCATAGGCATCGAAAACATCGCACTCAAAAGCATTGCCAATTGTTTCCCGCATATGAGGAAGAAGTTTTTCAGCTGTTGTGAATACATAATCAGGATTATGGATTTTTATATCATTCTCCTGCAACCATTTCGCATAGAAGTAGATGGAAGATACATATCCTCTGATCGACTTAGGCTGAAATGAGTTTAAAATATCATTATATTGCTTCATGTCATTCTCGCCCATATCAAATGAAGAGAGCTTTCTGATATTTCGAGTGACCTCGTGGATTTTCTTATCGAGAACCGATTTAGTCCCAACGCCAAGGGAAGAACCTGCAAGAAAAGCCATTTTATCTCCAAGTTCATAGCCTGCGTATCCCCACCCACGATAAAGTAGAGCAGCACTCAAAAACCTATCAGATTTCAGCAATCTGTATTTGAAAGGAGTACCTGTGGAACCACCGGTTGCCTGCTCATAATATTTCATGGAAGACAGAGTTGCAGGTTTAAAATCTTCCCAGTTTGATTTAATTATATCTTTAGTGAGTATAGGCAGTTTTTCTAAGTCTTCAATAGTTCGAATATCTTCAGGAGATAAGTTTAGCTCTTTGAAAAGCCTGTGATAATAGGGAACGTTCTCATAAGCAAAGCTGATCATATGCCTAAGCTGCTTTTCCTGCTGTACCTTCTGCTCATCGTATGGTTTCCATTGGTTTTTTACCACATTCTTATATGTTGAATGAAATTTAGGATATTGTGTCTGGTGAGCGAGTACGAATAGTGGTTTGTGCAGCATTTTCATCCCATTTTATTTTCATTGTAATAATTCTCAACGAACTTTACCATGAACTCTGTTACATCAATTTTTTCTTCAAGAAGTATATTTCTTTTAGCTTTCCATTCTTCTTTGAGGTATGGTTTTTGGAGAAATTCTATTGCCTTTGATAATGCAGCCTCTTCTTCTTTGAATGAAAATATCATACCATATTTGTCTTCAAGTTCTGTGAAATTACCCATTGTGCCAGAAAGAGAAGAGATAAATATTGCAGGTGTTCCCAGAACAGCAGCTTCAGAAGCTGTAGTGCCCCCTTCTCCGATATAGATGGTTGCATAATAAAGCAGATCAAGGAGTTTTTCTGAAGATACTTTTATCTTGTATTTTTCAAAGTCAGGACCAAGGTCTGCTTCAGAAGTTATGAGAACATGAGCATATTTTTCAAGCTCTTTTAAGACTTCCAATTTGTTCTTTATGCCATGATGTCCAACATCATGACTGGCACCCCATGAAACAAATCTTACAATGATGAATCTGTCGTTCTCTGTTAATCCTATATCCTGCAAAACATCTGGGTTTGGAGTAAAGTAATTGGGGTGCAAATATGCAAGCTCGTGATAACCTTCATAAGTGACTTGTTTTTTTCCAATGGATTTATTGAAGCACGAGGGAGTACAAATAACATCTGAAAACGGATATGTGATCTTCTGGGCAAAAATTGCATGCTCAGTATCATTAAAAATAATTGATTTTTTTCTCAACAGCCATGATACATGAGCAACAGGAGGATTTAAAATACCGGTCAGAACATCGGGTTTGAATTTTCGGGAGATCTGCAGGAGTTTGTAATCCCTGATTATCCATTCCTTGATCAGGTTTCCTTTTCCCTGCTTCATTGATGAAAGAACTGTGTGCTCGATGCCATAGGCTTTCAGGAGTTTTACAGTTACCTCTTTATCCCTGGCAGTGACAAGAACTTCATGGCCTCGGTTTTCAAGCTCTTTGATCGTGTTCTTGTAGAAATGGACGTGTGCAGGGTGACCGATATCAATCAAAACTTTCATTATGTTCACCTTACATATTTAAAGAAAGGGTCCGTATTTACTGCATCATGCTCCCTTTCGCACACATCGGCATAACCCTTGCACTCTTCTACATAGCCGCAAAGGCCTTTCCAAAAATTCGACCCCATATAAGCTACTGGTATGTGGTCATAGGGTCTATGCTGCCGGATATTATTGATAAGCTCATAGGGAGGGTGCTCTTTGAGGATATCTTTGCAAGCGGGAGGATCTTTGCGCATACTTTGCTCTTTGTTGTGGTGCTGAGCATGGCAGGCTACTATCTTTTGCGCAGGAGGAACGATGCAAAAGTGCTCATGCTGGCAGGCGGGAGTTTTGTGCATATTGTGCTGGACAGTATGTGGAAAAGCCCGCAGACTTTGTTCTGGCCTTTGATGGGGCTGGGCTTTGGCAGGGGGACTGAGTATGGGTCCTTCTGGACCTATCTTGCCGTGGTTTACAGGAACCTTGGGAGGATAGGGGACCCGGAGGTGCTTTCCATGTTCATGGGGGAGATAGTGGGGCTTGCTGTGATAATTGTTTTTGGGCTGGGTTATCTCAGGAGCAGGGTGATGGAGGGGAAGAGCAGGCGTTGAACTGCTGTGGGATCCTGCCAGTGCAATGTAGTTAGAAAAGGTCATTGTTCTATTACCATCCCTTTTTTGATTGAATATTCAGATACTATGAGGGTTACTCATCGCACAATTGCATTCCTGCATATCAAAGAGCATGGCAAACAGGGTGAACTGTATGCCTGTGATCAGGAAGACTGCATCAAGCAGGGGGAGGTTGGTGGAGACGGTCCAGCCAAGCAGCAGTTTTGCCGCAAGGATGTAGCCGCCAAGCAGCACACCCAATGGCACCAGTATCATGCCGAATATGTAGAACAGCACCAGAGGGTGGAAGCTCAGGACCATGTACTTTGTTTTGAGTCTCCAGAGGAACTTGCGGAAGAGCATTATTGAAACTCTGCCCATGTATTTGCTGTATTTTATGGAGGAGCGTTCCTGGCCGTAGCGGGCTGGCATGGTTATGTCAAGGGTGCGGAAGCCGAAGGTGTTGAGTTTGACAAGCATGTCGTTGCAGTAGCCGTAGTAAGTGTAAAGGTTGTGAAGGTCCATGTTAGAGAGGGCCTTTTTGGAGATGGCTGTGTAGCCGTTCTGGGGGTCCATGATGTGCCAGTAGCCGCTGGAGATCTTGGTGATCATAGTGAGCAGGCCGTTGCCGAATGCTCTCCATTTGCTCATGCCTACACGGAACTCCTCACTGAGCAGGCGGTTGCCTTTTGTGTAGTCAGCTTTGCCTTCGATGATAGGCATCAGGAGATTGGGGAGCTGCATGGGGTTCATCTGGTTGTCACCGCCCATGACGGCGATCAGGTCCATGTTCTCCTTCAGTGCATTCTGGTAACCGTGGAGGATAGCTGCACCGACTCCCTGGTTCACTGCGTGGGTGATAATGTGCAGACGGGGGTCATCTATGGACTCCAGCACCTCGGCTGTACTGTCTGTACTGCAGTCATTGATGACATATATGCGGTCCACGTATTCGGGGATGCCGTTCACGGTGACCTTGATGAGTTTCTCCTCGTTGTAGGCAGGAACAACGACTCCTATGCGATATTTCTGTAAAACATCAAGATCGTGATTCCATAAACGTGATGCAGGAAGCGTTTTTATATCATGGCCTGCAGTTTTTGCATCCATGATCAGGGAAAGTTCAACTGCAGTGCCATTCTCATAGAATTGAAGCGAATCAAAAGTACTTGATGAAAATGCAGTGAATCCCATGCCCAGATCTACAAGACCCTGGCTCACGCCAGTATCGCAAAGCAAGGAACCTTCAAGATTATCGTCCATGCCTAAAAGAGATAGAACCTCCTTATCTTTAAAAGAGGTATTTCCCGAAACAACATCCGCCTGAAGCCAGTATATAGGCTCAACAAGCTTTGGTATGTCTTCAGGATTATGATAGCCATTTGCGTAAAGAGTGACTATTATCCTCGGTTTAAGTTCCCTTGCAACCCTGAATCCTGATCTCAGGGCTTCAGCCCTTCCCATGTTAGTCTCATGCCTTACAAGCCTGACACCAAGGCTCTGAGCAATAAAAGCAGTTGCATCTTTGCTGCAATCATCAACTACAACGATCTCATCCACATAGTGTTTTGCTTTTTTTATCACATCGTGTATGTGAACTTCCTCATTGAATGCAGGAATTACAGCTACAATTGTCATACTGGTACCACCCATTTTTTTTTGTTGCGCGCATCGTCACAGACCGTAAATCAGATTCAGGCGCAGGCATATATTGTATATATGCGTTACATCTATCCTGTGCACAGTATGAAGATTACTTATCACATATAAAAGTTTCCTTATTAGTACGCAATTTGTTTTATAATTAAAGTTAAATATAACAATGTACAGATATTTTAGTTTGTTCGCTGGATTGCGAATAAATTTGCACGCAGGATCGCAAGTATATTACTATGGATAAAGAAATTGATCATGAACCAAAAAACAGGGGACACTACATCCATATACAAAAGAAAGAGGTGGTTCGGTTATTTTCTGTAATTCTCTCTATTATTTGTTACTATCCGGGGACCTCTCCCGTGTGGTTACACGGGTGAGATAGGGAAACAATGGGGGTGGGAGTAACTGGAGGAGACCCTGCAGAGAAGATACGGTATTTGCCACAATACGTGCCACCGCCGCTGCTGGTGCAGGTAAGGGCTGAAGAGCTGGCATGTTCACACTTGTCATAGTATTTACACTTCATGATATTCCCTCTATATATTTACATTATTATTACTCAAATATATAGTTTTGGAATTATAATTGTGCAACGTGTAGCAGATCGGCGTTGGTGGTATAGAATGAACATCTGCGTTCATCTGCGTTTATCAGCGGCTCACTATTAAAACTAAAACCACAGATGAACACAGATAAACACAGATGAGAATAAACGATATCTGCGTTCATCTGCGTTTATCTGCGGTCCACTATTAACTAAAACCACAGATGAACACGGATAAACACAGATGATAATAACCAATATCTGCGTTTATCTGCGGTTCACTATTAACTAAAACCACAGATGAACACGGATAAACACAGATGATAAAAGCCAATATCTGCGTTTATCTGCGTTTATCAGCGGCTCGCTATCAAAACTAAAACCACAGATGAACACGGATAAACACAGATGATAATAACCAATATCTGCGTTCATCTGCGTTTATCTGCGGCTCACTATTAACTAAAACCGCAGATGAACACGGATAAACACAGATGATAATAACCAATATCTGCGTTCATCTGCGTTTATCTGCGGTCCACTATTAACTAAAACCACAGATGAACACAGATAAACACAGATGAGAATAAACGATATCTGCGTTCATCTGCGTTTATCTGCGGTTCACTATTAACTAAAACCGCAGATGAACACGGATAAACACAGATGATAATAACCAATATCTGCGTGCATCTGTGTTTATCAGCGGTTCGCTATTGACAAAAACCACAGATGAACACGAATACAAAACAACCACCCGCCGCAGGCGGCACCTTCCATCATCACTGAATAAAGTCAAACTTTATTGTCATAACAATAATTGTATACACAATAATACTTAACACTTACCAGAACAGATCCACAACATCCACCATAGTAACTCAGACCCACAACCAACCCACAGCAGGATGCACCTTCCATCGTCAACAAACAACATACTCCGCGACAAAAACAACGATCAGCGCAAATACAAAGATCAGCGCGGATACAAAAACAAGAGCCACAACCACCCGATCCCGGACAACCATCACTTGATCTCAATTTCCATTTGCTTTAAAAGATCAAAGCCCTTACCCGTAGTCCTGTACTTCTGGAGTCTGCTCCTTGGTTTTTCGGGTATCGTATAATCCAGCAGATCATATCTTATCAGCTCTGCTATGGCCTTCTTAACACTTCCCGAAACTTCTGAATGCCCCAGCATCTGCGCAATCTCTCTTTTCGACTTTGGATCAGTGGTGCATTCGGATAATATCTTCACTTGTGTATCTGTTATTTTGACTTGGGCCTCGACTTGGGCCTCGACTTGGGCCTCGACTTGGGCCTCGGAGTGGCTTCTTAAAACAGTAAGAAAGTAACTTCTCTCGTCATCCGTCTTAAATACAGGTCCAGGCGATCCGTTGTTCAGCAGTGCCTTCCTTATCTTCCGAAAACCAGTGTTCCTGCCTTCTGTCAGATGCAATTCCTTGAGGAAATCACCTATTATCCGGTTCCTGTATCTTCTTGAAGAGATATTTTCATCCATCAGATTATCCTTATTCAGAGGAGGCAATGGCCCCGGATAGCTCAGTATCTCGATCCTGGCAGGATAGATCCTCACTTCCACAGGCTCATATATCTCATAGCTTTTGTGATAGACTGCATTGACAAGAGCTTCTTCGAAAGCCTCATAGGGATAATTAAAAAAGCGTATAGCTTCTGCCTGGTCAGGAACTTTCCGTACAGTCTCTGCTATGATATTGTTCTTTATATATGCAAGAACAGAAACTATCTGCTGTCTCAAAGGACCTGTGAATATTCTTTCTGTGAAACTGTCCCCTACCTCATCCTGAAACTCAACGACATCTATCTGTGCCCCCTTAAAGAATCTGTGAGGCTCATCATTAAAGAACAAAAGACCTGCATTCTTTGGTCTGATATACTCATCAGGTCCTCCAACGATATTCATCCTTCTGCAAAGATCAGCAAACGGTATTGAATCAGCCACGGACAAAAGATCACTTCCCACCACCTTAAGATGGGCTTTGGTGAGGGTGAAGTTCAGGTCGTTAATACTTGCATTGTGATTTATCCTGTCATCAAAGGGTATCGACGCAGTCATAGACAGCAGTTCCCTTTCATCATCCCCCTGAGCCTTTACGGTCTTTGAAAATCTCCGGATATAATATGCATACTCCTTTCTCTTACCAAGGGAAACAGGAGCTTTATATGGGCGGTTCTGTCCTCCTGGCACCCAGATGATCAAAATTTGTTCATTATGCAAATATATAGGTTCAACAACCGGAAAATAGGCTGGATATAGCAGATTGCACAGCTCATGCAATTCCTTCTGTATCCGGTCTACTTGTTCACTTTTAAGTCCGAAAGGAGGCAACAGGGGTCGTCCATTCTTTTCCTCGATCCCCAGAATGATGTAACCGCCGCCCCAATTGTTAAAATCATTGGCAAAAGCACAGATACTGTGTAAAACAGATTCCGGATTCCATCCCTTTTTAAATTCAATGCGCTCCCATTCAACAGTACGGCCATTAATAAGTTCTTTGATATTTACAGGAAGTGGCATTACATGCGTTCTCCTTTTGTCTCTCTTTCTTCCCTTCAGATCCATCATAGCTAGATATTTTTTCAGGAAAGACGTCTTTCAGTATTGACAACGTTAATCTTCCTTTACTAGTAAGCCATTCTTACATTTGTCCTTATCGTCTAACAGAGATACAAAAAAGTATCATTCAGAATAAAAGTTATTATCTTCAGTTTAAGGACAAACAGGACAGGAATGCACGGATACAACACACAAACAACCACATGCCACAGGCGGCACCTTCCGCCACCGCACAAAACACCCCGCGACCAACCCAAAGATCAGCGCAAATACAAGAACAACAGCCATAAGCACTCAATTCCCGTATTTTTCACAAATACTTACCGCATCTTCAATTCGTGGGTCTTGATCAGAATTCTGCGCATGGAGACCACCCAATTCATAGATAGAGGAAATATGAAGAATTCTGATGAAAATATATATCTGTTAGTAGCTTCCTGTGGCCGCTGCTGGGGGTGAGAGTTTGAGAGGAAGGCATCATACGGGTCCTTCTGGCAGTTTTTGGCCGGGGTCTACGGCAGGCTCGGGGACATTGGTGATCCAGCCATACTATCGCTGGTCATGACCGAGATCTTCGGGCTGGTCGTAATGGCGGTGTTCGGGCTGGCCTGGCTTAGAGGCAGGATAAAAAGGATCAAAGGGATGGAAGGGATGAAAAGCAGGCAGTGAAACTGCACAGCTTAGCCGTCTGCCTGGTCAGGCGAGGATCTCTTCTGCACGGGCGCCGGGCTGGGGGCGAAAGGAAACATGACCACATTCACAGGCTCCTGCAGAAAAGACACGATACTTGCCGCAATAGGTACCTCCGCCGCTGCTGGTGCAGGTAAGGGCTGAAGAGCTGGCATGTTCACACTTGTCATAGTATTTACACTTCATGATATTCCCCCTATATATTTACATTATTAGTACTCAAATATATATTTTTGGAATTATAATTGTGCAACGTGTAGCAGATCGGCGTTGGTGGTATAGAATGAACATCTGCGTGCATCTGCGTTTATCAGCGGTTCGCTATTGACAAAAACCACAGATGAACACGGATACAAAACAACCACCCGCCGCAGGATGCACCTTCCATCATCACTGAATAAATTCATACTTTATTGCCATAACAATAATTGTGTACACAATAATGTTTAAAAATACCGGAACAGATCCACAACCTGCACCGTGCCATCATCAAGATCTTTAACACAACCCAGAAATAATCACAGAACTAAAACAACCACCCGCCGCAGGATGCACCTTCCATTGTCAACAAGCAACATACACCCGCGACCAACCCAAAGATCAGCGCGGATACAAGACCAACAGCCACAAACACCTGATCCCCGACAACCATCACTTGATCTCAATTTCCATTTGCTTTAAAAGATCAAAGAAATTCACAGGCAAATCACCAATTATAAGAACTCATAATGTATTAATGATATTACATAATAACTTATAACTCAGTATATACCATAAAAAAAGGAAGAAATGAAAATGACAACAAAAGAAGCGACAACAATACCAACCACAAAGGTGGTGCGGGACAGACTGAAAAGCTATGGCCTAAAAGGAGATACCTATAGTGATATTCTTGAGCGCTTGATGGACACGGTGGACAAGGAGGAATTCATGGACCGCATGTACAGACGCCTGGAAGAAAAAGATCAGTTTGTCTCACTGGATGAGATCTGAAAGAGACTTAAATGAGCTACAAAGTAAGTATGCATCCACATGTCAGGAAGTTTTTGAATTCGCTTGATCCTGAAACAAAAACACGGCTTGTAGAAGGCCTTCGAAAAATGGAGAACAACCCATTAGATAACGATGTCAAAAAACTGAAAGGTACAAAAGGCCGGCAAGACCTTTACAGGCTACGCATCGGAGATCACAGAGCTATTTTTGCGATCGAGACCGATAATGTATACGTACTCGAGATAATTAAGCGTGAACGTGGCTACAAATGGCTGTGAACTACCAACCTATGAATAGGGTGGCTTCCTGCTTCATTATCGAGTCCAACGACTCAATTCCACAGGCTTGAACTGTAGTTCCTACAGCACGATTGAGAATATTAATAGCGGCATTATGGTCACGGTCAAGAACTAATCCACAGTGAGGACAGTTGTGTGTTCTTACCGCTAATGATTTTTCTACCTTTTGACCACAGTTGCTACATAGTTGAGATGTGTTATATGGATTTACTAATTCTACAAACTTACCAGCTTCTTCCGCTTTGTATTTTGTGATTTGAATTAGATTACCATCCCGCCGCAGGCGGCAAGGTCCACCGGCGCTGCAAAAAAAAGGAACAGATGTGACCCTGTAGTGAGCCTCCCGGAAATGAAGTATTATTTCAAATGATCCAGGAAATCTTCCAGTGAGACGTTTGCCTGTTTAAGAATACTATTCAGTGTGCCTCTTTTGAGTGCTGCTCGGAAGTAACTGGTAGTTCAGGCACTTACAACATCAACCTTTGCAATCTCACCAAGAATTCGAGCCTGCTCTGCTGTAACTTCAAGCACAAGCCCAATGGCCTCTTTGATGTTCTCCAAAGTTTCCTCTTTAGTATCGCCTTCACTTATCGCTGCCGGAAGCTCCAGACAGCGTGCAGTGTATCCACCTTCCTCTGCAACCTCAAGAACTATTGTGTACTGCATAATTACTCATCAGTACTTCTGGTATATTAAATTGTTACCAATTTCATTAAAAAGTTTGTCATTTTTCACTCATCCATGCTAATTAGTCTATAATAAGTGTATGTTCAACAAACATGCAGATACAAAACAACCATACGCCGCAGGCGGCACAGTCCCTCACGACCAACCCAAAGATCAGCGCGGATACAAAAACAACAGCCACAAGCACCCGATTCCCGACAACCATCACTTGATCTCAATTTCCCTTTGCTTTAAAAGACCAAATCCCTTACCCGTAGTCCTGTACTTCCAAAAGCTGCTCCCCGACATGACCCTCATGGAGGATACGTGAAACGATCAGGGTCTGCATCGAGCCATATGAAGGAATGGATACTTTCATATCCTTTTTAAAAGCATTAGTAAAGACACCTTCGTATCTCATTCAAATCCAAGTTCGGCCTTAAGTTCTTCAAGAGTACAAACATTGCCCTCTTTAATGTCCTTTTTTGCCTCCTCGATGCGTTGGATAGTCTTTTTATCCAATGGCACAAGGTCAACTCCAACGGCTTTAGAACAAGACCTTTTTGTTTTTAAACAGTTATGAGTATTCAGGGTCATCAATTTCATTATTCCCATATTTACTTAAATAGTTGATGCAAAGTATTTCAGTATTATTTCACTATCAAAGAGGATAATACAAAACAACCATCCCGCCGCATGCGGCACAGTCCGTCACCAAAGATATAAAAAGAAAATCCGCAGAATAGTCTTTACCTTCACTCAAGCAACCATTTCCATACAGGCCTCACGCTTATTTTCCTGCCATCCATTTCAAGCGCGTCCTGTGTATCTTCTGTTAGTATGAGGCCTTCTTTCAGCCCGTACTTTTCCATAGCTTCCAGAAGTCCTGATATCTCTCTTTTTTCATTTGATCTTTCCATTCTCTGAGTTACCTGTATTGCTTTTATGATATGCCCCTTCTCCATCAGTATGAAATCACACTCATTCTTATCCACATGGTAATAGATATCATGCCCCCTGTTTTTCAGTTCAAGGAATACAATATTCTCAAGTATCTTGCCTGTATCCTTTGAGAATTTGAAGGCAAGAACGTTCATCAGTCCTGTATCTATAATATAGACCTTCTTCTTTGAATATATCTGCTTTTTAAGAGAGTAATCAAAAGCATTGATCGTGAAGATCAGATAAGAGTTCTCCAGGTGATCTATATAGTTTTTCACAGTGGTCTGGCTGCCGATGCCCAGGACGTTCTTTAACCTGTTGTAACTTACCTCAGTTCCGGGGTTAGTTATCAGATAGTATGCAAGAGATCTTATCGCAGTCTCGTCCTTAACCCCATATCTTACGATTATATCCCTGTACAGGATATTATCATAGAGGTTCCTGATTATGTCTTTATTTCCGTATTTATAGTACTCCGGAATACCACCATTTTCAAGATACTGACTGAATTCTTTTTTTATCCTTGCCCTTTCCTCTGTAAGGTAAAACTCCTTTTCGGTTTCAATGCCCTTTGAGCCTATCAGTTCTTTAAAAGAGAAGGGATAGAGTTCGAGTTTGACATGTCTTCCGGTAAGCTTTGATCCCAGCTCCCTGCTCATCAAAGAAGAATTTGAGCCGGTGATGTAGAATTTGAAACCCCGGTCATACATCCGCCTTACGAATGCTTCCCAGTCGGGTATGTTCTGTATCTCATCAAAGAAAAAGACCTTGCTCTGTTTTGATGTTTCCAGGAATGATTCATACAGGGCATTGAAATCACCTACTTTGAAGTCAAGCAACCTTTCATCTTCAAAATTCATGTAATAGATGTTCTCTTCCGGATAGTATCTTTTTTTTATCTGTTTTAAAAGGGTGCTTTTACCCGCACGCCTGAGACCTGTAATAACAACTATATGAGGAATTTGGGAGTAACTGTCTATTTCTTCAAGCTTCTGGCGTCTTATTGTCGGCACCTCCATTTCAAACTCCTGCTTTTGCTCTTCTATGAGCTCCTTTATCTGGTTCGTGTCCATGAATTACATTCTGCAATGAATGCTTATATACATTTCCATTTAAAATGGAGATTATTACTAATAAATTGCCATTAGTAATAGATATTATAGCAATAATATCTCCATTTAAAATAGAGATATTATACTCCAAAGCACATTATACGAAAAGCATATACGCATATCGACCAAAACCATCCCGAAGCATGCGGCACAGTCCACCGGCACTGCAACAAAACAAATCAACAGACACACCAAAGAAACAGAGTTATCAACATAATGCAAAAACATGATTAACCTGTTCTTATATCATGGATTAAGCTTCATTCATCCCTTCTCTTTAAAACCTCAATTCCCTCCCCGGTTGTCCTGTACTTCCGGAGCCTGCTCCTTGGTTTTACAGGTTCCTGCCTTTTGTCAGATACACTTCCCTGAGGAGATCCCCTATTATCCGGTTCCTGTATCTTCTTGAATCTGCGTGCATCTGCGTGCATCTGCGTGACCTGCTAAACGGATGTTTAGCAGGCACTCAACTCTGTAAGAGGTGAGTGTATCTGCGGTTCGCTATTGACTAAAACCAGGTATCTTCGTGATGATATACCCACATCTATCAGATTATCCTTATTAAGAGGAGGAAGTGCCCCTGGACAGCTCAGCATCTCGGTCCTGGCAGGACATACCCTGGCCATGGGAGGTTCACACCACAGGTTCAATAGTCAACGTATTCATCATCCTGAAAAAACTTTTCATATTCACTGCGCAGCTCTTTGACCCTTGAATCATATCGTGCAGCTTCTTCGGTCTTTCCTTCTCTGGAGAGAACATCTGCATATCCGCTAAAAGCTTTTATCTGCATGTCAAGGAACAAGTAACGCTGCTGCGGGTATTTTGCGATGATCTCTTCCAGCGTATCGATCGACTTTTCAAAAGCCGGTCTTGACAACTCAGACCTGTCAACAGCGCAGTAGGCCGCCCCAAGCCATGCATACACCGTTGCGGTATTGCTCAGAAGAACCATATCATCAGCATTATCCCTTGCTGCAATCTCCAGGAGTACTAAGGAGCTCTGGTAATTACTGATTGCCTCTTCCGGGTAGCCGGTACTGTAATTAATGAACCCTATCTGCCGCAGGGTCCTGGCAAGACATTCCACCATTTCCAAGTCGCTCATATCCATTTTGCAGATATTTTCGTAATAAGTGCGGCAAAGTTCCAGATAGGACCTTGAGACCTCATAATTTTCATCACGCATATAAAGGCTGCCTTCCAGCAGAATATCCCTGGCCAGCTTGTCCCGGGTATACAGGATACAGGGCTCATCAAAAAGAGCATGCGAGTACGTATCCAGCGCTTTTGAATGGAACTTTGAGGACATAGCTGCATCCCCTGCCAGATCATAGATGACAGCCAGAGCACTGTACTGGTTTCCGAGTTCCTTAAAAAACACCCCCATATCCGGCGAGTTTTTAACCATTTCCTCCAGAATGACAATTGCCTGGTGCAGGGGGGAAATCGCAGCCTCGTATTGCTCCCGGCCGCTATAGAAATTTGCCAGGTCTTTCAGGGTTCTTGCATAGGCCAGCGATGCCCATTCTTTTCCGGAAACCTCAGCTTCTATCCGCTTAAATATATCCAGGGCTTTCCCATAATACCCCTCTGCAAGCTCCCCGCCACTATCTGAATAAAGGTTTCCCAAAGAATCGAGGATACGTGCAATATCTATCTCGTAGCCGATCTCCCGGGGGTACTCCAAGAGCAGTCCCTCATAAACAGCCAGCTCCTTTTCATAGTATTCTTTTGCTTTTTCCGTGTCTTCTTCAAATCCATAGAGCTTTGCTATCTGGCCAAAGGTCTCTGCAATACACAATTCATTATCTGTTACATCGATACCTGCTTTTATCATGCAATTATAGACCCTGACTTCATCCAGATAGCATCTGACCGCTTCTTCAAATGGTTCGTTTTCCTCAAAGAATACGGCAATACCCTCAAGCAGTTCAATATAATCATCAAATAAAAATTCATACTCCTGCGGCAGCTCAAGAAGATCTTCAAAAGTTTCCAGTGCCTTCTCATAATAGGATCTTGCGCTATCATAATCTCCTGATCCTGAATAAAGCAGTCCCATCTTCCCGAAAATTCTGCTGCGGGAAAGCATGTAGAAAATATCTTGATCTTCCCTCCCAAGACGGTTTTCAAGCACGGAAAGCGATTTCAGGTAATACTGATACGCTTTTTCCGTATCACTTATCTTAACGTAGAAAGAAGCCATAAGATCATATGTATTCGCCAACAAACCAAGCAAACTGACATCATCCGGCCTGCTTTTAAGAAGGTCTTCGGAAATACCCTGCAGTTTCTCATATACCTGTTGTGCCTCTCCCATACAATCGCAATCCATGCAGTAGTCTGCAAACTGCTCTGTCATCTCATATAGACTGTCAGGAATATCCGGATTATCAGGGTCCAGTTTCATTATCTTCCCATAGGTATTCATGATATCCAGTACCAGCGGCAACTGGCTTTCACCCCGCAGAGCCGCCATGTGGCAGAATACGATACCTGAACTTATCCTTAGATAATTGTTTAAATATTCAATATCATCCGGTTTATAGCTAAGGAGTCCTGCATATTCCTCGCATATCTTTGCAAATGTTGCTTTCTCATTATCACAGATGCCCTCTGCAAGTGCATTCTCATTGATATGTCCCAGAATGCGGGCCACAGAGAGCATAGAATCCGAAAGAGCTTCATGTAAGTGATATTTAGCACTGTCTTTAAAGAATAGCTCTGATGAAAGTTCAAAAGCACCTTCGTAAATATCCAGCGCTTCATTCAGCCTGCCGGTTTCCTCACACACCTTTCCTTTCAGCAGCAGGCATATATGGGAAAGTTGAGGTGCATCTTCGCTTTCCAGTTGCTTTTCGGCCTTTTCCAGGATATCAAGGGCTTTTTGGTAGTTTCCCTTTCCGATATGGGCAGAAACAGACCTCATCGAGCGATAGATAGAATCTATGACCTGTTTTGACATGGAAATAGATAGGGTTAAAGATAGTTATATATTTTTATATTTCGGCATCCTGTGTGTCAATGTTGATCTCATTTCCATGTGTTGATCGGATATTGTATGAGTATTTGTATACAGTTTCAACATCTTTGAAAGACAGATCTACATGAAAATCAGAAAAAAACGTTTAAATAATAATACTGCTACAGCTTCACCGCTTCTACGGTATATTATAGTTTAGATAAGATAATACAAATATCTTCTAAAAACTAGCAGATTAGCAGTGAAAACTTTTAAATTTAAGCTGAAAATATTCATGTGATCTTAGGAGAGATCATGCCAAAACAATTTAGTTCCCAATAGGATCGCACAGAACCACATCTCTCAAAATTTAATAGACATTCTTTTTTATATTATCACGGTAATTGTATACATTACAGCACATACGTGTGCCATGTATAATGTGCAGCCACAGTAAATCTCACATTTTAGAATACCCAGGTCCTTTTTGATGAAAGGTGTCGTATGAATACTGAAATGTTAATACCCCTTGTAAACAATGCGGCTTTACTTCTAGCTATCGGTGTCCTTTACGATGTTTTTTTCTTTAATATTGATATCAGCACACGCTTGAAAAGTATAGCTTCAGGGATGATCATTGGGCTGATAGGCATTGCTTTGATGCTAAATCCATGGGAACTTTCCCCTGGATTATTCTATGACACGCGTTCGATTCTACTTAGCATCGTTGCTCTATTCTTTGGATCTATTCCTGCAGTCATTGGAGCACTTATGGTCGTTTCTCATCGCCTCTATCAGGGTGGCGTTGGAGCTGTGGTCGGTATATCTGTAACAATATGTTCTGTGGTATTGGGACTACTATGGAGACGATTTCATGAAAGACTTCAAAAACTCTTTGGCATATTTGATCTATACATTTTTGGTATTCTTGTCCATATTTTCATGCTTATTTGCATGTTGCTGCTTCCGTGGCCATATGCTTTTGAAGTTCTAAGATCTATAAGTGTTCCAGTAATGTTGATATATCCCATTGGGACGGTGTTACTGGGAAGCCTTCTGAAAAATCAGTTGTCCCGCAAAAAAATCCAGGATGCTTTGAAAGAGAATGAAGAAAAGCTTCAAAATTTCATTGATAATGTCCCTGTAGGGATGTTCCGTATAAGTTCCGAAAGGAAAGTGATCCAAACCAATCCGGAAATGGCCCTTATTTTGGGTCTGAATACTCCTGATCAAGTCAGCAGTTACATCGAGAATATAGGGGAACAGTTCTATATTGATCCCAGGCGCAGTGAAGAACTGATTAACCAAATCAAAAAGAAGGGATATGTTCATCATTTTGAATTTGAGGCTTTGCGTTCAGATGGCAAGCACAGATGGCTATTAATGAACTTGAGAAAAAACAGTGGATTGAATGGTGGATCATTTACTGTTGATGGTTTTGTCCATGATATCACCGAGCAAAAAATTGCAGAAGAAAAGCTGAAACAAACTGAAAGGAAGTACAGGCAGGCATACAATCTTTTGCAGGGAGTACTTGAAAGCCCAAAAGATATAGGTATATTCGCTCTTGACAGGGAAAACCGATATCTTGCCTTCAACAAAAATCATCAGGCAACTATAGAGCATATATGGGGGGTCAGGATCGAACTTGGCGTTAGCATGCTCGGTTACATCAAAGATCCTGTATATAGGGAGAAAGCAAAAGTTAATTTTGACAGGGTACTCGCTGGTGAAGCATTCACCAGTATTGAAGAATATGGCGATCTATCACTCAACAGGTGCTGGTATTCCAATACTTATAGCCCTCTTAAAGACGACGAGGGATATGTAACAGGTCTTACTCTTATCTCAATGGACATCACCGAGCGCAAACAGGCAGAGAAGGATCTGTTGATGGCTAAACTGGAAGCTGAATATGCTAACAAAGCAAAGTCGCAATTCCTTGCAAACATGAGCCACGAATTAAGAACTCCACTTAATGCAATAATTGGTTTTTCAGAGATGTTGAGTAATGCTATGTTTGGTGAACTGACAGAGAAGCAGCTTAGATATGCTAATAATATCAGCAAAAGTGGTAAGCATCTTCTGGAGCTTATAAACAATATTCTTGACCTGTCAAAGATAGAAGCCAGAAAAATGGATCTTAAATGCGAGGAATTTTCTGTTACTGAAGTATTTGACGAGATCTTTACACAGATGGCTCAAATAGCATCAAGGAAAAACATCAGTATTAACATTGAAAATAAAATCCCGACAGATGAAATATTCGCAGACAGACAGAAATTCATTCAGATCATGTACAATCTTCTCAGTAATGCCATAAAATTCACATCCGATAATGGTAAAGTCTTTGTTGTCGCAAAAAAGACGGACAACGGGATTTGTGTATCTGTCTCAGATACTGGGATTGGAATCCCTGAACATAGGCTGAAAGATATATTCACTCCCTTCACACAGATCGATGGATCGAACAAAAGGAAGCATGGTGGAACTGGATTGGGACTTTCTCTTGTCAAGCAGTTTGTTGAAATGCACAAAGGGAATATCCGGGTTAAGAGCGAAGAAGGAAAGGGAAGTACTTTTACGTTCACAATTGCAGATCGGGTCAATGCTAGCAGATGAGAAGCTTGCAGAGAAGGTTTTGGGAATCTTGAAAAGGTATCTCAGAAATCCGTACATTTCAGTTCTTCCTGGCCAAGGATATTGAGAAGAGAATTATGTTAAAAGGTTGCATTTGATCATTCAGTGATATTAACGACTTTACTGATATGTGCATGTAATTTAATCAGAGGTGATTTGATGGAAAAAATATACAAATATTATCCGGAAGATTTTGGAGAATTAACTGTAAAAGTATTACACATGGACCTTCTTTTCGATATGTTTGCTGATCATACAAAGGTAACATCCCATCTGAAAGTGCAAACTCTTGATAATCCCATCAATGAAATTGAGCTGAATTGCAAGAACCTTGAGGTCCTATCAGTTAGTTGCAGAGAATATCATATTGATCATGAATACAGGAAAAAAGATGATGTCCTGTTGATCAAATTCGGCCAGACAGTACCTGAGAACACCGGGATCTTGATAAACACCCAGACCATCTGCAGACCTACTAAAAATATACTGGAAGGTCTCTATTATGATGAAACTCCGGCAGGCGCTCCGCCACAACAGATTACCCAATGTCAGCAATGGGGATTCCAGAGGATCGTACCTTGTATAGATGATATGGTAGCCAAATGCACTTACACTACAACCATCATCGCCGATGAGAGATATACCAATCTCATAACCAATGGCGACATTATAGAGGCAAGGCATTCGGTTGGGAACGGAAGGGACATGATCATCTATGACAACTCAATTACCCCTATGGCAACTTATCTCTTTTTCCTGGGTGTAGGCACCTATGACACATTCAAGAGAGAATTCGAATATCCGGATGGGCACACCTTTTACCTGGAATTGCTGGTGCCTCCTGGCTCTGTTCCTCTTATAGCCCGGAGAGCTCTTGATGTCCTCTACGATTCTATTATGTGGATCCATCTTTTCACAGGTCCTGAGCAATACGATCAGCTTGAAAAACGCAGAGAGATCATGAATATGATCAAAGAAAGGGACCTTCTTAAAAAAGATGATGAAGGTGCTGGTGAGAAAATCGAAAAGATCAGGGAAGAACTAAAGAAGAAAGTAGGATCGATCCAGACAGGATACAAGTATACTGGTACTGTTTACAGAGAGGTCGGTATGCAGAATTCCAATTTTGGTGGTATGGAAAATGTAGGGAATACAACCATCAGCACCAATCGCATAATGCCATTCTCCCACATGACAGACAGTGCTTTTGAGTATATGATGAGGGTAAAGGTCCATGAATTCTACCACAACCTGAACGGTTCAGAGGTAACAGGGAAAAGTCCTTTTGAAATATGGCTTAACGAGGCAGTTACCGTTCATATAGAGAGAATGTATCACGCATACCATTTTGGCGAAACATATAGTCGTCTTCAGGAAGTCCTTGATTTTCTGGCTCCTGGCTTTGGAACCTTTGCCATTGACATGGGAGCAGCTTCCATGCCTATCATTCCGGAAGGATTCAACGATCCGGATGATCTTATCAGTGCAGTTACATATGTAAAATCTCCGGAATTTGTACGTATGATAGAAACCCTGATGGGAAAAGAAACATTTGTCAAGGCGCTGAATGTCTATCATTCCAGATATAAACACTCAAACGCCTCCAGCTGGGACTGGATCGAAGTAATGGAAGAAGTTTCGGGACAGGAATTTAAAGACATGGCAAGGACCTGGCTGAAACAGACACAGTTCCCGCTAGTCCATGTAAAAGCATCCTATAATGAAAAAGAAAGAATTTTCACATTATTCTTAGAACAGAAAGTTCCAGATGGTAAAACATTCCGGGAATTCCCTGTATGTGCAGCTCTTGTAGACAAGGAAGGGAATGATCTTGCCGATGTTATGGAGCGTATGAAGGGTAAGGAGAAAAAGATAGTTATCACTGATGTGGACAAACCTGCTTTTTTATCCCTTAACCGGGGGTATACTTTTTTTGGGAAAGTAGTTTACGACGTGGGCATTGATGAGCTGATCTTGCAGGCCAAAAAGGACCGGGATCCGATAAACAGGTTCATTGCATTCTACAAGATAGTGGATATGGAAAAAATGAAACTGATCGAGGACTCCAATCATGTCCCCTCAAAATATTTCACAGACCTCTATCATGAGCTCATCCTGGATAATGACCTGATGAAGGAAGCAGGGGCTCAGTTCCTGACGATCTTTGAATCCGTGGAGGATGAGGAACTTGCACAGAGGTATCAGTTGTTATATGAGGTCAGGCAAAGACTTCTTAAAGCGATAGCAAGCAGACATGGTGATTCCCTAATATCGCTCTACCAGATATACAATGGAACGGATAATAAAAGTACTGATCATCTGACCGAACAGGTAAATGCGATCAAGGATCGCCAGGTAAAGAATACATGTCTTTCTATCCTTTCAATCCTTGATACTCCCATAGTACATGATATGATAAGGCAACAGTTTGAGATGGCCCAAAACGCAACGGATAAATTAAGCGCTTTCAGTTATTATCTAAATAGTTCCGCACCTGACAGGATTGCACTTCTGGAAGCTTTCCAGAAAGAAGCAGAAAAACACCCAGTAAGCTGGGAAGCTTTCCTGAGGGTCATAGGAAGCAATAGTAGTGATGATGTGTTTGACCTGGTAAGGCAGGTTGAACAATGCAATGCTTTTAGGCTAGAGCAGGCAAATGACCAGAGAGCTCTTTATGGAAGTTTTGCATTGAACCGAAAGAAATCTCTGCAAACCGAAAAGGGACGAAAATTGCTTGAGGATATAGTTTTCAGGCTGGCAGAGGTCAATGAGTACAATACCGTGAACATACTCAACGTCCTTGCCAACATTGATAAAATGGAAGATGAATATCACATACCTCTGGTGGGAATGATGGTTGTTTTCCTGATCAGACTTGATCCGGATCATACACCAAGCGTGTACAACAGGATCAGGAAGATACTGCTTAATTCTCCAAAAGCCGTGAAAAGATATGAATCGGTCAATGGGAATGTTAATCTGGGTTAAAACCTGAAAACCACTTCAGGTTTTTTTATGCAAGTATATAAAACTTAATCTGCTTTCATGGGCGGTGCTTCGATCTCTATCTTAGCATTGTAATTATAAACATCAACACGGTTGTTTATAGTTACCGGTGACATCAGACCTTGTATATTCATCATGAATTCGATATGGCTTTCTATTGATATGATACGGTAACCTTTTTTTTCAATAAGGTATCTTATGTAATATTCGTTCAGGCGTTCATCTCCTTTAAGCTGAAGGCCGGCCTTTTCAGCCTCTGCTATCAACGCATTATTGTCCGGAAAAGCGGTGAGGATGAAATATGCATCAGTTTTTTCCATGCTCAGGTTTGTGGAATTTGCCAGAAGAAGGTTAGTGGTTGTTAATTGGTCATAACTACTCCACATCTTCTGGTTCAGTTTCTTTGTTTCCCATGAAGTATCACCGTTTTTTAAATAAGCAGTTCCATTAACAACTATAAAATCAATTGAATCTGCCATGGATCTTAATCTGACGGCCATATTTTCATTAGAATAATCTACAGAACCATTTCCTCTGATAAGAGAGAAAGACTCTTCCATCATTGAGATGTTACTTTGGATATCGAACTGGTAGGAACTGACATCCCCGGAAGCTTCCAGTGTCCTGCCAGCAAGCGTGTAAGCACTTTTCACTTCTCTGTGCTCAGCATAATAGACTGCAAAAAAAATCAAAATGCAGGCAATGCCAAGAGAAACAAGTATTTTTGTATCTATTCTTTTTCTTTCCGGTAATGACACCCGGATCACTCCCTGCTTTATTCATTTTTCATGCAATTTTTGCAGGATCATCCTCTTCTCCTGGAAAGTACCAGGTAGGATAATACAACTATAATACCTGCAAGTATCAGCCATATCATAGCAGGCAATGATGTTTTCTTATCCGAAGCAGTTTCCTGCGGGGCAGGGTGCACTATCTCATGATCACCTGAAGGTTCTTCAGGAGTATCAAAAGCTTTTATCTCATCTTCCTGAACTGCCCCGAAAGGCACAAGGGGATCAGGATCAAGTGAATCGATCATGCCGTCTCCATCCGTGTCAGGGTTGAAGGGGTCAGTTCCTATCCTGTACTCCATAACATTGGGTAGTCCGTCCAGGTCGGAGTCAAGAGGGCCACCAGTATCTGGCATAACATACTTTCCTGCAAGAGAGAAAGAGGATAGATGTGATACTCTTGCCCATACATAGCCTGCGTAAGACTCACCGTACATCTCAACATCTCCAGTATGAATCCCTGTATAGGGGAGCTTTATCCATCTGCGTGTGTCCTCATTGAAATAATAGATGCACAGTGTGTTCTCATCGATGTCGTAAGGATCGGAGACATCACCATCACCGTTGCGGTCCAGTTCGCTGAAACGGTAGTAGATGGTCACCAGGGTACTGTTCATTATACTGCCGTTGGCATTCTCTATATTCTCACTTACCGTTATGTCCAGATACTTTCCAATTGCATACTCTTCTGATGCGAGTCCGGTGCCCGAGGACAGCGGGATTGATGAAGAGTCAGATATCCTTAGTTCTATCCACGGTGTTATGTTGGCATCAAGAACCATGCCTGCTGACGAATCTGTCCTTTTTATTGAGTCCGCAGACTCCACAACAAAAATATTCCCCGGTGCCATATATTCCACATGCATTGAATTGGCGGAGGCCGTGACCTGTTTGCTCCTGAAAGCATCCAGTATCCTGCAATAGTCATACATATAGGGTTTAGAGAGCATAACAACAGTCTGTGTTGCATTCCATACTCCATGCCTGACAGTCATTCTGTCATGATCGGACGTGAGCATATTTGGCAGGACATTCCCATTGTTGCTGAGCACATTGTAGGTAATGTTACCTGCAGTACCATTCACTGCTACAGGTCTGCCAAGCAGCAGGATGTATGGCTCATCTGTATGATCAAGCATAAGCTCATCTGCTGAATAGACCGTTATGTTGGTATATGTACTCAAGGTCTCCAGCAGATTCTCATTTTCCTCACTCATATCATATACCACAGCGATGTTCCTTACATTCTGTATAAAAGAATCCATGTCAAGTGAATCATTGAGATTATCGCCGTCCGTATCCTCATTCAACGGATTTGTGCCGAGGTTTATTTCCTGTAGATCGGTCAATCCGTCATTGTCCGTGTCTGCTGAAAGTGGGTTTGTAAGCAGCTCCAGTTCCACCGGGTCCTTAAGGCCATCAAGGTCTGTGTCCTCTGACAGAGGATCTGTTCCCGTGCCATGCACCTCATGCCCGTCATCCAGTCCATCGCCATCAGTATCAGGGTCAAGCGGGTCTGTACCGTAGACCCATTCAAGGTAGTCGAACAGGCCGTCATCATCGGAATCGGGTTTGAGCAGATCGGATCCGAATCCATATTCTTCAAGATCGGTCAGACCGTCGTTGTCTGTGTCCGCCTTCAGGGGGTTTGAGGATAGAAGGTACTCATCCAGATCATCCAGTCCATCACCATCTGTATCCATTATCAACGGGCTGCTTCCCCAGAATATCTCCGTGCCATCGTCCAGCCCATCGCCATCGGTATCATAACTTCTGGGGTCGGTGCCAAGAATGTACTCCACATAATCACTCAGGCCATCGGTATCTGAATCATGATTACGGGGATCAGACAATGCGATGTAACACTCTGTATGGTCATCCAGCCCGTCAAAATCACTGTCCTTGAATCGCGGATCGCTGGTCACATGGATAGTGTACGTACCTGTTGAATTGGTAATTTGTACAGGCCAGCCTATCTGTTCATTCACATCTATGAGACTGTCCCTGTCCCTGTCCTCTCCGGAATTCACCCAGCCCTGTTCCTTTGCAGGATAATCGTGGGTATCGATTATCCCTATGACATCCCTATCTTCTTCAGGAGGTGCAGGCAGGGATAGGTTCCAGGTCTGATAGAAGCGCAACTTAAAGACATCTGTGCTGTTTGAGGCATTGAACCACAAAGTGGCAGACCCGGATGTCTCAGTGCCAATGGAAGGTGTGCCATTGTATATTTCCTCATGCACCGTGGAATTGTCCAGGCTCACAAGCAGCCAGCATCTTGCAGGCTCACTGGTGTTATTTGAAGCAGGATCTGCTTTTCCTGTCAGAGTGTAATCAATAACTGCCGTGATATTCGTTCCCTTATCCGCCTTTATGCTGCTACCCATGCCGTTCAGGTCAACATTGCTTATGTATGCTTTTGATATGAAGTTAGGATCATCAGGGTCCGGGATGCCGTTGCCGTTCGTATCCTTTGAATGGGGGTTCAGTCCTTTGAGGAATTCACTGAAGTCACTCAGGCCGTCATCGTCAGTATCCTGCTTCAGGGGGCTTGACCATACATGACGGGTAAATGTCTGGTCATATAACTCGAATTCGATATCCCAGCCACGATGCTCTTCAAAGTCGCTGAGTCCGTCTCCATCGGTATCCATGTTGAGCGGATCATATCCATAGCGCAGTTCAAGCCCGTCCTCAAGCCCGTCTCCATCGGTGTCTTTGTTGACAGGTGAGGTGCCATATTCGATCTCATATCCATCGGAGAGGCCATCATTGTCAGTATCCCATCTGATCTGGGAGCTTCCAATGCCCAGTTCATCCGGATTGAGAACGCCATCCCCATCAATATCATTGGATGAAATTGCCGTCCACAGTACGAAGCTTTCGAGATCATTAGGCATAACATCGAAATAGAGAGTAGACGGGTCTGAATCAGATGTTCCTGTGTTGCTCTTCTCGCTGCAATGCCAACCAAAGAGCCACCAGCATTTATCGTAATAAACCTTGAAGTCCGAACTCAGCCAGAACTTGAACGGGAAGTTGACGGCGGCTTCAGGCTCTATCCACAGGTTAGCTTTATATTCTGTTTCTTTCCTCAGGTAACTATTCAGATAGGTGGTTGCGCCCTCTTCAGTAGAACTGTTGCCTGCAAGCGTGTACTCGGAGCTGTACTTGTATTGCGGACTGATATAGCTATTTTGGAGATTTGTAAATGAACCTCGTGATGTCCTTGTAATGATCCCTTCAAACCGGCTCTCCAGCTCGATGCGATCACCTTCGGTAAGACCGTTATCAGTATGATCTATCACCTTCACAGAAGTACTCAGTATCTTCAGGTCTGCTTCGGTTTTGACCCTTACATCCGTGAAAAGTCCGATAAACCATTCAAAGAGCATCTGTGACCATCCTTTGCCAAATATCCAGCCGAATATCAGATCTGAAAGAGCAACTATTGCTGCGATGGCCCACCCGACCACAGGTATCGAAGCTATGGCCATCAGGACGATTGCATATAGGACCATAAGTGTGGCATATAAGGTCCCAACAAATATACCATATCCTGACCACCCCTCACTAGCTGCTATTGACCAGAATGCATAGAAGGCTATGGCACCAACGACGACCCATGCGATGGCTCCAAGAACGCTGGCGGTCCTGTTAACGGCTCCCATGAACCCACTGCTTATCTTTGAGATCGATTCGGTCATTGCTTTCATGAGTCTCCAGCTTGTCTGGCCCCCTGTCAGCGCAAGCGGTTCAAGCCTGACGAAAGTGAGGTAAGAGTAGAGTGCAACTCCTCCTATTATTAGACTACAAACAAGCTCAATTGCTGCTATTCCATAACTGTCTATTGCATCAAGGACTTCATTTCCTTCCGGAAAACTGAAATCCGTTTCAACGGTACCTATTTTAGTGACAGTGGATTCCCCTGTTTCCCAGGCGATCATCAGGTTCATGAGCGTTGCAACTGTTTCCCTGTCAAGGTTCTCGGAATTTCCCCATTGACGGACCTCCTCCAGCATATCTTCAGTTGCGATGATCACATTTGTACCTGTTTCGTACCAGCTCATCTTCATGCCCTTTGTGGTTATCAGGGGCTGTTCTTTGAGCTTTATATCAAAATTGTTCCCTGTTATATACGACTCCAAAGCCAGGTCGTCCATTGCCATGTGCCGGAAATCATCTTCAAACACAGCAATTACAGGCAGGATCATGTCGGCAGGTAAGGACGAAAGTATAGCAGGCGTTATTTCACCTGTGATCACTGCCAGGGCTTCATCCTGATGGCTGGAAGAACCTGTTTCATAATTTATTGTGATATTATATTCATCCCGTAATTCATCAGGCATCCTGTCCAGGGGGTTCTGATCCCTAAGGAATGCATAAGAGAGGACAAGACCTGCTTCAAAGACGTGCTCTTTGTCCTCGCTGAAAAAAATACCGAAATCAGAACCATAGTTCTCTTCAACATTAAAACCGGTGAGCATGAATCTGTCATTATAAGTTGCCAGGGTCGTTGTTACGGATTCATATTCATGGGTCATCAGAGTGAATGACTCCCAATCTTTCCTTTCATCCTTATTGGCAACAATTCCTTTTCCCCCTCCATCCTCTGCGGATAAATACTGGCTGCTATTGGCTTTCAATGCGATCCTGTCATTTTCAAGGTCAAGTAGCTCAAATATTTCCCACTCACCGATCTCCGTACTGTTTGCTATCAGTTCTTTCCCGCCGCCATTTGCAGCATAAACATATTTGTCATCAGGGGTTTTCAATGCTACTTTATTGTTATTGAGATATACGATATCAAAGATCTCATTATTTGTAACGGAGGTACTTTTTGCAACAAGTTCTGAGGTTGCGCCGTCCACCGAAACATACTGGCCCTTGTGTGTTTTCAAAGATACCTTCTTTGGTCTGTCTGTCTGTCCTCTGACCATCCACGTAAGTTGTGCCTGTGTGACCGTTTCAGCTGCTGAATCCTGTGGATAGAACATACGTCCATTCAGAGCAACAGTATTTCCAAAGTCTTTCACAGCTGAAAGAGGGACATATGCCTTACTCAAAGTGGTAATGATACCGTAATCTTCAAGAGCATCACGGTCAGACAGGATCCCGCCGACAAGTTCAAGCTCCCAGAGCTGTCTGTCTGTTTCCTGGCATGGGTTCTGGTATATGCTCACATTGGACGTGGAGTTTGTCTCCAGACACTTTCCACTGTGCTTGGGAGCTATTTTGTAGAGTCCGTTGCTATCCATTTCCAGTTTCCATAGCTGATGGTCATGTGCGGTGTAATTGCCCACAGTGACATTTGCCATATCATCCTGACTGGCATTGAATATCTCAAGGCATTTGCCACTGTCAGCTGAGATTATACTGTAATAGCTCTCCTCCACCTGCTCCAGCCTCCATAGCTGATAGTCCTCGCCGGTGTAGATCCCCATGGTAACGTTTGCCATATCATCCTGGCTGGCATTAAGGAGCTCCAGGCATTCTCCGCTGTCAAATGAAACGATCTTGCAATCCACAGGTACTGTGAGTTCAAGCATTGGCGTTATAGTAACATCATTTTTAGAACTGTTAAGGTCTTTCATCGTTCCCAGGGCATCATCGGGCCAGTCCCAGCTCTGGGAAAGCATTTTAAGGTGTTCCGGATCTTCAGGACGTATCTGGAAGTTCAGGTAAGTGGGATTCCCGTTAGTTGTAAGGTTGAATTCAAAACTCTCACTTGATATGGATCTTGAAAAAGGTGAGAGGTCAAGGGCATCGATCACGCCGTCGTTGTCATTATCAAGGTCCCAGGCATTTTCAAATCCGTCACCGTCTATGTCTGCATAAGGAGAGCCGTGAACCTCATAATAATCCGGAAGCCCGTCATAGTTTGAGTCGGGATTAAGGGGATCAAGGCCATTTTCTATCTCAAAGAGGTCGTCCAGCCTGTCAAAATCAGAATCAGTGTTATTGATGTCGGTTCCCAGTACCATTTCGATAGAATCAGGGATACCGTCACCGTCATTATCAGGTCCGTATTTTTCCAGGTTCATGTCGATATCGGAAAAATCGGTTGCAAGGGTCACAGGCTCTGAAGATACTCCTTCACCGTCGCTTTCAACAGGTATGGCAGCCATCAAAGCATCAAGATCAATGCCTGTGTCGCGCTGGTTGGCAAAAGTGATGGATTGGGCAATGGCGTTCAGCGCGGAAACTTCAACAGGAGATATGGATGCCGGTTCGTTGGTCGAATTGTAAAATGCGTCATTACTGGAGGCAGCTAATGCCGGATAGATACCTGCCCCTATCAATTGAAGAATTGTAAATAGTGCAAATAACTGAAGGATCAATTTGCAATAAACACAGTACTTACTGATAATTCTGGTAGCTTTAATGGTAAGTTCAACTCCCGTTGAAACTTTGATTTCCATACTCATATGTATTTTTGAGTTATATTTACTTTTCTAATAAGTTCTAATTGTTTATCAGTTAATATATAATAATTAATTCGTATATATGTCTATTTTGAGTATCGTTGGAAGATATTTATTGCACACTAGGAGTTGTCAGGCGATCTGAAGTTCACTTGTGAAACACAGATTGTTTACAAAGAGTTTGATCTCAATTGTGTTCCACACAGTTCATAATATGCACTTTTGGAGGCTTGATACCTCTTTTATAGAACTCGTTCCATGTTCTTCGGGTATATCCGATCTGAAAACGAACTCGTCCCTGAGGTCGTTCACATATGCCCTCGCTTTCAGGCCTTTGTAGAAGGGGTAATCGTTCAAAAGAATAGTCACCGGTCTGGAGGGTGATATGTACACGAACCTTGAGGTGACAACAGCTTCTCTTAGTATCTTCATTGCCAGGTCCACGTCAGAGTCGTTCTCTATAATTCTGTAAATATCAGATTATTTGGAGCTGATACCAGATCATCATCGGGAGTAACAAGACGGGTAGACCTAAGTCCTATGTCCTTTACCTCTCCGTAATACTTCCCCATCTCTATCCTGTCTCCAACCTGATATGTTTTTTCCATTACGATAATAACGCCTGCTGCAATATCCTCAAAAAGGTTCCTCAGGCCAAAACCGATAGCAGCACCAATAAGGCCGCTTAGCAGCACCAACTGGTTCAGGGAAAGCGCAAATACAGATGCCAATATATAATAAATAGCGAATGAATAAATGAGGACTTTAGAAATAGGGATTATTGTCTTGAGGTGTAGTCTGTACCTCCATGACGTTTCCGATAACTTCGTCAGCAAAAAAGCTATAAGCTTTGCCAGAACGACCGCAAGGATCGCTATCGCAAAAGATACAACCACGGTATGTGTATCGATCTGTTCGAAAGCCGTGATAAATGTATCGATCTCAGATTCGACCATTACCACACCAGCCTGATGTTCTCTAGGTATTTGATGACAACATGTAGTTTCTCAGGTTTCACACTATAGTGATCAGCATGCTTGGCTATCAGATTCTGGTGGAACATCTCAAATAGTATTTTATTTATCTTTAAGCTATATATGTTGATCCTGCTGTGGATAGACTTCTCTGCTACAGGTCTTTTAACGATAGTGAATATTTTATCTTCCCTTACTTCAGTATCATTGACAAACTGTATTTCACCTTGTTCATATTCTGAAAGTAAGAACTTTTTCAGGTCTTCCTGATCCATTTGTGGGATAATTAGCTGCACCGGAAAATACTTTCCTATGTCCATCACCCTATCAAGATAATTCCAGGAATGAATATTCCATGTTGTTATGTAGAGTCTGTCATCAGAGGAAATCACCATTTTAAGAAATTCTTCCAGAACATCGAACCCTCCGATTTTCCTCATATAAAGGTAATGGCAATTATCAAATACCATTATCTTATTTGTTTCTTCAAGTAATGGGAGTTCTTCTCTGTTGCTGATTATAGATGAAAAAGTGATCTTTGTCACTTCATGAGGATGTATCTTGACAATCTCATCCAAAAGTTTGGATTTGCCTGCAAAGGGCAACGCCATTATGGCTATATTGACCCTCTGGCCTGATCCAAAGTCAGATATGGCTTTTTGAACGGCTTCAATTGCTTCATCCAGCCCGAACACCAACTTTTGCACAGAGCCATTTTTCTTTGATAAATCACTAATAATCTATCCCGCTATTAGAACTGTAATGATGATCATCTTGTCCATGAGCAAAAAGTACACTGCACATACCACACAACCTACAAAAGAGAAGGTCGTATGATTATAAACAATTCATGATTGCATTTGTTACTAATGCTCTCGTACATATCCCTAACTGCGTTTCTCTGGTGACAGGGGCTGTTTATGTCAATATTGCCCCATGCGTTATATGAAACTTTTATGAATTATCCGGGACAAGTGGATCGATCACACAAATGCAGAAACATTATTGTAATTAACCAGGAACCAAAGACCAAAAACAGCCATAAATACGCCACAGAAATAGAGTACTATCTCATGTGTGCGTCGTGAGAATAGTTTTTTTCCACGGGAAGATGATGATGAGACAGCTATAAGGAACCCGAGGTCTGCTGTCCAGTGACCCAGGATAAATGCTATTACTGCAAAGATACCTGCCAGATACTCCTGCAGGATAATGGCACTTCCTGCGGTCAGCCACCATACGATAAGGGAAGGGTTCAATGCGGATGTAAGGATCCCTGCGGATACAGGGCCCGATGATAGTTCCTTTTTACCGGATGATGCGGAAAGATCCATATTTGAAATCTTTTTTGCACTACTTATCAGCACAATTGCGAAAAGTATCATTATCAAGCCGCCTATTATAGATATATATGATATTGTCTTCTCTCCAAGAAAAGATGCAGCACCTGCCAGGATGAGCAGAAAAATTACAGATTCCACCAATGCATGTCCTACGAATACCGCTGGTCCTGTTCTCCATCCGCATTTCATGGATATGCCAATTGTTGCGAACATCATGGGACCCGGGATGAGGGCTGCAGATATGCCTATTGTAAATCCCAGAACAAGGGCTTGTATCAATTCTATAATGGCTACCACCTGTTAGGAAGGAAGGTGTTCAAATATATAATGCCGATTATATATTTAACTGATTTGGAAGGCAAAGTTACCACAAAACCTAAGTAATGTCCCCTCCTCCAGTGAACAAAAATGAGTGAGAACTTGTTTTTGTATTAAACCGAGTTGATATTTTGCCAATAAAAGACGGAGATACCATAAAGATAGACTATGCCGGTACACTTGATGACGGTACGGTTTTCGATACTTCTGCAAACCATGATGAACCTCTTGAATTTACAGTGGGCGCAGGCCAGGTCATACCAGGTTTTGAAGAAGCTGTAAGGGGTATGGAGATAGGGGAAGAAAAGACTTTCAGGATAGAAGCTGCTGAAGCCTATGGTGAACAGGACCCTGCTCTTGCTCAGACAGTTCCAAAGTCCCTCCTTCAGTGTGACACGGAGATCATGGTAGGAACGATGCTGATGGTAGGAACTGCCGATGGCGACCAGATGCCTGCCAGAATATCTGAAGTGACCGATGAGACCATTACACTTGACATGAATCATCCGCTTGCAGGCCAGGCACTGACTTTCAGCATAAAAGTTGTCAATGCATAAAATACCAGATTGAGCTCTTGAGGGCTTGACCTTCTTTTTTTGATCCGGTTTATTTTAGTTTCCTGGTGACTTCCAAGGAATATAATAATATCATGTTTCCATCTTATTGATTGCCTTTTCTCTCATTTTCTGTAAATTTGCATCATCCGGATTTTCCGTTAAAACCTCATCGAATGCCTTAACAGCTTCCCTGTACTCTCCAAGTTGGTAAAGTGACATACCTTTGCACTTCCAGACTTTGCCTGTACCATACCCCATGTTTATCAATGTGTCAAAACATGACAATGCCACATGTGTTTGATTCAGGTGAAGACCTGTCATTCCTTTCTTCATAAGGGCAATGGTGTTAGAAGGTTGTAATTGCAAGGCTGCCTCATAACACCCATATGCAAGCTCCAGGTCTTTATGTTCTCTTATAGCCTTATTGCCTTCCTCTATCCATTCGGATGTACTTTTCCTGTTCCGCTGCCTGAGTTTCTTTCTTGCCCTGTCCAGTGCGGCAGAATGGTCAAATTTCTGGTCTTTGCATTCTGTAACAGCAGGCGAAATACCCGTCTGACACCCTGTTTTATCAGCTTTTACAGGTGACTTTTTCTTTATAGGGATATAGGCTGCTTTTCCAAGCATCTTCCTGAGCATCATTATAGCTGCATCCTTATCGAGAGGATTATTATTGTTCCCGCATTTAGGGGACTGGATGCATGACGGACAACCCTCCATACAAGGACAGCTTTCAATAGACTTCAATGTAACTTCAAGCATCTCTACGATCTTGCCATAGCCACTTTCCGCGTATCCGACACCACCGGGGTGGCCATCATACACGAATATCCCGCTGTTTCCAGAGAGGTCAGTATGTTCTGGTGTGGAAACACCACCGACATCGTTCCTGTCAGCCAGCAGGTGCAAAGGGTACATCGCAATTATGGCATGCTCAATAGCATGAATACCACCGGCAAAATCACGTTCATACTCGTTTACCATTTCAGTGAAGATATAAGGCAGTTCCAGCCACAGGGCTTCGGTCTCCAGTCTGAACTCTGGCATCACAAGAGAACATTGGCCAAGTTCGGTATCTGTTCGCTGCTGGAATTTCTTGTAACCTGTGACATGCTGGGTGACATCTACGTCCCCAAACCCCACCTTCACATCAGGGTATGTTGGGAGGAATTTTGTTTCAACAACTTCTCTGATGACAATGTCCGATGATACCAGAGACCTTGTGTAATAACCATCTTCTGCCTTCTCAACATGGATCTCCTTTTTTTCATGGTCCAGTTTTGTAACGCAGTAAGGGGTACCTTTGTTGATGTACACTGAACCTTCAAAGGCTTCCCGGTAGGCTCGGAGTCTCTCAATATCCTTCTCAAGATGTTTCCTGCTTGTTTTATCAATTATCGTGTAGCTGTCACTGTCAATGTTACGGATGGAAATCTTCATATGCGGGGCAGGATCTGTTGATCTCTTCTCATCAGTTCCTTCCAGTAAACCTTCTTCTTCAAGCACTTTAACGATGGTCTCAAATTCAGGACCAAAATACTGGCTATCTTCTGTCTTCAATGGCAGTTCCTTTGCGGCGCAAAGCAAATGGCCTGCCTGTATGTAACGATTTGAAACATTGATCACAGCTTCCTCACAATTCCGCCTGAAGAAGTCTTTTGGATTTCTCATGTAGTATTGGTCAAGAGCATTGGGATCTGCTACAAGGGTAACTATACTCTCCCGGTTTCCACGACCTGCTCTTCCTGCCTGTTGCCTGGCACTCATGATAGTACCCGGGAATCCGTCCATTATACAGGCATCAAGTCCACCGATGTCAATTCCAAGTTCAAGAGCATTGGTGGATATCACACCTTCGATCACTCCCTGCGCAAGTTCCTTCTCAATAGTCTCACGCTCGTTGCCATGATACCCTCCCCTGTAAGGGCTTATCTTTTTATTGATTCCCCGGCTCTCAAGTGTGTTCATTGCCTGGACATACATTCTTTCAACCTTCTGCCTCGACCTGGCAAAAACAATTGTCTGAAGACCGCTTTGTACAAAGGTTGTGAAAAGGTCCACAGTCTCCCCGAAACTGGCTTTTCTCTGGGTGAAATTCCTGGAATTGGTATATAGTGGTGGATTCCAGAAAACAAACTTCTGTGCTCCCTGGCCAGAGCTGTCGTTGTCTATCAGGGTGACATCTTTGCCTGTGAGTGAAGAGCTGTGCTCCACCGGATTTCCAATCGTTGCAGTGCAGCAGATATACTGAGGGTTTGCATCATAGTGCTCACAAACACGGTTCATTCTCCTTAGAAGGTTTGCCATATGGCTACCCATAACTCCACTATACGAATGGCTTTCATCCAGAATTATAAAGTTGAGGTTTGAAAGGAAATGTTTCCAATGATGCTTCCATTGCAGGAAGCTTAAGTGCAGCATTTCGGGATTTGTGAAAACGATCTTGGTATTTCCATATTTGACTGCATCTTTTTCAGCCTTGCTCATTGAGCCGACGAATCTGTCGATGTTTACGCTCAGTCCCATTGTATGACTTAGTTTCCTGAAAGACTCAAGCTGGTCATTCACAAGGGCATTCAGGGGTGATATGTAAAGTGCTGTTGCATTTTGATCTTCCAGGAGTCGCTCAAAAACAGGCAGCATATAGCATAAGGATTTGCCACTGGCAGTGCTTGTGGAAAGGACAATGTTCTTCTTTTCACGCGCCTTTTCAACAGCTTCTGCCTGATGTGTGTAGAGTTGTTCAATTCCGTTCTCATTCAAAGCATATCTGATCAACGGGTTCAGTTCCACATTACTATACACTGCATCTTTTGCAGGTATCTCTTCGATATGTGTGATCTGTCCTTCATATCTTTTAGAAGAGCTTATTTTGTTGATCAGTCCGGAAATGTCCATTTAGGTTAACTCCACACTACCTATGAAGGCACTCATCGTTTAAAGATTATATTCCGGCTTTAGATCCTATCTTTGATCCTGGTTATAATTCAACGTATATGGTGTGATGTTAAGTTCTCCGGAAAAAAGCTTGTTATTTACTCAGAATATCCTTGCCGATCACAAGGTCTATTTTTTAACTTTATCGGACCCTGTTATAAATGTGTCTAATTAGAATTTTAGCTTAACAGTCTATTATTTTTCATTAATATATTTAACGACATTGAAGGAAATATATTAATAAAATAATATTAAATTTATCATTATCACTATATACTTTAATAGGTATCCTAACATATCAACAAAACACGACCGATTAACATGGAAGGCATTCAGGGATTGTTTGAAAAGATGGATCATGAGTACAGAAGACAGTTACTTCATGCTGCTTTCGGCCTTCTGATACTGTTGTTTCCTTTTATTGGATCTGAAGTATTACTTTTGCTTAGTTTTCTCATCATTATAGGACTTACCTTTCTTCCAGAAGATTCTCAGATCAACAAGTACCTTTACAAAAAAACACTTCCAGGTTCCCGGGAAATGCTCACTGGTAACATCAACGAAGGATTAAAAAGTGCAAAAAATCTGGCTATAGCAGTATTTATCCTGATGTTGATAGGTTCACTACTGGAATTCACTCCATATCAGTTACCACTATATGTGATCGCAGGTGCCATAGCTGTATCTACTTTTGGTACAAGTTCTGCGAATTTCATGCGCCACCGGAAGAAATTACAATCGCTTCGCCAAGGTTCTAAAAATAGTGCCGTCCATGATTATTATCTTCTGCCTTCAAGTATCGTACTTCTGGTCGTGGGAATAGTAACAGCATACATTGCCGGAATCTGGCTGATGTACTGGCAGGGAATAGATGTCAGCCTAAATATGATATTCTTCCTGGCTGTAATTGGGTCGATAACAGGTGCTCTTTTTGAATCGATCCCCTCACGCATAGACAACAATCTCTCAGTTCCCCTTGGTTCAGGGATGTCTATGTGGCTGTTCAGCTCTTTTGGATACTCAGTACCACCGCAACAAATGTTCTTTGCACTTGTCTTTTCAATAGTTCTGGGTTATCTGGCTTACAGGACAAAGATAGCTGATCTTTCAGCCCTTTTCAGTGCATCCCTGCTTGGTGTGCTTATCATCGTATTCAGTGAACTCTTCTGGTTTATACTCCTTCTCACCTTCTTTATTCTGGGAGGGGCTTTCACCAAGTACAAGTACAGGTATAAGGAATCCATAGGTCTTGCACAATCCAAAGGAGGGGTACGAAGCTACGAGAATGTATTCAGTAACAGTACTGCTGCACTAGTACTTGCAATATGTTATGGGATCTATCCCCAGCATGCCGAACTCATAATCTTTGCTTATCTTGGTACTGTGGCCACAGCAACTGGTGATACTCTTGCAAGCGAAATAGGCACAACTGCTCACTCGCAACCAATAATGATCACCACCCTGAAACCCACACATGCCGGAGTTGATGGTGCTGTTACAATACTAGGGGAGCTGGCAGCAATTCTTGGTTCAATGGCGATAGGTTTGCTTCCGGTCCTCTTTGGGAAAGTTGATAATGCATTCCTTGCATTAGCTGTCACAACTGCAGGTGGATTTTTGGGAACGAATGTAGATAGTCTTCTTGGTGCAACACTCCAGAAAAGGGGACTGCTTACAAACAGCGGTGTAAATTTTGTAGCTACCTTTGCAGGTGCTATTATTTCAGGTGTAATCTATTTACTGCTGGTATGATTATGAATGGATTATGACCTGACTTCCACATTTTTAAGCGCATAAATTCATATTTTCAAAATCCATTTTTGCTTCGTCAGCAATGCTTCATGGATAGATGTCATACATCATAGGTATGTCTTTTTACTTATCGGCTATCAGGGAGATATCCAATTGCGTAAGATCCGGATCATCTCTATTGTACTCGTATTCAATTCCATTGATCTTCTTGATGCGGAGTGTGGATTTTATGTGCTTATAAAGGATCCTTGATGAAAGTTCATGCATAAACAATTTTTAAGCACTTGACGGAGCTATTCAGGAAAAATGCTGGGATCATCTGCATGAAAAATAAAAAAAACATTGAGAGTGATATCATTCCCTGAAATGACCCGAAAGATAATTGAATGCATCTCCAAGTTCATCATATTTAAGATACGCATACGCATCCAGGGGTGTTGACATGTTATTGATTATCACAAGCTTTCCACCTGCTTTTAATGAATACAACGGAAGGCTGGCTGCCGGCTGGACCACAAGTGACGAGCCGATTACCACAAAAAGATCTGCTTCTGAACTTGCATCCACAGCTCTTGTGAATGCATCCTGGTCAAGTATTTCCCCGAAAAATGTGATATCGGGTTTGATAATACCATCACATTCACTACAATGCGGAACTGCATCTTTTTTCAAATATCCACATACTTCAGCATAGGAATAATTCCTGCCGCATGTGAGACACCTGTGATTCGCAGGTGACCCGTGGACTTCGATAACGTTTAAAGAACCTGCTTTCTGGTGGAGCAGATCGATATTCTGAGTAATTACAGCCTTAACATAGCCTTCTTTTTCCAGATAGGCCAGAGTGTTGTGAATGATATTAGGTTCTTTTGCATCAAGATCATAGATGAAATCCCTGGCATGCGTGTAAAAATAAGCAGGGTCCTTACGGAAATACCTGATATCGAACATCTTATTTGCATCATATTTTGCGTACAGGCCACTACTGCCTCTGAAATCCGGTATACCTGAAAAGGTCGAAATGCCAGCTCCACTAAGGAAAACACAGTTCTTCGAAGTTTCCAGAAGTTCAGCTAACCTATGCATGTTTATATTTTACACTTTCTGCTTATATATTGCTTTGTATTTTTCTAAAAAAAGCGTGCAGTAATTCAATTAAGAATAAAACTTATATTCCGCAGATGTCCTCGAATTTTGCCAATTATCTGGATTGCAATTATTTATCAATTAATAGTAACATAATTCAATTGAGAAGTAACATTTATTATCACTTCAAGTTGACATAAGTATGTGTAAATGTACGCTAAAGGAAAATATCCGTTTTTCTCTAGACATCTGCGGAAAGTCGGATAAAAAGATACCGGGCAGGATTTCAATAAAATATGAAAATTAAATAAATATATAATAACTAATTTATTAAGATTAAATTGGATCAGGTCTGCATAAAAATATTGAGGACATTATTTAAAAAAGTATATATATCAGAAGAGGAAACAAAGGTTGTAAAATAATTTTGATGTTGGAACTGCATTTGTATTTATGCATTTGATAATTGTGATAAAATGAAAAACGTAATTAAAGATAAAATATCGCTGATGCTCTTCTTCCTTCTAATATTTATATTGATAATGTTGTTCCATTTAGATGTACTTGAAGGAGAACATAAACTTGAATACCCTGTTTTCTTTGCGCTTTTGATTGGTTTTATGATAGCCCATAACATGAAGGTAACAAGACTAAAAAAAGATATTGAAATTGAGATACAAAAAAACAGAGAATCAAATGAAATGCTTGTGCTTAAGTACAACATTGAAAACACATTATCACAAATATCTTCATTGCTTGCCTTTTCAGATGATCTGGATGAAAAGATAGAAGAAGCTTTGTCATTACTTGGAAAATTGTGCAATGCAGACCGTGCCTATGTATTCAAATTTCAGGCAAACCAGGAACTTACTGACAACACACATGAATGGTGTGCTATCGGAGTAAAACCCCAGAAAGATGAACTTCAGGATCTTCCCGGATCAATGTATTCCTGGTGGATGACCAAACTCCGTATTGATGAAGCGATACACATTAAAGATCTGGCTGAACTTCCTCCTGAAGCAGAAGCAGAAAAAGCGATACTTGAAAAGCAGGACATTAAATCACTTATTGTTTTACCTTTTAAAATGGAAGGTGAACTTGCCGGTTTTATAGGCTTTGATAATGTAAAAGAAACGGGTGAATGGGGCAAAAATGATATTGAAACCCTTAAGACCTTTTCAAACATGCTTGGAATGGCCTTTCAGAAAAAAACAGTTTTAGAAGATCTGAATAGGGAAAGAGAACAACTGTTGTCTGTTTTTGATAGTATAGATGATCCGATATATGTATCGGATCCATATACCCATGAAATACTTTATGTCAATAATTTCCTGAATGAACTACTTGATGAGAATCCGCTTGGAAAACAATGCTACAAAGTACTTCAGGGATTTGACAGACCTTGTGACTTCTGTACAAATCATATAATACTTCAAAATAAAAAGAAGGCATATCAGTGGGAATATCACAATCCTGTTACGTGCAGGGATTATCTGATCTCTGACAGGATTATCAAATGGCTGGAAGGACGCGATGTGCGTCTGGAACTGACCCACGACATCACGGAAATAAGAAAAGCCGCAAGAGTTCTAAAGGAAAATGACGAGAACTTCAGGAAGATCATAGATAGTTCACCTCTGCCAATAGCCATAATGGATTCTAACGGAAACTTTGAATACACAAATATGAAGCTGACCGAAATGCTGGGATATACAATAAAAGACATACCTGATATCGGAAAGTGGTGGGAAACTGTATATCCTGACAATGAATGCCGGAATATGGCCCGTGATAATTGGGAAAGAGTTTCCATAAACAAAGAAACCGGCCTCATTGGTGAATGGACCGTAACCTGTAAAGATGGAAACAAAAGACAGGTTATGTCCTACTTTACAAAAACAAATAAAGGTATTGTTTTTATCCTCAATGACCTGACAGACCTGAAAAGAACAGAGGAGGCCCTGTTGCTTGATGAATCATGCCTTGAGACTTTGCATGAACTAAGCCAGATGAATATATTCTCAATTGCCGAGATCAAATCTTTCGCACTTGAGGAAGGGATCAAACTGACAAAAAGCAAGATGGGAATGATCGGATTTTTTGATGAGCAAAATCAGAACTTTTCTACAGATATTTATCCGGAAGACCTGTTGTTATTAAACAATATCAATAAAGAAATACTCATGTCCCTGCTTGAAAGTACGGGTTTCCTCCAAATGTTTGTGGCAGGGAAAAAACCAGTGATATTGAACAGATCCATGGACAGGCTCAGTTCACCGGAATTTGTATTCTGCAGAAAACTTTCACTTGAATCTTACCTTACTGTGCCAATACTTAATGAAAATGAAGTTGTGGGATTTGTCGCCGTTGCAAACAAGGAGAGTGAATACACAGTATCGGACCTCAGACAGCTTACTCTTATTGCACAAATGATGGGCAGGATGATATTACTAAAACGATCAGAAGATGAACTTAAAAAATATAATCAAAAACTCCTGGATATAAATACTGAACTTTCTAAGACAAATAAGGAAATGCACTCCCTTGATGAATTGAAGAACAGTTTTCTTTCAACTATAAGCCATGAACTGAAGACACCGCTTATTTCCATAATAGGATTCAGTGAGCTAGTTGGCGATGAAACCCTGGGATCCCTTAATAAGGAACAAAAACGGGCAATGAATGTTGTCACCAGTAATTCCGGGCAATTGAAGCGTTTAATAGAATCGTTACTGTTCATGAGTTGTCTGGAAGCAAAGAATTACAGTTATGACTATAGTAACCTGCCTGTCAAACCAATTATCGAAAATGCCCTGATGGTAATTTCCATGGAGAATGCGGATAAGAAACTTATCGTAGAAAACAAGCTGCCATCGGGATTGCATTATGTTATAGGTGATTCGAATTACCTTAGTGAATTATTCATCCACCTGATAGACAATGCATTCAAATTCACGCCTTCAGAAGGCAGAGTATCCATTCATGGATCGAATGAAGAAAAAAGCATCCACATTGTCATAGAAGACACAGGAATTGGGATCCCCGAAACCAAGATAATGAAAACCTTTGATCGTTTTTACCAGCTTGACGGGTCCCTGACCCGCAAATACGGAGGAGCAGGTATTGGACTGAACATATGTAAGAGAATAACTGAAGACCATGGCGGAAAGCTATGGATAGAAAGCATGGAAGGCGTGGGAACAAAAGTCCACATCACACTTCCCGCAATAAAAAAATGTGTTAGTCATTGATCCTTCAGGATCATCATGGGATTACCGATGCCTACAACTATTACCCGTGTCTCCAGAGGAGGATGGGACCAGTTGTCAGGTGAAATTGTCTTCTTAGATACGGTTATCTTTGTGTCTTCTTTTAGTATTCCGCAGCGCATTTCATATTCCAGCACAAGTTTGGTTCCAAGTTTGGTGGCGAATTCCACTGCATCGCCATACCGCTGGAAACGTTCCCTTCCAACAGGAGAGAACACCAGGAAATCCTCATCAGGATTCTCTATGGAAGCAGGCATTATTGATACTTCTATCCTTTTCACACCTTTCCCTGAAAGAGCACCCACTGCATTCCCGACATCTGCAAAATCAGGAACCACTACATCTGCCTCTATGAGGGACTTGAGTTCACTTTCATAAGCCTGTGCAGGACCACCGAGCAATACAACCGGCAGCTGGACCTTGAACTTTGCAGGATATTCATGATTCAACAGGTCCGCTATCATCTCATCCGGGTGATGGGGCAGGATATAAGACATAAGGTCCGCTGCCATGTTCTTTGCCACAAGTTCTCTCACATGACTACAGAAATCATATTTTCCAGTCCCCACATACCGTGAAAGATAGTGTGCACCGATCTCAGCAGCACCCACATCCCATTTTGTGTATATTCCAAGTACATGCAATGCGTCGGTAGGCGTAAATCCGATTCCTTGTATGAGCCGTTTTTTTACAAGTGAATCCAATACTTTTGTGGATGTATTCCTGTTCAATGCAGCTGACATTTCCACTACTGATACTGGTTCTGTCCCCATGAAAGAGAGCACTGCCGTTTCATTATCATCTATATCTGAAGCTTCATAGCCTGTCCTGACAAAGAATTTGGTTGGCTGGAAGTTCTCATCCATAAGATTCCTGGAAACTACCCTGCTTCGTTTGAGCTTGTTAATGAAACCCGGATAAATTTTTGATGCAACACATAGTGGAATCACTCTTCTTGGACCTATCTGCACATGTTCATCCATAACCCATACATGACTATCCCCGCCTGTTGCGGATGTTTCCATCTTCATGGCCCGGACCCTGGTTTTCCACCCCCCGACAACAGCACCGGATGTACTTATTTCGGGAACACCGTTGTACAGCATAGAGACATCGGTACTGGTCCCTCCGATATCTATTACTGCACATGTGTCCATCTTTGATAGATAAGAAGCACCAAGCAGACTTGCAGCCGGTCCGGAAAAAATGGTTTCTATCGGTCTTTCCAGAGCGTCTTCAATATTATACACAGAGCCGTCACATTTGAGCATCAGAAGACGGGCATTGATGCCCCGTGCCCTGATATCTTTGACCACAGAGGTCACGAACTGATATGTAATGGGAATGAGCTGTGCATTCAAAACAGCAGTCACTGCCCGCTCGTATGCACCAAGTTCCTGGGATAGTTCATGTCCGCATACTACCGGCATTCCGGTCATTTTAGTTATTAACTCTTTTACCTTAAGCTCATGCTCGGGATTGCGGACACCGAAATATGCAGAAACAGCATATGCAGAGACTTTTGCCTTTGTCCTGAGAATAAAAGCCTCAATAGACGGAAGATCCAGTTCACAGGCTTCATCACCTCTGGTATCATGCCCTCCTGAAACGCAAAGAGTATATTGTGACGGGAACTCTGTTTGTGCCGGCTGCTCACCTACAATAATGAGGCCAACGGCTGTTCCTGTACCTTCCAGAAGTGAATTTGTTGAAAGAGTGGTAGAAACAGATACCAGGTTGACATCCTTAAGAAGTTCCTGGTCCAGCGAGTCAAGGGCATTCTTTATCCCTTCCTGGAGATCAGGATATGTCGTAAAAGCTTTTTTTGAGTCTACAATAGCTCCGTCTGAGCCCCGTATGAGTACTGCATCTGTATATGTCCCACCTGCATCGATACCAAGACCAAAGTGCATTTACTATCACCTTTTTTAAAACAAATTAAACTGCATTTAATAGAATGCTTGCGAGATATTTAAGTATAATCGTTTCAATTTATTTTAAAATACCATTTGAGTTCTATTAAATCCGGGAGAGGAAAGAAAATGCGGGTAAAACAGATTGAGAAGGTTCTTCCATGTATAGCAGATCCATGGAAGCTGAGGATCATTGCACATCTTGATGAAACACCAGATATGCCTTTGATAGCAAAATACCTTGATGGTAAATATTCTGAGAATCTTGGCATGGTCGTGGTCAAAAGCGGCATCAAGGAAATGAACTTTTTCAGCAGCGGTCAGGTTACGATCAGGATGGTTGATTCTGAGCAGGAAGCAATTGATCTTGTAAATAAAATGCTGGCAATGGCCTATCATAAAGCGATGATAGCCGGGGATTTTTAGGAAAGTGCTCTTTCCGTCCAATATTCAGAATTCTAATTTCAAGGTATAAATTGGACATCATGCGGACCTCAACGCCCGGGTTTGCAAACTTTTCCTTATCTCATTTTTACAGTCCAATCTTAATGATAAATGAATACATTTTTAACTGAAAATACCGTAAGCCTTAGAACACGATTTTGATAAGAAAAACAAGAGGATAAGACCATGGCAGCGAAGAACCTATTGGGTAACAAGATACGTCAGATACGTGAAATGCAGAAAATGTCTGTGGAAGAGCTGGCAAGCAACAGCAATACAAACACTGAACTCATCGAGCAGCTTGAAAATGGAGCACTGGTTCCTTCGCTGACCCCCCTGATGCAGATTGCCAGAGCATTGGGAGTTCGTCTGGGCACTTTCCTTGACGATGGACCACACACCGGACCTTTAGTTGTCAAAGGCGGCAGTTCAAAGAACATAGTCAGATTTTCAGGTAACTGTGATACATGCGAGAAAAGCACGCTTGACTTTTTTTCACTTGCTGCTGACAAGGCTGACAGGCACATGGAACCTTTCATTATTGATGTTCATCCTCCCCGGTCAGGCGAGGCAAAGCAGTCATCTCATGAAGGAGAGGAATTCATATACGTGCTTGCCGGCCAGATAGAGATCCTTTATGGAAAAGAAAGCTACAAACTTGAAATAGGTGACAGTATCTACTACGATTCAATTGTTCCACACCATGTCCATGCAATTGGCAGTGAAGATGCAAAAATACTGGCAGTCGTGTACGCACCTTACTAACAAAGAAGATCGATATGTTTAAAGCAACTGTTACTCCAAGATTCGGTGATATTGACGGATTGAAACACGCCAATAATATTGCCATTGCCATATGGTTCGAACAGGCACGCAATCCTGTATTCAGGCTGTTCACCCCTGACCTTAACCTGAGCTATGAGACATGGAAACTTATCATGGCAAGGACAGAGTATGATTACGTAGGAGAGATGTTCTACGGAACGGATGTTGATATTATCACATATATATCGAGGATCGGTAACTCCTCATTCACAGTTACCCAGGAAGCCTGGCAAAACGGGAAAATTGGCGCAATCAGCAGGTCCACGATCGTCCACTACGATTTTATCAATAAGAAATCCGTTCCTATACCTGATGACATAAGGAAAGAATTGGGAGAGCATCTGCAGGAAGAGAGTGACAGTTGTAAATAATATCAGGGAGATATAATAATGCCTTTCACAGATGATACAATTGGTGTTTTTTTCGAGAAGCAGGCCATGAAAGATCCTGACAGGGAATTTCTGGTTTATCCTGACAGGGACCTTAGATTTACTTACAAAGAGTTCAATGAACGTGTCAATATGCTGGCCAAAGGCCTGCTTGAAATTGGAATCGTCAAAGGAGACCATGTAGGCATATGGGCAACAAACGTTCCTGACTGGCTGACATTCCTGTTCGCAACCGCAAAGATAGGTGTTGTTTTCGTTACTGTGAATACCGCATACAAGATACATGAAGTCGAGTATGTGATGAAGCAGGCCGATCTGAAAGCCATTGCCATTATCGATGGTTTCAGGGACGTGAACTACATTGAAACTATCTACGAACTGGTTCCTGAACTTAAGACACAAAGCCGTGGGAACCTCAAGAGCGAGAAATTCCCTTGCCTGAGAAATGTAATTTTCATCGGCCAGGAAAAACACAGGGGAATGTACAGTACTCGTGAACTGTTCCTTCTGGGACAGCACAGCAGCGACGAAAATATCTACAATATAATGAAAACTCTTGACAAGAATGATGTCATTAACATGCAGTACACTTCAGGAACAACGGGTTTCCCCAAAGGAGTAATGCTCACTCATTATAATGTCCTTAACAACGGGTATTATATTGGGGAAAGGCAGAAGTTCACCGAAAAGGACAGGCTTTGCCTGCCAGTTCCGCTCTTCCACTGCTTTGGCATTGTTCTCGGTGTACTTGCAGTTCTCACCCACGGTGGAACACTTGTGCTGCTTGAACTCTTCGATCCGCTTATGGCGCTGGCTGCAGTACAAAAGGAAAAATGCACAGCTCTCTACGGTGTGCCAACAATGTTCATTGCAGAGTTCAGTCATCCAATGTTTAAGATGTTTGATCTTTCTTCACTGAGAACAGGTATAATGGCAGGTTCACCCTGTCCAATTGAAGCCATGAAGCGTGTTATCAATGACATGAACTGCAAGGACATTACCATTGCTTACGGACTTACCGAAGCATCCCCTGTTTTTACCCAGACAAGCACAGATGACTCTATTGATAAACGTGTAAGTACAGTGGGGACATCCCTGCCTGAGATCGAAGTGAAGATAATTGATCCTGAAACAGGGGAAACTGTGGGACCAAACACACAGGGTGAGATCTGCTGCCGTGGTTACAATGTTATGAAGGGATACTACAAGATGCCTGAAATGACAGACATGGCTATTGACAAGGATGGATGGCTGCACAGCGGGGATCTCGCAACTGTTGATGAGGATGCTTACTACTGCATCACGGGGCGTATAAAGGACATGATCATCCGTGGTGGTGAGAACATCTATCCAAGGGAGATCGAAGAGTTCCTCTTTACCATCCCAGGGATCAAGAGCGCACAGGTAGTTGGTATACCCGATAAGAAATATGGTGAGATCGTCGGTGCTTTTGTTATCCTTAATGAAGGAAGCAATCTCACCGAGGAAGATATCAGGGACTACAGCCTGTCAAAAATAGCACGCTATAAAGTACCAAAGCATGTTTTCTTTGTGGATGATTACCCACTAACAGCAAGCGGAAAAGTACAGAAGTTCAAACTGAGGGACCTGGCAGTTGAGCTTCTGAAAAAGGATAATGAATAATATAAATTTAAGACTAAAATTAGATGATGTGATGAACACATCATCATCTTTTCTTTTGTGACCTCTGCCCGTATGAAACTGCCACTAATCCGGCAACTGCAAACAATGCAGAAAATCCTGGTATTCCTTTGCTTTCAGTTTCGGTGGTTTCAGGGACCATACTGTATTCTTCATAGTCCGTATAGACAACTATGGAAGTACCCATGAATGCAGTATCTTTGGAATAGTAATCCTGAAGTTCTTCCAGAAGGTTCTGGACATCGGCATCGGTCGTGAAATCTTCATTTACTGCTATGCCAATCAGCGCTTTTCCTTCTGATCCCCTGATCTCTCCCATCTTGGATGCTACAGAATCTATGATCTCATCCTTAGTTCCGGGGTTGCTGGTATCCAGGGCATATGTCTGGAGAATTATAAGGTCAGCACTCTCTGAAACTCCTGCCAGATCAGCCAGAAGATACGACGAAGGAATATCAACTGCAATTGCAAGTTCATTTCCTGCAATCTCTCGGCCATCCTCAAGAAGCAGAATGTTCTGGGCACAGGCTTCTTCCAGGTCCTCACTACATGGATCAAGTGCAATGTCAACACCATCAAAGGCTGAAAGGGACTTGCTGTTGTAGTCTACAACCTTCTCCAGTACATCCCTGACATACACAGAATTGTCTTCATCTGACTTGCTCTTCGGATCATTGAATATCATTGCATAGACCTGCATGTCATTGTCATGGGCAGTCTTTACGAATCTTTCCAGGCTCCAGATATTATCGTCATCTGTCAGCAACATAATAGTGTTCAGCCCGCTCTCTTTAAGCTCAACTATGCTGGCATCATCATAATCTGCGGTATCAAAAATACGAATTGCAGTCATAAGGCCACTTGCAGGAGTTATGTTTATCCTGACAGGCTCAACTGTAGTAATTGCCTCTTCTGATCCGGTTCTAGTACTTGCAATCATTACGGTCGGTTCTTCAGAAACGAATTTGCGCACATAGGCATAATCAAAAGCGCCATACCCGGTATTATCTGAAACATCCGAATAGGTGTTTGCGGAAAGGTAGATTTTCATGTCAGTAACAGGGATGTAGTTTTTCTCTTCTGTTGCTGCAAGGTCCATTTTACTGTCCCTTACCCCATTCTTGAACCAGGCTATTTTTCCAAATTCATCTTCCATATACCATGCAACACCCATGGTATACCAGTCACCCTCTGCTACATTGACATTTGTAAGGTCTGATGGAAAATAACGCGCACTGCTTTTGGCATTTTGAAGGATCCAGGTCACCTTATTTTCATTTTCAAGTTCAGTGGATGCTAACACCTGGTTTTTTGTTTCTTTTTGCGGGTCCACAAATCCCTGCATTATAACCGGACCGCGGCTGTCAGTACCTGTTGTAACTTTTTGTCTTTTGACCACGAATATGGAGTTTATCGGGAATTCATCCTTGGTTTTGATACTTGCAATATCTTCTGGATGGAATTTGGGAACAATAATGTTACAGATACCGTCTGATATTTTAATCTCACCGCCGCCTGTTGAAAACCTTTCCCAGTTGCCAAAAAGACCGGAACCACTGAAATCATCATAGAACTCGAAAGTTGATGAACCACTGCTTACATCTGTTGCTTTTGGGTTTCCATAATACATTGATATTTTTGCATTGCCATCAGCCGCTATATTTGGAACCTTTACCCAGATTGTTGCTTTCTCTTTTTTAGCACTCCACTCGTCTATCCAATATTGAAGCTGCTTATCACCAGAGGAAAAACGTATATCTTCACCCTGTGAAAGTGCAAGGGAAAAATCAAAATTAGAACTATTAAGAACTATAGGTATCTGATAATTAACTAAATTAGTACCCGAGTTCTCTCTGATAGTTATCTCTTCTGAATAGGCCCATTCCCCTCCACCAGAATATGTTAATGCAGTACATGTTTGTACAAATAAAGTACAGGCAAATAGTAACAACGTAATACGGACAATTTTTTTAAACACCAATCCTTACACCTTCTTCAAAGTACTATTGTTCATATGTAATATGTATTTCTTAGTAACTATTCAGCCTAGCTCCCTTCCACCAAGCTGATTTCTCTCTCTACGATCAATTCTGCAATATTGGAATAAGTGAACCCTCATAGAATATTGCATTAATCGAGTCTATAACAGACATGGAATTCTTGCTAACAGTAGAAACGTATCCTCTTATCCGGCAGAAATTTCTCGCACCTTGTTCACTACGGAAGGTACCGGATATCTTCTGTTGTACTTTCGTCATTCTGA
>NZ_MBKP01000083.1 GCF_002243045.1 Methanolobus psychrotolerans
CCCTCAGGAAAAACGGCTTTGTTTACATGAGAACATTTAGGACATGTTTTTATCGCAGAACGATGTTCAGTACACTTAATTGCTATTGGTGGAATGTCAAAGACCTGTCTTCTTTCATAATCGGAGGGAATGGAAGTTAACGATCTTCCACAATTGGTACATTTGTCAACATGGTGAACAACAACTTCATCAGGATCATCATTCATTCTTAAAGTAGTACCAGGATGACCGTTTTGACCACCTACGGATCTATCGCTCTTTTTTCTCTGACTTTTAACCTTTGGTTTATTCCGTGAGTAAGAATCAGTAGACGGTGGTTTGCTACTATTGTGACTATTCTTATCAAGCATCTCTTCCAGATGCTTGACACGTTCTTCAAGCTGTGCAATTTTGAGAGATTGTTGTTCGATGATAATATTTTGTTGTTCAATTATTCCAAGTAATCGAGTTACAAGTTCTACTACTGCTTCTGGACCAGCTTCATAAACTGCAAGTATTTCTTCTCGTTCTATACAAATCCCCTCAGATCAATAAAATCTTTTTTCTGAACGTTAAAATGAGGTCATAGTATATTGATTTTTACTTTAGTGCTGGAAGGATGGCTGAATAGTTACTAAAGAAATAACTATGTTTATAGTTAATAACTTAACTTTTCTAACTTATTATCCAGAAACTTCTCAATCCATTTTCTTGCGAAGCTAAGCTTTGATGAACAACTAATAAACGTCTCAGCAATCAGATTTCTCATATGGTCAAGATCTTTGATAAAATTGCAAGAAATAACTCTTTTAACGCTCTTCCATATGAATTCTATAGGATTCAGGTCTGGCGAATACGGAGGCAAATAGACCAATTCGATATCATTTGCCATTGCAAAATCCACTGTGTCTTTTGCCCGATGTGACCTGAAGTTGTCAAGAATGATAACTATTCTCTTTTCAATGTTGTTGTTTTTGATAGTTGATAGAAACGAACATACATCCTCTTTAGTTGAATGTTCCTTAAAATCAATTACTGAAGTACCATTCAATGCATAAAATCCAAACGAGTTTGCTTTTATTCTAGTTGTATTTTTGAACATAACGGGTTTATTGAAAGACCATAAACGAACTGTATTTGATGTGGTTTGTGGAGATGATTCATCAAGAAAACCGATTACGCAATCATTATTGATTACTGGTAAGTTTTTTTTAAACGATCTTCTGCGTCATCTGGTCTTCGATAATCATGTGCATAGGGTTTGGCATGATACATACCAAACTTTTTCAAGATTACTAATATTTGCTTAATAGTGTATTGGACCTTAAACTCAATATGGATAAGTTCCTGGATTTCTTTTGTAGACCAATCATCTCTTTCATGCAGCATAGCCTTTAGTTTTTCTTTTTGGTCATCAGTGAGTTTTGAAGGACATCCTCCTGAAAACCTGGGGATCAATCCTTCATAGCCGTCTTGGTTCCATCTCTCTTGCCATTGATATGCAACTGGTTTTGATATGCCAATAAGTTTAGCTGCTTCGTTAACAGAAGAACCTTCATAACGATGTTTAATAAAATACAAACGTTGTAGAACTCGTGTATCTTTCTCTAATAACTTGATATTTTTAAGCAATTCTTCTGATGATAGATGATGCTCTATCGGAATTTGTTCAGGTCTAGCCATAAAGTATAGTTGCACTTAATTAATAATAAATGTTTGGTTAATGACTATAATTAACAATGCCCCCCGGCAGAATTCTGCTTTTTGATCCGCCTGTCGTTTCCGTCGTACCAGTACTTCTCCACGAGGGAACTATTACCTGAATAACGCACCTCGCTTAACTGGTTCGCATTATTGTAGACGTAGATGAAATCCTCGTCCTCGACCAAGTTACCGTTTGCATCATATTCGAGGTCATTGCCTTTATAGGTCACTGGAGCGTGGAACGGTGTTACATCTTAACTATAAGAGGATATTGTGACACTGTTCTCATCTACCTGATGGATGCAGCCATACTAATCGTAGGTGAAATCTCTCTGGTACGTCGGCACGCTGTTGACCGACATTCCCGCACTGGTCAGCCTGTCCAGATCATCGTATCCGTAGGTCTTCACAGAACTCAGGACATTATCCTCGATCTCAAGGATATTGCCGACGTTGTCGAAATCATAGTTCAGGTCCTGGAGATTCTGAGTGTATATCCTGTCCAGCAGGAGCTTCTGACTATCATAGGTATAGTTAGTGACCACGCCGTTGGAAAGCTCTTTAGTGGTGATCTGGTTCCTTGCATTGTAGTCCAGGTTGTTCACAACACCCTCAACACTATCCAGCAAAGTCTGAGCGTTGTAGGTAAGGCCAACGCTGGAAGCGTCCGGATAGGTGATCTTCGTTCCCTGTCCATGCTGTCATACTCGTAAGACGTGGTGTAGGGTGTACTGTCAAGTGTTACAGTCTCGTCCACAATTCTATAACGCTGATCGTAGTCATAGTTTGATGAGATGCTTCCTCTGGTGACCTGTGAGAGTGTGCCGTTGAGGGCAAGGTCGTACTTGAAATAGATATCTCATAATCAAATAATTGTACTGAGCAAAGATAAATGGTATTTAGTCAGTTTCAAGTTCAACGTTGGATATGTAAAATTCTCCAGGGTCCATTACTATTCGGTCCCCCTTTTTAATATTCTTTAAGCCAGAATAACGTTTAGCTGCTGTTACTATACTGCCACAATCCAGGATAAAATTTATTCCATTGTTGTCTATTTTTGTAACTTCCCCAATTACCGAGTAAACGTTATTTTCTATTTGCAAAATCCCGTTGATCAAAACATCTGTTTTATAGATATCACCTATACTTACAAAATAATTAGTAACTTTAATTGTTTTACCAATCAAAGGTGACTTCCATTTCTTCTGATTCTCTCCACGAGCCTTCAACAAAATCCCATTCATTTCACAAGTAATCATGTGTGATTCTGTAGGTTTATTTCCAATTCCCCAGTTTTCAGCATATTTATCCCAGTTTTTATCCTTGCTCAATCCTGAAATATCAAAAATTTTTGCATTATACATATGGGGGTCTTTGACAATATATTGATCCCACTTCTTCTTTCTAATTTCTTCTAACAATGGTACTTCAATTAACCCATACTTATCTCGTGTACTTGTGCTGTTTTTGATATTGTTAGGCTCATCCCACTCTGATTCACACTCTTCGCATAGTAAAAAAAGTCTCTTAGAATTCACATCTTTTGCGATTTCAACCCATCCCTGATTACAAACAGGGCACCAAGTAACTTTGTATTGATATAAATTAATCATGTTGTACCACCTTTATTTTTGATGGATAAGAACTGATTATTTGATTCGTATCAGCTTTTGTCACGATTTGTACATAGTTTAAAGTTTCATGGGTCCCCATTCTTCCGCCTTCAAATCCTGCATTTGGGTAAGGTATATAGTACTTATCAACATTACCCTCTCTAACCGGTGTAATGCTTCCTCTATTGCCCCATGCCTCATTAGTAACCTTAACGGGATCATCGCTGAAAACTCCATGGAAATCTTTGTTTAGATTATCCTTTGAATGAAGCATGATGTGATCTTTTCTAGTTTCTCCTGTTTTACTGACAACAGAATTCCAATCAAGTGCATTGAATGAATCTTTCGTATTGTCTACACGATTAATATTCCTCCCTGCATTCGTGGCACCCCCTGTCTTATCCAAGAACTTGAACAAATCCCCAACATTATCCGCATGAGTTACTCCCTCCTCCAGTGCCTTAACTCCAAGTCTGCCACCCGTCACTCCTGGCAAAGCCAGACACACGACATCAGCTCCAAGGCCTATGTATGTCCATTTATTGGCGTTCCCGGTACGGATATCGTTCAAATCCATTGCAAGGAAAGCAATGTCTATTGCACTCTCAACGTAATGCCCGCTCGGATCAGTATACTTCACCGGATTATTCAAAGTATAAGCGTACCGATTCAGAGCCTGCGGATCATACACATCCGGCAGCATCGTATCCGGCTGCACGAACACCCTGTACCCAGGTGAGTAGTGCCGGGCACCGTAGTACATCAGCCCGGTGTCAGCATCATTCTCCTGTCCTGTGAACCCGTACTTCTCCAGCCCTCCGGACTGAACCTGACCGTATGGATAGTACTCGGTACGCTCGACCTCAAGACCACTCTCATTGACGAGCAGTGTAGTACTGCCCAGATGGTCGGACAGGTACCACTCCATGTCTCCGGCGGTTTGTTTGGCTATGCGCTCGTCGTCGCGGAAGAAGTAGCCGGTACTGCTGATGACGCATTACTTATTGAGCATGTAATTTAGTCAATTTATAACCACGTGCAACTATTTCAACATAAAAATCTCCTAGGATCATTATGTAGTGGTGAGTTCCTTCCATTAAATGTTCATATTTACGTCTATTATAATAATCGTCTTTTAATTGGGAAAGCCAATCAGAGTTTAAAATCTCATACATCATGCCATCGGTTGAAAGGGAAGACAAGAAACTTGAGTCAAAGCAATCATCTATTGTAACTTTCAATGCCACATAAGTTACAAATTCAATTTTGTATCTGATCTCATTCTCATCATCAAATTCAATGAATAACTTATTACCATCTTTATTGTCACAGACAATTTTTTCAAATGGCACGTCATGGACAGTTATATCTGGTTCAAGTACCTGTATTTCCATTTATTTCCCGCCGTTTCTAACCTTGATATTTGCTCCATTATTTTGTGTCGTTAATTTGGCCCAGCCTTTATTTATTTCATCAGGGCTTGCATATACATAACGGATATCGACTCCAGCTTGCTGAAAAGCATGTAGTCTTCTATTATCGAGAGAGTATAGATTTCCCTTCATTTCAAATACTTGTATAGCTGGAACTTCGGATGGATTTATATTTCCACTTCGTAATCCTTCGATCAAATCATCTACACTCCCGTCTTCAACATCTTTGAAATTTTTACTGATACTGTTTTGTGTGAAACGTATATCTTTTGGATTGATTACCCCCGTTTTTCCTGCATTTTTAGCAGCCGTTTCTAAAATCCCTTCTTTAAGCTCTCTGCTGATTTGATTCTTAAGTGCTTTTCTTGCGATGTCATCCGCAGGGGTATTAACCGGTGACAGTTCATCTGGGTCAAGCAACTCTGACGCGATGTTCAATCCCAATCCAATTTTCGCAGCTTCTTTATCAAAAACATTTGAATTAGGATTTACTATTGTCCATGAGTCTGTTGCAAAATCATAAACATTCCAACCATAATCAATTACAGTTGAAACAACTTTGACTCCAGCTATAGCTATTGCTGGAATCACAATATGCCCGCTCGGATCAGTATACTTCACCGGATTATTCAGACAATACGAATACCTGTTCAGGTACTGAGGATTGTACGGGTCCGGCAGAATCGTATCCGGCTGCACGAACACCCTGTACTCAGGCGAGTAGTAGCGTGCACCGTAGTACATCAATTCAGTGTCGACATCGTTTTCCTGGCATGTGAACCCATATTTCTCCAAACCACCGGACTGAACCTGGCCGTATGGGTAATACTCGGTGCGTTCGACCTCAAGGCCGCTCTCGTTGACAAGGAGTGTGGTGCTGCCGAGGTGGTCGGAGAGATACCACTCCATACCCTCATCTGTCTGCTTGGCTATGCGCTCGCCGTCGCGGAAGAAGTAGCTGGTGGCAGTGCCGTTGTTTACTTCGTAGAACTGATTGACGTAGTAGGTGAACTCACCGGCGGAGTTCTGTTTCTTGACTCTCTGGCCGTTGGCGTCGTACCAGTATTTCTCAACGAGTGAATTGTTACTGGCATAGCGTACTTCAGAAAGTTGGTTAGCATCGTTGTAGTTGTAGGTGAAATCCTCGTCTTCAACTAAGTTTCCATTAGCATCGTAATCGAGGTCGTTTTCATTATAACTTACAGGTGCGTGGAATGGCGTACCTGAGTATCCGTAAGATGATATAGTGGCACTGTTCTCATCCACCT
>NZ_MBKP01000084.1 GCF_002243045.1 Methanolobus psychrotolerans
AGAACTAACAGACATGAACGTGTTACCATACCCTGTTATCACGGGTGCTCTTGTCAACTATAAACAGATATTAGAATCAATTTAAACGAGTCAAATGTTACCATACCCTGTTATCACGGGTGCTCTTGTCAACATTCAAATCCGAAAACATAGGTAAGGATACCATAGGTTACCATACCCTGTTATCACGGGTGCTCTTGTCAACAAATTTTAAGGTGATAAAATGGTTGTAGTTACTAGTTACCATACCCTGTTATCACGGGTGCTCTTGTCAACTAAGTGGCTGCTTGTGTTGAAAGTGCTTATTATGTTACCATACCCTGTTATCACGGGTGCTCTTGTCAACCCTATATATTTTATCCTTTAAACAGCTTTTGCTCCTCTGAGAATGCTTCTTTTTAGACCCCTTTTCTGAACATCTACTTTTCAACATGTGGTTTATAAAGGTCAGCCGAATCAAGAGCAGGTGACACTATGATTTAAGACTCCGGTAAAATGAGCAAAACGATATGTAGCGACCGAATTAGTCAAAATACATTCTGTATTATTCTGCATTGTCCAGGGTTTTGTGGCAAATTTCGGCTAATTTTCACTGGAGATCTACTTTTTGCCAGACCCTTTATAAAGGTTTCCAGTAGAAATTGAGGTTTTGTTTATATACTCAGGTGCTTTATATAGTCAAACTGGTTTCCTACACAAAAATATGAGCTATCTATCAATACTGGCTATTTTTGAGCGATGGACTACACTGTTATCAACAACAACGTCACCCTCGCAATTATCATGCATATCGCAGAAACTCAGGAGATTGCTTCGCTGTATAATAGAATCCGTTATGTTCACATTAAAGACCTGATAAACCAGCTCTTTGCCTTTAATCTCCTTTTCAATTGCCTTGTAAACCTCACGCCCCATATCAGCAAGCAGACCTGTCAGGGACTGTGCATCCGCTGTGGCTGCAAACAGCTCAACTGTCCTCTCCTTTGAAGAGATACTAAGCCTTAGAACAATATCATTGGTCTTGACCTTCGTTCTTGAATAGAACCACATCTCATACTGACCATCATCATTTGTCCGAAGTGTCCTCAAATGACGAAGATCATAGTTCTGCATCGTACTCAGCAGACTATTTTTCAGACCAAGTGCATCATAATCAGATCTTATGCCATATATCCTACTGTCCTTGCATGGCAGAGTCTCTATCAACTGACATAATCTTGCGATGTTTATGCCATGATCACTTTTCAGGATAGGACATGTGACCTCTATTCTCTCTGGTTCCATCTTTGCGGTCTGGAGATGACCTGTGGCATCCTTATAAGTAACTATACAGTCGATTACAGTTCCTTTAGAACACATCATGGGTTCAAAATAGACAGCAATGCTTTTTGACATATTAGCATGGATGTTCCCAAGATGAAATCTCTCTTTTTTCAGATCATAATCCGGCTCAGACCTGCCCAGATGCAGGTTCTTTTCATCATAATGAAAATCGAGTTCTACATCCGTTAATACAAGGGATGTATTGTTTGTGACGGACACCTTTAATCGTATAAATCCCCGGAAGAAATCATATCCGCGTTTGATAGAGAGAAGAAAGTTAGGAGCGCTATTGATATTTCGTGTAGTACTCTTATCGTTGCCATCACTTTTAACATTTGAAAAAGTATTTTTTTTACTTTCAGGCTTTGAGCCACTATTGGTGACCGTTACATCCGCGTAAGATGGGGACATAAATGCAACCCAGCCACTACCAAGACTTACTTTATTTGCATCAGCTCTGTCAATACTTCCAAACCTTGTTGCCTTTTTCCCACCTATGCTGGCTGCAGGAAACTTATCTCCATACACACCATCTTTATACACATACTTTACACCCTGAATGCACTCTTTGTCCTTTGCACGTTTAACAACAGCATGAGGGACATCCATACCAAGTTCATTTTGCATTTTGCTTCACCATAAAAGAAATGCACATATAATATATACTAACCTTAACTCTGCTAATAGCTTTAATTAAGTATAATCATTTCTATTTAAGTTAGATTTTGATTTATGATATATTTATGCAAATTTTTACAGAAACAAGTACTCTAAGAAGAGATTATGGGAAAAAGAATTTTAGAGGAAGATGGTTAAGCCTCCTATAACAAAACTTTCTATCTCATGGTAGTCGTGGATGTTCCCGATGAAGACCCAATAGACCCTCAAGGTGTATAGGAATAGACATGGGAACAATCAACATAGATACGACCTCAGATGGTGAAGTATTCTGTGGAAAGAAATGTACAGAAGTACGCCAGCGTTACTCCAACCTCAAAGCAATTCTTCAAAGTGTAGGAACTCACTCTGCTAAAAAGCATCTCAAGAAAATAAGTGGTAAAGAAAGGCGCTTTAAAAAAGATACCAATCATTGCATAGCTAAATCAATCGTTCAAACTGCAAAAGACACAAACAGGGCTATTGCAATTGAAAATCTCAAAGGCATTAGAACTAACAGCACGGTTAACAAAGCAGTGAGAACAGCTATCGGCAAATGGGCTTTTGATGAATTAAGTAACTTCCTCAAATATAAGGCTACCCTCGCAGGTATTCCCGTATTCGATATAGGCCCGAAAAACACATCGACAAGAATAATAGAAAAACTCAATCCGAATTCCTCTGTGTCAGTTGTGGACACCAAGAAAGTGCCGATATTAACGCTTCCAAGAACATATCATTTGGGGGTATTTATCAACTACCCTATAGTCCTCTGTCCTGTTAAAAGGAACATAGAAGGACAAGCCCCCCTATTCATAAAGTGGTTTTTGACGAAGGGCTTTCCAAATGGTGATATTAAGGATATCTACAGAACTTCGTTATTCTATTGCTTTTCTACAACGTCTACGGAGAAATCTTGTAAGAGCTACATGAACACAAAATCTAAATACTTACCGTACAGTAACTTACTGTATGGTAACATTCTTTGACCGCGTGAGAGAGCTATCTCAACTTGAAGAGATATATAGTGCCCCTTCTTCGTCCCTGGTAGTATTCTATGGAAGGAGGCG
>NZ_MBKP01000010.1 GCF_002243045.1 Methanolobus psychrotolerans
CCACTACTCTTCCTGGCCAGAAAGAGGTCATCGAGATGCTCAAAGAGCAGGGTCTGCGTGACAAGGTAAAGGTAATGGTTGGCGGTGCTCCTGCAACCCAGAACTGGGCTGACAAAATAGGAGCTGACTGCTATGCGGAAAATGCAAGTGAAGCTGTGGCAAGGGCCAAGGAACTCCTGCTTTAAATGAGGTGAAATTATGGCAACAGAATATAAATTAAGAATGGGAGATGGAAAGCGCATCTTCATGACAAAGGAGCAGATAATCGCTGACCTGAAGGAAGGTATGGCAGATGCTGCAGACCTTGGCAGCATTCCTGATCTCAGTGCAGATGAAATAGACAAGCTTGTGGATATCCTTACTATGCCTTCCAGAATGGTTGGTGTTGAGCTTGGAAAGGAAGTCCCGGTGACACACGATATCGGAACCATCAGGCTTGACGGTGACCAGGGTAACAGTGGTGTAGGTATTCCTTCAAGCAGGCTTGTGGGTGTAATGATGCACGAGCGTGCTTTTGGTGCTGACACAATGGAACTCGGGCACATAGACTACAGTTTCAAGCCTGCAAAACCTGTTATTGCACAGGAAATGCAGACAATGGAAGTCTGCCAGCAGAACACGATCGTTCCACTGTTTTACGGCGCAATGCCAAACATGGGTCTCTACTATACCCCGGACGGACCTTTTGAGAACCCCGGTGACCTTATGAAGGCCTTCAAGATCAAGGAAGCACAAGAGTCCATGGAACATGCTGCAAAACATTTGACAAGGGATATTGTTTGGATCATGCAGAGAATGATGGCATCAGGTGCTGACGGTGTTAACTTCGATACAGTGGGTGCAGCAGGCGATGGTGACATGTTCGCTTCACTCCATGCAATTGAGGCATTGAGAAAACAATACCCTGACATGTACATCGAGGCAGGCATGGCCGGAGAGCTCATGCTTGGTCTGCACGGTGAGATGGAATACGATGGTACTGTACTTGCAGGACTGTGGCCACATCAACAGGCTCCGCTTGCTGCAAAAGCAGGTGCTAATGTTTTCGGACCTGTCGTAAATACTAATACCAGCAGAAGTGGAGCATGGAACCTGGGAAGGGCTGTTACTTTCATCAAGCAGGCTGTAAAGGATTCACCAATTCCATGTCATGTGAACATGGGTATGGGTGTAGGTGGCATCCCAATGCTGGAAACCCCTACAATTGATGCCGTTTCAAGGGCAAGCAAGGCGATGGTCGAGATTGCCGGCGTAGATGGTATATAGGTAGGGGTCGGCGACCCGATGGGTATGCCGATCTCCCACATAATGACCTCCGGAATGAGCGGAATCAGAGCTGCCGGTGATCTTGTTGCAAGAATGGAGTTTGCAAAGAACATGCGCGTCGGTGACGCAAAGGACTATGTTGCAAAGAAGCTGAGCGTTTCCACAGATGACCTCAGTGATGAGTATGTAATGAGAGAACTGAGAGAAGAGCTCGGTATTGGTGTCATCACTTCAGTTGCAGGTGCTCCAAAGGGAATTGCAGCAAAGATGAATATCGAGAAACTACTGGATATTAAGATCAACAGTTGCCAGAAGTTCAGGGGACAGTTGAGGTAAATATCTTTTGTGGTGGAATCCTTTAAGTTTCGCTATCAGTGAGATTTATTGGTTTTTTATTTTTATCTCCACCTTATTTATTAACAAAAATTATATATACTAGTAATACGGTACATGATTACCGTGTACCTATATATCGGGGTAAGGCGTTGACCAAATTGCCAGAAAAACGTCCTGTAACGTTGCTCATCGCCTTGACTCGAACTAGTATCGCAATATGGAGGCTAAATATGTCAAATCAGGAAATGTTAGACAAACTCAGAGACATAATCGTCTCTCAGAATATTACCGGCTGTGCAGCCGCTACCCAGGAAGCCCTGGATGCCGGACTCACTGCTGTTGAGATTATCAACGGAGGCCTTTCAGTAGGCATGAAGATCGTCGGAGACAAGTTCGAAGCAGCAGAGATCTATCTTCCACAAATCATGATGTCTGCAAAGGCAATGAATGCTGCAATGGAAATTCTCATACCTATCCTTGAACAGGAGAAGGGACCAAATGATGAAGGTGTAGGTCTTGCTATCACTTATGTACAGGAAGGAGACATCCACGATATCGGCCACCGCCTTGTAACAACAATGCTTGGGGCAAATGGTTTTAAGATCCTTGATATGGGGGTCGATGTTCCAAATGATAAGATTGTTGAAGAAGTTGCGAAGTACAAGGGCAAGAAGGTCCTGCTCGTGGGTTCAGCACTCATGACAACATCAATGCTCGGACAGAAGGACACAGTATCAATGCTCGCTGAAGAAGGTCTCAGGGATGCTGTAAAGATAATGTTCGGTGGAGCACCTGTATCTGACGCATGGATCGCAGAGATAGGCGCAGATGCAACAGCAGAGAATGCAGCAGACGCAGCCCGTGTGGCATTAAACCTTATGCAGTAAGGAGGCATAAAAATGACATTTTCAAGATCACTTGATTGCTTTGAATTCTATGAGCGTGCAAAGAAAGGTCCAAAGATGACCCAGGATGACTGGGACCTCATGACCATCCCTATGAAGGCAATGGAGCTCAAGCAGAAATATAACCTTGATTTCAAGAACCAGTTTGTTCCTACTGACAAGGATATGATGGGAAACCTGTTTAAGGCAGGTTTTGAGATGCTGCTTGATTGTGGTATTTTCTGTACTGACACAAGCCGTGTAGTAAAATATACCGAGGATGAGATATGGGATGCTCTCAACAACGTCCAGAAGGAATTCACACTCGGAACCGGCAGGGATGCTGTAAGGGTCCAGAAGAGAAGTGTTGGTGACAAGAGAAAGCCAATAGTACAGGGTGGTCCGACAGGTTCTCCAATTTCTGAGGACATGTTCATGCCAGTTCACATGAGCTATGCTCTTGAAAAGGAAGTCGACACCATTGTAAACGGTGTCATGATGACCGTCCGCGGAAAGCCACCAATACCAAAGAGCCCTTATGAAGTCCTTGCAGCCAAGACCGAAACAAGGCTCATCAAAACTGCAGCTGCAATGGCTGGAAGGCCAGGCATGGGCATATAGGGACCAGAGACTTCCCTGTCCGCTCAGGGAAATATTGCTTCAGACTGTGCCGGTGGCATGATCTGCAGTGACAGTCATGAGGTCTCCCAGCTCAATGAGCTTAAGATCGACCTTGACGCAATTTGTGTAATAGCCCACTATCAGGGTAACAGTGACATCATCATGGATGAGCAGATGCCTATCTTTGGTGGTTATGCCGGCGGCATAGAAGAGACTGCTATCGTTGATATCGCAACCCACATCAATGCGTTTGTAATGAGCAATGCAAGCTGGCACCTTGATGGTCCTGTCCACATCCGCTGGGGATCCACCAACACCAGGGAAACCCTGATGATCGCTGGCTGGACATGTGCAACCATCTCTGAGTTCACAAACATACTCTCAGGTAACCAGTACTATCCATGTGCAGGTCCATGTACCGAGATGTGTCTGCTTGAAGCATCCGCTCAATCCATAACCGACACAGCATCCGGCCGTGAGATCCTCTCCGGTGTGGCAGCTGCAAAGGGTGTTGTCCAGGACAAGACCACAGGTATGGAAGCAAGGATGATGGGAGAAGTCGCAAGGGCAACAGCTGGCATGGATATTGCAGAGGTCAACGTTATCCTCGACAACCTCGTCAAGCTCTACGAGAAGAACTATGCAACTGCACCGGCAGGCAAGACCTTCCAGGAATGTTACGATGTCAAGACCGTAACACCAACCGACGAGTACGTCAAGGTCTACGACGGCGCACGCAAGAAGCTCGAAGAGCTAGGACTTGTATTCTAAGTCCAAAATCCCTGTGATAAATTAGTTTATCACTTCCCTAACAGCAGCCAGCGACTTATCACCGCTGGCTCGCATTGTTTTTTTTAAATCTCTTTTAGTTTAGTATATCCCTAGTTTTCATCATACGGACTTAAAAATGAGTTTTCGATTAGAACCATTATGACTAATATGATTGCATTGATGGATATTAGGTATCTCAGATGTTTATTTTTAAATAGCGATGTTACAATTACTAAAGTCATGAGACTGGCACTCATGAGTAAGATTGCTTTTTTTCTTTTATCTCTATCTTTCCAATGATTTCTATCTTTAAATAATTAAAAATACGCTTGCTAAGGTTCGATTTTGTTGTACTTTTTTCAAGGTACTTGATATCTTGTTTCTTTATTCCTTCCCACTTCCTAAAATCGTCTAATGTTTCAAAATAGATGAAATCTGAAGATTCCGATATAATTTTCTTGTACTTTTTTTCTTCCTTAGGTTCAATTAAAGTCACTTTTACTGCTTGTTCGTTAATTAATTGCGTAAATACTTGCACTATCACCCCTAACATAAATATGGATAAATATGTCATTAAGTACAATGGAGAGAACAAAGAGAGAAACATAGCAAATAACATAACCTGCTTCAAATACAATAGGATATGTTCCTCTGAAAGTATTCCTAATTCGACAATTTTGTCTAGTACATAAGTGAAGGAACTCAACCATTCTATAAAATTTTCGTCTTTTACTATAACCAATGCAAAAAAATCCAAAATATAGATAATGCTAACAGAGCGGTTGATATGTATGAAAAATATCTGTCTTCCTGATTTTTCAATTCATACGGTACATTCCATTCTCTTGCTTTATAAAATACATTTTTGAATATGAATCCTAAAATTCCAAGAGCTACAATAATAGTACTAAAATCAATGATACTGCTCATATCATATTAAAAATAGTTCAGATAGTATTTAGATATTGTTATTTAGTTCATTTTAACAGTCTAGTTATAATGATATACATTTGTAGTCATATGTTATATATATCATATGAACATTTCAGTATATAATGCTAAATACCACCAAAATAGAGATATTCAGAAACCTTACTCAGCCTATAACAATATCTGAGTTATCGACAATCTTGGAATTAGATCAGTCCACGATATCCAAAGCTGTGAATTCGCTCGAAGAATATGGTTTTGTTGTAAAACGAAAAGAAGGCAAAGAGGTTTATGTAGGCCGTTCCGATTCTTTGCATTCGCAGGTTTTGAGGGATATCATAATAGAGTTTTCCCGGCTTCCGCTGGGTGAGATTCTCACCTCCTCATCTTTGCATGTTTTAAGCGTACTGGAAAATACATGTTCAATAGCAGACATTGCCGTAATAACCGGACTTGACAGGCGAACAGTATCATCTGCAATTCTTGAATTGGGAAAATATGGGATCGTTCTCAAAAAGGAAAACAAGTATATTTTGAGTGGACGGCATCCTTTGATTAAAAAATTTGTCCATAATTATTGGGAATATGTGACAACTAAAAAACTTAGAAATATTTCAGATAACGCTGTTTTAATATGGCAGCAAGGTCCTGAATTCTTGTTCAAAACAGATAGTGTGCTTGATGAGAATAAAACAAAGGGCAGGAAAAAGACAATCTATCCTACTGCAATAAATGTATTTTATGAATATGGCCTGAAAGTTATGACTGATACGCGGTATTATTTTCATACTAAAAGGAAACTTAAAGCTGAAGATTATTTTATTCATACCATTCTGATCGATCAGTATAGTTCGATATATAATTCATATGCTCTGGCATTTTCTTCTAAGATCCGATCTGCTGAATTACTTAAATATGGAAAATATTACGACATGGAAGACCATATAGAAAAACTTTTAGAGTATGCTGCTACAATGAAGAAAAATAGTGATTTTGTCCTACCTTGGAATGAATACATGGATCTGGCTAGGGATCTGGAGTAAAGGATGAATAAAAATGGCTCCGAAATTATTTGATAAACAATACTTACAGGCAGAATTTGAAAAACTCGATGGCTTGCTGGCTGCGCCTGTGAATCTCTATCTTATTGGCGGTGGCTCGATGAGTTTCCAAAAATATAAAACAGCCACTAAAGACATTGATGTTGTTGTCAGATCAGATGATGAGTTAAAAATAATAAAAACTGCATTGAAATCCATAGGGTACACTGTCCCTGTAATTAGTGGTTCATATGAACAAATGGGTGCAAGGGCAATATTTGAAAATACTGATGAATTCAGGTGGGATATTTTTGTTAATGTGATCTGCGATGGTCTTCAACTTTCTGATGGCATGATAAATCGTTCGCAGGAATTGTTCAAATTGAAAAATATCTCCGTTCATATGATATCGCCTGAAGATATTTTTGTGTTCAAAGCTATCACGACAAGGGAAAGAGACCGCGAGGATATGTATTCATTATTCAGTAAAGGGCTTGATTTTGAAATAATCAAAAAAGAGATTATCTGGCAAAATGAGAACAAACTGACTGACTTTGCGTGGCTGGCATACTTCTTTACGGGCCTTGAAGAGTTCTTTAATCAATATAGCATTTATCATCCTGTTTTCGAGGAATTGCAGGATATTGCATATGAAGATATGTTAATTGGTATGGTCAAAGATAAATTGAAATCCCAACCTATGAAAATAAAGGATTTAAGTTCTGACTTTGAAATAGAGGATGTTAAAGCTATATTAAAATTACTGGTTGAACATGGTCTTGTATTTAAAAATAAAGATGGAGAATTCTCATTAATTCATATCTAAATTGATTTCCGGGCTTTGCAAAACTGCTACAAAGTATTTCTATCTTTGAAACAGGTTCCACAACAAGCCCTTATTCTCATCATGCCAGAGCATTCTCTTCTCCGGAGTCGAGTGTGAAGAGGCAGGATGAACCTGTTAACTCTACAATTCTGCGGATGAACTCAAAATCAGGCTCATAAGGAAGCGTAAATATATTCAGAGCTGCCTGAGGTACTTTCTTAACTATGCTTTCAATATCACCTTCTAAAGCATAGGTGTTGACGTTTGGGAGTCTTGCCAGTTCGGCAAGTGTTTTGATATATTCTTCTGCTTTCCTTTTCTGTCCTTCCTCACCAACAGCGCTTATGAGGTTCATTGAAGCCTCCCACTTTCTTTTGAGCTTGTATCCAATGAGAATTGCAAGGTCCATATTTCCAAGATTCATGCTTATCTCCCAGTCCGGACTTTTGTCATCTATCCAGACGTTAACTGATTTGTGTCTTCCAAGGCCGGACTTTGGATGGGCTGCGTATACCACAACACCTGTGTGGATATGTGATGCCTTTTGTATGATTTTCCTAATAGCTTCTTCTCTATGTTTTGATAATGGTGGTGTCAGAAACAGGATATTCGGGCGGAAGAAAGCCCCGCCCAGGGCTTCCATGCCTGCAATAAGGTTATCTTCAAAAGACGGTGCATCTATTGTTGTCCATGACGAGAACACACCTTCATCCTGAAATGATTTAGTTATATCCGGCAGTCTCGAATATAGTTCCATCTCATCTACTTTGCCTGTAAGACCTAAAATTTTAATAAATCCTTTTGGATAGGAGATATCTCTTATCAGATTGAACATACCTCGCAGTTCCTGCGGATCTTCTATGGGTACCAATAGATTTGCTGTCCATGCCCTTTCCCTGGATACAGTAATTTCGTTGACTCTCTTTGCCGCCCATTCAGCCAGTGCTACAAAAAGTCCGCTGCGTACATCTCCAAAAGGCGCTTTGAGATGTTTGCGCAAAAGAACGCTATGTATGGATACAACAACAACCATAGCCACAAGAGTGAATGTGGAGTTCACTGTGAACATTACAAAAAGACAACCTGCTGCTCCAAGGAACGATACAGCCAGAGGTATCCTGAAAAGAGGCCTGAAACTAACCAAATTCAGGCTCTGTTCCATAAAAACCACCACATTGATCATTGCATATGTGAGCAGGAAAAACATGGTGATAAGGGGAGCAATAGCATTAAGGTCTCGAAGCATTAATGCAATAAGTACGATTGCACCTGTGAATATTATAGAATTCCTGGGTTCACCTGATTGTGTTCTTATTGAGAACCATTTGCTTTTTGGCAGTATGCTGCTATCCCCCAGGGCTTGCAATATCCTTGGTGCACCAACGATGGAAGCCAGTGCAGAAGAGAAAGTTGCTCCAAGCAGGCCCGCCAAGACTATAGGTTTCCATGCTGCGCGTTCTATCATGATGGTGTAATTGCTGACAAGTTCATCCGGGGTTGCGGAGCGGATCAGCCAATAAGCCAGTAAAAGATAAATGATAGTGCCTAGTACAATTGCTGACATGGTGCCCACGGGGATACTCCCACGTGGATTTTTCAGTTCTCCTGACATGTTCGCTCCGGCCATGATACCTGTAGCTGCAGGGAAAAATACTGCAAAAAGTGCCCAGAATCCAATTCCTGTGAACATGTTTTCAGGAGAACCAGAAAATGTTCCCCACCATGTTATGGGCTGCTGTGACGGAACTGAATATAATGTCCAGAATATAGAGATCAGGGAGCCAACGGTGATTGCCAAAATTACGTACTGAATCCTGAATGCAAGGCTGGCACTTATGTAAGCGATGATGAACAGGACTGCAAAGGTGCCCAGGTCTATAATAATTGCCGGATGGTCCGGGAATATCCATTGCCAGCCGGTACGGAAACCAAATATATACATGGCTACTGCAAGGGCTTGTGCCAGATAAAGTGGAATGCCAATACTCCCCCCGACTTCAAGTCCCAATGACTGGGAGATAATCGAGAAAGCACCGCCTGCACCAATACGGATATTGGTTGTTATCGAGGAGAGTGACAATCCAGTTAGAAATATTATGCCGCATGAAAGCAGGATAATAAGCCAGGCACCCAGAAGACCTGCATTTCCCACTATCCACCCTTCTCTCAAGTACATTATCACTCCCAGAATTGTGAGTATAGTTGGTGTGAAAACACCATCAAAGGTGCCGAAAAGTTTGCCTTTGGCTACCTCGTGTTCATGAACTTGCTCCTGTAATGTAGGCTCTTGAGCAATAGTCGAAAAATTATTGTCCTCGGCCATTATGTCCCCCAATTATGATGGTCGATACAACTTATAATGGTTGTTGGAGTCTGATTCATCTGGCATGGGGTTCATTCAGCTGTTTTCCCATAGTTCATAATAGGTGTTTTGGGTGGCTTAATCCCCCTTTTATAGAATTCATTCCAGGTTCTCTGGGTTATATCAGATCTGAATATGAATTCGTTCCTAAGATCATTCACATATGCTCTTGCTTTTAGACCTTTGTAGAAGGGATAATCGTTTAAAAGGATAACAACCGGCCGGGTGGGGCATATATACACGAATCTTGAAGTAACAACGGCTTCTCTAAATATCTTCATTGCCAGGTCTACGTCAGAATCGTTCTCTATATAGATATCAAGTGTTGCCATCATTTCCGGACTACCCGAGTTGCCGCTTGCCACACATTGTGTAAAAATCAGATTGTTTGGAGCTGATACCAAACTATCATCCGGAGTAACAAGACGGGTAGCTCTAAGACCTATATCTTTTACTTCTCCATAATAGCCACCCATCTCGATCCTGTCACCAACTTGATATGGTTTCTCCATTGTGACTATAATACCTCCTGCAATATCCTCAAAAAGGTTCCTCATACCAAAACCAATTACAGCACCAATGAAACCACTAAATATAACTAGTTGGTTCAAGGAAAGTGCGAACACAGATGCCAAAATATAATAAACAGCCAGTGAATAGATCAGTACATTAGAAATAGAGATTATGCTCTTGAAATCTAACCTGTGCTTCCATGTTTTTTCCGATATTTTTGTCAGCAAAAATGCCACTATTTTTGAAAGAATGACGGCAAAGATGATGATGAAAAAAGATAAAAATACGGTATTTAAATCAATGTTTTCAAAATTACTGACAATCGTCTTAACATCCACTTGAGCCATTACCACACCAACCGGATCTTCTCTAAGTATTTGATTACAACATACAGCTTTTCAGGCTTTACACTATAGTATTCATCATTTCTTACTATTAGGTTCTGATTAAGTATTTCAAATAATATTTTATTGATCGTAATTTCATCTACATTATGACTTCGATTCATTATGATTTCCAATTCTTCTTTTCTAATATGGCCCATAGACAATACAATACACAGAACAAATGCTCCGGTACCATCAAGATCTATGTCACCAAAATCACTGTTCATACTACTTGTTTTTATCAAGGGGTATTCTAACCATTTGTTCCATATCTCCGTTGCAACTCCTGGATTCCCGTGTGAGACATTTGTGAGTTCTTTGAATATGATAGATTCTGTGCTCTCATCTTCTTTTCTATGGAAAAGAAGCATTTTAAGGGCAGTGTAGTTGATTCGGAAACTGTATAGGTTTATTGTCCGATGAGTTATTTTCTCTGTTATTGGTATTTTAACCGGTGTAAATATTTTTGTATTTTTTTCATCACTATCATCTACAAATTGTATTTCGTTCTCTTCATATACTGAAAGTACGAATTTTTCCATATCTGCGGTATTCAGTGGTGGAATCGTAATCTGTATGGGGAAATATTTGCCTATATCCAATACCTGCTCAAGATAAGTCCATGAGTGTAGATTCCATGTGGTTATGCAGAGTCTTTCGTCAGAGGAACGTATCATATTGAGAAACTCCTTGATGACATCAAATCCACCAATCTTTCTCATATACAGGTAATGGCAATTATCAAATACCATTATCTTTGTAGAATTATCAGGCAGAGATATCTCTTCTTTACTATTGATTATAGATGAAAAAATGATTTTTGTCACTTCATGTGGGTGCATTTTGACGATTTCATCTACAAGTTCAGACTTCCCGGCATAAGGCAAAGCAATTATGGCGATGTTTAGCCTTTGGCCTGAGTCAAAATCAGATATAGCTTTTTGAATGGTTGCAATTGTTTCGTCCAGACCAAGCACCAAAGTTTCTATAGCTTCTTCTGTATTTGATGTAACCATAATACTCGTCCCTACACTTAGTATTGCTACTGTTCCTGACACAATTGAAAAAAGATGTCTTGAAGATACAACATAAACCCTAAAAAAACAAGGTCGTACAATTATAAATAGTCCTTGATTAAGTGGATTCAGAATGTGGAAAAATAGAAGCTAAAAATAGATTTGAATGCGGAAAATAGATAATGGCCTTATATACGTTTTAAATTAAAATAATCAAATACTAGGTCACACTGGCTCCCCTGGAATATCTCCCATAATCTCATATGAGATCTTCCTGTAGAGTGCCAGGTATTCTTCGGTGGGTTCCATGTCGTATTCGGAGCGGATGTTGTAACACTTGTTAAAGGGCTTGCCTTCCGGTGGGTTTTTGAGGCGGTCGGCGTATTTGGAGTAGATCTTGGCTACAAGTTTGTTAGCTTCGGAGAGGGTTAGGTGGGTCGCCATTTGTGCCATCTCGCCCATGAAACGGGATTCCAGCCCGGAGGAATGGTCAGGAGCACTTCCAAGGTGGCCTGTGGGTCCAAGGAGCATGTTCCTGCCACACACAGTGTCGCCGATTGCCTGTGCAGCGGTTTCGTAGAACATCATATCGGTACAGATGCCGGCCGCGTTCCAGTAGTACCTTGCAGTATAATAATTCATATTCCTGGAAATAGCAAGCGATGCCATGTTGGATGCCCAGAGTATTTCCCTTGCAGAGGATGAGCCTGTTTCAGCATGAACTGCACCGGATGCATGTATGCTGGAGTGTGCCAATACCTTTGATTGCAGGGTCTCGGCCACATCTATGATAGCAAGTCCCTCCGGGGAGCCGATGCACGGTCCACCAAAAACAGGCACTTGGCCTGAAATATAGTGATTACCATGTTCCTGATGATAGATGCACTTTGACAGGGTTTCATAATCCACTTTCAGATCATCCATGTAGACTTCCTGGGGGTCAGCGCTTGAGTAAAGCTCATCAGATGACACAAGAAGGGATGATGTTGTAAGTGTAGAAGTGCTTGGGCCCATAAGTGTGAGTCCTTCTCTGCCAGCTATTTTGGTGGCCAGTCTTTCATTTCTCGATGCTTTGAGTACCGCAAGCATCTCCAAAGGGCTCTTGGGTTGTATGTACTCCCCGCCAAACTGTTTCATAGCTCCGCTGTAGATTCCCTGCACAACATTTTCCTGCACAGAGCTTAGATTAATGTAAAGGAAATTCTCCTCTGATACGCTTCCGCCCATTGGTCCACCGATGATAATTGGTGGAAATGAAGCCATAGGGTAGCGGTTTGGCACCACTACTTTTTCCTTAAGTCTTCCTATCTCAAGAGGGTTTGTGGTGTTCAGAGCCTTTAAAATATCTTCTTCATCAATATTTATAATTCTCTGGGTGCTCCTGCAGAATATCCCCACAGAATGGAGAAGTTCAATACCGGCTTCAAACACAGCATCTGCAGCATCAAGGTCATCAGGTACGAAAACATCCGGATCGTATTCTATATCGTATTTAAGGGCCAATTCTTCTGATTTTTTGAAAACTTTGATGTCATGCTCCTTTTCTGTTCGTTTATCCCCTCCAATTGCATATTTGAGGTATTTGTAAATGTTTTGCATGTTCATTCTCCTTTTAGAAAATAATAGCCCTTTCAAATGGTAACTGATGAATTGTAGTTTTTCTGTAATGTAGTGATTTGCTTCATATACTTATATTTTACTCTATGTGCTCTCTATTCTCTATATAAGTGAGTTTTTTAGGGAATCAACATGCTCTAACATAATTTCGATAGCATTATACAGAATCAGTACACTTTCTTTGCAGATCACTCTATATATACATTTCTTTTGTGACATCGTAATAATATCAATAATTGATTACATTTTGTCTAATACTGACGTTGTTTATCTATTTGCCCAGTACGATTTTGTGCAATGTGATGATTTTTTACTTCTTCTTTAGATACGATTGTGCGCCTTCTTAGGACCAAATATTTATATTTTGTGTACGATGTGCACTTATTCTTTATTCTCATTCATTAATGATAATCTACATATATTGTTAAAGTAACTTTCACTACATATCTATTTATTTACGTATGTAATCACTAAAAACGCAATTTAGTGACATTATCGTTTCTTTCTATTCTTCTTTTTATTTATTTTGTAATTGTGGGCTGATCTCCTATTTATGCCTTTCCAGCCTCCTTTTTTGTTACCATATTTATACTTAACTGTCATCTGATGAAAAAATATATATCCTAGTTTGTCCCATTTGAGATATATTACACTTAGGAGATTCGATTTATGACAGAATATACCCCAAAAGAAAGATTATCCCGTGCATTAACAGGTCAGCCTGTTGACCGTATGCCTGCTGTCTCAGTAACTCAGACAGGAACCGTAGAACAAATGGAAGCTTGTGGCTCTTTCTGGCCTGAAGCAAACAATGACGCTGAAAAAATGGCAACACTTGCCGAAGCTGGTCACACTGTAGTAGGATTTGAAGCAGTGCGTGTGCCATTTGACATCACCGCAGAGGCAGAGTTCTTCGGCTGTGAGATCAAGGCAGGTACAAAAGAACAGCAGCCATCTGTTGTCGGTCATGTTGTAAAGACTGTTGAAGACATTGAAAAACTCAAAGGATACGACCTTAGCGAAGGAAGGGTCGGTGTCGTTTGCGATGCTATTAAGATACTTGCAGATAAGTATGGTAATGAACTTCCTATCATGGGCAGTATGATCGGTCCTTTCTCTCTTGCCCAGCACATCAACGGTGACGAATGGTTCATGGCAATTTTCACAGACGAGGCATTTAGTCTTGCTCTCATGGAATTCACAACCGGGTTCTGTGCTGCATATGCAGAGAAAATGGTAGAAAGTGGTGCAGACACCATGGTCATCATTGACCCGACAGCAAGCTACCAGCTCATTGGTGCTGAGTTCTACGAGAAGTTCGTGGTTCCTTTCCACAGGAAAATAGCTGATGCAATGCATAAGCTTAACGTGCCTGTAGTATTGCATATCTGTGGTGATACCACTCAGGGTCTTGCACTCATGGAATCATCCGGTGTTGACGGTATAAGTGTTGACCAAAATGTTGATGCTGCAGTCGCTGTGGGCAAAGTAGAAAAGTCAGTCATTATCGGAAACCTTGACCCTGTCAATATGCTCTGGAACAAGACGCCTGAAGAGATCAAAGCACAGTCACAGAAAGTCATTGATGCAGGAATAGGTCTGCTTGCCCCAGGTTGCGGTATTGTGAGCAAGACACCAACAGTGAACTTACAGGCAATGATAGAAATGGCAAAGAGCCACAAATATTGATTGTAAACCCTATTTCACCTTCGTGGCATCTGTCAGATTTTCAGAATATTAGGCAGATGTCTGCTACTTTTTTCTTTTGTCATTTTACTTTTCCACACATTTATATATACTGAAAATCTACTAAACCCCAAGATGTCCCGCAGAAAACAGAATGATATTGAGCAGAATGATACTGGTATCACGGATTTCAAGAGCCTGCTGAAAAAGCAGGGATATAGTCTTGCTGGCAGGCATAGCGCTGTCAAGACATGCCTGTGGCTTCGAAGATCTATTAAAGATGAAGGCGAGTGTTATAAGTCCGTTTTCTATGGTATCCATTCGCATCGTTGCCTTCAGATGACTCCCACTCTCATGTGTAACCAGAAGTGTCTGCACTGCTGGAGGCCTACGGAAGTGGATGTGCCCATGCCAGTTGGATGGGACTCTCCAGTGGAAATAGTGGGGTCTTCAATAGAATCCCAGAGAAAACTCATATCCGGTTTTGGAGGTTCTGCTCCTCTTGAACGCTGGCAGGAAGGAAATGACCCAAAGCATGTTGCCATCTCTCTTTCAGGCGAACCGACTCTTTTTCCTCATCTTCATGAACTCGTAGACGAATTCAACAAACAGGGATTCACTACTTTTGTTGTAAGTAATGGGACTGTTCCCGAAATGATAGCAAAGATAAATCCTTCCCAGTTATACATGAGCCTTGATGCCCCCGAAAGGGAAACATACGAAAAGGTCTGTCTTCCCAAATCTCTTTCCTTGTGGGATAATATTCTCAGGTCTCTTGAGATACTTAAAAGCAAAGAAACCAGAACCGTAATTCGTATAACACTTATCAAGGGTGTCAATATGTTCAACTCAAAAGGTTTTGCAGAACTGATAAAGATAGCAGAACCTGATTACATAGAAGTTAAAGCTTACATGCATCTTGGTTTTTCCAGAAAGAGATTACCTCGTGAAGCAATGCCTTCCCATAGTGAGGTAATGGAGTTCTCAAAAGAGCTGGCAGAGCATCTTGATTATAAGATTGCAGGAGATGTAGAAGTCAGCAGGGTTGTCCTGCTTTCAAAAGATGGTTCTGTTTCCCATCTTATGTAGCAAATATGCATTTATTGTGAAGAGTTAACAATGTCGACCTGTCACAACTTATATTTATAGCAACGCATACATAAGCAACAAAAATAATCGAAGATATAGATAATCTCTTTATTTCATTGGAGTATTCACACAATGTCAGAACAATCCGCTCATTCAAAATATGAATTCAAAAAGAAATTAGAGGAGCTGCGCACCAAAAAAGGACGTGGTACCGAACTTATTTCTTTGTATATCCCTCCCACAAAGCAAATATCCGATGTTACATCCCAGCTCAGGACCGAGCACGGCCAGGCTGCCAACATCAAATCCAAGGTAACACGTGATAACGTGCAGGGTGCACTGGAATCCTTGCTTTCAAGACTTAGGTATGTGGAAGTTCCTGAGAACGGTATTGTCTTTTTCACAGGAGCTGTAGACATAGGCGCAAATAAGACCGACATGCAGACTACCATACTCGAGCCACCGATGCCTATTGTCACATACAGATACCATTGTGACTCCGCATTTTTCCTTGAACCACTTGAAGAAATGCTAAGGGATGCAAAGACATACGGTCTGCTGGTCCTTGACAGAAGAGAGGCAGCTGTAGGTCTTCTTGTTGGTAAGCACATAGAACATTTCAGGACTCTCACTTCAACTGTCCCCGGAAAACAGAGAAAAGGAGGTCAGAGTGCTCACAGGTTCCAGCAATTGAGGCTCATTGCCATTCATGAGTTCTACAAACGCATCGGTGAAGCTGCAAGCGAAGTATTCCTGACGGTCAACCATAAAGATTTTGAAGGTGTTCTTATAGGCGGTCCGTCTCCAACCAAGGAAGAATTCGAATCAGGAGAGTTCCTGCACCACGAGATCCAGAAAAAGGTCCTGGGTCTTTTCGACGTTGCATACACCGATGAAGCAGGACTTCCAGAACTTGTCAATGCTGCCAGTGAAAGGCTTTCAGACATAGATCTCATGGTTGAGAAAAAGCTCATGCAGCGATTTTTTGTAGAATTGGTATCTGATTCAGGAAAAGCTGCCTATGGTGAGGTTCATGTTCGTAACAACCTGAACATCGGTGCAGTGGAAGTACTGATGATATCCGAAGGCCTGAGGGCAGAAAGACTTACCCTGAAATGTCCTAATGGGGATTATGAAGGTAAGATAACCCGCAATTTCAAGCCGGGAGATCAGGATACTTCCGGAGGATCATGTCCGGTCTGTAACAGCAATCTTGAGATAGTTGAAAAGGTTGACATAGTTGATGAACTCTCAGAACTTGCAGACCAGATGGCTACAAGGGTAGAGTTCATATCCACTGACTTTGATGAAGGTTCCCAGCTCTTCAACGCATTTGGCGGTATAGTGGCAATATTGCGATTCAATACCGGTGTCTGATCAGTTGATTAATATTGTAGGTGTTATCTTTGTTCCTCGAATTTAAAAAACAGGTTACTGTGGCTCTTGAAAATGCCCTTGCATCCCTTGGTCTTGAAACAGATGATCTTGGACTTGAGCCATCCCAGCATGCGGATATTGCTTCAAAGGTCGCTTTCAGGCTGGCTTCTAAGGCTAAGAGCAATCCTAAAGAGCTTGCTGAAAAAATAGTTGCTGCTATCGAATTACCAGAAGGTTCCCTAATAGGTGATATCAAAACCACAGGTCCTTACATAAACATAACTGCAGGACGAAATTATGTAGATGATACGGTCCTTCGCATACTTGAAGAGAAAAATGCTTTTGGTGGCGGTTTCTGCCAGGGCAGGATTTTACTGGAGCACACGTCTGCCAATCCTAATGGTCCCCTTCACGTGGGACACATACGCAATTCCATAATAGGTGACACACTTGTTCGTATACTCAAAAAGGCAGGCTATGAAGTCGAGACCCAGTACTATGTCAATGATATGGGTCGCCAGATAGCTATTGTCTCATGGGCTTTCTCACAGTTCGAGTTTGACCGGTCAAGAAAACCGGACCATGCAATAGCAGACGTTTATATCAAGGCAAATGTAGTGCTTAACGAGCACCCTGAAAAGGCGGCTGAGATTGATAAGCGCATGCAGCTTGTGGAAAGTGGCGATGAAGAAACCATCAAAAGCTTCGATGAAGCTGTAAGTCTTGCAATTTCAGGCATCAAGCAAACGCTTTTACGTATGAATGTCAGTCATGACAGTTTCCCGCATGAATCAGGTTTCATCCGTTCAGGTGCAGTTTCCAGAATAGTCGAGGAAGTAAAGGCTACCGGAAGAACTGAAGTGGATAACGGTGCCCTTGTGGTCGACCTTTCGGATTATGGTTTTGAAAAGACCCTCGTCATACAACGTACTGATGGAACCTCCCTCTATACAACACGTGACCTTGCCTACCATGAGTGGAAAGGCGAGCGTGCAGACAGGATGATAGATGTACTGGGAGCAGACCACAAACTCATCTCCGGTCAGCTCAAGGCAACTCTCAATGCTATAGGCAAGCCTGAGCCAGAAGTCGTAATTTTTGAGTTCGTCTCACTTCCAGAAGGTTCCATGAGTACCCGCCGTGGCAAGTTCATTTCTGCTGATGACCTGCTTGACCAGATCGAGAAACAGGCATATGTTGAAGTTGAGAAACGCAGGCCTGAGATGCCGGACGAGTTCAAGAAAGAGGTTGCAGACATGGTGGGAATTGGTGCTGTCAGGTATGACATTGTGAAAGTCTCCCCGGAGAAGTCAACGGTTTTCAACTGGGAAGAGGCACTTGACTTTGAGAAACAGGGCGCTCCTTTTATACAATATTCCTATGCCCGTGCATGTAATATACTTAAAAAAGCAGAGGAAGAAGGCAAATGGGACCCAACCCAGAAGATTGATCCTTCACTTCTTACCGAGGATACGGAAATAGACCTCATTAAGAAAATGGCATCCTTTGACAGTATCATAGACCTTTGTGCAAGGGATTTGAAACCACATACAATAGCTATCTATTCCAGGGAACTTGCAGATTCCTTCAATCAGTTCTACAGGTTTGTGCCAGTGGTAAGCGCTGAAGAAGATGACATAAGGGCAAGCAGGCTGGCTCTTGTGAACTGTGCAAAGATAGTTCTTTCAAATGCTCTTGATACACTTGGTATCGGTGCACCTGAATCAATGTGAGAAAGTGGTCCCTTCTCATAGATTCTTTTTTGGTAACTATTCAGCCTCCCTCCAACAAAAAAGTAAAAATCAATATACTATGACTTCATTTTAACATTCAGAATAAAAGTTCTGTTGATCTGAGGAAAAATAATCTTCTTCGCTAATCCGGGAAATTACCATGACCAAGATAGCTTATCTCTACGTATTTGACACAATGGCCGACTGGGAGCCAGGCTTTTTGATAGCTGAAATAAATACGGGTCGCTACTTCCAAAAGGATGCTGTAAAATACATTGTCAGGACAGTTGGTACTACAAAAGAACCTGTTGTCACCATGGGAGGAGTACGTATCGCACCAGATATAAGCCTTGAAGAGTGCATAACTGATGATGCCGGAGTCCTGATTCTACCTGGTGGTGATACCTGGCTGGAGGATATCCATCTTCCTCTGCTGGATAAAGCCAAGGAGTTCCTGAATGCAGATGTCCTTGTGGCTGCCATTTGTGGTGCAACAATGGGCCTTGCCAAAGCAGGACTGATGGACAACCGCCCTCACACCAGTAATGATCTGGGATATCTGAAATCAGTCTGTCCTAGTTACGCCGGAGAAAAGTTCTATCGCCATGAATCTGTGGTTCCTGACGACAATCTGATAACCGCATCAGGTGTTGCTCCTCTGGAGTTTGCACGTGAAGTTCTCAGAGAGCTTGGCGTGTTCTCAGCCCAAACTCTTGAAGCATGGTATCAGTTGTATGTTACACACGAAGCGCAGTATTTCTATTCGCTTATGGGGTCGCTGGAGGAGTGAGATATATTATGCCTATTATTTGAAAACCTCTTTAAACTCATTTTTTAAGATCAAATACCCATCTGCTGATCCCGGGCGCCACATTGCCGCACCTTCGGTGGAACTGAACTTCAAATCCCATATTTTCATATTTTGCAATTAGTTCCGGGATCTGCTCCCTAGCTTTGAAAGTATAGAAATGAACATGTCCTCCAATTCTTACAAGTGAGGAAATACTTTCAAGAAAATGGTCCATGCCATATGGTGTCGGTATTATCACCCTGTCAAATTCTGCTTTGAGCATATTGGGTATGCTGCTGGCATCAGCATTGATTATCTGGATGTTCTCTTCAACTTTGTTGAGTTTACAATTCCGAACAAAGGATTTGCAGGCATCACTGTTCATTTCCACTGCAACTACTCTTGCCCCGGCTGATGCTGCAGGGATTGCAAAAGGACCCACACCACAGAATGGCACGAGTACGTCTTCGCCAGACTCTATCATTGATGCCATCCTTTTCCTTTCAAAAGAGAGCTTGCCATTAAAAAAAGCCTGCTTAAGGTCGATTATGTAAGCAAAACCGAATTCCCTGTGAACAGTTTCTGTACTGTGGCCTGCAATAATCTCAAAACCAGCAACTCTTTTATCTCCTCCAAGCTTTGAAACCTTGTTCAAGACAGTCTTAACGTTCTTTCTTTTTTCTATGATGGCACATGCTATGTCTTTGGCATATGTCTCCATGCTTTCCGGAACAGATACAATGGCTATATCTCCTATGATTTCAAAATGGCCGGATAGTTTTTCAAGTTCCTTTTCAGGAATTTTTCCTTCCAGTTCTTTTTTAAGGCTCATTTTTCTGTCCGTTTTCTGCTTATGCAACAAAGGCTTAAAAGTATTGGTGCATAATCTATTCAGGTGATGGAATATGCAGGAGATTGTAGTTGAGTTTGTCCAGTTCAGGCTCCTTGAAGGAGTTAATGAGAGGGAATTTCTTGCAGCATCGAATATCATGATGAAGGAATTTGTTTCACTTGATGGTTTTATCGATCGTGAGCTGCTAAAAAAAGATGATGGCGGCTGGGCAGACCTGTTACACTGGAAAAGCATGGATGCTGCCATTAAGGCAGCGGAAGATGCCCTTAAACTTCCCATGTGCCTGGAATATTTCAAGCTTATAGATGGGTCAAGTATGGTAGTGAGCCATTACAGGCTTTGCCAGCGTTTTGAGGCATGATCACCACCTTTTCTTTTTACTTTTTCATATATCCGGGAGTAACTTTTTTCTCAAGCATTGTGAAAGAGAGATCTATCAGTATCGCAAGCATAATTGCAGGTATGGCACCTGCCAGAAGAGTGCGAGTGTTGTAGCCTATAAGTCCCTGGAATATTATCTCTCCAAGCCCGCCACTGCCGATAAAAGCTGTCAGCACCGCAATGCTGTTAGCCAGGATTCCGGCAAATTTTATTCCTGCAAACATTGCCGGATATGCATTTGGCAGTCTTATATGTCTGTTTATCTGCCATTGGCTCAACCCGATACCTTCTGCATAATCTATCAGTGCAGGGTCGACATTGCTCAGGCCGATGTAGGTGTTCTTGATTATCGGTAGCAATGCACGCAGCATAATAGCAACTACTGCAGGGGTGAAGCCAATTCCAAGGAATGGGACCATGATAGCCACAACAGCAAAACTGGGAACTGCCTGCACCATATTCGCAAACTTCATCACAACAAATTCCAGTTTTTTACTGTAAAGTGAAGCAAAGGCAAGAGGTATGGAAACGACAATGCTCACAAATAACGTGGTGTATACAAGGATGATATGCTCCCAGGTGGCATCAAGTACCGTTTCAATGACTACCATGTTCCGTACCTCTCATGGAGCTTTTTCTCGATAATCCCTGCAAAACCATCAAGTAAAACAGCAAGCAGACCTGTCCACAATCCCGCGACAATGATAGCTTCTTTATCATAGAGCTGGATACCGTTCTGCAGTACGGTCCCCAATCCTCCTGCAGCAACCAGTCCTCCTAAAGTCACCACACCCATGCAGAATACAAGTGCTATCCTGATGCCGCCAGCTATCAGGGGTAATGACAGGGGAATTCTCACTTTGAATAAAGCTTCACTTCGGGAAAGCCCAATGGCACGGGCAACGCAGGTGTATTGCTCGTCCACTCCTCTCAGGCCGGTATAGGTGTTCCTTGCTATCGGAAGTATTGAATAGAGCACGCATGCCGCGATGGTTGGACCGGCACCAAGTTTGAGTATTGGAAGAAGAAGCACTATGAGTGCAAGGTCTGGTATTGTTTCCACAATGTTCAGGAAATTCAGTACCGGATTTGCAGTCTTTGGTTTCATGTATATGAAAACACCAACAGTAACTCCTATTATGATCGAAAGCAACAGGGCTACACTGAACATCTGCAAATGTTCAATGGTACGCATTGTCATCAGGTGTTTGTCCCAGACGCCTGCTATATCCTGAATAGTTAGCACAGATTTTCCTTTTTCCTGTATATTTTCTTCATATGAGTTTCAGCAATACTTCGTCAGATATGAGGATACCAATAGGATGTTTTGAATTCATAACAATTGCAAGGTATTCTCCGTTTTTCTTCAGTTCAGAGAGTGCCACTGCAACTGAGTCCAATGGCTGGAATGTTCTGACAGGTCTTGCAACATCGGCCAGGTTCTGGCTTTTCATCCTGCATTTCATAAGATCCATCATTGTGACCTGTCCCAGCAGTTCATCTCCATCAAATACGAAAGCAGTTTCAATATCCCTGTTTGCCATCTCCTCTACCGCATCACAGGCATTCATTTTTCCTTCGAATACGTATTTCTGCTCAAACGGGGACATCAGATCTTTAACGTTAAGGGTATCCATATGCTTGAATTTGCGTTTTGTATCCACGATATCTGCCACAAGGTCGTTTGCAGGATTAAAGATGAGTTCTTCCGGAGGACCCATCTGCACAAGTTTTGCCTGGTCCATTATGGCTATCCTGTCTCCGAGTATCAGAGCTTCCTCAATGTCATGGGTCACAAATACAATGGTCCGGTTGATCTCGTTCTTTATTTTGAGGAACTCTTTCTGGAGCTGTTTGCGTAGTATAGGGTCCAGTGCACCAAAAGGTTCATCCATCAAAAATAGGGGTGGGTCCATTGCCATGGCCCTGGCAAGTCCGACTCTTTGCTGCTGTCCTCCACTCAGTTGTCTCGGATATCTGTTCATGAACATATCGGGTGGAAGGGACACGAAATCCAGCAGTTCCCGGACTCTGCCTTCTGTCTTCTTCTTATCCCAGCCTTCGAGCTTTGGAACAAGACCTATATTTTCTCCTATCGTCATATGAGGAAAAAGCCCGATGTTCTGGATAACGTAACCCATATTGCGACGCAGGCGTACAGGGTCCACTTCCCTTGTATCGATGCCGTTAATGGTAACGCTTCCGAAATCCTGCTCTATCATACGGTTCATTATTCTCAGTGTGGTGGTCTTTCCAGAACCGCTTGGTCCTATTAGAATGAGCAGTTCCCCACCTTCTATTTCCAGGTCAAGGTCTTTCACTGCAAATCCAGAGCCATACTTTTTAGTCACACCTTTGAACTGTATAGAGTCTATCCTGTCAAACAGCCTTTCGGTTTGCATATCTACACCTGGCTTAATTCGTGTTTAAAAATAAGAGAGGGAACTATCCCTCGATAAGCTCTTTATCAACAAGGAACTGATATGCAATATCTCGTGGTTCCTTCTGCTCAATGTCGAACTGGTAGTTCAACTGCCTCATGGTGTCGGTGTCAATTACACCGTCAAGTTTCTTCATCGCAGCAATTGCTTCTGGATTTTCCTCTGCGAACTGTTCTGTTACTATCAGAATAGCATCATAAGGTGGCAGGGCATTCTTATCATCCTGAAGAACCCTTAGATTGAAAACCTCGTTCCTGGTGTCGGTAGTATATGCGGAAATAGCATCCACTTGGCCGTCCTTTATAGCTTCGTACATTACGGTAGCAACTGCCTGTTTATATTCCCTGAACTCAAAACCATACACATCTTTTATACGTGGAAGACCATCCTCGCGGGTTGCAAATTCAGGATCAGTTCCAATTGTCATTTCTGCAGCGTATGGTTCAAGGTCGCTTATCTTCGTAATATCATTCTCTGCCGCCCAATCCTCTTTTACTGCGATAGCATATGCATCTTCAAATCCAAGATTGCTTACTATCATTACACCATCCTGTTCCAGAAGACCCGCTTCGGTTTCATCGAAAACGACCTGCCTGTCCCAGTCATCAAGCTGCTCCAGGTTGAGTATCTGGCTGTACGCAGTCCCGGTGTACTCGGTATATACATCTATCTGGCCGGCTTTCAATGCCTCATAATTGACAAATGTTCCGCCAAGACCCTGCTTAACATCGGTTTCATATCCAACGTCCTCAAGCATAAGAGCTGTCATATGCGCCAGAATGTATGATTCCTGGAAGAGTTTTGATCCTATCACAACAGTTCCTTTTTCAGTTTCATCACCGGTATTTTTCTCCGTACAGCCGCTGGTAAAAAGAACCATAATCACAACTAACAACATAAGAATAGTCTTTCTCATTATTCAACACCCATAAAGTTGCTTATTATCAATCAATATTATTTCGATAATAACTTCCCTATAATAGAGATTAAGTGGATTTTTTATAAATGTATCTATTTTGCAGGAAGTTAGAACATTAATCTTTTAACCCATACCAAACCATTTTAATTTAGGAGTGGTTCAAAATGACAAAAGCTATATGGAACGGAGTTATTCTTGCGCAGAGCAACGAAACAATAATGATCGAAGGAAATCATTATTTCCCACCGGATGCGGTGAATATGGAATACTTCAAAAAAAGCGAGTATCATACAACCTGCCCATGGAAAGGGCTTGCAAGTTACTATGACATCGTTGTGGATGGAAAGGTCAACAAGGATGCTGCATGGTACTACCCTGTGCCAAAGGCTGGTTCTCCTGATAAAGTGGGCAAGGATTTCAGCAATTACGTTGCATTCTGGAAAGATGTTGATGTAAGGGAATAACCCTCATTTTCAAATCTCGCAGAAATTGCTTTTCAGTTTTTCAGTCAGCTTGATGTTCTCTGAATAATCAACCGGTACATCCAGCAGCCAGACACCACCTGCATTGAGTGCTTCAGTTAGCTTTGGCTTCAGATCTTCTGTCTTTTCAATTCTCACACCTCTTGCCCCAAAACTCTTAGCCAGCATAACAAAATCAGGATTTGTGAAGTCAATACCTATTGTCTGGTTGAAAGTTTTCTTCTCGTGCCATTCGATGAGTCCGTATTTTGAATCATTGAAAATGACAACGACAAAATTGCATCCAAGCCGTACAGCAGTTTCAAGGTCCTGCAGGTTCATTAGAAAACCGCCATCACCCGCAATGACAACAATCTTTTTTTCAGGTTTGACCAAACTTGCTGCAATAGCACTAGGAAGTGCAAATCCCATGCTTGCAAGTCCGTTGGACATAAAGACAGTATTGGGTTCATATGCAGGGAAAAGCCGTCCGACCCATAATTTATGGGCTCCTACATCGCTTATCAGCAGGTCATCCCTGTTCATGGATTCTCTTACATCGTAGAGTATCTTCTGTGGTTTTACCGGGAATGACAGATCATTTCTGTAATCCTCAATTTCTGCTTTCATCCTGGAGCGAATTCTGCCGAATCTCTCAGGCATATCTCTCTGGAAATCGCATTGATGCCTGAGGTTGAAAAGTACCTGTCCGATGTTGCCAATAAGCAATACGTCAGGCATATAGCTTTCATCTATCTCCGGGTGGTCGTTATGGATATGTATTATCTTTTTTGATCTGTCAGGGTTCCAGAACCTGGGGCTGTATTCCACATAGTCGTATCCTACGCAGATAATAAGGTCAGCCATTTCAAAACCACACATGATGTGGTCATGGTCTTTGATACCCATTGAACCCATGTAGTGCTCATCATCAGCAGGTATCGCACCTTTGCCCATGAATGTGGTTGCAACCGGAAGGCCTGTAAAATCTACAAATTTTCTCAGTTCAATGGCAGCTTCTTCCCTGAAGATACCGTTTCCAGCAAGAATGATGGGCATTGAACTCTCTTTTATTATATCTGCAGCCCTTTTGAGTTCCCTTTCATCATGCCGGCTGATATGTGGATAGGTCTTTTTGGAAATAGGCTCTTTTGTAGTCTCTTCCTTAGCCACATCTTCCGGAAGTTCGATGTGAGTAGCCCCGGGGCGGTCTGCGGCGATGTCAAAGGCCTTATGAACGATCTCGGGGATGAAATCAGGTCTTGTTATCTTTGAATTCCAGGTTGTGAACTGCTTAAAGGCGGTCACGATATCGATATACTGGTGAGATTCCTTATGCGTTTTTTCAAGTGCTGACTGGCCTGTTATGGCAACAAGAGGTGCTCTGTCAAGTTGTGCATCTGCAACGCCAGTGATAAGGTTAGTAGCTCCCGGTCCCAGGGTTGCAAGGCAGACTCCGGGCCTGTGTGTTATCCTTCCATACATATCTGCCATAAAAGCGGCACTCTGTTCATGTCTTGTGGGGATGAATTTTATCTTAGACCCCAAAAGAGAATCTGTCAGGTCAATTGTTTCCTCACCCGGTACACCGAATATGTATTCAACACCTTCCTTTTCAAGGCATTTCACAAAAAGGTCGCTGGCTTTCATATTCAATACACCTTCATGGATTTGACTGTCATAAATTCCAGCATTCCGTTACGGTATAATTCTCTTCCAACACCGCTTTTCTTCATTCCGCCAAATGGCAGCCGTGGATCTGAGCCTACTATATTGTTGATAGCGATCATGCCACATTCGATGTGTCTTGTCATTTTCATTGCTCTCTCAGTTTCCCTGCTCCAGATGCTGGCACCAAGCCCGAACTCTGTGCAGTTGGCTATTTTAATAGCTTCTTCCTCATTTTTGAAGGTTATTACAGGTGCTACCGGTCCGAAAGTTTCTTCAATGGCAACAGGAGCTTCTTTGTTTATGTTATTGAGCACTATTGGCATGTAGAAAAATCCGTCTCCATTTTTTGCTCCCCCTTCCAGTACTACGTTAGCTCCCATTTTAATGGTTTTAGATATCTGCTCACCCACTCTCTCTCTTTGCACTTCATTTGCCATGGGTCCCATATCGGTTTTTGGATCCATGGGGTCTCCAATATTGAGATTGTTGGTGTAATCAATAAACAGGTCTGTAAAATCTTCCGCAATTTTTTCGTCAATCAGTAAACGTTTGGCTGCAATACAGCTTTGTCCGCAGTTCTGGAACCTGCCTAAAACTGCCGCATTTGCTGCTTTTTTAACATCTGCATCTTCCAGCACAATGAAGGGATCACTCCCTCCAAGTTCAAGAATAAATTTCTTTATGTTTCTTCCTGCGGCTTCTGCAACCTTTTCTCCGGCAGGTCGGCTGCCAGTGAAAGATACAGCATTGACTTCATTTCTTGGAATCAATGAGGATGCTGTAGGGCCGTCTACAAGAAGCGTCTGGAATACATTTTCCGGGAATCCTGCCTCGATAAAGATGTTCTCAATTTCCAGAGCACACATAGGTACATTACTTGCATGTTTCAGCAGTACGGTATTTCCGCCTGCAAGGGCAGGTATCCCGGATCTCAATGCCTGCCAGAAAGGAAAGTCCCATGGCATTATACTCAGTATGACACCAACAGGTTCATAGACAAAACCGGATGCTTCAGCATCGGTTTCCACAAACTCCGGTGCAAGGAAGCTCTCTGCGCTCCTTGCAAAATAATCACATGTCCATGCACATTTCTCAATCTCTGCAAGTGATTCTTTGATCGGCTTGCCCATTTCCTTTGTGATTATTTCAGCGAGTTCCTCTTCCCTGTTCCTGAGGACTTCCCCAACACATTCAATAGAAAAAGTTCTCTCAAGAAGGGGTTCTTTTTTCCATTCAGCAAATGCTTTTCTTGATCCTTCTATTTTCTTATCCACCACTTGCTGAGAACAGAGATCAAACTCCCCATTCAATTCCCCGGTTGCAGGATTAACAGACCTTATTTTTCCCAATTGGAATTCCCCTTGAGCATCTATAAGAATAGGGAAATTTTCATTCCCTTCTTTATTTAATTAGTTTATATGATATATAATTAATTTAAAAATATTGTTAAAATGAGTATTTTACCGGAATAGTTTTGAAAAATAAAAAGAATGAATAATTGCTATGGAACCTTCAGATAATACCTCAATTATTGCTCCATGCGGGATGAACTGTAGCATCTGCATGTCATACCTGCGGGAAAGGAAAAAATGTTCAGGTTGCAGAGGATCTGATCTCAATAAACCTGTTACCTGTATCCAATGTAAGATCAAGAATTGCACAACCTTTCAAAATGGCAATGCTCTGTTTTGTTTTGAATGCGATAGTTTTCCATGTGATAAATTGAAGCATCTAGATAAAAGATATCGAACAAAATACCACATGAGTATGATTGAAAACCTTGAGACGATACAAAAATCAGGTCTCACAGTGTTTTTAGAAAATGAGAGAATAAAATGGACTTGTTCTAAATGTGGTGGAACTATTTGTGTCCATAAAGGATACTGTTACAGCTGTGGTGAAATTGGTCGGAATGCTGGTGATGACTTATGAATGGTATCGAGATCGTTGATTTGACCCCGGAGAACATTTCTGAATACGGAGTCTGCGGTTATAAGGATGTGAAAAAGCATCTTGAACTGAGGAGAAAGATAGACTGGTTCAAAGAGTACTATCCTAAGGGTTTAAGGATAAAAGTACTTGTTTCCGAAAAAGGTGGTTATCAGGGTATGCTTGAGTATATCCCCGGAAAATATGCTCACAGACCTGTGGATGCTGAAGGATATATGTTCATCCACTGCATTTTTGTTGGCTTTAAAAAAGAGTTCAAAGGCAAAGGCTATGCTTCTTCTCTGATAGATGAATGCCTCAAAGAGGCGAAAAATGAGGGTATGGATGGGGTCGCCGTTGTTACAAGAAAAGGATCATTTATGGCAAATAAAGATATTTTTGTCAAAAAGGGATTCATTTCGGTTGATAATGCTAAGCCTGATTTTGAATTGCTGGCCCTGAAATTCAATGAGGATGCGTCCGATCCCCAGTTCAAAAGTATGGAACAGCAGTTAGAGAACTACAGGAATGGTCTCTTTATCATGCGTTCGGTCCAGTGTCCATATACCGAAAAAAATGTAAATGACATCCTTAGATCTGCCAGAAATGAATTCGGTATTGATGCCACATTGCTTGATCTTGAAGATTCAAATGCTGTACAGGATTCTCCATGTGCTTTCGGGACTTTCTGCATCATTTACAATGGTGAGATTATAAGTCATCACCCGATAAGTAATACGAGATTTATGAATATCATAACTAAAAAAATTAGAGCTTAACTTTTACTTTCACATCATCTTTATTGACTTGATATTCATGAACTCATAGAACCCGTGCCTTGATAGTTCCCTACCCATGCCGCTTTTCTTAACACCGCCAAATGGCAGGCATGCCTGCGGTGTACAGAATGAGTTAATGCCAATCATCCCGGTTTCAAGTTCAGAGGCGATTCTCATGGCTCTGTTACGGTCCTGGCTCCATACGCTGGCACCCAGTCCGAACTCGGAATCGTTTGCAAGTTCAATGGCTTCATCCTCAGTTTTCACAGTAATTATCGGTGCCACAGGTCCGAATGTCTCCTCTCTCATGACCTTCATATTCCTGCTAACATTGCGCAGGACAGTTGGCGAGTACATGTAACCCTCACTTTTCATCCTCCCTCCGGGAATCAGGGCTTTCGCACCCTTTGATATAGCGTCACTGACCTGGCTTTCCAGTATATGCACCTGCTCTTCCCTGACCATTGGACCAATGTCTGTTTCCGGGTCCATGGGGTCCCCAATTTTAAGATTCCCTGTCAGTTCCACAAATCGTTCAGTGAACTCCTCTGCCACATCTTCCATTACGATGAAACGCTTTGCTGCTATGCATGTCTGGCCGGTATTGATGAAACGGCTTGGCACGCCAACCTTTGCCGCCATTTCCACGTTTGCATCATCAAGAATTAAAAATGGATCACTGCCACCGAGTTCCAGCACGATTTTCTTCATGTTATGGGCAGCAAGCTCCGCAACCTTCTGTCCTGCATCATATCCTCCGGTGAATGATACTGCTTTGACATCATCCCTTGAGATAAGCGAAGATGCTGTTTTTCCATCTATTAGCAGAGTCTGGAAGACCCCTTCAGGAAACCCAGCTTCCAGAAAAATATTCTCAATTTCCAGCGCACACATGGGCACATAACTGGAGTGTTTGAGAAGCATGACATTTCCGCCTGCCAGTACATGCGCTGCTGCGCTGAGAACCTGCCAGAACGGGAAGTTCCAGGGTTTGATCGCAAGCACAGTGCCCATGGGTTCGTAATGTATCATGGAATCACATGAATTCTCTTCCGCAGGCTCAGGTTCAAGCATCTTCTCTGCATTGTCAGCAAAATAATCGAACATGGTGGCACATTTTGTGACCTCGGGAACAGCCTGTTTCATGACCTTCCCCATTTCAGTTGTGATGAGTTTTCCATATTCCTGCTTGTTCTTTCGCAGTATCTCTGCAAATTTACGCAGAAGCTCGTTACGCTCAGAAACATCCGTTCTTTTCCATTCCCTGAAGACTTCAGCAGACTTTTTGAGCATTCGGCTAACCTGCTCGTCAGTGTGTAATTCGATCTTGCCGATAACTTTGCCTGTTGAGGGGTTTATGGATGAGATGTTTGTCATGATGAATCCTCTAAATCAATGATATAATTGAAATGTCCCATATTTGGTATTATTGATTGATCAAAAATGAGAGTTGATGTTATCCTCCTGTCTATCTCATGGCAATCTGCACGACAGTAGGATATTTTTTCATTATTGTATAAACAATGGACCTGGCAACCCAGAGTTTTCCCTGCTGCATCCGGCGCATCATACTCAGTTCTCCAACTATTTGGAATGCTTCAAGAGCCAGAGGGTCATTGAGATAACAACTGTCAGGGACCTGTGTATCCGAAAAGAAAATGATGGGCAGTTTTAGTTTTTCGTGAAGATCAAAGGGCAGTTTTTCACTCAGACTTTGCAGCACATCTTTGTCAAATACATGTTCTTTGCCTGATTTTGTCCATGAGGCTGGCTTTTCTTCCGTTAGGAGCTGGGCAAGGCTCTTACGCTTAGAAACGATGCCATCATTTATCTTTCCGATTTCCAGCCTCATCCATCGCATAAGGATCGAGTCGTCAGATGCAGGGTATCTACCGGACATATTATCCGGTTTTTTTATGTTGCTTATACTTGAAATCGGTTTTGAGCATAAGAATCTGGCAAACAATTTAAAGCTGTAATCTGATAAAGTAAACAGAGATTACGATAAACCGAACAGAAAAGGAACATGAGAATGCCTGGTAATTCCGAGATATTTGAAAAGTCCATTCGAAAAGTAAAGACGTCAGTTCTCAAAGCATTTGAGGACGAGGATGTCAGGATTGTCCTGTTCGGTTCAAGAGCAAGGGGAAATGCCCACTGCACATCAGATATCGATATCGGTATCCTGCCGTTTGATGAGTATGACCGAAAAAAGTTAACTGCTTTGAGAGCTGAATTAGAGGATATGAACATTCCCTATACTGTGGATCTGGTTGACCTGTCTGCTGTTTCAGAGGATTTCAGACAGAAAGTGCTTGATGAGGGAGAAATATGGAAAGACAGTACAATATCCAGATGAAGGCAAAGGTTGCAAAAAGGGCCCTGGGGACTTTGCAGGAGATAATGGATGAGCCATACTCCGTCATAATCAGGGACGCTGCCATCCAGCGGTTCGAATATACCTTCGAAGCTATATGGAAGCTCATCAAGGAGTACCTTCTCGAAAGGGAAGGTATTGTATGCAATTCCCCGAAATCATGTTTTCGTGAAGCTTTCAAAATGCACCTCATAAATGAGGATGAAAGCATGCAGGCCCTGTACATGACCGATGACAGGAACATGACGACTCACACATATCATGAAGATGTGGCTGAAGAGATATACAAGGAACTTGCAGGGTATTACGGCCTGATGAACAAGATTTACACGAATATCATCAGGGATTCGGGACTGGATTGACCCTCAATTTCCATATAAACTATCATATCAACTCATCCAGGTGATCATACCTGAGCTTATAATAAGTCCCGCGACCGGTCCTTCCCACCTGCACGAATATCTTTTTCTTAACAAGTTCCTGAAGGTCCCGTTTTGATGTTGAAACGCCCAGGTCGCAGAGTTTCTGGTATTCCTTATTCGTGATCTTTCCCATCTCACGTGCAAATTTAATGCCTTTGATCTGCCGGTCTTTCAGTCCGGTCTGAATATACTTTCCCACAGTCCCGTGGTCGCGGCTGATGTTCAATACTGCGTTCTCAACCCTTGACACCTTTAATGCAAGCCCGTAGAGATAGTACTCAAGCCAGTCATTAATGTTCGGTTCTTTTCCGTTGCTGCCTTCCAGTTTCTCAAAATAGTCCTTTTTTCTCTGGTTGAAGAACTCTTCAATGGTGAACAGTTTTTTTGCTTCCCTGAAATTCTTTCCCAGAATGTATGTGGATATGCTTCTGGCAATGGTCCCACTAGCTCTTTCAAAAGGATGCATGCGATACAGTTCATAGTGCACTATCCCCGCCTGCAATGCAGGGAGCATTTCCACAGCTTCCTCGCTATAAACCCAGTCTATCAGATCCCGGACACAATATCTGATTCTTTCAGGTTCCATGAACCCCTCTGCCACAGTTGTCCGATACCTGCCAAGCTCATCTTCAGGAACTATCCCCTTCATGGCTATTCTGTGAAGTGTGAGTATCATGTCCTCGGAGATGTCCTCATTTTCAATGTTCTGAAGGTACTCATTCAATTCCAGATAATTGAGGACCTCTTTCTTGTCTATTTCGTCCCCGAATATATCCTGTCCGTTAACCAGTTTTGTAACCTGCCTGATAGAAAGCCCGTTCTCCTCCAGGCTTGTAGCATGATAGGCGAGTCTGAAAAGGTTATTGATCTGCAGCCTTCTTTCCCATGCCGGAGGCACGTGGGTGTTGAGAATTATCTCCCTTGCTGCCTGTATTCTTGCAAGCAGGCGTACTGTCCTGTCATTATAGTGGAAATTAGGCTTGTACATGTTTCAGGTATCCTTCAGGGAGCTTATGCCTCAGTCAACTATTATCTTTTTCTGTTATCTGTTCCTGTTAAAGCTGTTTGATATTTATTTGATATTAATTGACTGGCCAAATATAAATTCTTTAAATACGAGTTATAATTATGGATAATCTGAATACTACAGCAGAGAAGATAAGAACAATGGAGATCCGGGGAGCAGGAAGGATTGCAGTTGCAGCATCAGCCGCATTGCGGGACTATGCAATGTCGCTGAAATCCCTGCCCTTAAGTGAATTCAACCTTAAGCTCGAAGCAGCCGCAAAGACACTTGTGGACACCAGACCAACTGCTGTGTCTCTTCCCAATTCCGTTGCTCTCACAAAAAGACACAGTGCTACAAATGTCTATGATGCCATTAATGAAATAACCGGGAATGCGGAGAAATTCATTAAAAATGCAGAACAGGCACTTGGTAAAATAGGAAGGATAGGCGCTCAGCGTATTCGTGATGGTGATGTCATAATGACACACTGCAATTCCCACGCAGCGCTCTCTATTATCAAAACAGCCTTTGACCAGGGCAAGGACATATCGGTAATTGCTACTGAATCCCGTCCCCGAAGGCAGGGCTTGATAACTATCAAGGAATTGAATGATTATGGCATTCCCACGACCATGATAGTGGATTCTGCTGTGCGGCTGATAATGAAAGAAGTGGACCTTGTTGTGGTAGGTGCTGATTCTATTTCCGTTAACGGTGCGTTAATTAACAAGATAGGCACTTCCCAGCTTGCAATGGCAGCACATGAAGCCCGCAGGAATGTTATTGTTGCCGCGGAAACCTACAAATTCAGTCCAAGGACCCTTCTTGGAGAAATGGTTGAGATAGAGGACCGTTCCATTGATGAGGTAATAGATGCGCAGATCCTCAGGGAGCTTCCCAATGTCAAGGTCAGGAATCCTGCATTTGATGTGACTCCGGCAGAATACATCGATCTAATAATTACTGAAGTGGGAGCCTTCCCGCCAACCATGGCTTTCACGGTAATAAAAGATTATCTGGGACTTGAGCTGGCAGTTTAAATGTAAAAGAATCCGAAGGATTCTAATCTTTCCAGTTCCACCATTTCAGAAGTTGCGGGTCGTGCTCATCGCTGGATGCAAAATAGACAGCACACCTGAACACGTAGAGCACGCATCTGTCAAGCTTTGTTCCATGAAGGTCGCATAACTGAAGATAGAGCTCTTCAGGATCCCTTTCCTTCAGGTCTGCAATATTACGCATACCAAGGTTCCAGAGGTCCTCTGCGGTCATTTTTCCCACCCCCGGGATTCGCATAAGTTCCTTTGCAGTAGTTTTATAGGCTGAAGATACCGCCTGTGCGTCTCTCATTTTTTCCCCACCGTTGCAACATATATGACAAACTCGTTCTCACCGTCAATACCAAGTGCAGGATTGATCTCCTCGTCAAGGAACGCCCCGATGGCACAGACCCCGCAGCCCACAGACTCAGCGCTCAGGTACAGGTTCTGACACACGTGCCCGGCATCCAGGTGAAGATACCTGTACCCTCTCTGTCCGTATCTCCAGGCCATCCTGTAGGGCACTGCTGTCCAGATAAATGTCGCTGCACTTGTCTTAACAAAGGACTGGTCAAGACAGGCATGCTTTATCTTATCTGCAATGTTCTTGTCCATGTCGATTTCAACAAGCTTGTGCTCAATGGGAAGGAATCTGTACAGGCTTTTTTCAAGTCCCTGGACATTGTTCACAAGCACATAGGTTTCCAGGGCATGCCTGGCACCGGCCGAAGGTACAGTCCTGAAGGTTGCAGCTTCCCTGATGACTTCCTTAACTCCCTGAGTGCACCAGAGCATGTATGAAAGCTCTTCCATTGAAAGCGATTCTGAACTGTAGTTCCTGACACTCGTTCTCCTTTCGATAGCCTGCCTCAGGCTGATATCTTCAACTTTAACATCCTTTGGCTGCGGGAGGTCTATGACTTTGTCCTTGTCCTGTGGACCCAGTTCCAAGTCTGGCTGGGGATACCCCATGGACTGGTCCGACCTGCCAAGATAGCGGTACTGTGTCTTTTCCATGAAATCTTTGCCAATTCCACTAATTCTGATCGCCCCTTACTCTATAAGTGGAAATCCTCGTTCGTTCTTTATACGTGTTGCCCCTCAAAACTCACTGATGACCAAAAAGAGCAACTAAAATCCGAACTCATCTAATACACGAACCCGGGCTCATTTCCTTATCCGTTGTCAGCAGTGATACCCTCTCGCCAGCATCTGCTGCAAGGAGCATGCCCTGGGACTCGACACCACAGAGCTTCACAGGCTTGAGGTTGACAAGCACGTTCACGGTCTTGCCTATCATCTCGTCAGGTTCATAGTATTCTGCAAGACCTGCGACCACCTGTCTTGGTTCCTCATCTCCTATATCGACCAGGAGGCGCAGGAGTTTCTTTGATTTCTTTACCTTCTCGGCGGAAATTATCTTTCCAACCCTTATGTCAAGCTTTGCAAAATCATCATATTCTATTTCTTCTTTGAATTCCATTTTTACTTCTTCCTTTATGCCTGCTTCCTTAGCCATGGCCGTCTTTACACGTTTTGAGGATATCTTTGTCATCTCTTCGATCTTATCATCCTCTATCTTTGTAAACAGTATTTCAGGCTGCACCAGTGCGGTGCCGCTAACCACATGAATAGTTGCTTCCTTGTAAGTTGCAGTATGGATATCAGAGTCCATACCTATCTGTTTCCAGGCAACCTCCATGCTGACAGGGATCATAGGTTCGAATAGCAGGACAAGCGCCTTAGCTATCTGGATACAGTTCTTAACTACCCTTCCGCAGGCATCCTTGTCTTCCTTTATGAGCTTCCAGGGTTCATTTGACTGGAAGTATGAATTTCCGTATGATGCAAGAGCCATTGCAGTATCTGCAGCCTTCTTGAACTCATATTCTGCATTTGCCCTTATGACATCTTCAATAGTGGAGTTTATCTTCTCAATTACCTCCGGGTCGATATCTCCCTCAGGGATCACGCCGAAGTTCTTGTAAGCAAAGAGCAGGTTCCTGTATAGGAAATTACCGAACACGCCTACAAGCTCGGTGTTGATCTTATCCTGGAATATCTTCCATGAGAAATTGACCTCTTTTGTATGCGAGGTGTAGCTTACAAGATAATACCTTAGCAGGTCAGGATGGAAACCATGATCCAGGTAATCCTCCTCAACCCAGACCACATAACCACGGGTCTTTGAGAAAGTCTTGTCCTCTATCTTCAGCATACCCGATGCAACAACTGCAGATGGCTGGCTGTAGTCAGCTCCTTTGAGCATTGCAGGCCAGAAAATACAGTGGTGGTAGATGATATCCCCACCAATGAAGTGGATTATCGGACAGTCACCCTTCCAGAATTTCTCCCAGTCACCACCAGTAGCTTCTGCCCACTGCTCTGTAAATGCCATATAACCAATAGGTGCATCCACCCATACATAAACGACAAGGTCATCGTGTCCCGGGAATTTCACACCCCATTCAAGGTTCCTTGTGATACACCAGTCTGTGAGCTCCTGCTTTACCCATCCCAGCGCATAGTTGCGTGCATTAAGGGTGCCACCAAGGTTTTCCAGGTGTTCGAGCAGGAAATCCTTGAATCCGGATAGTTTGAAAAAGAAATGTTCCTGTTCCTTGTACTCAGCAGGGCCCCGGCATATAGTACATACAGGCTCTTTGAGTTCTCCCGGCTCCAGGTGCTTTCCACATCCCTGGTCGCATTCATCGCCACGTGCTTTCTCACCGCAGTGGGGACATGTACCTGCAACATACCTGTCAGGCAGGAAACGGTCACATTTTGGGCAGTAAGCAATCTCTATGGTCTTAGGGTAAAGATAACCTTCTTCTATAAGTTTCTCAACGATCTGCAAAGTTCTCTTATGGTTTGTATCATCATCTGTTGTCCCAAAAGCATCAAACCTAACACCCATTTTCTTGAATACTTCTTCAAAGTGTACATGGTATTTCTGTACGAGTTCTTTAGGTGTGATCCCAAGTTCCTCGGCATTTACTACAATAGGAGTTCCATGAGTATCAGAACCGCAGACGAATGTTGTTTCCTGTGAGTTCTTTTTTAGGGACCTAACAAAAATATCTGCAGGAATATAAGTTCTAAGATGCCCGACATGAGCTTTCCCGTTAGCATATGGAAGACCACAAGTTACAAGCACGGCTTTATCAGAAGGAATGTTTGACATTTATTTTCTCCAGGAAATTTTCAATATCTCTGATGTTTGATTGCATGCAATTATAAAATATATTTCGCTTGCCAGGCATAAGGCAAGGTTTTTGAATGTGCACATACATTTAATAACCGGGATGGAATCTAGAGATGAACGGAGATAATTCAGATAAAAAAACAGAGGATGATGTCGAATATCATCTTTACCCGTATAGTTATGAAGAAAGCAAAACAGATGATATCCAGACCAGCGTCGAATCTGATGACATCATAAATAAAGTGGAAGAAGAGGAAACTTCTGTTTTAAACAAATCAGAAGAAACAAAGATTGATGAAACCGTGATTAACCGGCCTCCAGTAAATAATATCGATGAAATGGACTCCGTGAATGATACTAATTCCAGAGCTACTGAGGTAACAGAAAAAGCTCAACCAAAAAAAGAAACAATGACTGATTACAACAAACCTTTCAGAGAGTCTTCTGTAGTTAAGAAGAAAAGCCGCAAATGGCAATACATAACAATTGTTGCTGTTCTTTTGTTCATTATAGGTGCAAGCTTTGCAGTCATTTACCAGACATTTAACGGCGACCTTTACTCATCAAATGAAAAAGTAGCTGTCATATACGTACAGGGTACTCTTATTACCAGCAGCATCCCGGGAGGACTTGGGTATATAAGTTCTGAAGAAGTGTCAGATAACATCAGAAAGGCCCTGCGGGATAAGAATGTAAAAGCCATTGTCCTGCGAGTGAATAGTGGAGGAGGATCCTCAACTGCTGGAGAAGAGATATACACCGAGGTTAAGAAGGCAAGCGATAGTGGAATACCGGTTATTATCTCTATGGGAGATGTAGCGGCAAGTGCAGCCTACCACCTGTCTGCACCCGCAGACCTTATAGTTGCCAACCCTTCTACCATGACAGGAAGCATAGGAACTATATGGACATTCCAGAACCTTTCAGCATACTATGAAGAAGAAGGAGTTGAATTCTACATAGTGAAATCTGGAGAATTCAAGGATATGGGGGGCTCATGGAGAGGGCTTTCAGATGATGAAAAGGAATATGCCAATAAGGTTGTTGCAGAAGTTTACGGAAACTTTTTACGTGATGTTGCAGAAGGCAGGAGTATGAGTATAAGTGAGGTCAAAGATCTTGCAGATGGCAGGATATACACCGGAAGAGAAGCAAAAGAACTTGGCCTTGTGGATGAGTTTGGTAACCTTTACGATGCCATTGACATGGCAGCAGAGATGGGTGGTATCAAAGGAGAGAGAACTATTATTTACATGAATAAACCATCCCTTTCAAGCCTGCTCTTTGGTTCCGAATCCAAAGCCACAGTCTCTGCAGAAGAATTCCTTCGCTACTATGAAGAAAATCCATACGGCCAGTTAAGCTGATATTGAATGCCTTTCACACCGTTTCATCTGGGACCGGCCTTTTTGCTCGGAGAACTTTTAGAGAAAAGGGTCAACCTTTTTTCTATTCTTCTGGGAAGCATAATTGTTGATGTGAGAGCCACTTATTGCCTCTTTGCAGGTTGCCGACCCCTGCACGGACCATTTCATACTTTTCTGAGTGCAACATTGATTGCGTTTCTGCTTGCATGGCTGCTATTTTCACAAAGACGACGGTTACAGAAAATTACTGACAAAATGAGGATAGAACAAACATATTCCTTTATGTCGGTAATATCAGGCTCAATAATAGGAACGTGGAGCCATGTGCTGCTTGATTCTTTTCTTTATACGGACATAAGACCACTGTGGCCCCTGACAGCCAATCCTCTGCTCAAAGCTGTGGGATCTGAAACCATATATTTGATCTGCCTGCTCTCGTTCCTGCCCGCAATGGGAATTTACGGCTACCGGCACTGGAAAATCATGCTGCGGAATTGAGCGTATATGCATTTATATTTTGATTTAGAACAGCAGTTACATGTAGATGTACACAGATATTATTTTTTGATCTATGCCCTGTGCAGAGCAGTTCTATAAATCTGTAGAAGTAAGATTTAAAAATTGTTGAAGTGATTATTCCATATTCCCGCATGCCTGGCAAGAGATGTTCTGATTGTGAGATTAATCCTTTCTACATATGAAGTACTAATGTAGTCATCTGAACAAGCTCCAATCATCCCTAATATTTCTTTAGGATCTCCAAAAACAATATGATAAACTGTACTGATCACATAACCTTTTGCTTTTATTATATATGATCAGATCTCATCAACTTCTACTCTCTTAAGGTTCAGATCCTTAAGGAAGTAATCTGTAACCTCTTAAGAATGAGCTCCTGCAAGCTTAAACCATTTACAAATTGTGTCTTTATCATGTTCAGTAGCTCTTGTAACTCCACGAATACTTCCTTTTTTAAGTACTATGTTTCCTTGATCTTTTAATCCATAATCAGGACAATCAGCATTTAAGCAACAAAACTCTGGCAAATCTATTTCGGAAGTGGTTTTCCCCTTCCTTATAAATTGGTTTACTATTATATAAAAAAGAAGTAAATAACTCAAGGACACGTCCAAGAAAAACAGAACATAAAAACTTTAGCAATGATTGCCAGGCCGTGATGAGAAGAAATAAATAGCATACAAATAAACAAAATAATAAGTCTAAAGGGAAGGGGGATTTAGGTGAAGACATATCATATTTATGTTCATGTGATTTTGGCAATCAGCCTGATAGTGTTGGCTACGGTAGGTTCTGGTTGCATATCAGGACCTGATAACAACGAAGAGGATATCAATATACCGGAACAGCCCGGATATGAAGCGGACCAGCACAATAATGTCAGTACAGAAGCAGAGCAGAACAATCAAACCACACTCGGTGCAACTCAAGCTGAAAGTCCGGGCAGTGAGATGGCTTTGCCCGCCGGACAAACTGAACAAACCAGCACGGCCAGTACTCCGGCAAAACCTGTACCGGAACCTGCAATACAGGCTTCAGCACTCGGTGACAGTAAGTATCTGCTTGAACATAAAGGTGGAGATGATATAGACCTTGCAGAGATCAGGATGGTCCTTTCTTCACATGGAAGCACTGCCATATATTCTCCGTTAAGTACACATAAAGTGATAATGGGCATAAGTGACAGGATGGTTATCGATGTCATTTCCGGTAGTTTCACTATCAACGACATAGAGATTGACGTAACGGACCCGCAGACTGCCGATTCTTCAGCAGGGGATACGAAAATAATGCTGTACCCAATAGATTCGGACAGAATGATATATTTTGTGACCATTAGCGGATGAAATGGATCTTCAAGCCTTTATTATACTGTCTTCATCGGATAAGACTGGATGTTACATCCATCGTCCTTTGTTTTTTTGCAGACCAATGGAAAACTGCGCAGTTGGAGAACACAGCCCGGGGATAAAAAACGTTATCATTAACTCTGTTACCATTGTCTCACTGCACATCAGGTTACTATTTTGTTACAGGGATCCTGCAGCAAGTATTAAATTGAAGCATTCATATCTTCTAAACATACTACCGATATCATCTATATCATCTGACTTCGAGCCGGGGATACGAATAAAAAAGCAATGCAAGGGAAAAGATAATACATGCTTACTAAAAGGATCATTCCATGTCTTGACGTTACGCTTGATGAAGCAGGCGGGACAGTTGTCAAGGGGATAGAGTTTGTTGATCTGAGAAAGGCAGGCGACCCTGTGGAACTTGCCAAGAGATACAATGAACAGGGTGCTGATGAACTTGTTTTTCTTGACATAACCGCATCCCATGAAGGGAGAGGTACCATGGTGAAGGTAATCGAAAGAACCGCTGATGAGGTTTTCATTCCACTAACTGTTGGAGGCGGGATAAACTCCATCGAAGACATACGCCAGATACTCAGGGCAGGCGCAGATAAGGTATCTATCAACACTGCTGCTGTAAAGAACCCGGACCTTATAAGGGATGCATCGGAAATATTCGGTGCCCAGTGCATCGTCACAGCCATCGACTGCAAAAGGAACCTGAATGTTAAAGATAATCCTGACAAGACCATACTGGAGCTGGAAGACGGCACCCCTGCATGGTATGAGGTGGTCATCTACGGTGGGAGGCATCCAACCGGAATAGACGCGGTCCAGTGGGCAAAGAAGGTTGATGAACTTGGTTCCGGCGAGATACTGCTCACCAGTATGGACAAGGACGGAACTTATGATGGATTCGATATCCCTATCACAAGAAAACTTTCCGATGAACTTGAGATACCGATCATCGCATCCGGTGGTGTAGGTAATCCTGAGCACATGTACGAAGGATTCACAAAAGGAAAGGCAGATGCAGCACTTGCAGCAAGCATATTCCATTTTGGAGAGTATACCGTCAACGACACAAAGGAATACCTCAGGAAAAAGGACATTCCTGTAAGACTTTAAGGACAGGCGAAAGACATGGAAATCTCAGAATTCCAGAAACGTATGTATGACCTCTACGCCCATAACGACAGGAGAAGAGGCGCACCAGCCACCACCCTCTGGCTTGTAGAAGAGGTCGGTGAACTTGCAGAAGCCATCCGCAGGGACGATATGGATAACATAAGGGAGGAGCTTGCAGACTGTTTTGCCTGGATAGCCGCCCTTGCAAACCTCTATAATGTTGACCTTGAAGCTGCTTTCCTTGAAAAGTACCCTGATAAGTGTCCTACATGCAGGAAGAATCCGTGCATCTGCACGGACTAAACTCTTCCCTTCAACAGGTGTCAGTAAATTTGCATAATGCATAAATAATTCAAAATGTATAAATAGTATCCATCCTTCTATTTAAGAAGGGGATAATATAACATTCAGACGTTTAACCTATTCTTTTCTGATACTTGTCATCATCTTGTTCTCTGCAGCGTCCGGCGGATGCCTGCGTGAATTTGATGAAGAGACAAAACTGAGGATTACAGATATTGAAATGTCCGTGGATAGTGTCAAAAGCACTTATGCATGGTTCAATGTAACAACATACATAGAGAACCAGGGGACTGACAGCACTGACAATGTAAGCCTGATGACCAAAGTGTTCAACCAGCGAACAGGCCTGCTCGAACTGAAGCAGGAAAAAGAGATTGGCCTTATAGCGGAAGAAGAGACAAGAACAATAATAGAGACCATACACATTCCAAAAAGCGGTAATTATCGCATTAATGTCGCGGTCATTGAAGACGGTGACGTCAGTTCCGAACGACAGGTCAGCCTGTCAGGAATTGAGAACCTGCCAACTGATCTCCAGGAAACAGGCATCCAGATAGAAGGCATAGATTTCATTGTAAGAGGAGTCACAGCCAAAGGAGTTGTCATTGAAAATGATATCTACCTGAAGAATGAGGGGGCAGAGACCACCGAAGACTATCAGATACTTGTGAAAGCGAGGGAAATGGATGCAAGGCTGATCGCTGACAAGAAGTGGATAAGCTCAGGAGAGATAAAGCCTGAGGAGACTGCCATCAGAAGCATCAACCTTACTGTGCCTGATAACTATAACTACATCGTAGAAATCAGCGTATGGAAAGGTAACACGATGATCATAACCGGAGAAGACTATGTGCAGCTGAATCCTGAAAAGGTCATTGACAGAGACCAGCAGGTACAGAATAAGAATGTAGATACGGGTGACTTCGTAGTTGAAGAAGAATGGCTCTACGAAGAACCAGAGGAGACTTCTGAGGAAGCAAGCCCTGGATTTACATGGCCGTTTGCAGCAATATCACTTATCACAGCACTATACATGGTAAGGAGAAGATTACAATGAACGAGGAAAAAGACATAAAGGAACAAAAATATGAAAAAGTCGCAGTTCCTCCAAAAGTGAATAAAGAACAGAAGGACAAAACCACAGAAGACTATTTCAAAGGTGGCCTGCTGGTACTGATAGGCATCATCATTGCCATTTCCGCACTTCAGCTCTATTTCACAGTGGATAATATAATTTACACATGGTTCGAGTACCAATACGTACCCATCATCAAAGCCTTCTATAACATGGCAGTGATAATAATGGGTTTGTATATCCTCAAAAGTTACGTGTTGAATAAAAAGGAAAAGAAGTAACTTCTTTTCCAATTTCAACTTTTATGTATCACTTTTTTAGCCTCTTGAATACAGGCAATAATTCCTTAAATATTAAAAGATATTGTGTATGTAAATTACACTAAACGGTAATTGACAAAAGCGAATAACAGGCTGTCTGCCACATACATAGAAAAGAGAGATCACTATGAAAGAATTGCCAGACTGGTACTACGACGAGTTCATTCAGAAAGGAACCGATTATACAAGTGAAGAAGAGATCCAGAACTACGACAGGAAGATGAGAACTATCAGAAACATAGCTGAAGAGGCTGAGACCATGATAAAGCTCATTGACCTCCGGCCGGACCATAATGTATTGGAGATCGGATGCGGAACCGGGGAATTTTCTATTGAGCTTTCAAGATACTGCAAACAGGTCCTTGCTTTAGACATCTCTCAGGGAATGCTTGAATTTGCCAGGGAAAAATCAATTACAAGAGGTAGAGACAACATTGACTTTACCAAAGCTGGATTCCTGACATTCGAGCCAAAAGGAAAGGAATTCGATGCAGTGGTAACCCAGCTTGTATTGCACCACCTACCGGATTTCTGGAAACTTATCGCATTGAGGAATGTCAATTCGATGCTCAAACCAGGAGGAAAGTTCTACCTGAAGGATGTGGTCTTTTCATCAGATACCCGGGATTTTGATTTCTATTTCTCGCAGGTGTTTCAAAAGATGCCTCCTGAAGCCGGAGATGAAATTATCAATGAGATGAAACTTCACATAAAAGAAGAATTCTCAACTTTTGACTGGGTAATGGAAGGATTAATTGAAAAAGCAGGTTTCAGGATAGAACAATCCCAGTACCAGAATGGATTCATGGCAACCTACCTGTGTATTAAAAAATGAGATGGTTCGACCCGCGCATATGACAATATTAGACGAAATGTTGCACAAAGTAAAGATTGCTTTCCAGTCAAAAGTTAATGCACTTTCAAGATGTTAAGAACAATTCCGGCTCCTGTCATTCATCTTTCCTTCATATTGATAAACAAAGGATAGAATCACTATCCTTAAATCCTATAAGAGTATTCCGAAAATGAGGATTATCATGAAATTAAAGATGTTAATAACTATAATGTTGTTGATAGCTGTGGCTGCTTCCGGCTGCGGTGACAAGGATAGTACCACCTATGAGACCGATGACGGACAGACAGTGGAAGTAACCACAACTAACGAAGATGACTGGTGCTCTGTAGGTTCTTCATGGACATCTACTACTAGCACTGGAGAAGTAGTTTCCATGGTAATTACCGGATCAGAGGTAATTGACGGAGTGCGTATGTGCAAGGCAGAATTCAAATCCACTAACCCCGAGGACGATGTATCCAGGATAGAGTACATGTGGTCAGAAGATGGTGAGACTTTCAGCTGGAAGTACTATGATACAGACGAAAACCTCGTCAGTGAGATGAGCCTGAAAGACGGGAAGATGACCATTATGGATGAAGAGGGCAATGTCCAGACAATAGAATACAATCAATAAGCCTTTTTTCTTCTTTCTTTTTTTTTAAAGGAACCGCAGCCTTCTCAGAATGAGGACTTTTTAAGGGGGGCTATTTATATACTGTAACCTCATCTGAGCGATTATCATGCTTAGAACTCCTGAACTTTTAGCCCCTGCAGGGAATATGGAATCCCTCATAGCTGCCGTAGAAAATGGTGCCGATGCAGTTTATATCGGGATAAAGGATTTCAGCGCCAGGGCATATGCAGGTAATTTTACCATAGAGGAACTCAGGGAAGCACTTGACTTTGCTCACCTCAGGGGAGTTAAGGTCTACGTGACACTGAACACTCTCATAAAGGATACAGAGGTGGAAAAAGCCCTTGATATCATGTACACCCTGGACGAGCTGGGAACAGATGCAATCATAGTGCAGGACATGGGCTTATTATCACTTGCAAGGAAAATGGTTCCAACGCTTCCAGTGCATGCAAGTACCCAGATGACCATCCACAATACCGAAGGTGTCCTTTTACTTAAGGAAATGGATGTGAAAAGGGCAGTTCTTGCCAGGGAACTCTCACTTGATGAGATAAAAATCATAAAAGCACAAACAGGAATTGAAATTGAGGTTTTTGTGCATGGTGCCCTATGTATCTGCTACTCCGGCCAGTGTCTCATGAGCAGCATGATCGGAGGCAGAAGTGGTAATCGCGGACATTGTGCTCAGCCATGCCGCAAACAGTACAGGCTCCTGAAGGACGGAAGGGAAGAAAAAACAGAAGGTAGCTACCTCCTGAGTCCAAAAGACCTGAACACCTCAGAGATGCTGCCTGAACTCATAAAAGCCGGAATCGATTCTTTCAAGATAGAAGGCCGTATGAAACGACCCGAATATGTTGCAGGTGTCGTGAGCATATACCGTCGGCTGCTAGATAGGTTTGTAGAAGATCCGGACAATTATTTTGTATCTGAAGAAGAAGCAACGCAGCTTGAGCAACTTTTCAACCGGGAGTTCTCAACAGGTTATTTCAAAGGTGATCCTGCCGGTGACCTCATGAGCCGTGAAAGACCACATAACCAGGGTATCATGGTTGGAAAAGTGAAAGGTTACAACCAGAAATTCGAGAGCCTTCTAATAGAACTCACCGGAGAACTTGAAACCGGAGACGGTATCGGCTTTGAAGGCTACCGTGAATCAGGGACTATTGTCAGGGGTATGTTCGTCGACAACAGGCCCGTGAAAAGTGCAGGAAATGGTGACATTATTTCTTTCAATTTTGAAGAGATAATAAAACCCGGAACAATCGTTTACAGGACACTGGACGATTCCCTTATGAAAGGATTGCAGCAGTCTTTCAGTTCCCCTTCACCAATACGCAGGATTCCCGTATCCATCAGCCTGAAGGCACATACCGGAGAGAAGATGGAACTCTCGGTTTCTGACAATGAGAACAATATTGCAAATGTCATTTCCGATTATGTAGTTGAGACATCACTTAAAAGACCGACAACTGCAGAAGATGTCAGAAATCAGCTATCAAAGACCGGGAACACTGTTTTTGAACCCTCCGGAATTGAGATAGACATCCCTGATAATGCATTCATACCAATAAAGGAACTTAACAATGCAAGGAATGAAGCAATATCCAGGCTTGAGAGTCTAAGGATAGAAAAATGGAGAAGACCGGCACGTGCCAGACAAAGTATAGATAATATTCCACCGACAGAAGAGCAGGAAACGGAGATAGATGACAAAAAAACGTTACTTGCTGTAAGTGTTAACAACCCTGATGCCTTTGTATCTGCGATCAAGGGCGGAGCAGACATTGTATATCTTGAAAGTGACGTGGTAAACACTGAAGACCAGAATTGGCGCTCTGCCATTACTTTAGCAGTCGAAAAAGAGGTACCATTGTACCTACAAACACCGGTCATTGTAAAAGATGCGGAAATGAAGAAAGTCAAAGACAGTATATCAATGGCAAAAAAACTCGGTTTTGAAGGAATCATAATCGCAAATGCCGGAGTTTTCAGAATGGTTACAGCATCCGCATCAGGAATGAAAACTGTAACAGATAGCCCTATGAATGTATTCAACAGGCATACACTTGAATTCCTGGCCGGGAAAGGTGCAGACACAGTCACCCTTTCAGTGGAAATGAATCTCGGGCAGATTACCAAAATAGCTCTCTATGGCAATTGTGAATACATCGTGCACGGAGGGATCCAGATAATGGAGTCTGAGCATTGCCTTATAGGGGGCATCCTGGGACAGAAGGATAACTGTGGGTCCCACTGCAAAAGCGGGCGGTTTGAGCTTGTCGATGAGAAAGGATATGAATTCCTTATACAGACAGATTCTGACTGCAGGACTCACATCTATAATTCCAGGGAGCTATGCCTGCTGGAAGACATACCACAACTAATCAGGGCAGGCGTTTCAAGACTGCGGATAGATGCAAGAACCATAGATGACGAACGCGTGGAAAAGGTTACTCGCGCCTACAGGGATGGCATCGATTCCCACTTCAGTAAGAGCACAAAGCACGTGTGGGAAGGCAGTGACATCAGCGAATGCCATACAAGGGGACATTACCACAGGGGAGTACTATGAACGTATTCCTTTCAGCATCTATCAGGGGAGGCAGGCATATGCTGCCCACCTATATCGATATGTGCAACTACTTACAGGAGAGCGGACACGAAGTGCTTAGCTGGCATGTTGCTGACCCGGAACTTGAGAAGACTGAATCCCTGTTAACGGAACAGGAGATATACATACGTGACATGGAGTTCCTTGAAAAAAGTGACAGTTTGATAGCAGAAGTGACCACTCCCTCCATAGGTGTTGGCTATGAGATTTGCAGCGCATTACAGAAAGGAATGCCTGTCCTGTGCCTGTACACACCTGAAACCAATGTTTCTGCAATGATACTGGGAGATAAACGGATAATCTGTAAAGAATATAGCAGCTTCAATGTCATAAAGGAAGAGATCGATCGTTTTCTCCATCTTCTCAACAAATCTTAATTTTTTAGTAAGCATTAAATACTTATCATAACAATACAAAAATGGTGTATATGGTAAGTGAAATAATAATCCTCATCGTGGCTATTGTAGCTGCATATCTTCTCTGGAAGGTACTGAAGACCGTAAAGAACATGGTAATAAACACAATCCTGGGACTTATTGTGCTCGTTGTTGCAAACCTTGTACTGGGGCTGGAGATCGCTTATTCCTGGGTAGTTATTTTGGCATGTGCAATTGCAGGAGTTGTAGGTGCACTACTTATCATTGTCTTAAATTACCTTGGAATTGTGTTCTAAAGACGGGCAATTGCCCTTATCTGGTGGCGCCTGTGAGGGGTGCCATGAAACTTTTTTTCTGAAACAATATCTTTCATTTCTATAATATCAAATCCGGTAAGCAAAGATGCAAGTTCGTATTCTGTGAAATAGTGGTAGATGATGCCGTTCTTCCTGCGGAAAGTATTCTTCTCGATCTCATCGCCACCGTATCTCATATCTTCGGTCCCAAAGACTTCAATGAAAAGGAAAGCACCGTTTTTCATCACTTTTTTGATCTCATTTATTGCCAGTTTTCTTTCATCTTCCAGCAGATGTTGTATGACCCCAAGGCAAAGGACAGCATCAAAAGAGTTATCGGAAAAAGGAATTGAGGTTATGCTTGATACAAGACACTCAGCCTGCGTATTGTTTTTAGAAATGTAAGAACGGGCCTTATAGACCGCAGTTACTGATACATCAGTACCTACAGAATCATATTTCCGTGAAAGAGGAAGAAGGTATCTTCCATTCCCGCAGCCCAGGTCAAGCACACGGGATGGAGGTGAAATCAACCCCTCAAGCATTGAGATTGGCCTGGGGCCGCCCCATATCACGTGTTTGTATTCTTTATCCCAGGCGAAGAAATGCGATTTACTGCAAGAGCTTTCGCCCGGGAAAGAATGTTCACTCATGATCAGGGTCTGTATGCCGCTGCTTCCCTGAAACGCCTGGCAAGAAAATCCTTTTCAAGTGAGGAAAGGAACCAGCCAGCCTTCGGACCTGATGCCTGCCCGAGTACGGAGATGTATATTGCCTTGAAGAGTTCCTTCGGGTCAACCTGTAATGATTCAGGAGCTACTTCCATTGCATTTGCTATCATTGTATTCAGTTCACTGCCTGGTTCCTTTGAGGAATATACCAGATTGTGGTAATCCTCACCTGTCAGTTCACCGCTCTTATCAAGCAGGTCTGAAAATGAGATTAGGAAAGCTCTCTGGAAATCAGTTATAGTTGCCGCCATAACAGGAAGTTCTTCCTGTACGCTGAACTTTGCATTGTCGGGAGCGTACATCTCAAGCCAGTTTCCGACATTCTCGGCAAGCTCACGTATGCACTTCTCATTTGAAGTGTCATATCCTGCTCTTTTGACGATATTCAGTATCCTGTCAAAATCGCCTGCTGCAACCTGATATATGGTTGTCATATGCTTGAATGGGATATCCGTATGGCAAAGCCCTGCAGCATGTGAAAGCTCGATCATCCTTTTATCGTAGGACGTGGCGTTATCACTGGAATGCAGGCGTTCGAACTCATCCACAAGTGTGAGCAGTGGCAATGCAGGATCGAACCTTATGTGCTTTTCAGGCTTTGTGCGGATGATAAGATACCGCAGTACCTCAGGAGGGACAACCTTCAGCATGTCTGAAATTGAAACAACGACACCTGTTGATGATGACATAGCGCCCTGTTTACCGAGCATGATCCATTCATAGACAATTGGATGAGGAGCTTCAGACCCAAAAATGTCTTTAACTATAGCCACGCCCGTATCATAGGAACCGCCTCTTGAAGCATGATCCTTTCCATAAGGTTCGACTGTAACCCCTAGTGCCTTCCATCTTGCAGGCCAGTCAACACGCCATGTGAGCTTGCCGCCACCATTCATTGATACTGTACCGCTGTTTCCACATGAACAGTCATAGTCCACTGTTTCTGCATCCAGATCAAACCCTTTGACAATAGTGGTGTTGATCTTACCGCATTCAGAACAGATAGGATTGAAAGGACTCCATGTTTCTGCCGGGGTCTTGCCGGACAATTTCTGAAGTATCGCTGCAATCTCATCCTTTTTTACAAGAGCCTGTTTGATAGCTTCAGCATATACTCCCTCTTTGTACAGCTCATCAGCCCTGTAAACCTTCGGGTGTATTCCGAGGTGCTCAAGGGCTCCCAGGAAAGGCTCAAGGAAATGTTCTGAATAACTCTTATGCTCACCGCAGGGACATGGGATCTCAGAAAGGGGCTTTCCAACGTGTTGTGCATAGCTTGCTTCATCCAGGAAAGGATAGACTTTTCTCAGAGGGTCGTAGGTATCTGCAATATAGATGAATTCAGCTTCAGCTCCTTTATCAATAAGAGCCCTGTATGCTACATCTGCAGTTACTACTTCGCGCATGTTACCAATATGAATGTGACCTGAGGGTGTGATACCGGTTGCAACGAGATGCTTTGTGCCTTTTGCAAGCACCTCATCTGCTATGACATCTGCCCAATGTGTAATGTCTGCCATAATTTCACCTATATATAATAAAATAATATAAGAATGTAGTAAATTTACTGCTCAAAAGCCAGTAACCTTAGATGATTGTTACTATTATAAGCTTTGCTTAAGAAGAAAATCCAATCCGGTATCAAATCATGACATTTTGTCCGTTCACGGACAGATTCGGACCTCATACAAATGCAACTCGAAAGATATTAATAAACAGGTAGTATATCTAGTAGATATGACCCGTATTACAGAGAAATTACACAGGATACCAATAAGCACTTCAGAGGACATCTTCAATATGAAGAACCAACGCGATCCTGAGAATAGCGAGCTCTGGCCTTTCCTGGTCATACACGGCAACCATGCCACCATCAATAAAGAAGTAGTAATATATGACGAGGAAGGTGTATACCAGATGTATACAAAAAACTTCAAGTTACTCAATAAGGAACTGAATGAATAATAGTTAAAATAACTACCAATATGTCTTAAAATTCAAAAGTTCTTCTACCATCTCGCCTTCATCGAAGAACTCATAATCTTTTATGATATTACCATTGAAGCTGATAGTATCGATGAAACCGTACCAGTAAACGATCATACCGATGCCGTAGTTTTCCTCGTATTCTCTGAACTGCTTCTTAATGTAATAATCATGCTCCTTTTCATCACCAAAAAGGGCTTTGCTTTCTATCCAGGATACTTTTACACCATCAATATCAAGCTCTTCATCCAGTAGGAAGTCAGGTGTTTTTGTAAAACCTTCACTTCTCAGGTCATCTTCTGACCTGTATGTCAGCTCTTTTTCAGTAAGCCAGATGGCAAGGATAGATTCACCCAGTTTACCTTTTTCCGCATGCATATCATGTGCTTTCGGGGAAAAGAAGAAATCAGACTCCATTGCTTCCATAACCTCTTTTTTCAGGCGGCCTTCCGGGTACTCATCAAGATTCCTTATAAAACCTTTTTTGGGAAGACCCATCTCCTTGAGGATCATGGAAACCATCAGGGTTTCAGGTATGTCGTTATTCCTGGCAATCTCAGATATACTTTTACCTTTCTGCCACTGTCGGAAATGCCTGGCACTATTGTTCTTGACCCTTGTGAAATTCCTCTTGACCTTTGTGACAGTCTTCTGGTTAAGTATGGAATGGATAGTACCGACAGGTTGCGAAAACTCTTTTGCCACACTTTTTACGTCTTTGACACTTCCCAAGCTGTCATATATATGGGTATAGGTTTCAATATCCATTCTCATTCAATTCCTGTCAGAATACATTCACTACATCGGTTCCTGCCACAATAGGCTTTTGAATACTCAACAATGAGGGCATGGTATTCCTTATAGATATCGACATCTGTAGGAAGTTCTTTCTCAAACATTCCCTGCAATTGCATATAATTGCCTTGAATACCGATACATTTCATCATACGGGTGGTATAGGCATCGATGACAAATTTGGGTTTATTGGCAGCATAGAGTACAATGCTGTCTGCGGTTTCATTGCCAATACCTTTAAGGGATAACATGGTACTGCGAATTTGTTCAATATGCATGGAAAAAACTTTATCCATACCGTGTTCTGCAAAAAACATTGCAATCTCTTTAAGACGGGAGGCTTTCTGCCGGTAGAAACCGCAGCACCTCACAAGTTCCTCAAGCAACGCAACATCAGCTTTTGCAAGAGCCTGAACTTCGAGTAAATCATGCTCTTTCAGACCATCTATGGCTTTCTCCACATTTGCCCATTTTGTCTGCTGGGTGAGCACAGCCCCGACAACAACCTCAAAAGCGGTCTCTGCAGGCCACCAGTTTTGGGGCCCCAGTTCATCCAGAAGCAGATCATATACCCTGCAAAGTATTTCCGGTTTCATATATTTCATAAAGGTAAACTATTTCCAGAATTCTTCCTCGTAGTTCTCAGGAAGGTCCAGGTCCATCATCTTGTCCAGTGATGTTCTTTTTCTGTTATCCTTACTTTTTGTTTCTTCTATATGCTTTGATTCGAAAACTGTAGTATCCTTATTGTTGACCACAACTTCCTCATACCTTACAGGACGTGGAGACTCTTCGGACGTTGCAGTATCCGTTTCAACATTACTTTCCGACCTTTGCAGATGCTTCCTTTCCGGTGCATAGCTAACCGTTTCATATATGTGATCACTTCCATGTCGGACATCTCTTTCATGAGGGCCTTCCCTTCCAAGCCTTATGCGAGTGCTCTGGGCATAGGTATCTTCGAGGGGCATAGACTTTGAAAGCTGTTTATGGGTTGCACGATATCCAATTACACATTGTTCATCCCCAGTACGCCATTCAACTACGTAAAGATGGCAGGCCTTTTTCTTACACTGAGAAATTCCGTCCTTGGGGCAAACATCGGGTAACGTCATGATCAAACCTCAATATATTAATGGTTATATACTTCTTAAAGCATTGGCTATCAACGGTGCCACACTGACACAGCTCTGCGCTTTTTCTATAGTATCGGTTGCAATTATATCCTTTACTCCTGCATTGAACAGGCGCAGTACAGCATTTCTTGCCAGCACCGGATGGACACATGCAAGATATACATCCTTTGCACCCTGTGATCTGAGTAGTTTTATGGATTCTGCCATGGTTCCACCTGTGGCTATCATATCATCGATTATTATGATATCCCGGCCCATCACATCAACATTTTTAGCCTTGATGGTAACAGTGTCACCTGACAAACGGGTCTTTTCCAGGTAATCGAATTCAAGACCTACATCCTTTGCAGTGTTTTCTGCGAGGTTTATTGCACCCTCATCAGGAGACACTATCAAAGGATTGTTGAGATTCAGATACCTTATGTGATAACCGATCAGGCCGGATGCATCAAGATCAAAGGCATCTGCATTGAAATAGTTAAGTACACTGGCTTCATGGATATTCACAGTGAATATTCTGTCAGCATTAATTGTCCTTGCAATTGCCCTTGCACTTACAGGTTCACCTGTTTTGAACTTCTTGTCCTGTCTTGCATACCCCATGTAAGGGATAACTACGTTGATGACAGGTGAATCCTCACAGGCATCTATAAGCTGCAGCAATGCGACAAGATCAGAGTCTGTTGTCGTACTCTGTATAATGGTAACTTCATCCACGTCCTCATCAAGGATGCGTGAGTACAGTTCACCATCAGGGAATCTTGTGAAATCACACACTGTAGGTTCTATATTTAACTCTCTTGCAACCCTTGATGAAAGAACCTGGGATGCGGGTCCTCCTATGATCTTCAAATAATGTACCTCTTTAAGATTTCATTTTTCAATATCTGAATGTTTCCTAATGCATCCTTATAATACATTAGTTTTGGTTCCCCTTTACTTTCTCAAGAACCTTTATATTTTGGATAAAGGTAGCAGGATAATTACCAGTTTCGTCTTTTTCAGCTGACTTTACCATGTCCCATACAGTAAGCAATGCTACTGAGACACCAGTAAGTGCTTCCATTTCCACACCGGTCTTTCCGACAGAACGCACCTCTACCTTTGCGCAAACGATATTATCATAAATTGAAAAGTCCACATCAACTGAAGTAATTGGGATCTGGTGACACATGGGAATAAGTTCAGGAGTCTTCTTAACCGCAAGAATAGAAGCTATGCGTGCAGTGGAAAGTACATTGCCCTTCTCAACTGCCCCGGTGGATATTTTTTCTATTGTTGCTTCACTAAGAACTATCTCCCCGGAAGCTATGGCTTTTCTTACAATGACATCTTTCCTGCTGATGTCCACCATGACAGCACGGTCATTTTCAATATGTGTGAATGTAGCTTCCAATTAATCACCGTTTTTAATCAATTCTTATGTTCTGCCTTTGCAGGTAATCCTCAATAGTACTATTTAGTTGTTCTTTCAGGTTGGTGGCCTCATCAAGGGTAAGTTTGAGAATTTCTTCATCCTTTCCATGATTTATAGTTATACGGATCCATTTCCTTTCGATGTCCACGCTTACTCTTCTGTTATCCTGCACCATATCAAAACACCTCTGATATAACATCTGTTATCCGGTCAATTATATCTGTCGCAAGCAAACCGAACCCTTTTTCATCAAATGCAAGATCACCCGCAACACCATTTATAAATACTGCACATGATGCCGCATCCATTGCATCGTTAACCGCAAACAAAGCTCCTGTGATACCTGTAAGTACATCCCCCGTGCCTCCAACTGTCATCCCGGCGTTGCCAGTCCTGTTAAGCCGGGTTGTAACCCCGTCCGAGATTACATCAATTTTTCCTTTCAGAACTGCTGTGACACCTTTTTCCCCTGCGAATCGGGTGACAAGACCTTTCTTTTCGGCAAATGTCCGGGGAACTTCCTCCCCCAGGAGTCGTGAGAATTCTGCAGCATGTGGTGTTAAGATGAATTTTCCTTCACTTTTTACAGGCAAACTCAGACCATAAAGGGCATCCGCATCGACTACTGCCTTTTTGCAGAAAGGAAGAAGTTGTTCCACTGTTTCAAGGGTTGCTGCATCCCTGCCAATGCCCGGTCCTATGACAGCAACATCATGGGATTCTATGAGATTTTTTAGCACCGGAAGGTTTGCTGGATTTAGCCGGTCCCCTGAAAGAGGTACAACTATAAGATTGGAAGAAAAGGACGCCACCGCATCTGCAACATTCTCAGGCACTGCCACAGTCACAATATCGGCACCAGTACGAAGTGCTGCCATGGCTGCAAGAGCCGGTGCTCCGTAGTATGCACCTCCGCCGATCACAAGAACACGACCGGAATCTCCTTTGTGAGCATCCTGTTTCCGGCGGAGAAGGTTCATAAGGTCACCTGGACCAACATATTCCTCTGCGTCCCTGCAAACACCAATAGGAACCACTTTCACATAACCTGTATACCTGTCAGAACCCGGAAGTTCCAGACCAGTCTTCATCCGGTGGAAGGTAACGGTCATATCAGCAAAAACACTTTTAGATATATCTCCGCCATCGAGATCATATCCTGAAGGCGAATCTATGGAAATTACATACGAACCCGAAGAATTAATAAGATCTATCGCAGTTGACTCCGGTTCTCTTGGTGCGCCTTTTATTCCTGAGCCCAGAACCCCGTCAACAATAATATCAGCATCCTTCCAGCCGGGATATTTCTCGAGTTCCTTTGAGTCCGGTATTTCTTTTAGCTCCCTTATACCGCTGTAGGCCAGAAGGGAGAAATTATGTCTGGCCTCTTCCGTCCTTATCCGGGAAGAATGAGCTGTAAGTATCACCCTTACATCATAAGCATCGCTTAGTGCAAGATGCCTTGCAGCGACAAATGCATCGCCTCCGTTGTTACCCCTTCCAGAAACGAAAAGTACCTTCCCGGAACTTATACGGGACATAGTTTCACGGGCAATTGCAGCACCTGCATTTTCCATCAATTGGAGCTGGCTGAGACCAATGTATGCGCAATTGACATCAACAGAGCGCATTTTTGAAGAAGTGATAGAGGACATGGTTACCTATTTATCCCTTAGTTTGCATTCTATTTATCAGTTGATATGTTGTTTTTGCTTTCTTTAATTGAAAATCATTTTATGATAAATAACCCTTACACCAAATGGAGGTCATTTTATTAACACCGTTGCAAAGGAGATAAATGCAACTGACAAAACAAAAATCAAATCCACATACCTTATTCTTGGAAGTGGGAGTTTTGGTTTTGCATTAGCCAAGGAATTAAGAGAGCTCGATAAAGAACTCATCATTGTGGATAAGGATGCCCAAAAGGTTGAAACACTTCGTGAAGAAGCCTACGAGGCACTCGTGGGGGATGTTAGTGACCCTGCTCTTTTTGACATGATAAATACTAAGAATCTCGCAGGAATACTTATCCTGAGTTCTGATCCAAAAGCAAATAAGATGGCTCTTAAAAATGTCAGGAACAAAGTATCCCAGGACATATACTGCGTGGTGAGAGCTCCTGATGTAATAAACATGCAGGAAATGGAAACAATGGGAGCAGATCTTGTCATCATGCCTCCACGGATGGTGGCAAAGTCCCTTTCAAGATCACTTGAACGTGCAGAAGCAATGCGTAGGGGAAATAAGCTGACCCAGTGGTTCGATGTTAACAAAGGAAAGAAGCTTGCAATCGTGGTCCACGATAACCCGGATCCTGATGCGATTTCCAGCGCACTTGCACTGAAGACGATTGCAGCTTCATTTAATGTGCCTGCAGATATAATATATCATGGAGAAATAGGACACCAGGAGAACAAGGCTTTTGTAAATCTGCTTGGGATCGACCTTTACAGAGCCGAAGATTTAGGATTCATGGGTTACGAGAACTTTGCACTGGTAGACTGTGCAGTTCCTGGTGCGAATAACTCTCTGCCGTCTGGAACACATGTAAATATAATCATTGATCATCACCCTATCACTGATTCTGACATGGATGCAGACTTTATTGACATTCGTCCGAATGTTGGAGCTTCTGCCACTATACTGACAAAGTATCTCCAGGAGCTCAATGTAGACATCAACAGTAATCTGGCAACTGCCCTTTTATACGGCATCAGGACAGACACACTTGATTTTAAAAGAAACACAGACTCTGCAGACCTTTCCGCAGCTTCATACCTGTATCCCCTCTCTGACCACGACGTATTGGAGCAACTGGAACGTCCTTCAATGTCAATTGAAACACTGGACGTATTGGGCGAGGCCATAAACAGCCGTCAGGTAATTGGAAGCTACCTGCTCTCCAATGTAGGAAGCATACGAAACAGGGACACATTGCCCCAGGCAGCAGATTATCTCCTTAATCTGGAAGGGATATCAACTTCCATCGTATTTGGTGTCACAGACGAAAAGATCTACATTTCCGGACGCAGTAATGACATCAGAGTAAACCTTGGAGATGTTATGAAGCGTGCATTCGGGGAGGATGCAGGTGGTGGACATGCAACTGCAGCAGCAGCACAGATCCCTCTGGGAGTGTTCAGCGCCGCAAAAGACCGCCAGACTCTCTTAAGACTCGTCAACGAAGCAGTTGTAAAGAGATTCCTGTCCGCTGTTGGAGTGGAAGAGGCAGACGAATAAACATCTTCACTTTTCTTCTGCCCTGTCATTTTTAGCTTAAAAGGTATTTGAAGAGCTAAACAGATGCTTAGCATGAAACCTAGATTCAAGAGACATATGCATGTATCTGCGTGCATCTGCACTTTTTTAATATGACCACAGGAGATTACTACAGAGCAAAAATGAAACTGATTCTTAAAGGATGCTAAAGGTTGTACCATGGAGCAAATTATAGTATTTGTAACACTTCTCCTTGCATTGATACTGTTCGTATGGGGCAGGTTCCGCCATGATATTGTCGCAGTTATATGTCTGCTCTTTCTGGTCATAACCGGCATAATATCCACCGAAGAAGCTTTTAGTGGTTTTTCCCATCCTGCCGTCATCACGGTTGCAACAGTACTTATCGTGAGCAGTGGCCTTCAAAATGCAGGTATCATCGATGTGATAGGTAAGTGGATGATGAAGATAGGTGACAACCTGAATCTGCAGATAATCGTACTTACAGTATTGGTCTGTGTTTCCTCTGCATTTATGAATAATGTGGGAGCACTTGCAATTTTAATGCCTGTGGCCATCCACATCGCCCGCAAGAATGGGCATTCACCCTCACACATACTGATGCCCCTTGCCTTTGGTTCGCTGCTGGGTGGTATGATAACTCTTATTGGTACACCCCCTAATATTATCATTGCAGCTTTCCGCGCAGAAGAGCTCGGCCAGCCTTTTGGTATGTTCGATTTCACCCCCGCCGGTGCAGGTGTTGCACTTGCAGGTATGCTCTTTATCATAACCATTGGCTGGCGCTTACTGCCAGCTCGCCATTGTGAAAGTTCGGCAGAGGAACGATTCCACATCAAGGATTACATTACAGAAGTCCTTATTACTGAGAATTCAAAAATAAAAGATACAAGCATCCGAGACTTGAACGAGATTATGGGGACTGACATAAGAATTCTTGGATTTATCCGTAACAACCAGCGTATACATGCTCCGAATTGGAAAAAGATATTAAAAGAAGATGATATCCTGATAATTGAGGCGAATTCTGATAATCTGAAAGAATTCATTGATCAGACTAGAACTGAATTAGTAGGTGAAGATGAGTTGCTCAAAGAAGAGGTCAGTTCTGAGGACATATCCATAGCTGAAGTTGTCGTTATGCCCAATTCACCCATCATAAATAAAACTGCGTCCAGAATGAAAATGCGTTCAAGCTATGAAGTGAATTTACTTGCCATCGCACGCAAGGATAAACAGATCATGCAGCGTATAGATCATGTGCGATTCAATGCAGGCGATGTCCTGCTGCTTCAGGGACATGCTGACATGCTTGATGACACAATTAGCATTATGGGATGCCTCCCCCTGGCAGACCGTGGTTTTTCCATAGGTAAACCAAAGAACATAGCGCTTGCTCTTGGTATTTTTGGATTTTCAATTGCCATGATCGTTGCAGGATTGCTCCCGGTCCAGATAGCTTTTACCCTCGCTGCAATACTAATGGTTATCACAGGAGTCTTATCCGTGCGTGACATCTATACAAGTATAGACTGGCCGGTAATCGTTCTTCTGGGTGCCATGTTACCCGTGGGTGCAGCACTTGAAACAACAGGAGGCGCAGAATTGATGGCCGATCAGATACTTATGGCCGGCGGTACATTACCCATCTGGGCCACACTTACTGTCCTGATAGTGATTACAATGGTCCTTTCAGGAGTTATTAATAATGCTGCAACTGTAGTTCTGATGGCTCCTGTAGGAATAGGAATCGCAAACGGACTGAATGTATCGATGGATCCGTTCCTCATGACAATTGCCATTGGTGCTTCATGTGCGTTCCTTACACCCATCGGCCACCAATCGAACACACTTGTAATGGGGCCTGGGGGATATAATTTCAGTGATTATCTTAGGATGGGATTACCTTTGAGCATACTTATCGTACTTGTTGCCATTCCTCTTATATTGCTTTTCTGGCCACTGTAAATATTTGTTATTCTCTTTGCATTTTAAAAAGCAACAGATAATTCCATATACTAGACCTGCAAAGCTATAAAAAATGAATATCATATTCAGTGAAATGCTTGTTCACCAGCTGGAAAATGAACTTGACGCTGCAAAAAAGATAGATGTAGAGGAACTTGCAGAAGAAATACATCGGAAAGGATTCAATTGCCTCATGTGTGGAAAGTGCTGCCGCCGGGAATTTGGTGATAATCGTGTTGCTGTGATGCCGCAGGAAATCCGCAACATACAGAAAGGCAGTAAGCTCACATTGGATGATATAGCAGAGCCATTTAATATAGAAGCGGAAACATTCGAAGAAAAATGTTTGTTTCATGAAGAATCCGGCATGGTTGATGAAAAAGGGTACATCCATACCTTCGGCTGGATGCTTCGACGAAAAAAGAACAATGATTGTATATTCATTCCTGATGATAGAACGAACAACCGATGCAGCATATATGGAATGCGTCCTCTCTTGTGCAGTACTTACCCATTCTACATGGAAGGACTCAAGCTTAGAACATCTGAATGTGAAGGATTGGGAAAGAATATCAGACTGCAGAAAAGCAGGGAGCTTGCTGGCAGGGTACTTGAACGATACCTGTGCGAACTTAAGGATATTATCCTTACGTATAAGAACTATGATGCCTTCATAAAAGGCGACAAAGGGCAGGTAATTGCACAGTCTGGCCTGAAGCAAGGATACTTAAATTACATCGTCCATAATAGTGAAGGAATTTGCAGGATCACAAAAAAGATATAATTATTCCAGTTTATCGATTGATTTATAATAAATAAACATTCTATGCGTGATAAATATGTCCACTAACAATGACCAACCAATGACGATCTCTGAGAAGATCTTTTCAAAGGCTGCCGGAAAGACGGTAAGGGCCGGAGAATTCGTACTGGCAAACATAGACCGGGCAATGACCCACGACATCACAGGCCCTCTCGCTGTAGAAGGATTCTACGAGATAATGAGGGATAAAGAAGAGAAGAAGGTATGGGATCCAAGCAAGATAGTGATCCTTTTTGACCACCAGGTTCCTGCAGATTCACTTAATGCTGCAGCAAATCACATAATGCTCAGGAAATTTGCAAAGGAGCAGGGAATTATCAATTATGATGTTTACGAGGGTGTTTGTCATCAGGTAATGCCTGAGAAGGGACATGTAAAGCCCGGGGATCTTGTAGTAGGTTCTGACTCCCACACTTGTGCATACGGCGCACTTGGTGCATTCTCAACAGGTATCGGCTCAACTGATATGGCAGCGGTCTTTGCATCAGGAAAACTATGGTTCAGGGTACCTGAAACAATCAGGTTTGAGGTCAATGGAAAACTTCCAAAGCATGTATATTCCAAGGACGTTATTCTCCATCTCATCGGAGATGTTGGAGCAGAAGGTGCAAGATACAAGGCAGCAGAATATGCAGGATCAACCATACGTTCAATGTCAATGTCTGAACGTATGACCATTTCCAATATGGCTATCGAAATGGGAGGTAAGGCAGGCATCATAGAGGCGGACGAGGTTACTGAGAAATACCTCAAGGAACGCATACCTGACTATAAGTTCGATCCTTACTGGGCATCTGAGAAAGATGCAAAATGCGAACTTCATAAGTACGACGTCAGCAACCTGGAACCACAGGTAGCATGCCCTCACAATGTAGACAATGTCAAGCCGGTCACGGAAGTTGAAGGAACAAAGGTAGATCAGATATTCGTAGGCTCCTGTACCAACGGAAGATTCGAGGATATTGAAATTGTTGCCAAGATGATGGGAGACGAGCCTGTTGCAAAGGGCGTAAGACTTCTTATCATCCCTGCATCCAGGACCGAATACATGAAAGTGCTCAGGGCAGGCTACATCGAACAGTTCATGGAAGCAGGGGCAATGGTTGAATCACCATGTTGTGGCCCATGCATGGGCGGTTCTTTCGGACTGCTTGGTGACGGGGAAGTAGGACTTGCAACATCCAACCGTAACTTCAAGGGACGTGAAGGAAGTCCTCAATCCTTTGTGTACCTTAGCTCACCTGCAACAGCGGCGGCATCTGCACTTACCGGGGAGATCACAGATCCGAGAAAAATCTGATTTATTTATTTTTTACGGAGTTAGACCAAAAAAGATATATTAAACAAATTTGTATGATAATTCCAGACGTTGGTATAACCAACACTATCCCGTCATATTGTGTGCGGATTACAACCAACGTCACTATGAATATTTTGCGTTTTGATTTTAATATTGGTTTTGCACCATCAAAAGATGTAATGTGATTTTCACATGTGGTTATCATATAACTGGAAAGGATAAATCATGCCAGATACTGACCTATCAATACTTGATGAATTATATGAAATTATAAAAAGCAGGAAAGAAAATCCTGTTGAGAATTCATATGTATGCTCTTTACTCGACCACCGCAAAGGTATTGATAAAATACTGGAAAAGGTAGGAGAAGAAGCAATTGAAACCATACTTGCTGTTAAAAGTGAGAAAAAAGAAGAGATTATCTACGAGTCATCGGATCTGCTTTTTCACCTCATGGTAATGTTTGTGGCTAAGGGAATAACCCTTGAAGAGATTGCCACTGAACTTACTACAAGAAGAAAATAAGTTTAGTAAACTATCAGTTCGTGGAACACATCCTTTTTAGATAGGATTCCTTTTGGCACTCCATCAAACGCAACCAGCAAAAAGCCGATGTTATGCTTATCAAAAACCTTTACAGCATCATAAAGGGATGTTTCCGAATCCACAGTTATAAGGTCACGGGTCATAATGTCCTTGACTTTAGCAGTCATTTTTCCGCTTGCAACAGCATCGCCTATATCTGTGAAGGTTACAACACCAAGTATCTCACCATTGTCTATAACCGGAGCACCGTGGATACTATGTTCTACAAGCATGCGTGCTGTTTCCTGAATGGAGGCATTTCCACTGATAGAGATCATATTCATCCGGGCGTAATTCTTCACAGGCTTCTTTGGCAGGGAAATCATTTCATTTATAGAGAATACAAGTGTGTTCTGGGTATCATCCCTTCCAACGATCTCACCACGAACTATCAATTTGTTCACAGGAGTTGGACCCATCTGAACAAGGTCACCCTGCTCGAAACCCTTGATATTACCAAGAACCTTAATCATGCCATGACAAAGATCCGGATGCCTTACTGTGGTGAAACTAATTTCTGCTACAGTGGCACCCTCAACAAGCTTGTCATTTTTATAAATAGGTACAGCAGCCTCGTGATCCATTACAGTGATGCTTAAAGCTTCATAAGCCTCGCCTGTCGCTTTATATCCTCCTTTAGGACCTGGAACTCCTTCAACAAGACCAAGGACTTTCAAAGATTGCATCTGATTACGGACAGTGCCTGGGTTACGGCTAATAAGCTCTGCAATTTCTTCACCTTTGACAGCACGGTCTTTTTCTCTCTGGAGATTAATCAATGCGATAAGAATATCTTTCTGTATGGGAGTCAGTTCCACAAAATCACCGGTCCATAAACTCGAATATAGTTTATACATACTCAAAGGAGATATATAAATTGTAGTATGTAAGCTAAAGGATATTAGAGGAGATAATATTTATAAGGAACAAGAATTTATAGATTAGAGTGATTTGAATCCACGACAGGAAGGAACATGATTTTTGAAAAAATAAATACAGTCCCCACATCTGAAGAATTACTGAACAAGTCATTCAGAAGGGCAACCAGGGCAATGTCAGGTAAAAACATCACAGGAAGGAGAACTGCTCTTGAAGCAAACGAGTCTATGATGCTGACAGCCGCTAACATACTTACCGATAATCTCAAGAATATAGTCAGAAGGTTTCCTACTTTTGAAAATCTGCCCCCTTTTTACTATGAACTGGCAGACGTAATAGTAGGCGTAGACGACATGAGAAAATCCCTGAGCAGGCTTGACTGGGCCAGTGTAAAGATACATGAGATTGCAAGGGAATATGTGGGAAGAGTCAGAAAGAGCAATGACCCCCTCCCTGTAAGGAAACAATGTTTCGGACGTATTTCATCGATCATATATTCAATTGATAAAGATCTGCTTTTCCTTAACCAGGCCCGAAATAAACTCCGGAAGCTTCCGACAGTAAGTGATGAGCCAACCATTGTGGTTGCGGGGTACCCGAACATAGGAAAATCCAGTTTCGTTACAAAGGTCACAGGTGCAACACCTGAGATCGCACCTTATCCATTTACCACAAAAGGAGTTTCAATCGGGCATTTCTTCGTTGAAAATGAAAGGTATCAGGTAATGGATACTCCCGGACTTCTTGACAGGCCAATGTCAGAGCGCAATGAAATTGAATTGCAGGCAATAACAGCCTTAAAGAACCTGGATGCTGTAGTCCTTTTCATAATTGATGCAAGTGAAACATGTGGTTACGAGATAGAAGACCAGAAGCGCATGCTTGAAGAAGTACGTCGCGAGTTCAAATTACCAGTGCTTGTTGTTGGAAACAAGGCAGACCTTCCCGAATTTAAAGATCTCGATTTTGTGGATATGAAAATGTCCACCGCAACCAATGAAGGAGTCAGTGAAGTAACTTCAATACTGATCGAGATGGTAAAAAAAGCGATTCAGGAAAAAGAGTTAATTAAAGAAAAAGAAGAGATGGAAACAGATGACCTTTAAGGTCATCATCACAATACTTTTTCCATTATATCCAGTGCACTTTTCAGTTTATCCTTTGATGAAGCATAGGAAAGACGTATATGGCCTTCACCACGGTCACCAAAGGCAGTTCCCGGCACAACTATAACACCATTGGATACTAATTTTGATGCTACTTCCCCTGATGTTGAACCTTCGGGTACTTCAGGAAAAGCATAGAATGCACCTTTTGGGGATGCACAATTCAAGCCTATTGAATTCAGGCCTTCTACTAGCATGTCCCTGCGGGCCTTGAACTCATCACGCATGGTAAATACTGAATCCATAGGACCTGCAAGAGCTGCAAATGCAGCTTTCTGCGCAATGGAATTAGCACATGCCTGCACATACTGGTGAACCTTGATCATCTGCTCTGTATATTCCTTTTTTGCAGCAACATATCCGATTCTCCATCCAGTCATAGAAAATGTTTTGGATACTGCATTTATCGTGATGACGTTATCAGAAAACTGTGCAGGGCTCACATGCTCTCCTTCATAGATGAAATGCTCATAAACTTCATCGGATATCAGGGTAATTCCATAGTCATCTGCAATCTGGGCAAATGCCTTCATGTCACTCTTGCTTTGGACTGCACCTGTAGGATTGGCAGGAGAGTTTATGATCATGGCTTTAGTCTTTGGAGATATTTTCTCCAGGACTATCTCAGGACTTATTGTAAGGTCATCTGCAAGGGGAAGTGAAGCAACACGCCCCCCCATCAGGCTCACAAGTGAGTTGTAGGAGACAAAACCAGGATTTGCGATCAGCACTTCATTCCCTGGATCTACCAGGGAAGCAATTGCAAGTTCAAGTGCTTCTGATGCACCGGAAGTGACAATGATCTCCTCAGGAGAAGCATCAAAATTATTCTCTGCTTTGAATTTGGAACTTAAAGCCTGGCGAAGTTCAGGAATACCCGGACCGGCCGTATATCCTGTGAAACCTTCGTTAATAGCATCTATTGCAGCCTGCTTGATATGCTGCGGAGTATCAAAATCCGGCTGCCCAAGGCCAAGATTAATGGAGTTTGGGCCTGCCCCTTCAAACATCTTCCTGATTCCGGAAATGTCTATATCCAAAACCCTCTGTGCGAACTTCGATCCAGGCATAGTATCACTTTATTCAATATTTGTGTGTCTTGATTTAAGATCCTCTTCTGAAGCACCTGTGATGTAAATTAGTTCGGCAATTACCGCATCAAGGAAAACGCTTGCAGAAGTTTCAAAGGATGTACCCAGAGGAGTCAGGTATGTATATTCGCCGCGCATGTGACGCTCAACATAGCCACCTACATCATCCTTTGTCCTTCCCGGGAGAACAATTACAGTATCAGATAGTTCTCCCAATGTGGATTCTTTATTGGACGTAATTGTAATAAGTTTGGCACCGATCTCTTTAGTAACCCTGCCAAGATTTGCAATTGAAAGTGTCTGCCCAGAACCTGAAATAGCAATCACAATATCATCTTTACTTACAGCAGGAGTAGTTGTCTCACCCACAACATGGGATGCGAATCCAAGATGCATAAGTCTCATAGCAAATGCCCTTCCAACAAGTCCGGAGCGACCAGCCCCCATCACAAAGATTCTTTTTGCGTCCATTATGTCTTGCAGCATTTGCCTGACAGAATCCTTGTCAAGCTTCTCAGCTACATTTTCAAGATGTTCAGCCATTAATTTAATAGAAGATGCTAAAAATTTACACTCGGATAAATGGATTTCTTTCATTGGATCTCCTCTTAAAGATCAATCAAAAATGATAGGTTCATTATGTTTTTCTCTTGCATCATCCTTATAATTGATGCCTTTTAGCTTCCAGCCGGTGATACAGCTCAATTCCTCATACAAGCGCATGATGTCAGAGTCGTCTCCGGTCCAGTAGCAGTCTAAGATAGTGTCCTTGTCTTTAAGTTCTTCGGTTATGGAACCTGCGAGATAGAAAAGAGCTTTTTTGCTGAAAAAAGGAACATTGAAAGTTGTCCGGTATCCATCCTTTGATTTTGCATAGGATACCAGGACATAACCATGACTTTCATATTCCGTGATCTCCTCAAAGTCACATATGATCTCCAGTTCATGGACTGCAGAATTATCTATATTGGAAATACCCAGAAGTATTTGCCCTATTACAATATCCGGCACCTGTCTTCCAAACCACACAGATATTTTGCCGTATGTACAGACTACATTCACATCATCCCTACCCATCTCAAAAGAGGACAGGGAGAGATCAGGCGAAATAAGATTCTCTCTATTTTCTTTTTGATCCATTTGCTTCACGCAAATTATTTGTTTATGGAAATCAGAGCACTTATCATGTTGCGATCTTTCTTAAGGGTCTTTAACTGGTCCGCAGATCCGATAACAGTGAGCCTTGTCTTAAGAGTGTTCTTTTTAAGAAGCTTGCCTATAAATGAAGTGTCCACTTCTGAAGGGTAGCTTTGCATTTCTATACCAGAGAAACCATCAGGTTCGATAAGTCTCATGGTCATCTCTATAAGGCTTGCTTCCTCTTCAGGGCTCAGGCCTTTTTCAAGGACCAGTATCTTTCCGCTTTTAACCTCATCAATAATAAACCTGACCTTTTCCACAGGAGTCATTTCAGAGAGCCTGTGTTCTGATACAAGATCCATCTGGAATCCTTGCATTGACATCACCCAAACCTCTTTGCAAGCTCTTCATAAAAGGTATCTATGTTCTTTCCTTCCAGGGCTGAAATGGAAACCATCGGATGCTGCGGGAAAGCGTCCCTTATGGTTGCAGGAGAAGCCTCGGGAAGATCAACTTTGTTGGCAACAATAAGAAGGGGAAGGCTTCGAGCTTCCATGTTACCTATGACAGTTACGTTGACTTGAGTAAAAGGATCCTCTGTGGCATCCATCACAAGAATGACTCCATCCAGGTTCTCAAGCCACTTTACGGCTTCAATAACACCTTCAGTAGCTTCTTTTGCACGCCTTTTGGATTCAGCCTCATCCATACCCTGCGCCATGAACTCGTGGAAATCTATTTTTGTGGCAAGTCCTGGAGTGTCGATAATATCAAGAGTAATGGAGCTTCCATTGGTCTTGATGGTTACTCCTTCCCTGCGCCTTGCACGCCTTGTTTCATGAGCAATATGTGAAACAGAACCCATGGCATCCCCGGTCCAGTCCCTTAGTATCCGGTTAGCCAGAGTTGTCTTTCCTGCGTTTGGCGGTCCGTATATCCCGATTCTGGCATTCTGTTTTTTAAACAGTTTTTTGAAAATATCTGAAAAATTCCTCTTGAAATTCCTAATTACGCCCATTCATTCCCTCCATGAAGTATCATTATATTTAAGTAAGGATAATTTTAGTAGTATAAACACGCATTAACATATAATTTTTATTATCCGAATCTGCAACTCGCTTATTCCTACGATTATATAATCCTTGACATTGCGGAATTTATTGCAATTTCTGCAATATTGGAACCATAATCACCCGTTCGGTCAATGCTGTCCACTACTGTACCAAGGGCAACGATTGATCCATAAGAATTCATTTTCAGGATAGCACCATTGAGCTTATTGATCATGGGAGACATTTTGGTAACCCTGTCAATTACCTGGTTAGCAAGATCTACATCGAAATTATAGAGCGCATCGATTGCATCTTCCACCACCTTCCTTGACATTTCAGATGTGGCTTCTATCATCTCCATTATGTCATCTGGTATTGGACCATTCAAAGAAGCTGTGATCCTTGCAATCTTGCGCGCATGGTCTGCGATACGCTCGATCGGACCTGCCGCCATTCTCAGGTCATGGTACTCATCTATAGATGTTTCAGCCGCGTCGGGCAACCTTGCCCCGCGCAATATGGAACGGAACTGTTTCGATATTAGCAGGAACAGCCTGTCGACATCATCGTCCCTCTGGTCAACATCAAGAGCAAGATCTGTATCCAGGGTCTTAATGGCCTTTATTGCATCCATATGCATGGAATTAGAGATCAAGTACATTCTTCTTACACTCTTTTTGATAGAAACTTCATCCGGATTCAAAAGATCCTGGATAACGACTTTCTTTGCAGTTTCCTCTATGATTTCAGGACCTATCAGCTTGTAACACATACCACGAATGATTGTCTTTTGTTCAGCAAGTATCCTGTCAGCCTTTACCTCTATTATATCTGAACCCGCAAGGTAAGCAGCTATCATGTCTCTTGTAAGAGCATCACCCATCCTTCCGGTGACATCTATCTGGATTCTCCTCACCGCAGGAGCATCATGTATCGGATCGATGATCAATTTTCCATCAGGCTGAGGTTGTAAGGTTACCCTGCTTCCAGTCTTGATTCCAACCTTGTCTGCCCAGGTTTTCGGAAGTGATATTATGTAAGTTGAACCACCTGTCTGCTGAACTTTTCTGGTTTCTATTAAAATCCCTCATTTATGTTTAAGTAATATTAAAATATATAGAACATAAAAGGTATATATATAAGTACTTCTTCACATGAAAAAATATATAACTAAAGCTATTTAACCAGAGAGTATGCAACAACTCAAAATTGACCACAATGATACCTATCTGCTAAGAAAATTATTGCCGCTGATATGCCTGAGCATTCCATGGGAAGTTTATTTTTATTCAAGCGGGTGGGGAATTAAGTTCTCTGTATTTTATGCAAATTTTGATATTGAGTATGGGACACTTTTTGTCAGCATCCTCAGGCAAATAACCTTGCTTTCTTACGGAGGACTTTCCCCCTCGATAAGGACACTAGCCTGGTTTTTTGGTGCCATACTTTGTATTGCATTAATGTTCTACGAAATTCTAAAGGAAAATATAGAAATAGACTATGGGATAAAAACGAGCGGATACTTGCTTATTTGCTGTGGGATCCTGACACTTATCAGTTCAATTGCAGTCTGGAATGTTGATTTCAAGACTTTGCCTATAGCCCCTTTCTTCTTTGCAGTGTTTGGATACCTGTTTATTCAGACGGATAAGGGAGAACAATTATCAGATACCAAAACGTGAGATAGTGTTAGAAGAGAATAGTATACTCCTTTGAATTTATGCAGACCTTCAGATCTGCAGGAATGGATGTTTTTGAAGACATGATCAGCATTGCAACAGATTTCCATTCGATCAAAATATCGACAATGAGTCCAGAATCCGCCTCATGCTGATCTTTAATGACCGAGAATAGTTTTCTGGAAAAGCAGGATGCAAACATGTCTTCGAACGGATACACGGACCTGAATTCACCTGAAAAGAATTTGCACATGTCTGCAATGAAAATGTCATTTAACTCTTCTATGAGCCGAAAACGGAAGTTCAGGCCACATGCATTTGCCCAAAAATGCGGATATTTGCACTGCTTATGCGAATCAAATAGACCGCACATCAAGAAAACATCTTTTCCGGGGAAACGGTTAGCCGTGCTCAAATTCCTCCCACAATAATATATCATAATTCTTAATTCCCAATAATAATAAGCAATTTATATTTGGTATATACATCCTTTTTGAAAGATATTATTTTTTTTATTTTTACAGGGAAAGGATATGCGTAGTTCCTGATTCGCATTGTTCAATGAATTTAACCGTATATATATTACCTTTCAACTAAATATGTTTCAATAGTATAATTTCACCTAACAATAGAATAGTAGCCAACAAAAATTATATATGGATAAATAATAATAGTGCAATATAATTAAAGAAGTTAATCTACCTATAATCATTGTGTCCAGAAATGGACATAAATAAGAATAAATTGGAAGCAGGCTTTAGATTCTTTTTTTGAATAAAAGGCCTGAACAGAGGAATCTGTAATTCGATATTAGTTCATTGGTATAATGTTATACTCAGAAAATAATATTAGATAGTCCGATACCTTTTACCTTATGAGCTCGAATTGCACAGTTAGCCTTCCGGGTATTCTAGCAAAGAAACACGAATTTAGATTCACTGAATCTGGTACCGACCTTAGACCAACAATTAACCTCTTAAAAAGTTCTGTACTCGTTTCTTTTTCAGGAGCACTCAGGATACACATAGCATTCCTCCTGATGCACATCCACTCTGTATTTTTCAACTGCCTTGCAGGAGGATTGATAATTTACTCAGTTTATACGTTGGATAGAGCCATGGATTCAGAAGAAGACATGGCAAACAGGCCAGAATTAAGAGGAGCTTCGAAGAAAACCGCTTTAATTGTTTCACTTCTCTGTTTTATAATCGGAGCTTCCATCCTTACGATTAACGGATTGATCGTCATAGCTTTTCTCCCACTTGTTACCGGTTACCTTTACAGCAAAGGCATACAGATAGGAAAATTCAGTCTGAAGCTCAAAGGCGGGCTTGGGATAAAGAACCTTGTAGTTGGAGTTACCTGGGGAGCTTTTATCGCAGGAATTGCCGGTATATATGCCAGTAACATGGTTGCACCACTAATCGTTTTCCTCTATTTTAGCCTGAAACTGTTCGTAAATACCACAATCTATGATTTCAAGGACGTAAAAGGAGATACACTGGCAGGCATAAAGACATTACCTGTAGTACTGGGGAAAAAGAGAACAAAGATACTGCTTTTTAGCCTGCACCTGTTGTCACACTCGATACTGCTTGCATCCATTTTGACAGAAGCTGTTGCTTTTGAACCGGTTATACTGGGTTACAGCTTTATCATCGGAATTCTGTATATCAAAAAATTTGCGGAGTCTGTCGAAGTAGAATCAAAGAACAGGCTGGCAAAGAGGCTGTTCATGATAGACGGGGAATCAACCTCAATTGTCGGTCTGAGAGCTATTGTAAATGGGATCGTAGTCTGATTACAATCAAATAGAAGTTATCTGACTGGATATTGCTTTGTAATGATCAAAAAGTTCACTTCCCCATTTTAATGCAGATTCACCAGAACCTACGAGATCGTCCCGGGGGTCATATGTATCAGGAGTAAAGAAAAGAGACATTGAGAAGAAAACATCAGTGACAACAAATGCAAGTTTGACATCATCGACAACATATAATTCCGTATGAGGGGAACTTAAGTAATATTCAAGCTTATCATGGTGTTCATCCCTTACCTTGGAAAACACCTTCTCAGTAAGGATTAGCGATGTTGGCACATTCCTTTTTGCCATCCCCACTACAAAATCCGGGTATGTTGGAATGAATATGGATGATACTCCCTTAAGATAAGAAGATCTGGAAATGTTCTCTGTGAAACTTTTATGGGATTCGTATATGTTTTCAATACTATCCGACACTACTTCACAGCCCTTCAGGTCCATAAGATTGTCCAGCAGGTTTTGAGGAATGTCATCAAGATAATGCTCTTCCCAAAACGATTCATTTTTCTCTATGGTCTCAATTATTTCCAGAAATGGTCTGAAATGAGTAATTATAGCTCTGCCGATCGGAGTGATATGGTAATGTTTGTCAGTCCTCTCTATAAGGTTATAAGCAAGCATTTCTTTTATCCGGGGAGAGATTTCCGGTGAGGATACATTGAAATAGTCTTTGATATCAGATAGCGTGCTTGGCTTTTTCTCAAGTAAAAATAATATGTCCTTTCGTTTCTCCGAAAAGGTGAGTATACTTAAAAGCCCTTTTGATTTCACATTGACCACCTGAATGTTTGTAAGATGTATCCAACCAACTAATGAATAAAGCCTTGCTAATTATATAAAAGTGAGGTAATGATTTATAAGTTTTTTCTAATCAAGTGCAGTAGAAGATAAAATTTATGCAATTGTGCTAAAAGTTCATACCAAGTAAAGCAAACTTTCCTTAGAAGCCTTTAAAAGAGATTTTAATAAAAAACAAAGCACTTCAATGCAAGAAGTGCCGCATTCCGGTAAATACCATGGATACACCTAACCTGTTGGCAGTGTCAATGACTTCCTTATCCCTGATAGATCCACCAGGGGAGAGAATAAACTTAATACCGTGTTCAGCTGCATGTACTACACTATCATCAAAAGGAAAGAAAGCATCAGACGCCATCACGCATTTTGAGAATACATTGCTGCAGTAGTCATCAAAGGACATATCTGGATTCTCACGCTCGTATATTACCCGAAGGTTCTCACGCGCTTTTGTTACCGCAAGCTTTCTGATAGAGTCAACCCGGTTTGGCTGCCCTGCTCCCATTGAAAGCATCATATAACAACCATCCTCATATTCATATGCAAGACTTACTGCATTTGACTTCACGCATTTGCAAGCATGCAGTGAAAACTCTGAAACACCACGTATCCCTTCAGGATATTCAATATCAGTTACACATTCCCACTTATCATAGATGCCAATGTTGCGGGACTGTTTCAGGATCCCACCGATAACATACTTGTAGGTGTTATCCACACTGAACGGTTCATTGAACTGCGGAAGTTCAAGAAGTCGAAGATTTGCACTTTTATTCTTCAGGTATTCGAGGGCATCGTGTTCAAAACCCGGAGCAAGGATAATTTCCACAAACTTTCCGTTAAGGAATTCTGCTGACTGGAGATCAAAAACAGTGTTAGTACAGATAATGCTTCCATATGCTGATATTGGGTCCCCGTTCCATGCCGCCTGAAGTGCCTGTAACAACGTGTTACCGGTGGAAAGGCCACATGGATTGTTGTGCTTTACAATCGTCACAGCAGGTTTGGAAAGAGACAGTTCTTTGACGGTCTGTAGTGCATTGTCGGCATCAATATAGTTATTGTATGACAATTCTTTCCCATGTAGTTGTTTTGCATTTGCAAGGGTTGGACCGGCTACTTCAGCCTCTTTATAGAACTTTGCTTCCTGATGCCAGTTTTCGCCATACCTGAGCGTTACACCATCGGTATAGTTCAGGCGCAGGACATCCTGCCCAAGCAATTCCTTGCTAAGATACGTGTCAATTGCAGCATCATAATCTGCGGTGTGCCTGAAAGCCTTAACTGCCAGTTGCTCCCTGGATATCTGGGAAACGACTCCAGTTGAACGGATCTCTTTCAGAACATGACCATAATCTTCCGGGTCACATACAACGCTTACTGAGCGATAGTTCTTGGCAGCCGAACGAAGCATGGCAGGCCCGCCAATATCAATATTTTCAATGGCTTCTTCAAGCAATACGCCTTCTTTTGAAACCGTGATCTCAAACGGATAAAGGTTGACCACTACAAGGTCTATCATTTCCACATCTGCTTTTTGGGCCTCTCCCATATGATCATGGTCATCCCGTATGCACAGGATACCTCCATGGATCTTAGGATGAAGAGTCTTAACCCTGCCGCCCATCATTTCCGGGAACCCTGTGACATCCGCTACATCTGTGACCTCAATACCTGAGTCACGGAGCATGCGGGCAGTTCCACCGGTAGAAATAATCTGTATATCCAGTTTTTCGAGTCCACGAGCAAAATCTACAATTCCGGTCTTATCAGAAACGCTGAGCAGTGCTCTTTTTACCAAAAAATCACCGTATGAAATTGGCAGATATATACTATAAGGCTTCTGGTCAGAATCAGGAATTGAATTTGACAACAGGGCAGACATCGATGCATTTCCCACAATGGACACATCCTTCATTGATAATAGCCAGTCCTTTTTTCATCCTGATAAAACCATTCGGGCACTTACCTACACATACACCGCAACCGCTGCAAAGCAGGGCTCTTCTCACAGAGAGTTCCACCTTTTTCATCAGTTTCCTTGCATCCCTGTCAGAATCACTTCTTGCAGTGACACTACCTGAAGCAAAAACCTGTGCACGATCCTCCTCACCACGGGATACCAGTGCCACACCTTCCATGTAAGAAGCCTTGCCTACTGCTTCCAGCATCCCTGTGTGTTCAAGCCTTCCAAGATCAACAGGACCGTCAAATCCACCTTCTGCGGATATACCACCCTGCTTGCACGGACGATAGCCGGAAGTCATGGCAAAGTTCAGGCTATTTTGGTTGGTGCCTTTTGGAATGATATCTATTCCCTTTTTCTTTGCAATTTCCTTCAACTGGGGAGGCAGTTCTTTCCATCTCCAGAAACCGTGCTTAACCCATTCTTCTGACAGGCCCATGCGCTCAGCATACGAAAGCAGGTAATCGTTAAGTTTCTTTTCCATTTCAGGATGGGTTTCCTTAAGCCTTACAAGGTCAGCCAGTGAACAGGAAGGACACAGCCAGCACCCTATCCTGTCAAAACCGCTCGCATACATAGGATTGAAAAGAAGGTTGTTCCTGAAGATATAGAGCCAGACATGCATCGCGGTCCAGTTCTGTATCGGTGCTGCAGCTACCTGGTTTCCTACCCATGGGTTCTTCCATACATGCTCGCTTTTTGCCCTGGCATCTGACTCATATTTCCTCTGCCCTATGAAAGTAAGACAACCGGTTTCATAATTATCGTTGATGATCTGAGTGATAGGGCCAAGTTTACATACCTTGCAGCACCAGCGAACTTCCACACTGGGAGGGCCGAAACTGTCTACTGAATCCCAGAAAGCATTGCCCGAACTTATCATTTTAAGAGGTCTGCCATAGAATTGTGCAACATCGTGTGCATTCTTTACGGTTTCCGGGAATTCGATACCGGTGTCTGCAAAAAGCAAGTCGTAATCATCAAGGCATTCACTGACAAGGTGAAGCACTGCAAGACTGTCCTTCCCGCCGGAATAGGACACTGTCACCGGACGGTCTACTGAAGAGGCGACATTTTTGATGAATTTGTGGGAACGATCAACAAAATCATTCATGTAAGTCTCATTTGCTTTTACAGCATCATCCCAGGTTTGTCCACCCCAAGGAATTGAGATATCCGTAGGCTCTTCCTTAAGCCTGACCTTTACAGCAGCACCTTTTCCCCTTTCAAGCATCTTTTCCCCGCTCATGCGGGAGCGACCTGTAGCGAGCACTTTACCGTCATGGGTCAGAACTACTGTTTCTTCCATCTCCTTTATGGAGGGATCCGCGTCATTTACTCCAGGAGCAAGTACACTTGAACCATCGAGAATGAACTTTTCAGCACCCTCATCTATACAGACCCAGCTTTTCAGGATCTTATGATCAGCATTATCAAATATCCGGCGTGCACCACTTATTCTCAGGAGCAGGACCCACTTCAGCTGTTCAAGCTCAAACCGGATGCTGCCTATGACCTCACCGTCAGCGATGATCTCGTCCATACGGTCATCGTAGGGAGATTTGTTAAGGACAACTACTCTCTCATCAGTTATCAGCGGTGCATTGAACTGTTCGGTTGAGAGTTTATTGATCAGGTCTATTTCATACTGAAAAGCAGGGCGGATATCTCCCGGAGGAGTTACAGTCACCTGCCTGGTAGCAGTTCCACAGGAACATTCTTTCCCAAGGACAGGAACATTACATGAAGGGCACCAGTGAAGGAGCAGTTCACCAAGATAAAGAGGTTTTGACATTGTGCATCCTCAATATTGAAGTTTTAAATACTTTTTGGCAAATCCAGACTTAAAAGAATTTCGATGCAAAAGATGCTTTCACGTTGCACATCTCAGAATAACTGCAGCTGGCACACAAAGCACTTTCTTTTTTATCAGGCATGGTCCCTTCTTTTATCTTTCTTACACGGCCGATGGTCTGTAAGACCTGCCTGCGGTCTGTCGAATGGATGTTAATCTTCCTGAAAAGTCCTGACCTTGCATACAGGACAAAACCGGACTTTACCGGACTGCCATGCATCTCCTCGGCAAGCATTGCAAAAGATGCGAGATGTAACCGGTCATTGGTCCATACGCCATTTTCCGGAACACTGCCTGTTTTGATAATAACCGGTGCAAAGGAACCTTCTAATTCGACCAGCCTGTAGGGAATGCCTGTCATATTGAGTTTATCAGAATGGAGGAATGGCTCTTCGTCCATAAAAGAAAGCATCCCGGCCAGTTTTGATGTTTCCGGAACCTTTGCCTGTTCAGAAAGGTTCTGGCGAATTTCATCAAAGTTCGCTCTTATGACTTCCGATGCCTCATCGATTATTTCCGCGGTAACCCCGTCCATTTCAACTGGGTATATCAGGCTTATATTTTCCAGTACCTCTGAAAGCAATATTTCAAGATCCTCATAAGAAACATCGTCTTTTGACGAAGAGCTATTCAACATATGAGGAAATGACATAGCCATTTCCTTTAATACAAGGTGTTCTATATAAGATAGGGAAGAAGAGGATACTGGTTCGTGGCTGCGGCATGAGTAATATAATTTCCTTGCGCAGGAAAGATAAATGGCTAACTCGGAGACCGTTATTTTTATTTTTTCATTTTTGAGAAACATATTTTTATAGTTGATATATAGCATAGTATAAATAAATAAACGGTTTGAATCTGAGTGCATCGACAATAAACGAACTTATATTCGTTAAATATATATGTTAATCTACCCTTAGGAATATAAAGCATGAATGAAGACGAATCGCATGGAATGGTTCGCCAGCGTCTTGCAGAAAAGATGGCAGGCGAGATTACACTGTCTGAGAAGCCTGGCGAGGCCCTGAAAAAGTGGCGATTGAATTTTGAGATCGCACAGACTGATCTTTCAGGCTACCTGAGTGTTTCTCCTTCGGTCATCAGTGACTATGAAAGTGGCAGGAGAAAATCACCGGGCACACTTATTGTCAGCAGGATAGTTGGAGCTCTCCTTGAAATCGATTCGCAGCGAGGAGGACAGAAAATTCATGCTTATGAGGGGATACTTTTTGCGGATAAAACGTCAAAGGCCATTTACGCCACTTACGAATACACATTTCCCATGCAGGTTGCAAAGCTTGCCAATATCATTCAGGCAGATATCGTTAACAAGGGAATAGAAAAACCACTTTATGGTTTTACTGTTGTGGACAGTAAAAAAGCTATTCTCGAACTTTCATCCCATGAGTTCCAGAAACTCTATGGGTGGAGTACCGAACGTGCAATGATATTCACCAAGGTCACAACCGGCAAATCACCAATGGTAGCCATAAGGGTCACAAATCTGAAACCTGGGGCTGTTGTGATACACGGGCTGCGTGGAAATGAGGTTCATCTGATGGCAAAGAAGATGGCTGAAATTGACAGGATTCCCCTTCTTGCAACGACAATGGACATTGATGAGATGGTAGAAGCACTGAAAAAGTACAGTGAATACCACGTTATAGAGTAGGATTATATTTAAATGCACATTTAAACGGTGTTAAGATGAGTGTAGGGATAGTTTCGTATGGTGCCTATGTACCTAAATACAGAATAAAGATCGATGAAATCGCTCGTGTATGGGGAGAAGATGCAGAGATACTCAAATCAGGACTGATGGTCTTTGAAAAATCAGTTCCTGATGTTGATGAAGATGCAGCGACTATTGCAGTAGAGGCTGCAAGGGCTGCAGTTTTAAGATCAGGTATAGATCCTCAGAGAATAGGTGCCGTGTACACAGGTTCTGAAAGTCATCCTTATGCTGTTAAACCCACAAGTACTATAGTTGCAGAAGCAACCGGTGCAACACCTGTACTTACTGCAGCGGATTTTGAATTTGCATGTAAGGCAGGGACTGCCGCAGTTCAGGCATGTATGGGACTTGTTTCCTCAGGGATGATAGATCTAGGACTTGCTATAGGCTCAGATGTTGCCCAGGGTGCTCCCGGAGATGCTCTTGAATATACTGCTGCAGCAGGTGGTGTTGCCTATCTTATCGGCAAGAAGGAGTCAGAACTTGTAGCCATTATCGAAGACACATATTCCTTCACAACTGATACTCCTGACTTCTGGAGACGTGAAGGCATGCCATATCCTGAACATGGAGGCAGATTCACAGGAGAGCCAGGTTACTTCAAACATGTTACAAACGCTGCAAAAGGACTTATGACAAAGATAGGCACAAAACCTGCAGACTATGATTATGCAGTATTCCACCAGCCAAATGGAAAATTCCCAACCCGTGCAGCTTCAATGCTTGGTTTTACTAAAGAACAGATCAAACCAGGACTTGTTGTTCCAAGGCTTGGGAACACATATTCAGGCTCATGCATGATGGGAATTGCAGCAACACTTGACCAGGCAAAACCCGGAGACCGCATATTTGCAACCGCATTCGGATCAGGAGCCGGTGGAGATGCTTTTAGCATAACCGTGACCGACCGGATAGAAGAAATACGTGACAAAGCACCAAAGGTCGAGGAACTCCTTGCAAATCCTATCTACATAGACTACGCCAAGTATGCCAGGCATAAAGGAAAGATAAAGGTAGCGTGAGGTATGAAAAATGAGAGATGTAGCAATCATAGGTGTCAAGAACACATGTTTTGGTGAACAGTGGGATCGTTCCTTCAGGGATCTCGTTGTTGAGGCAGGAGTCGGTGCAGTTGACGATGCTGGCGTTGTCGGAGAGAGAATAGACTCAATGTTTGTCGGGAACATGAGCGGTGGACAATTTGTTGAGCAGGAACACATCGGAGCACTTATCGCGGATTATTCAGGTCTTGCAAAGGATATGCATGTACCCTCAACACGTGTTGAGGCAGCCTGCGCTTCCGGCGGACTGGCACTGCGGCAGGGAATATATGCTGTAGCTTCAGGATTGGATGATATTGTTATCGCTGCCGGAGCAGAAAAGATGACAGATGTACCTTCTGCAAGAGCATCATCTGCCCTGGCAGCGGCAGCTGACAGGGAATGGGAAGGCATCATGGGGGCAACTTTCCCCGGATTGTATGCAATGATAGCTAAGATGCACATGCACAAATACGGCACTACAAGTGAACAGCTAGCGGCGGTCGCTGTGAAGAACCACTACAATGGACAGTTCAACCCGATAGCCCAGTACAAGAGTCCTATTACAATTGAGTCTGTACTGAAATCAATAATGGTGGCAGATCCATTGCATATATTTGACTGTTCACCTATCACTGATGGCGCATCTGCTGTGGTGCTTGCACCTGCGGATATTGCCCATGAGTTTACAGACACACCTATTTATGTCAGAGCTACGGCACAGGCTTCAGATACCATTGCATTGCATGACCGCAGGGATATAACTACCCTTGATGCAACTGTATCAGCAGGAAAAAGAGCATACCAGATGGCAAAGATGGAGCCAAGGGACATCCAGCTTGTAGAAGTCCATGATTGCTTCACCATTGCCGAGATATGTGCCATTGAAGACCTTGGCTTTGCAAAGAAGGGTGAAGGCGGAATAGTAACACAGAACGGTGAGACCGCAATTGGCGGAAGGATACCTGTAAACACTTCAGGCGGACTAAAATCGTGCGGACACCCTGTAGGAGCCACCGGCGTGAAACAGGCTGTTGAGATCGTAGAGCAGCTTCGCGGTGAAGCCGGAAAGCGTCAGGTTGACGGGGCAGAGATTGGAATGACCCACAATGTTGGAGGATCCGGAGCTACTGCTGTTGTACACATATTCTCGAGGAACAGGTGATTATCATGTCAGTACCACGATTTTGGAGAAAACAGATAGCCAGGTACAACCTTGTAGGTACACACTGTAAAAAATGCGGGGAATATTTCTATCCTCCACGCAACATGTGTCCTGCCTGCAGGCGTGAAGGGGAGATCGAGGATTTCAAGTTCAGCGGAAAAGGCGAGGTTGTAACATTCACTGTTATCCGCACTGCTGCTGAAGGTTTTGAGGACCAGACCCCTTATGTTCTCGGAATTATTAAGCTGGAAGAAGGCCCAAGTCTTACAAGCCAGATAATATGTGATATTCAATCCATATATATAGGCATGAAAGTAAAGCCTGTATTCAGGAAACTGGGACAGGACGGCGAACAGGGTATGATATACTACGGTACCAAATTTGTCCCCGAAAAATGTTAGAAATTGAAGTAAAAGCCCGTGCCGGTCACCAGCATGTAAAAGAAGTGCTGTCAGGTATAGGTGCTGATTTTATAGGTGTCCAGCATCACTGTGACACCTACTTTAATGCCCCTCACAGGGATTTTGCGAATACTGATGAAGCACTCAGGATACGCTCCGTAGATGGCAGGTCTGTTATGACCTATAAAGGGAAAAAACTGGACACATTATCCAAGACCCGTGAGGAATTTGAGACCGAAGTAGACGGAGGAAATGCGCGTAGCATTCTTCTTGCACTCGGATTCTATGAATCAGGTGTTGTCAGGAAGACAAGGAGAGTCTTCATATATAGAAATATGACCATCTGCCTTGACAATGTGGGAAGTCTCGGGGAATTTATTGAAGTTGAGATTACTGCCGAATCAGATATCGAGTTGCATCGGAAGCAGATATTTGACTTTCTTGATAGGTTCGGTATTGGGGAAAAAGATTCCATCAGGACTTCGTATCTTGAGATGGTGCTTGGTCAGGGTGCGGGAAAGTAGTTTTTTAGGGGAAGCTGTCGGAAATGTGATGTTTATTCATGATTTTTCTGTAAAGCCAGTGATAGATCGAGAACTCATTTTGTGGATGGGAAAACCTTGTTTTTGTTTCCGATTATGGAACCGAAATATAACTATTTTCCATTATAATACTTAAACCCGAAAAATTTGATTTATATATAAACAAATCGGCTTTTATATCATTCTTTATATATTAATACGGACTGTAACAGTTGGTTACAATATTTTGATTATGTTCATCATCAAACCAACAACACTGCAATAACCCCTGCCAAAAACACCCCATCAAAAGTCCCCGCACCTCCAATGCTCACAACAGGGGCGCCCAGTTTGGTAATAGCTCCCATGTTCAGCAAGTCAGCGCCTATCAGGGTGCCCAGGGTGCCGCTGATGTAGGCTACGGCGAAGATGAGTTCATGCTGTACCGGGGTTGTGTAGACAATGAGGATGGAGATCAGGGCTGCAGCTATCGGAGGGAGCAGTGCGGGGGAGACTATGCCCACTCCTTTTACTGGTCTTGCAATTGCCTTTGTTATCAGGGCAACGATAACAGTGGCATAGAAGGCGTAGACCGCAGCATCAGGGAAAAGGCTTAGCAGGTAGAGGGAGACGAACGTGGGAATCAGAGCTCCGCCTACGTTTATGGCTAAGGTGGTCCTGGTCTTGTAGGTCTGCTTGAAAGGAACCCTGTATGAGACTCCGAATACCTTAACGTACCTGTGGTTCACGATGGGAGTTTCAGACTCGATGGTCTTCAGGGGTATGTTTATACTGCTTCCGATAAGCGAGGCAAGAAGCAGGACAAGAGCATCGTTCCATGAGAAACCTATCTTTGCAAACGCACTGCTCACAAAACCGAAGAAAAGAATCGATATGCTCAATGCAAGGATAAAAGTGAGTATCAGCGTAAAAACAAATGTAAAAGGATTATAAAATATCCGATGCCTCATAGCATATTGTCCTTGTTAACACTATATACTTATTTGGGTCACACAGCACAACAGATTATACAAATCCAGTAATTGCCCTGGAACCCAGGAAATTATCCTTGCTTATGGCATCGCTGTTGAAAATTTCCTCATTGATCATAATAGATGTATTGTTCCTCAGGGCAATAGCAATACAATCGCTTGGACGGGCATCGAACTCCATGGTAGTGCCGTCTTTTTTCAGCGTGATCCGGGCATAGTATATATTATCTATCTTCTCATCTATCAGCACCCTCTCAATCTCTGCCCCCAGGCGCACAAGCATGGATACAATAAGATCATGTGTCATAGGTCGTGGCATAGTCTCATTCCTCAGCACCGAATTAATGGACAGCGCCTCTGATTGACCTATGTGTATAGGCATAAGGAGCCCCTCTTCATCTTCAAGCATCACAGCCGGCACAGCTTTCCCGAAGATGTTGATCATAAACACTCCTTTCACAGTAACTTTCTTGGTCTTATTTGCAGAGTTCATTGACAATGGCCTTTCCATTATTTCCTTAATTCAATAAAATGCACTGTTGCTTTATCAGTATCATTACTTAACTCTTTCTTTTTGTACCAAACCCACCTGCTCCGGGAGTTTCCACTACAAACAGGTCTCCTTCTCTCATATCAACCAGGGCTTTTCCACCAAGTTCCTCAATATCTCTACCCACATCTCCGTTTCCATTCATCCTGACAACATAATTGTGTCCGACTATGCCATCCTTTCCACCATTCAAACCAGCCGGAGGAAACTTCCTGTGGCTTGAAATGATTGCCGCCCTCATGGGTCTGAGGAACCGGATCTTCCGTACAACTCCGCACCCTCCGCTGTATTCTCCTTCACCGCCGCTGTTATTCCTGATAGAGAATTCCTCAAGCCTTACCGGGAATCTCCATTCCAGTACTTCAGGATCCGTAATCCTGGAATTGGTCATATGGGTCTGCACAGCATCGGTACCATCAAAACCATCCCCTGCTCCAGAACCACCGCAAATTGTCTCATAATACTGGAACTCAGCATCCCCAAAAGTAAAATTGTTCATGGTGCCCTGTGACCCTGCCATTACTCCCAGTGCCCCGAAAAGTGCGTCAACTATGTACTGTGAAGTCTCAACATTCCCTGCAACCACAGCCGCAGGATATTCAGGGTTCAGTATGCTCTTCTCTGGAATGCTTATCTCAAGTGGTCGCAGGCACCCCTCGTTGAGTGGGATTTCCTCTCTGACAAGTGTCCTGAATACATAAAGTACCGCAGCCTTGCACACAGCCACAGGAGCATTCAGGTTCCCCGCGTGCTGCCCCGAAGTTCCCGCAAAGTCGATGTATGCTGTTCTTTTCTCATGGTCGATGTTTACCTTCACGTGTATAACCGTTCCGTCATCAAATGGAAGTGAGTATTCCCCGTCCTTAAGTACCTCAATAACCCTTCGCACCGACTCCTCAGCATTGTCCATAACATGTTTCATGTATGCCTGAACTGTTTCCATGGAAAAATACTCCACAAGCTTTTCCAGTTCTCTGCCACCCTTCTCATTGGCAGCCACCTGGGCCTTCAGGTCTGCAATATTCTGGAATGGATTACGCGCCGGATACTTACCCGAGAGCAGCCACTCTTCAACCTCATTCTCAAGGAACTTCCCCCGGTATACAATCCTCTGTCCTCGTGTCAGGACGCCCTCCTCTTCTATGTGTCTGCTCTCAGGAGGTATTGATCCGGGTGTAATTCCTCCAATGTCTGCGTGATGTCCCCTGGATGCCACATAGAATGCAACCTTGTCTTCATGGAAAACAGGGGTAATAACCGTTATATCAGGCAGGTGTGTCCCACCCTCAAATGGGGAATTGAGCATAAAAACATCTCCTGCTTCCATATAGGGGAACTTCATGATAATTGCTTTTACACTTTCGCCCATGGAACCAAGATGCACAGGAATATGAGGCGCATTGGCTATAAGATTCCCGTCTCCATCAAAAAGTGCGCACGAGAAGTCAAGTCTTTCCTTAATGTTCACAGAATATGCAGTATTCTGGAGTGTGTAACCCATCTGCTGTGCAATGGACATGAATCTGTTATTGAATATCTCAAGCATCACAGGATCAGCTTCCGTACCAACAGATTCCCGTTTTGACAAAGGTAACTCTCTTTCAAGTATAAGTTCCTGATTCTCCGTAAGCTGGGCCTCCCATCCAGGTTCAATTATGACTGTAGTATTCGTTTCCACAATCATTGCAGGCCCAGTTATTTTTTCTCCAGGCATGATGTTTTCCCTTCTGTAAACAGGTGTTCTATGTAATACTCCGCAGGTGTACATCGTTGTATCAGGCAGCTGTTCCTTTTTTTCTGAGGCCGCATCCTGTATTATGAATCTCTGCATAGCTTCCCCTGCACCAATAACTTCTGTGGAAACAGCTTCTATCATCAGTTCCTTGTTTTCCATGGTAAAGCCAAAACGGCTCTTATGCTCATTTTCAAACAGTCTTTTGATCTCTTCAGTGTCTGCGAAGTCAACAATAATAGAAGTACCTGTATCACGGTACTTAACATGAACCTTATGAAGAGCGGTGATCTTTTCATTAGCGACACCCTGCATAATCATCTCTTCTCTGCAGCTCATTTCCATTTCACAGGCAATACCACGGAGTTCTGCTACAAGTTCTCTTCCAAGTTTCTTTTCCACAGCATGCTCTTTCATGATGCGCTGGTCCGCAAGTCCCATCCCGTATGCAGAAAGAACTCCTGCAAGCGGGTGTATCAGTATTTTTTTAATATTCAGCGCATCAGCAACACCACAGGCATGCTGGGCCCCTGCTCCTCCAAAACAGCAAAGGACGTAATCCTTTATGTCATACCCGCGCTGGATGGATATCTTCTTGATAGCGTTTGCCATGTTCTCAATGGCTATTTTCAGGAAGCCTTCAGCAACTTGTTCAGTACTGTGCTCCTCTCCTGTAAATACACTTACCTCTTCTGCAAGAGCTGCAAACATTTCCTTAACAACATAATCATCAAGTGGCATGTCGGCGTTGTGGCCGAATACATGTGGGAAGTATTGCGGTTTTATTTTGCCAAGCATCAGGTTGCAGTCCGTGATTGTGGCCGGTCCGCCCTTGCGATAACATGCAGGTCCGGGATCTGAGCCTGCAGAATCAGGTCCAACTTGAAATCTTCCTGTATCAAAATGAAGTATAGATCCTCCGCCTGCTGCTACTGTATGAATATAAAGCATAGGTGAGCGCAGATGGATACCCGCAACCTCAGTTTCAAACCTTCTCTCATATTCGCCACTGTAATGAGCTACATCCGTGGAGGTTCCACCCATATCAAAAGTGACAACTTTATCAAAACCTGCCATCCCAGATGTTTCAACAGCTCCCACAATTCCTCCTGCAGGTCCTGAAAGAATACAGTCTCTACCTCTGAACTGAGTAGCTTCTACCAGTCCTCCGTTGGATTGCATGAACATAAGTTTTGTATAATTTCCACCGGCTTCAAGGGTGCTGGCTATCATATCAATATATCTTCGCAGCACCGGGGAAAGATAAGCATCCACAACAGTTGTTTCTCCACTGCTTATAAGTTTCATCAGAGGGCTTACTTCATGTGAAAGGGATATCTGGGTAAATCCGATCTCCTCTGCAATATACCGAAGCTTCAGTTCATGTTCCGGATAACGGTATGCATGTATCAGCACTATGGCTATCGAACGTATTCCCAAAGAGAAAATCCTCTCAAGCTCTTTGCGTGCATTCCAGATATCAAGAGCGATCAGTTCTTCACCGGACGCGCTGTAACGCTCCCTTATTTCAATGACTTCATCATAGAGTAGATCCGGCAGCTCAATTCTCAATGCAAAAATATCTGGCCTGTTCTGGTGCCCAATTTTCAGTGCATCCCGGAAGCCTTCTGTGATCAAGAGCGCAACAGGCTCTCCTTTACGTTCAAGTAATGCATTTGTCCCAACAGTTGTTCCCATCTTGATAGAAGCTATCATCTCTGTGGGCAGCGCAGAATGCGGTTCAATTCCAAGTATGGTTCTTATTCCATGCATTGCTGCATCAGTATAATGTTCAGGGTCAATGGACAGGAGTTTGTGGGCAAGCAATTGCCCACCAGGTTTGCGGGCAATAATATCTGTGAATGTGCCTCCTTTGTCTATCCAGAAATGCCAGTTTTCTTTTTTAGAGGACATCGTTCTTTCCTATCAAAACAGATTTTTATAGATGCTACGCTAAATGGGTACAAAGGCTTAAAAGTATTTTTAGGGTAATATGAAATTACCTGTGACCTGTGAACATATTGAAACCATAATCTCCCACTAGTGGTACGAATATCACCCCACCTCTGTTTTCCTTTGTGATCTCACCACTCATGGATTTCCTGACAATGAACAGGTTCTGGAATGCCTCGCCCTCAGGCAGGATCATAATACCTCCAGGTTTTAGCTGCTCCAAAAGCGGTTTTGGTGTTTCGGGTGCTGATGCGGTCACGCATATCCTGTCATAAGGTCCATGTTCGGGATAACCTCCAGAACCATCTGCTAGTATAACTTCCACATTGGAGTAGCCGGTTTTTTCCAGATTCCTTCTTGCAAAATTCGCAAGTGGTTCAAGACGTTCTATCGAATATATATGTCCTTTTTTGCCAATTATCTCTGCCATAACTGCTGCATTGTATCCTGACCCGGTACCGATCTCAAGTATTCTCTGTCCATCCTGAAGGTCAAGAAGGTCACACATGATAGCAACCATGTGAGGTGCGGATATTGTTTGTGCATGCCCGATAGGCAAAGGACTGTCAACATAGGCACGTGATGTATGTATGGAAGGTACGAAAAGGTGTCTTTGTACCTTCTTCATTGCCTTTAGAGTTCTTTCACTGATTCCCTGTTCTTTGAGAGACTTTACCAGGTGCGACCTTTCCCTCTCATACTCCATTGAGTTCTTCCTTCTCCCCAGCTTCTTTTGACTGATTCTTCTGCAAATATCCTTTTAATGAATTTTGCTTCGATTGTTGTGCCAGTGCGTGATTCAAGACTGCCATCCCTTACTTTTATCTTCTTAATTCTGACAGTTGTCCTGTCCACAGTTTCATCTTTTCCAACTGTGAATTCATATCCTCCGGGAACTCTTTTCTGAAGGGCTTCTGTAAGTTTTCCCCGATGGACGGCAATTTTAACAACGACTTCATCGATAGCCCTGCCCCAGATCGTATTTATTTCTGCAGGGTTTGCCTTTTCTGGTCTCTTATCCCCTGATTCAATAGCAGTCACCAGAATAGGGAATACTTCATCAGATTCTCCATCATCAACAATTATCTCATCGCCGACACTTACATTTTCCTCGGATGTCATTCGTGTCATCTGAGTAAAAGATGCTTCACCCTTGCTGATTATTACCTTTATGTTGAATAACTTTGGTTTTTCAATTTTTGCCGGGTGAATATTCCCGCATTCCTGACACTGGACAACTATATTTTGACCGGATTTTAAAACATCGTGCAGCACACTCATTTTGGGTGAGCATGACGGACATACTACTTCCACTTCATCGTTCATATTCTCAATCATGTCATTGTCTGGAGAATGTAAATAATTAACTGCGTAGTATGTTGGTTTCGGGTTAGTTTATAGGGGATAATGTAAAAAAAAGTCCGTTTTTTTCATGTATCTCAATATTCTTTCATCATTGGTCGATTATTCAAAAGCCATTTTTGATATATGTTTTCTCATCACAATGGCATCGGAATTATTTTCATCCTCAAAAAAGCTGGATATTCTGCTGATTTCCTTGAAACCATTGTTTTCATATAATTTCCTCGCAGCGTTCCAGTTCTCAGAAACTATAAGGATCATGCTAATTATACTGTATTTGCCAGTTATTCTTTTTTCAAGCTCTGAATACAGCATGTTACCATAGCCTTTTCCATGATGAGTTTTCAGGATTCCGATAGATGATATATAGAGTTGCGAACCAGATGGTTTGTGAACATCCCTGATGGAGTGGTTCAGGTTGAATCTTTCCATGTCAATAATTTCTGAAAAATCCCACATCTCCGATGAAATATAACCGGCAACATCATCATCAATTTCCAGAATAAGAAAACCATCAGAAAATACATTGATTCTTTCAAGGAATGCATCCCTGCTTTCTGTAATGTTTTTGTGGAACGACTCATACTCTATGAGCATTATTCCTTCGATATCATTCTTTTCCGCATTCCTTATGGATATTTTCAAAGGCCACCGCCACCGAAAAACAGACAACAAAGATCGCTGTAGAGTATATGTATAAGTATAAACAGGTACGCAGTTCAAAAATATAACTATCTTTTACTTGCAGCGTGTGACGCAATGAATTCCCTGAGCAGTTTGGTTCCAAGCAGTGCACTTATCCCGTTATCATATTCAGGGGCTATTTCTACAACATCAAAACCAACTGAAACAGGTGCGAATGCACGGATAATCTCACGTACATCTATGTCAGTAAGCCCGAATGGTTCAGGGGTTCCAAGACCAGGTGCGTATGCCGGGTCGATGGCGTCCATATCAAGAGAAAGATAGATCTTTTTGCATCCAAGATAGTCCTTAACCTCTGAAATGACATTTTTGATTCCCATTTCCCGGACATCATCTGAAGTATAGTACTTTATACCGTTCTCCTTTGCAAATACCCACTCTTCTTTAGGACCACTGCGGACTCCTATGGTCACATAGGTATCAGTAATATCGTCCAGTATGTGTCTGGAAACGCATGCATGGCTGTTCCGGATGCCTCCGTATTCTTCCCGAAGGTCAAAGTGGGCATCCATTACTACAAAACCAATGTCTTCTCCTGCTTCTTCGGCACATGCCTTCACGCATGGGTATGTGAGTGAGTGTTCACCACCAAGCATAATGGGTACTTTTCCATCTCTGGTAATTGGTTTAACAGCAAGATACAGCTCTTCAAGCATCTCATCCACAGATGAGTAATGCTCAAGGTTTCCTGCATCATGAATCAGCAGTTCCTCAAAATCAATATCAAAATGAGCATTATAGGTTTCAAAATTCGCTGAAGCCTTTCTCATGGCATCCGGAGCCCAGCGGCTTCCAGACCTGTATGAAGAAGTCGCGTCAAAAGGAACGCCGAATATAACATACCTTGCAGAATCATAATCTGCAACGGCATCCATCATATCAGGTTTGTAGAACATGACTGTAATAATAAAAGAAGAGTAAAAGATCTGAGATGTGATTATCTCAGGTCGAACTTCATCTTACCCATTGCTGTCAGGTAGGAAACTTCTTCTCCTTCCTTTATCCTTTCCTTGTATTCCTCGGGAATTGTCATTTCAAATGTAGTGAAGTCGCCCATGTCCATTAGCTGTGCGATATTGCCGGAAATTGAAAGTACCTGTGCGTTCTTTCTCTCAACAACTGGAACGTATATCTTATCGGAAACAGGACCTACAATTGATCTTTTCTGGTTGTCAAAAAGCCCAACGACATCGATCCTCGCTTTTGCGGAACCGTGTTTTCCTGGTTTTGACTTGGAAATGCTCTTAATGATACAGGGCTCATCGTCAACGATGGCGTATTTGCCCTCTTTGAGTTCTTTAACTTCAACTTGTATTTTCATTTAAAATCCTCCATAATCGCAATAATTCTGTATGAGTTTAAAAAGTATAAGGGTATAATCCCGGATGCTATATATGAATTTAACCTTTGATTCCGCATTATTGGGAATACTAATAGCAAATTATTAAATATAAATGTATTTCACCTATATCCACTTTTCAGTACATATGGGGTATCATTCATCTTTGTGCTTTTGTGATATTTAACTCTCTTAGTTTTCCTCCGGCAGGTATGCCATCAGCATCCCATCCTCTGAAGTGGTAATAATCTGAAATCGCTTTCTCAAATTCGTTCCGGTTGATTCCTTCCTCTCCAAAGAATTTATCTGGCAGTGTGTCATCCTTTGAAGTAAATCCTGATTTGATGTTGAAAAGCCTCTCAAGATTGTATATTCTTTCTCCCGCGACCAACATTTCCTCTGCAGAATATTTCCTGCCTGTCGCATGGCTGAGTAGTGCCGCAAGTTCAACTTCCCCTATGGCCAGTATAGAATAAGGACACATCACAAGTGAATCGATTGCCGCTGTAAGGTTCTGGAAATACTGGACAAGGGCAGCTTTCCCATTAAATGATTTCCTGTCAAGCAGTACAGGCTTTCCCATCAACTCAGGAGCAGCCATAAAAGCGCTAAGATGAGATCCTCCTGTATTGGATGTTGCATAGGCTATGGCCATGCCCGCCATTTCTCGAGGGTCATATCCCGGCAGTTCCAGACCTTTGACCGCAGTGCTGTATTCATCTTTTTCCACCGAACAGAGGTATGCATGTGATCCCTTGCAGACATCATGCTTTCCATTCCCTATTTCCAGGATGATTCCTTTTACCTCGTCCATTTCCATCCACGGATTTGCCTCCATATATGCCGCAATGGAAGCGCCACATGACAGCGGGTCCAGTCCGTAATCAAAACAGAGTTTGTCCATTTCCCTTATCAGTTCCAGATCGTTGTTGCCGATATTCGGCCCGAAAGCCCAAATGGAATCAAAATCAGGCACAGGTCTGCCATCTTCTGCAGTTCTCCTGCACCCAATGGGACATCCGTAACAGGGTGCTTGCTGTACTTTGTATTTTCTACTGATGTTCTCTCCTGAAAGGTTATCTGCCCCGGAGAATTTCCTTTCCATGAAATTGCGTGCAGGCAGTACTCCTATGTAATCAAGAAGGTCAGTAAATACGGAGCTTCCATATTTTGCCAGTCCTTTGGATACCGATGGATTTGCCACAAGCAGTTTGTTAGTCTTCTCAGCAGCTTTCCCAAAGGCATCAGGCTCCGCAACTTCAACGATGTTGGTTCCTTTCACAACAATTGCCTTGAGGTTCTTTGAGCCTGCAACTGCACCATGTCCGCCGCGGCCGCTGGAATATATCCGATCATTTATGATGTTTGCCATGCTGACAAGCTTTTCTCCTGCTTTTCCTATGCAGGCAACTTTTCCTTTTGTTTCAAGCAATGCGGTGGTTTCTGCGGTACTCTTTCCCCAGAGATGTCCTGCAGGCAGTATTTCCACATCCTCATCGGAAATATTGAGATATACAGGTCTTTCAGCCTTACCTGTTATAACAAGGGCATCAATGCCTGCAAATTTCAGTTCTGCTCCGAAGTATCCGCCTGCATTTGAACTGAAAATTGTGGACGTAAGGGGGGATTTGCAGGTAACGGAGAAGTGTCCGGACATTGGAGCCGAAGTCCCGGTAAGTGGTCCTGTAGTGAAAATAAGTGGGTTTTCAGGGCTAAGGGGTTCAATCACAGGTTCTGTGAACTCTTCCATAAGCCTGCATCCAAGCCCACGGCCACCTATGAACTCTTGAGCATATGCTTTCTTTGTCCTTAACTCTGTGACCGAATTATCCCATATATTTACGATTATCGTTCTTCCTGTCCATCCAAACATATTTCCATCCTGTAAAAACGTCTACTACTGTACTATCTGTCTGTTCCTCTAGAATTGGCTTCCATCTCCAGCATCTTCCTTTTAAGCTCAACCTTCTCACCACAGGTTTCCCCGCAAAAGCCTCCTATCCCTGAAGATGAGACTATGCGGTGGCAGGGTATGATTACAGGATATGGGTTTTTCGCAACTGCACTGCCTACAGCTCTTGCAGCGCCATGGTTTCCAATACGACAGGCAAGTTCCTGGTAGGTAATGGTCTCTCCGTAAGGGATCTTTCTAACCTCATAAAGAACTCTGCGCTGGAAATCCGTAAGGCTGCAGAGGTCAGGTTCGTAATCTGAGAAATCGATCATTTCGCCGGCAAAATATCTTAATATGGCCTGGAAGACGTTTTCATCTTTCATCTTTGTCATCGCTGAAAACTTCCTTCTCAAGATCCTTTCTTTTTTTCTTGTAGTGAAGCCAGCCGGTGCCGTGGTATGAAATAACAATTAATGCAGCAATTGCTATCAATAGAAGCAGTGGCCAGGTGGACTGGAGCAGGAGGGGGTTGATTTCTTCCTTGCGGTCATAGGTGGGGTACATAATATCATTTCTGTTATTACTGTGCCCAAGTCCCAGTGCGTGTCCCAACTCATGTGTGGCTATGTTCTGCATGGTGTTATCTCCGTATTGCACCCACGAGTATCCTTTGAAATTCCCGGTTTCCAGCACGATATCAACACGCTCAAAGCGACCATTCACCTCGTATGGCCTGGCAAATCCGGCAACACCATTCTCAACACCTGCATCTTTTTCCAGGTTATCTACCCACATGACCAGGATGTCAGCATAATCAACATCTACAATCTCAAAAATTGCCTGGTACCCTAACTGTCCGTTTCCGCCGGTTTCCCAATATTTGAGTGCATTCTCTACATCGGTCCTGTAGCTTGGGCTGTAATGCTCAGGAACATTCGTGTCGTCAATATAAACAGTAATTGGACTGTGGTCCCAGGGTTTGGGATTTAATATACTTTCCTCGCTATCTGAATGCCTCTGGCTCTCTGATGCAAATGCTATTGCAATGAGGATTATCATGGCAATTATTATTCGTTTCATTCTGGTCACAATTACTTTAGCTTGAAAATTGTAGTTGCTTGCATATTAGTCATTTGGCACAGTTTTACATGTTTGGATTTAGTTGTCTATGATTAACTGTATATTTGATAAATGCAATCAGGATTTATGGAAAAACGTGTTGCTGTCGTCTTTGACAGTGCCGGGACACTGTTACACATGTATCGTGTTGCAAAGGAGATGAGCACCGGTTCTATCCTTGAAGATATACAGACTACGCTTCTTGTTGCAGAGAAGGCCAACAGGGCTCTTGTAGTTTTAAGAGCACGGTTTGAAGAGCTTATGCTGTGTGATCCTGACATGGAATTGCATGAATTTATTGACAGGTATAATATCGATCTTGGTATAAGTTGCTCCAGCAGTCCTTTTCAACTGGACGATGTCTACGGAATCATAAGGCAGAACTCAACAAAGGTGAGCGATCTTAATGATGTGATATCTCTTGTAAAAGGTCGTTGTCCCAATGTCTTTTACCTTGCGGCAGGTCTTGTTGTGGACTCGCAGGATAATGTTGTGCCATATGTCCTGAGCACAGGTGGTCAGGTGTATTCTAAAACATCTGCGGCAATTAAGTTTCTGAGGGAGCTTGGTACAGATATCTACATAGCTTCAGGGGATGATTCTCAGAACCTTCAAAATCTTGCCGCATTTCTGAATATCTCCATGAATGACGTTTTTTCAGTTGCCACAACTAGTGATAAAGAGCACATAGTCAAAGATCTCAAGAAATACTATGATTCTGTCGTTATGGTAGGGGATGGAATGAATGATATCCTTGCTTTAAGGGCAGCTGATGTGGGTATTCTCCTGTACCAGCAGGGGGCCGAAAGGCCGCAGATCCTCGTGGATGCAGCAGACATTATAATAGGCAATATAATCGAAGTAGTGGACATTGTAAAAAACATAAATAGCAGTGCGACTTCATAAAATCGATATCAATCTCCATTTTATAGAAGTTAACAGTGCGAAACAGATGCGTTACGTTTATGTATTGAGTTCAATAATCCAACAGTAATTCTTTAAAAAAGAGCGCTAAAAACTTGTTATCAGGTCTGCATGGGTTCAAGAACGCTAGTTTTGTATGTAATCTACAAAACCGTTAAGTAATTTGAGTAGATATGCATATCATTAGTAGTGAGAAAGAACTCCTATGCACCCCTGGGCGGAGGAAATCAAATGGCATTATTCATTGAAGTCAAAAACCTGACACTTGAATTTGATGGTGTCAAAGTTCTCAAAGATATAAACCTGACAATCAACGAAGGAGAAGTTCTTGGTATCCTTGGAAGAAGCGGTTCCGGTAAAACAGTATTGATGCACGTCCTGCGTGGTGTTGAAGAGTATGAAGGTATTAGTGGAGAGGTTATCTATCACCTCGCAAGATGCGAAAAATGCGGGCATATAGAACCTCCATGCAAGGTAGGGAACGAATGCTCTGCCTGTGGTAAGGATACCCTCAAGTCCTTTGAAGCAGATTTCATAAAGCTTCCGCTTCATGACCCTGCAAGACGCGAGATAACCAAAAGGATCGCTATCATGCTCCAGCGTACATTTGCTCTATATGGTGATGACAGGGTCATTACAAATGTCGTAAACTCTCTCACAGAGATTGGTGTAAATAACGAGGCTGCCCTGCCCCGTGCTGTGGAGCTCCTGGAAAAGGTACAGCTCTCGCATCGTATGATGCACGTTGCCCGTGACCTAAGTGGCGGTGAGAAACAGAGGGTGGTTCTTGCCAGGCAACTTGTAAGGGATCCAATGCTTCTTATTGCCGATGAACCAACCGGTACGCTTGACCCCAGGACTGCAGATGTAGTCCACGATGTTATTGCAAAGGCAGTCAAAGACTACAATATGACAATGGTCATTACTTCACACTGGTCTGAGGTAGTTGAAGACCTTGCTGATAAGGCTATCATTCTTGAAGACGGGGCAATTGTAAAGGAAGGTTCCCCATCAGAAGTTGCAAAAGAATTCATGCAGCTTATCTGTTCTGTGGAAAAGAAATGTGATGTCGTTGTCGGTGACCCATTGATCAAGGTAGATAACCTTGTAAAAAAGTACATATCAGTGAGCCGAGGTGTCGTTTACGCTGTAAATGATGTTTCATTTGACGTAAAGGAAGGTGAGATCTTCGGTCTTGCAGGTACCAGCGGTGCAGGAAAGACCACAACTTCTGAAGCTCTCATGGGTATTGTACAGCCAACAAGCGGTGAGATACAGGTGCGTGTCGGAGATGAATGGGTAGACATGAAAAAACCAGGTCCAGAATGCAGGGGACGTGCAGTCAAGTACATGGGCATACTGCATCAGGAATATGGACTATATACTCACAGGACGATCATTGACAATCTTACCGAATCAATAGGAATTGATCTTCCTTATGAGCTTGCTGTGAGAAAGGCAATCAATACCTTGATGGCCACCGGATTCACTGAAGAAAAGGCAAAATCTATATTATCAAAGATGTCAGATGAGATTAGTGAAGGTGAAAGGCACAGGGTTGCATTGGCTCAGATATTGATAAAGGAACCAAATATCATTATAATGGATGAACCAACGGGAACAATGGACCCATTCACTAAGAAAGAGGTCACAAAGTCTATTCTGGAAGCACGTGAGAAGATGGGTGACACTTTTGTCATCGTATCACATGACATGGACTTCCTAGAAGAGATATGTGATCGCGTAGCTCTTATGAGAAACGGTAAAATAGTTAGTATAGGGGCTCCTGCTGCTGTCCTGTCACAACTTACTGAAGAAGAACGCATGGAAGCGGCGGAACCATAATATTCTAAAAAGGTTACGGAGGAGTTTGACACGAGTGGCGAAATAACAGTAGAGGTCAACGGACAGGAACTGAAATTACCAGAAAGTTCAACCCTTGAGGACGCCATCAGGGTGTCAAACGCACCTTACAGGAAAGGGACATCAATTGGGATTCTCATTGAAAAAAGTGACCTGAAGTCACAGGCCTTTGTTGAATACCTTGTGAAAACATCCAAAGGTGAGTTCAAGATAGAACTTCTGAATGACTCTTCCCCTTCTTCAAAAAAATGGATATCTATTTTTAAAGACTTTACTGATATACCTGTCCGCTGGACCAGTAAAGATGCTCTTGCGTTTGGCCCGTTCAACACTGATCTGGAGCCTGTACGCGGCAGCACTGATATGGACAGGTTTACTTTGCTTTTCGGTGCAGGTGGTGGTGATGCCGCAAATACCCATATCATTCTCAGTAAGACTAAACATGCTTCAGAATATGGTGCACCTGAAGAGGGTGTATTCGCACGGGTCATAAGCGGCAAGCATGTTCTCCCGGATCTTGTCAGGAGTGACAGGATCTTGTCAGTAGAACCTGTAGTTGAATGGGAAAAGACAGGAGAACACATTTGTACTACTGACCTTTCGGTCAAACTTGAGGATGGTTCAAAGATATTCACATATGTTGAAATTGAGATAGACCCTCTGGCTCCTGAAGGTGCAGAGTTCTTCTTTGCTGTTACCAGAGATGGCACTTTCAACATTGATTTTGTTTCAAGTTCTTTTATATCTGATCATCGTTTCCAGGGTGAGCTGGTAACGTACGAGAATTTTGAATCCAGATCAAAAGGTGCTGTTTTTGTCCGGACTGTAGGGTACGGTGCAGGAAAGCTATATATTTCCACAGATGACCGCACCTCCTCTATCATGCACTCTGTTATAGGTCATGTCATAAAAGGCATTGAACTTTCTAGAATGGCAGAGAGTGGCCAGAAGATAATGGTAGAATCCATTCCCGATCCTATCATGTTGCTAGGCATGGCCAATGCAGATGCCCAAAAGGAAATGGAAGCTCTTGGTATTGAAGTCATCAGGGAAGGCCATACTGAAGATGACGGTTTTATAGTCAAGCAAACGCCTGCAACAACAATTGAAATCATACATGAAGGGAAAGTCACCGTTCAAGGGGTAGACCCGGAGAAGCTTGTGACTATCAAGCTTTATAATGATCTTGCTCCCAAGACACTTGACTTCTTCAGGCATGCCGTAGGCCTCCAGTATAATCCGGTTGGTGTACTCCCTATAATGATGACTTATGAGAATACATATATTTTCAAGGCAGAGAAGCCGGCTGAAAAATATAAGGAGATCTTCCCGGAAAACACTCCGATAAAGACCTTTGCCGGTGAGATCGGTGTCACGAACCAGGCTGCAAAGAGAGCTGGTATGATAGGTGTCAAGACAACAGATGACGATCTTTTCGGGCCAACCGGGGAAAGGTTTGCGAACACTAATATTGTCGGTAAAATACTCGAAATTGATAAACTCAAACATTTCAAGGATGGAGATGTCATATATATCTTAGAGGGCAGCAGGGAGGAATGAATATGGCTGAAGGAACTGAAGATGTCATAACAAAACTTGTAGTTACAAGTTCGGATAGTGTGTTGCCCATTGATGCTGCTATGAAGATATATGAATCTAATACTAATATCGTCATAAAAGAAACTTGTTTTGGCACCATGGTCACAGGTCCCAGGGATGCTGTGGACAAAGTGGTAAAAGAGGTTGTGGACCTTGATAAGAATCACATATTTGTAAAAGAGAGAGGTTTCCCTCCGGGAGATGAAAGACGCTGCCGTGCCTCCCGTGGTGGCGGGGCAAGGCCTGGATTTTATTTTCTCAAGGAAGAGTCAATGATGCTCCCTATGATCGGCAAAGCACTTGACAAATATGATCGGAAAGTCCCTCTCAAAGAAACAGAACATAAGAAAAGGCTTGAAGTAAAAGATCTTCAGGATATAATCGAATCCACCTTATGAGGCAATACAATGGCAAAAGTTATCATATACCCTACAAACAGCCTAATCCTTTCTGACCTGGTCCAGAGGTTTGGCCACACACCCCTTGCAATGATGGAAAAGATCAAGGAAAAGATATCAACTGTTGGTGTAGATTCCCCGCCACTTAACATCACCGCAGAAGAACCAAAGCATGGACTGAAGTATGCGGCTGTGGAGGTTCCGGCAGGTGTCAGGGGCAGGATGGCGATCGTAGGGCCCATGATAGAACAGGCAGATGCGGGTATAATTGTTGGTGAGTCCCCTCTTGCATTTGGTTGTATGGGATGTGCCCGCACCAACGAGCTTACAAAGTTTCTCATAAGGAACCGTGATATACCTCTCCTTGAACTTGATTTTCCGAAAGCAGATGATGAGGGACAGGAATTTGTGTACCGGATAGCTGAGTTTTTGAAATCATTGCCGCAGAAGAGTGAGGAGGCAACAGAATGAATGATGAAGCTGTCGTAAAAGTGGCACTGGTGTCATGTGGTTCCGAGTATGCAGGTGTTCACGGTGAACTTGATTCAGTTGCAGCTAGCGTCAATGCTAAACTCATATACCCTGAGATAGATGTCAATGTCCTTGACACAATCGGAAAGGATTTTGGCATAGAGGCCGCAAGTCCTGATCTTCGCCTTATGATGGCAAGGGCCATGGCTGTTGTGGCAGGTATTTCGGATGTGGATGGTGTATTCATAACTTCATGTTTCAGATGTGCTGAGGCGGCTATAGTCAGGAACGAAGTTCGTCGCTACATAAACAAGCACTCTGATCTTCCAGTTATAAGTTATTCTTTTACGGAGCGTACAACGGCGGCAACCCTATTGACGCGTATGGAAGCTCTAACTACTATCGCAAGGCGCAGACATCTTCTTGCAAGGGAGAAGCAAAGCGGACTTACTGCAGGCATTGACTCCGGCTCCACAACCACAAAGGCAGTCATCATGAAGGACAACAAGATATTAGGTTCTGGTTGGGTGCCTACGATAAAGGTTATTGACAGTGCAACAGAAGCTTTCAATCAAGCGCTTGAAGAAGCTGGTGTCAAACAGGAAGACATCCAGGCGATAGGTACCACAGGATATGGTCGTTTCCTTGTAGGGGAACATTTCAAAGCCAAACTCATCCAGGAAGAGATCACTGTAAATTCAAAGGGTGCAGTCTATCTTGCGGGTAAACAGAAAGGATCTGCAACAGTTATTGATATAGGTGGAATGGATAACAAGGCTATATCTGTGGAAGACGGTATTCCGGGAATGTTCACCATGGGTGGTATTTGTGCAGGTGCTTCAGGTCGTTTCCTCGATATGACTGCAAAAAGGCTTGGTGTGGATATCACTGAACTTGGTGCCCTTGCGGTGAAGGGTATGCAGGAAAAAGTTGATATGAACAGTTATTGTATCGTTTTCGGTATCCAGTCACTTGTAAACTCCCTTGCCAAGGGTTCAACGCCTGAGGATGTTGCTGCAGCTGCATGTCACAGTGTGGTGGAGCAGATATTCGAACAGCAGCTCCAGGAAGTTGATGTAAAGGAACCATTGATCCTTGTAGGCGGTTCCTCTCTGATCGAAGGTGTTCCAAAGGCCCTTGGCGAATTGCTTAAGATAAATGTCCTTGTTCCTCCCAACTCTCATTTGATAGGTGCTGTTGGAAGTGCTTTGTTGGCATCAGGATTTGTGGAGGAGTAAATCTTATGGAAGCTCTTGAGACTTTCATTGTAGAGTCCACTGTTCAGGAGGAAGGTGAGGCATACAGAAGCATAGTCTCTGACATCATTACCGAGCTGATACTTGGTGGTGCTATCGGACGGATAAAAGTTGTAGTAAGGCCGGAAGATTCCCTTTTCCAGATGGCAATTATTCTAAGAGGCAGCCAGCCAATGGTGAAACTGTCCGATATTGGCAGTGTTGAGACCGGCAATATAGTTAAAAAAGAAGTAAAGATCTCGATAACGGAGGAAAAATATCTTTCAGAGCTTCTTGAACTGCTCTGGGCAAGATATGGGCGCACAAAGGTCTTCCAGCCTGAGAGAAATACACTGATCATCAATGCTGAAGATACAGATAGTGATATCAAGTTCCTTAAGGATATGGTGGTTGCAGACCCTCGCAGAACCCTTCAGTCAAGACTGGTGGAAATGGCTATAAGGGCCACACCCGAAGGGTTCAGGGTGCGCTACCATTCAATGGATAGCCATAAGTTCGTCTTCGTAGCAAGTGAGGATCCTCTTAAACCGGAATGGATACAGGAAGCACACCAGATGGTTACAGAACTCATGGAGGAGAAATAATGGCAGCGATATTGGAGCCATACATCTACGAGGGTGGTATTCACAAACATTCTCTTATTACAGAACTCCTGGAGGACCTTGGTGGATACCTTATACAGAAAGTACCTGCTGCAACAGAAGTCACACTTGTCATGCTGATCCCCCGGGATGATGTTCATCTTATCGAAGAGCTGGGAAAAAAACTCCTTGGTAAACTCACCCGTGCTCCGCTTACTGGTACCGAGATTGCCGTTGTTTCTCCCACACTTGCTTCTCACCATCTTCCGCATTCTGCCTGCGATATCGCAGAATTTATGCGCAGGGGGGGTGCGAATACAAATATGATAGGCCTTGCAAGAGGTATGGGCAGAAGAGTTTCCCTTTCTGACAACTACGAAAGGAAGCTTATCAATGAACATGATTTCGCATTATTTTCCTTTGGTACCTTCAGTGATTGCATCAAGAACAAGAAGCCAAAACTGCTTGAGGGCATAACTATTCCTAAGATCGTGACAGGTGGACCTTGCAACCTTAAAACCGAGGATGTTGCAAATGCTGACCTGTATGTTGGTAATATTGGAAGGGTTGCCCATCGTCTGAGGAAAAGTGATGAACTCGGTGCACTTGATGTCCTGTTGGAGAAGGTCGTGGAGGTAGTTGAGAAGATGCGTGAAGATATTGCAAAGGATCCCCTTGCTGTACTGCCTGCAAGGGTCATGAAAGAGATCCACGAGCAGATACCGGATATCTTCAATGTGCTTTCGCCTGCTCCCGTCACACTTCAGCTTGATGGATTGCGTGTAAAGCTCCCATACGGAGAGTTCCATAAAAAGGTTGAGAATCTTGAGTTCGATGAGGGATTAAAGCTGTCTGATATGGCGGTCATCACTCCTTCTAAAATGAAAAATTATATATTGGTCAAGATCAAACGTGAATCTGAGGTTGGATTTACCGCCTGATGTGGATATAATAATTGATTCATGAGGTTACTATGGATCTGGATAAAATAAAAGAGATTCTTGACAAAGAGCCTGAAGAGGCTGTTGACGACATTCTGGCAGATGTTGAGAAGCGCTATGGTGAGATTCCTTACATAATTAACTTCATGAAAGATATGCCGGAACTTTTCATATCACGCATGATCTATGAGAACAGTGTCATGCGCGAGTTCAAACGCATGGATCCTACTACTGTGGAGCTTATCTGCATAGCTGTGGCTTCAGCCCTGAGATGCGAACATTGTCTTAAGACCCATGTCAGGGTTGCTAAAAGACTCGGGATATCCAGGGAAGAAATATTCGATTCGATTCTGATAGCAGGTACCATTTCAACAGCTGCTGTCCTTGCAGAAGGTACTCGTTCTGTGGATGCAGAGTTCAGTGGATCCAATGCAGAAGTCGCTAATTCTAACTGTGCTATATGTAATATAAATACCGAACTTCCCGATGGAGAGTGAAAAAAGAAATTAGTAAAAGGGCGTTCCTGCCCCGGAAGCAAGAACTCCTGCAATATATCCAAGTATTACACCACTGTTCAGGAATGGTAATCCTGCCTGTGGCTTTCCTTTCATTACCAGCACACTCAATGCCATAAATCCTACAATTGTTCCTATCATTGCTCCAATGGCAGGGTAGGATATGAATCCTATAAAGTTCAGTGTTGCATCCTTCTGTACCAAGAATACATTTGCAGACACAACCAATATTGTTGGCATAATAGCATCCCCAAGTCCCATGAAGAAAGCTTCTCTTTCTTTTCCGTCTTCCTTTTTGAATGAGTCCTTGATGAATGAGTACTTCATGTGTTTTGGAATCACGAATAGTATTGGTAGACGAAGGTCCATTACTCCTTCCGCAAGGTCTATCATATGTTTTGTCTTGTAAACGGATATTGCGTCGTATATTGCAAGTAATGCAAGAAGCACCAGCACAGGAAGAATGGATAGTGAAATGCCAAAGATGGCACTAGCACCTGCTCCTATTATGAGTCCGATAGTGTTTATCACATACCATTCAGGGAACTTGTAAAGCAGTATTGTGAGGAGCGCTGCTACAAGGATGGATATGACATTATTTGCCATTACCGATATATCAGCAAGTGACAGCAAAGCATAGAATACATAGTACATTGTAGATCCCACAGCAAGCAATATGGTGAGCTGTATTATCCACTGCATTTGTCTTTTTATGGCCATCAACAACAGGAATGTGAATATGAATATTATTACTATGTAGTAGATGCTGTTTGCAGTTGAATCCGGATCCTCGAAGGCTTTCATATCATTTGCATTCATGGGTGTTGCCAGAAGCAATGCTGTAATCTGTACTACCAATATGATACCTGCCATCACAAGCATCGGTATATAATCCTTAATTCCCGTCTTTTCTGAACTCACTAATGCAACTCCTAATATATAAATAAGTAAATATTATATATCTATATTAAGTGTTGATTGACTATTTAAGATATTCTCTTTTAAAAAATAGAGTTAAATAATATAAATAGCAAAAAAGCCATATCAGTTTTATGAGGGAACAGAATGGAAACCCGGGACATAATATTCTCAGTTGTAATGGTTGTATCTTCATTTGTATTAACATATGAATGGCTTGGAAGGTTCGCATACAGTCCGGCAAATGCCTTGATCGTACTGTCTGCTATGGTTATGGTGGGTGCACTGGCTGCTATGATCCTATCAGTTGACATGCGTCTTCGCAAGATAGACAACATGCTAGAAGCAAAAGAACGCTCTTTAAGGATAAATGTGCAGAGTGTTGAAAACAACTTGGATGGCAGGATCAATGAGGTTCTTTTGAGGATGGATGACATAATAACTTCAATGGACAGAACCAGATATAGGTGATAATTACGCTAGTTATACCGTTCTAAATCCCGAAAACCATATTAACTAGGTAGTAGTAGGAGGTAGGGTAGTATTTTTATCTATAAGAGGTGCGTATATGCGCATTAATTTAGAACCGATTGGTATCATAAAGAAAGCCGGGAAATGTTCTGAAATTCTCATCTACTCTGACTTTGAGCAGCTTGTAAAGAACATGATGTCAAAGTTAAGCAAGAATGATAATGATCAGCACAGTCTCGTGATAATTCATAAAAATAAAGATCTAAATGACCTCCACCAGGTGAGGGTTACTAAAACGCATCTCATAGACCGGGTGGGCAATATCCTCAGAGTAGGAAAGATAGATGCAAACGACGACTCTGTCATTGATGTAAGACTTGAATGCAATGGACTTATAACAGGTGAAGTCTGAATAGGGGCTTGCACTGACTCAAACATGATTTTATATGGGTGTTGATATAGGGGATCTCCTTAAGAGGAGCACAATTGAGGTATCTGATCTTTCTTTAAACGTTGTAGCTATAGACGCTTTTAACACACTTTATCAATTCTTAAGTATTATCCGGCAGAGGGATGGCACTCCGCTCAAGGATTCGCAGGGCAATATCACGTCGCATCTGTCCGGAATCCTTTACAGGATGGCTAACCTTGTCGAAGCAGGAGTGAAGCCTGTTTTTGTATTTGATGGCAAACCTCCGGAGTGGAAATCAGTCACCATCCATAAACGCACAGAAGCCCGCGAGAATGCAAAGGCTAAATGGGAAGAAGCAAAGGAACAGGGACTTGCAGAAGAGGCATATAAGTATGCACAGGCATCTTCAAAGGTTGATGCCTCAATTGTTGAAGATTCCAAAAAACTGCTCACTGCAATGGGCATTCCGTTTGTGGATGCTCCTTCGGAAGGCGAGGCACAGGCTGCCTATATGGTAAAAAAAGGTGATGCGGACAAGATTGCATCACAGGATTATGATTCCCTGCTTTTCGGCTCACCTCTGGTTGTAAGGAACCTCACGGTTTCAGGTAAGAGAAAACTGCAAAAAAAGAACATCTACGTGGACGTGAAACCCGAAATAATCAGCCTTAAGGATAATCTTAATGAGCTTGGAATAAGTCATTCTCAACTTATCGATATTGCTCTTTGTATAGGTACTGATTTTAATGAGGGTCTTGAGGGGATCGGTCCGAAAACTGCTCTCAAACTTATCAAGGAACACGGGAACATAGAAAATATGCTGGCATCAAAGGGACTGGAGATTCCCGACATGGAAGATATCAAGGAATTCTTCAAATCCCCTCCTGTGACCGATGATTATCTTTTAAAATGGAAAAAACCTGATACTGCACAGGTTATCTCTTTCCTCTGCAATGAGCATGATTTTTCAGAAGACCGGGTCACAAAGGCTCTGGAACGCCTTGAAGCTTCATCAGGCGGTGGCCAGAGCACTCTTGACAAGTGGTTCTAGTTCTTTACAATAAGTGATTTACCTGTCATCTGCTCAGGTTTCTCGATTCCAAGGATATCAAGCATTGTAGGAGCTATATCTGAAAGTTTCCCATCCCGTAGCTCAAGTCCATTCTCACCACTTACCAGAATGCACCTCACAGGGTTGGATGTATGTGCGGTATGTGGCTTTCCTGTGTTGTAATCTATCATTTTCTCGGCGTTGCCGTGGTCTGCAGTTATGATGGCATTTCCGCATTTTTCCAGAATTACAGTGACTATCTTTCCAACACATTCATCCACAGTTTCAATGGCTTTGATGGCTGCTTTGATGATGCCGGTATGTCCAATCATATCCATGTTGGCAAAATTGAGTATTATCACATCGTAATTACCTGAAACTATTCTCTTCACGAGTTCATCGGTGACCTCATATGCACTCATTTCAGGTTTAAGGTCGTAAGTGGCAACATTGGGAGATGGTATGAGGCACCTGTCCTCCCCTTCGTTCTTCTCTTCCACACCACCGTTGAAGAAAAAAGTCACATGAGCATATTTTTCAGTCTCAGCTATGCGAAGTTGTTTCTTATTATGTCTGCTAAGGACCTCTCCCAGTGTATTTTCAAAGCTCTCAGGAGGGAATGCTATAGGTACATCGAGTTTTTTATCATACTCTGCCATGCATACGTAATGTACTTCCGGTCTTACCTTCCTCTCAAAAGCATCGAAATCCCTGTCAACAAAGGCGTATGTCATCTGCCTTGCCCTGTCAGGCCGGAAATTGAAGAAAATAACAGTATCTCTGTCTTTTATTGTTGCAACAGGCTTACCGTCTTTGCCCACAATGACCGTTGGTTTAATAAACTCATCATTATCCCCCCTTTCATAGGCCTGGGTGACTGCTGATACTGCATCCTTTGCAAAGATCCCTTCTCCGTTTGTGAGTGCATTGTATGCCAGTTCCGTGCGTTCCCATCGTTTGTCACGGTCCATTGCATAATATCTGCCACAGACCGTTGCAGTCTTTGCTATGGCTGTACTTCTGCAAAATTCCTCGTGTTTTTTCATGTCCTCAAGAGCAGCTTGGGGCGGCACGTCCCTCCCATCAAGAAATGCGTGGATGTAGACTTTTCCAACCCCTTTACTTTTTGCCATTTCGACAAGGGCTCTCATGTGGTCCATGTGGCTGTGCACTCCGCCATATGAGAAGAGTCCCATAAGGTGCAGTGAAGAATCATTCCTCGTTACATGGTCCATGGCTTCAAGAAGCACCTGGTTTTTAAAAAAAGAACCATCTTTTATGTCTCTGTTAATACGTGTCAGGTCCTGATAAACTATCCTGCCCGCGCCAATGTTCAGGTGACCAACTTCCGAATTTCCCATCTGTCCTTCGGGAAGTCCGACTCCTTCACCGGAAACCACAAGTAAACAGGAAGGATATTTTTCTAACAAAGAGTCAAGTACTGGGGTCCTTGAAGCCATAATCGCATTCCCCTGCTCTTCAGGAGTATATCCCCAACCATCCAGTATCATCAGCAAAAGCGGTCCTTTTTCATATGACATGGATTCAGAATTGTCCTGATGGTTTTTAAATGCGTTGTATTGTACAGTTCAGAATGGGGGTATGTGATGTTCTTCTTACTCTTTATTGTCAATGACTTGAACTCCACGAGTACCATTACGAGAGTAAATAAGAACTAAAAGCTCGTTAAAATAAATATTCCATTATAATCAGTTCACTAGGCATAAATCAAAACGTATATATGCAAATTTCTACAAATTACTGTAATAACAAGAAATAATGTAAATGTGACTATGATATGAGAACGATCAGAAAAGAATTTGAAGCTCTGGTATATCGTGGAATTAAATCCCATGGGCTTGACGAATTATCTTCAAAGCTGTTTGCAACACTTTATTCTCATCCGGATTTGCTTACCTTGGAAGAACTTTCTGAAAAAACAGGATACAGTTTTTCTGCTGTTAGTGCAGCAATGAAAAAGCTTGCAGATTTACACCTTGTTGAAAAAACAAAGAAAGCAGGTTCTAAAAAGTTATATTTTTCAATTCAAAAAGACATGTTGAAACTGACTCTTGACCAAGTAAAATATACGAATGAGTTAATGGTTGCACCCGCCATCAAAAAACTTCCGGGAATAATTGAAAGATGCAAAAAGAGCAAATCAGAAGAATCGGAAAAAACGCTCAGGATAATCGAACAGTATTATCGGGAAATGATCGCATTAGATCTCATATTAACGAATGTTGTTGAATTGACAGACCAAATCCAAGAGAAGAGGAATAAAGAATGAATCCTAATACTAAACGAATAAGTTTATTCCTATTAATCTTTATAATTGTTTTAACAGGAATATCTACAGCTAAAGCAGGAGCTTCTGGTGATGAGTGCTTAAGGGCAGTTGTAGAGGACATAAGCCCCAGTTCAGTAGGTATCAATGAAGAATTCACCGTAGGGATAAGTCTTGAGAACTGTGGTACCAGAGTTCCTGAACAGATAACTTTTGAAATAATAAGCATCCCTCCGGATATCATAGTTACAGAAGATCTGGTTGCCTCTTTTCCTACATTTGTTTACCAGTACAGCGAAAGGCATCTGAAATACCATATGAGAACAACCCCTGATGCAAAACCCGGTCCTCATATCATAAAAATGAAGTTGACATATGGAAATGAGGATATAAAAATAACAAAATATTATGAAGTTGAAATAATAGTGACAGGTGAACATGCAGAGCCAAGGATCTCTTCTGTCAAAACCGATCCCGAATATATATATGAGGGAGATACGGTTGACTTAAAGCTGGAGATCGAGAATTTTGGTGAAGCAATAGCAAAATCCATAGTTGTTAACTTAGATCATGATTTTAAAGGAATAACCAATTCTACAATTGGTTCCCTTGCCTCAGATGGTAAACAAACCGCATTATTCAAGTTCAAGGCAGACGAGTCCGGATCATTTGCTATTCCTGTTATTATACGTTATGAAGACGATTATGGCAAGCAAAAGGATGAATATAACATCCAGATAACCGTTCTTGACAGAAAAGGCCGTTTGAATGTTGCATCTGTAAAGATCAATCCTGTTCTTCCTTACGAAGGAGACACTGTAGAATTGACAATGAGAATCGAAAACTCCGGTGGCAGAGCAATTAATTCAATAAGAGTCTATTATGATCACCCATTCAAAGGATTAAAAGAATCTTTCATAGGAACGCTTGACCCAGATGAAGACGGACCTGCAGTGATTACTTTTGTAGTTGATCAGGCAGGAGAATACGAACTGCCTGTAACCATAACATATAGTGATGATTTTGGTGAAGAACAGATCAAAACGAACATCAATCTGATTGTCATGGAAAAGAGTAGTGGAGCAGGAACAGCTATAATTGTATTGCTTATCCTGGCAGTTATTGGCGGCCTTATCTATTATAATTATAGGACAACAAAATCCAAAGATGCAGTGATCAGGCAATTAATGGAAGGCAGCGAAAACTCTGCGAAAAACAAGGAACAATGAGGGTTCAATATGATCGATGATATCCGTGTGGGGTCTCTCATTGCATACTGCAGTGTAAAGAGAGGAAACAAAAAAACACTAATATTCATCGTTTTTGTCCTCTCCCTCATTTTCTTGAACTTAGTATTTCTTCCATCAATGATAGGAGGTCTTTCAGGTCTATTTACCGGATTCATGCAGGACTACCCATACGGAGATATTGTCATTGAACCAACGGGCGACAACACATACATTAACAATGCTGACAACGTTTTAAAGAAAGTTCGTGCTGTTGAAGGTGTGAGAGCAGCAACAAAAAGAGTGGATGTGGGAGCATCTATTAACCATAAGCAGAAGGTTGTAGGTGTAACGATAACCGGAATGCTTCCCATTGAAGAGTATGATATTTCACGATATCCATACATTATAAGCGAAGGAGATTTTTTAGGTGATCTTTCCCGGGACGAGATAATCATCGGTGCTATGATCGCAGGAACAGGTTTTGGATCTGAAATATATGATAATCTGGGTGAAGTAAGGCCAGGAGCACTTGTTGACGTAACGTATAGCAATGGTGTAAAGAGAACCTATAAGGTCAAAGGCATTATGGAAGGTACGTTTGAGGTTGTTGATCTTAATGCTCTGGTCCATTACAAAGAGATCGAAGATGTATATGGTCTGGAAGGAAAAGAAGCTACCAGTGTAGTTGTAAGAGTGAGTGAGCAGGGAACTGAAACATTTATGAAGGATAAGATAAGGGAAGCAGGAGTGAATGAGCAGATATTTACATGGGCTGACAAATCTGAATCTCTCATAAGACAAGCATTGCAAAGCATGGGCGCTATAGATACCATGTCCAAGATCGTGAGTTTGATCGTAGGTGCAGCACTGGTTCTCATTATAATCTATATCAATGTGCTAAATAGGAAAAAAGAGATCGGAATCCTAAAAGCAGTGGGTATTACTCCAAGATCCATTGTGTTATCCTATGCATTCCTTAGCACGTTCTATGTTTGCCTGGGCATATCCGCAGGATTGATACTATACTTTACACTTATGTTCTACTTCCAGGCGAATCCAGTGGTCTTCTATGAAACCATGAAAATAAGTCCTACTATTGATCCCGTACTGCTTATCCAAAGCATAGCTACTATGCTTACACTGTCAGTGATAGCGGGAATTCTCCCTGCATGGAGTGTATCAAAAGAGAGCATACTCAAAGCCATATGGGGTCGATAAAAATGATCATAGTAAAGGACCTGAAAAGGTGTTATGGCACAGGAAGCACGGCTGTGAAAGCTCTTAAGGGTGTTTCTTTTGAAATAAACAAGGGAGAATTTGTAGCCATTATGGGTGCATCCGGAAGTGGAAAAACAACTTTGTTAAGGATACTGGCACTATTGGACGATGCAACCGATGGTGAATATACCATTCGGGGATTAAAGGTCTCAAGCTTGCCTGAATCCGAAAGAAGTTATTACAGGTTAACGCAGGTCGGTTATATCTTCCAGGATTATGCACTTATTAATGAGATGAGTGCCGCAGAAAATGTGTATATGCTTTCCATGATGGAGGGGAGATCAAAGAAGGAATCTTATGCCACTGCTCTTGAAGCACTGGATAAGGTTGGCCTGAAAGGAAAACATGACAGAGTCCCTGATGAATTGTCAGGTGGAGAGAAGCAAAGGGTTGCAATTGCAAGGGCCATTGCAAAAAAACCGGACATTTTGTTTGCCGATGAGCCATGTGCCAATCTGGACACTATTAATTCAACACAAGTTCTGGATGTATTCAAAGAACTGAATGAAAAATACGGCCAGACAATTGTGATGGTAACACATGAACCGTGGCATACTGATTATGTTGACAGGGTGATTACGTTTAAAGATGGTAGTTTACTTAGCGATGAGAAACAAAATCAAAAAGTGAAACTGTCAAGCCTGGGTTATGGTTCCTGTTCAACTGTTATAAACAAGTGATTGAATCTGCATTTGGAACGACTGTTGAACTCTGGATCTTTATATTCTTTAAATGCTGGCACAGCTTTCTTTATATTACGCTGTCCTGATGTGCCTGAGCATCAGGTTGAACAGAAGCAAGAGGTTGCTCTCAAAAAATATGATATCACTGTTATTCCTGTCTTTTTCTGTTGCTGTAAGCAAAGTGAACTCGAGGTCTTTTTCGGCTTCCATACGTATTCTTGAAAATGGGTCCGGATTTTCATGTCTTTCTAGTGATATGGTCCTTGCAACTGAAAAAGGGTCAAGGTATGTATTAACCCAGCAAATCAGTTCCCGGCTGTATCTTGCAGAAAGGGCCATGTTCTTAATCCGATTCAATGCATTATGCTTGTTGTCTTCATAGTATGTGATCCAATCCGACATTCTATTACCCCTTGATATTGCCCGAAAATCAAATAAATCTCATGTATAGGTTTGTCAGTTAAACAATATAAGTTGTCCTGTACTAATATTTATATTTAGTTATTTATTTTATTATATGTGGCATGATGCAAAAATCTTTTTCAGGTCACGTTATCTATTTATGTGAATATGGCCACTTTTTCATGGGGAGTCTAAAATGAAAGATACTTTAAAGAAATCCGAAGGGGAATGGAAAAAGCTACTTACTAATGACCAGTTCATCGTACTGCGTCAAAAGGGCACGGAAGCACCGTTCACCGGCAAATATCATGCGAACAAGGAAAAAGGTGTTTACTTATGTGCAGCATGCAGGCAGGAGTTATTCAGTTCGGACACCAAATTCGACTCCGGGACAGGATGGCCAAGTTTTTTCAAACCCATCTCTGAAGAGAAGGTCACACGCAAAGAGGACAACAGTCACTTAATGGAGCGAACCGAGGTTCTCTGCAGCAGGTGTGGAAGTCATCTGGGTCATGTTTTCAATGACGGACCGGCTCCTACAGGAGAACGGTTCTGTATGAATTCCATATCACTGGAATTTAAAAAAGCAGAATGATCAAAAATTGATATGAGGCTGAGGGGCCTCAAATTTATCTGACTGTGACCGTAAGTGTCATGTCAGGAACGTCTTTTACGCTGAAAGTGTAGGTTCCGCTCTTAGTGAACATGTAGGAATATGCGTCGTTGGAATCCATTTCCTGGTCTTCAAAGAGCCCGTCATCACTAACAAGTACATAGGTGCCCTGTGGCTTGTAGTTTCTCCAGGCTATGCTGTCCCCTCTGTTTAACTCCAGTTTAGAAGGTTTCATCATGCCGAAATATTCCATCCTCACGGCAAAATCTTTCCCATCGCCGATGATTGTTTCAGGATATTCTTCAACATCTTCGGCAGATGGTGCTTCTTCTATTTGTTCTTCTGTGCCTGTATCTTCTACTTTGTCAGCACATCCGCTAACCAGCAAGCATGCCATCATTAAGATTGTTATTAATATCAGCCATTTCTTTGTCATATATACCACCCAATTTTACTTTAGCTTATAAATGCTTCTTTTTCCGGAAAAACATTGTATTTAGATCGTTATGTGTTTTCCGGGAAAAATTTATACGGCATATGGTGAAATAAAGGCTATGGATACATCCTTTATATTTTTTATGTATTTGTTGCTGGTAAATGCAGTGGCATTTTCACTAATGGGGATAGATAAGAGAAAAGCCAGAAAAAATGAATACAGGATTCCTGAAAAGAATCTTTTCATGTGGGCAATTGCCGGCGGAAGTGTCGGTTCGATAACAGGGATGTATTTTTTCCGTCACAAGACCAGACATCCCAGTTTTCAGATAGGGATGCCTTTGATCCTTCTGGTCCAGATCTACATATGTATTCGTTTTCTGCTTCCTGTTTACGCTTTGATATGAGGTGGAGTTCAGAACTCCAGCCTTTCCATTTCCTGAAGTACTTTTGGTGTAAAATCTGTGAAGTTCTGTATCCCGCCGGTCCATGCTGCAATCATCATAGCATCCTTGACTTCCTGGGCAGTTGCGCCAAACTTCTTCAATCTCTGGAGTATCTTTACCGCGCTTTCGATCTTCAGATTAGAGCAGGCGATGGTAAAAACGAGTAAATGCTTGTCTTTCTTGGAAAGCCCGTTCTCCCTTTCAGCCCACACAGCAGTGTAGAATCCTGCCAAAGCATCTGAGAAGCCTTCGTCCAGTTTCTTCGCATAAACCACAGATCTTGGCTGGAATCCTTTCACTTCTAATGCATCATTTGTTTCTTCTGACATATTTATCAATAGAGATTCGGCAGGAAACGATTTAATGCTTTCTTTGTAGGATTGTTTCATGTTAAGGGTAATGAGCATTTGTGAATAGGGTAATTGTATCAGATCATTTCCTAACTGATGACACATAGAAGCTACTGTTATTCTCAGGTAAGGATAGATTCTGACTGGTGGCGTTGTTAATACATTAGAAAAGACGTATTACAGGTTAACTTAAAAAATGTATATAGTTTGGTTGTATTGTTTTATTTATGTCAATTGAAAGTTATATACTAAGTTATTTAGCATCTATAGCAGGTTTTATTCTATTTGTGTTAACTTTAATTAGATACATTTCGCATAAATCATATAACATTGGTTATTACAAATCTGCTCCTAGTCCTTCTGCACATAACAATGGTATGGAATAGACATTAGAACAAGTAAACAGATCCTTATTAGTGTTTGGATTTCTAATCTTATTATTAATGGTATTCTTACTTCTTACTGATTTTATTGGGGAATACACTACATTGCAGATTGTGTTTTTGGGAACTTTATTAATAATTATAATGTTCGAGTTTGTATTTTTTTATAAGCTCTTTTATGGGAAAACATAACCGTTACAAACTTCGTAATTCACATTTTCCAATCACCGAAATAAACATCTACTCTCGATCTCCAAAAAAGTAAGAAAAAGATATGATGACACTGATACTTTTTTATATTGTCTAAACGTCGATAATGGATAGTCGATGATTAGAAAGGACAAAGTTCTTTCGGTTGAAGGATAAGATGATATTGATAGTGTTTGTGATAAAGCATCTGTGAAATCAGACTCCATCCAATCGGCACTTACTGAATTAATGAGGGAACATTAGAAGAGTTATAACAACACTAAAAAATTGGATAACTACAGTAGTTGCAATAGTACTATTAGAAATCATTGTGTCCATTCAAATCTATAATGAATATTAATTGAACATTACTTGTAATATTACATATTTCGCCTCACATCCCAGTTCATAATAGAAAACTTTTAATTCTGGTTTGGAGTAAGTTTCATCATGTCTCTTGAAAACTACGGAGTCTTGAAAGGCAAACCAAAGGATTATAAGGGTGGAAAAGGCAAAAATGCCCATTATCATATACTTGTACATGATGGTAAAAATGAGCATCGTGTTGCTGTAAATGTTAATTCCCAGATTCCTCCTTCTGAGTTGCTGTATTTTGTAGATGATAATTTCAGTCACCCAATAACTGATAAACTTCAAAACCTCGAAATGGGGTATAAAAGGCTTGACAACACTTCATGGGATATACGCCTCGATTATGTTCGTGGAGGACTTTTTGATGTGTCAAAGATGGTACCTTTGAAGTACGATATTCCAGGTCCTTCTAATGATCTCAATGAACTCATACAGAAATACGTAAAGCAAGCTCTCAGCATGAGTGGCAGTATGATATATGCCTTCGGTGAGAGGTGGGGTCCGGAATCATTCCTGCCTGACAGTTTTTTTGGCTTCAGGCCTGGCAGCGGTATCCATGATGTCCACATGAATCAGGGCAATTCCGTAAAGTGGCAAGGCGACGATGCTCCTAATCAGGACGGAGGCTTGCTGATCCATTTGACGGAAGATAATAGGTGGGTGGCTATTTTCCTGGCATTCCAGTCCCAGTGTTTCAATACGGATAATTCAACAGGCCATTGCCTGCCTGACGGGAAGAAGATCACTTCTGAGCCATGTGATGAAACGAATGTAAAGTCCCAGGGCCCAGTTCCTGCGGGCTCTGTCAGGATCATTGCAGCACTTGTAGATCCAATTGGTGTCGATATGGGCAAAGAGGCCATAACTCTGTTCAACACCTCTTCTAATGATATCGGTCTAGATGGCTGGTTCATTAAAGATGGTCAGGGAAGAAAATCCTTACTGAAAGGCGAGATCAGCACAGGTTCAGGCACACGAATATTACTTTCCGGAAAAGGTGTAATACTTTCCAATAGTGGAGGACAGATCACCCTGTATGATAACAAGGGTGCATTGATGCACGAGGTAAAATATACTGGCAGGGAAGTCAGGTCCGGTTGGACCATTGTCTTCTGAGCCGGTCCTGACATTTCCTTTTTTGTTAGAATATCCTCGTTCAGTGCATTGCTCCCAAATGTTCGAGCAATGGGTGGAGGAGAGTGAATATCCCTATAATTATGATTAGAGTACCGCTTACAAGAGGTAGGCTGTTTACTCTTTTGTTTCCCATGTAGCTCTGGATGAAGCCCCTTCCCTTTACCATAAGGATTGACAGGCAAACAATGGATACTGCAAGACCAACGCTGAATACAAGTATATACCAAATGCCGTTGTAAACCTGGTTGTTTGAGATACTTACCAGCAGTACTGCAAGGGCAGCAGGGCAGGGAATAAGTCCTGTAGAAAGTCCTATGGCTATGACTCCTTTTGTAGAATCTATTTTGTGTTCATGGCGGTGTGGATGGTAGAATCTCCGGAGGATCCACAGCCCTACGGTTATCAGTATCAACCCACCAACAACACTCATAATATCATGCGTAAGGTCAACGTCCAGTGCATCGATGAGATATATGGATGCAATTCCAAGGCTTATTACGACAATAATGTGGGAAAACACCACTGTAAGTCCGAGTGTCAGTGCATCCTTGAGATTCGCATCTGTTCCCATTACAAAAACTGCCATCACCGATTTTCCATGTCCGGGTTCCAGGGCGTGTAGTGCTCCCAGAAAGAATGCCGATAGAATAAATATTAGGTTCATATTTGAGGTCAAATTGACAGTATCTGCCAGTAGTTCCATATGTCTCACACTCTTATCTATATTGCTAAGTTTCTACTTGTGCTACTTAGTAATACTTTATTGCAGTCTCTTTATATAAGAGTTATGAGTTCGTATGCTACCAATTAGTATATTTGTGTTACTGCACGTATTTGCTGTTCATTTTGTACGTATCTGTATATATCTCTATCTTTTTATATTCTTATCTACATATTCATAAAGTGTGACTTCATATACGTTGTTTTTAGATTGAATTTTTAATTTTAATAATAATGTTGTGTGGTATTTCCGGTACAGTATTGTTGCCGGATAGAACTGGGAGAGATACAATGACAGGACAAGTAGAAAAGAACGATCTGGAACAAATGATGAACTCTGTGCATAATGGATTTATGGGGCATATGGGGATAAATGAAGCCCAGTTTGGGAAATTAGTGAAGTTGTCTCAGGAAGAGGTCCTTCTTGGTGCAAGCAAAGATATTACTTTCAAAATGGCTGTTAAAAATGGAAAGGGCCACGCTTCCGCTTCGCAGACGACCGCATGGATCAGCATATCAGGTTATTTTGAAATAACATCTCCTGATGAAGGAACATGGAATGTTATCGTAAAGGATGGCAACAACACTATCTTGAGCCAGACTGGCGTAAAGAAAGGACAGAGGATCGATATCATATACAAGACAGGTTTTTCAGTGAACCTTTCCCTGGATGCAACATGGAGTGAATCCAAAGATACAACATTGGCCGCTAATATACGTGTTACCTATTAGGATATGCGCCTCACATCCCCTATTTCCTTTCTTTTTTATCTGCTTGGCAACTGCACTCATCAATCCTTTCTCATGTTGTCAGTCTTTTATACAACAATGGCAATGTCTCAGGTAGCATAAGCGCATCATCTATTATCGTGTATCCAACGTCGGAAAATATATTCTCAAGGTACTCTCCCGGATTCCTGTCAACAGTTATACAGAAGAAATGCATCCCACGTTTTTTTCCCTCGCCGATGGCCACTTTTGTATCTTCCTGTGCGAGGTCACCCTGATAGGAATCTTCTCCTTTAGACCTGTCATAAGGCTCTCCATCGGAGAGCAGCACCAATAGCTTTGTCCTTGCACCTGCTTGCTCCAGCTTCTTTATGGAATGACGGATAGCAGGTCCCAGGCGAGTATTTGATGCAGGCTCAAGAATACTTATCCTGCGTGCCACATTATCTGAGAGTTTTTCATCGAATTCTTTTATTACAAAATACTCCACGTCTTCGCGGCTCTTTCCTGAAAATGCGTATATGGCGTACTTGTCCCCGATGCTCTCAAGCGCCTGGCTCATTATGATCAGTGCATCTTTTTCTACATCCAGTATGCTTCTGCCATCAGTTCCAAGTATCTTGCGTGTGGAGGCACTGACATCCATGAGGAAAAGCGTTGCAACATCTCTATCGTGTTTATCCCATCTGAGATACAGTCCTTCATCGGGGTTGATGCCGCATCTTTTAGCGATAAGTGAGTCTATGAAAGCATCGATGTCAATTTCCGTTCCATCGTTCTGTTCTTTCATTCGGCGGAAGGCTTCAGGTTTCATAAGGCTGAAAGTGTGTTTCAGGAGCGATATTTCATTGCCGTAGCGTTCCATCGCCTTATTATAGTAGGATGTGGAGCCTCCTACAGGTTCTATTTCATTGACTGTGCTCCAGTCAGACCTGTAGTCATTTATGAAGGTGTCCCACTCATCATATTTGTAACTTCCAAGCACTCTCCAGTTATTATCCAGTGCATGGGTGGGTTTATCGGTAGCCTTTTCTTTAGGTCTTTCTTCCTGTGCAGTGAGATCTGCCTCGGTTTCGGGGATGAAATTCTTTATTATATTCTCATAAGGCTTTGTCATCAGCGGGTCCTTAGAACCAGTGGCACCGATATCCATCCCACGATAGCCTATATTTTTTAACATTTTGTATTCTATAAGTTCAAGAGGTCCAAACTTTTCTTCAAGCATGGCGTATATTTCAAAAGCGGTTTCAAGAGCCGAAAATGTTCCTGAATCGTCCCTGAAGACTGTATCTGTAAGGAGCTCCTGTGTTTTGTCCAGTATCTCTCCGGCAACTTCACTTATCTTAAAAGCAGGTTCATGTCCGGTGGATACCCACAGGAATGCTTCCATAAACTCCTCAATTCCACTCCCTGGCGCAGGTCTCATTAAAAGCATTTTATGCCGGATCTCTTCAAGATCTAAGCGCACTCCTTTGTAATGGTCCATAATCATGTACTCGACACGTGCGTCTTCCAGTACACCCATTATGGTTGCAGCCAGTGTCTGATTGGGGAAAAGTGATAGTATATCGATGATACCGGCAGGCAATTTATCACGCTTGTCCTGTGAACACATGTCTTCATGGTTTTGATGAGGATACTTCCTGCTGATCTTATCCGTAAATGCAGCAGCCTTTTCGGGAGGTATATCCATCGAACTGAACCGTACATGTCCGACCTCATGCATAACACTGAGTTTGTATATCTTGAAATTGTCCTCAGTATCCTCATAAAGTCTCATTTTAGGTGCAAGGTAGAGGGTATTGCCTGCTATTATGGGGTTCGTGTCCTGTGCTTCTTCCTGAAGCGGTAATGTTGCCATGGAACGTATGACAAAACTCGTGCCTGAAAGTCCCAGGGCATAGTATCTCAGTATATTTGCCACTTTCTTAAGAGCAATCGAGCCGGTGAGCTCTTCTATGAATTCATTGGAACTTTTCGATTCAAGCGAGAAATATGCCTTTGCGACAGGTGCTTTTCTATCAGTGTTATCCAGTCCTTTCAAAGCCCACTCTTCCAGATCGCTTATGTCCAGTTTTTCCAGTATTGCCGGGGAATGTGAAAAGAAATCAATTGCCAGTTTTCTATCCTTCTCATACACCTTCAGCCCGATATCTGCCCACTTTGCTGTATTTTCAGGTTTTGTGTTATCGGCAAAAAGACTGAGATTCTTAAAGAATACTCCTGCAAGAGCCCCCTCCTTTCCGAGGAGCATATTTGCTATCTTGAATATCTCTTCATGGTATGCTGGGGATATTTTGCTCAAAGCCCGGATGGAACTGGTGTAATAATCAGAGGCTAAAGCAGGATCTTGTATTGCGATCCCCTCTCCTGTGGCAACCCATTCTTCAAACATTTCTATTGTGAGCAGGCTGTATGCCTCAGAAGCATTCTCAAAATAGCTTTCAACACATCCGGGCTGAATATCTGAGAGCTGAATGCCTCTGTCGGTCAGTATTGATCTGATATTCCGGTCTGAGTTTTTCAGGTGATCTCCAAGCGCAAAGCTCCCATGAATGAAAGCCCGGAGTGCATTTTTGTTATTTGAGAATGAGGATATACTTTTATTCTTCCATTCTTCAATTTCATTCAGTTCAAGCTTGCCCAGATACTTTGGAACTGTATTTAAAAATGATTTTGCACTTTCATTATCTGTATTTGCAAGGTCTTTTACAATATTCAGGAGAAAGACAAAATCCTGTTCATTGGTCTTTTCCATTATTTTTCCTGCATTTCTGAACAATTCCATTGCAGGCGTTTCCCCGAGTTCCAGGAGATTATCAACTGAAGCAAGGAGTTCTCCTCTCCTGTGTGGTTTGATCGCGGACAGTGTTTTTTCTGTCAGGCTTATGAGTTCTATTGCAGTTAGCCAGTGGCTTTTGCTGATGTGTTCTGTGAGATCGCAGAATAAACTGAAATTTTCAGATGTTAGCAGGGACCGGAGTTGCATCAGATGTTCAAAATAAGCTTCTGCTACCTTGATATTGACATTTCCAAGTTCTCGTCCTTTTGTCACAAGTTCCTGGAACCTGTCTTCTCCTGTGGATACGATCACCTGTCCGGTGTGTTTGAAATAGGCTATTGCCATCCATTTGTTCTGTTCTGAGAGGGCTATGCCTGTGTTAGTCCAGTTCTCAAGAAGCTGGAAGCTGCCTTTTTCGATGAGTGGTAATGATGAGTCAAAGAATCCTTCACAACAGGAGACACTCAGTACTGAGATATTCTTTGCAAGGGTGAGCCAGTTATCAAATTGATCTTTTCCTATGGACTTGTAGACCCCGGGAGCGGCGCCAAGATAAGCTATGAGTACTCGCATACCACGCCGAAGGGCTCCTTTTCCTGCGTGGAGCACTGCTTCTAGCTCTTCATCATTTAAACCTTCAAAGCCTGCTGCCAATCTGTAAATTTCAGGATGGTCGACGGAACTGTCCAGTTTTGGAAAATAGGATGTTATCAGTTCGCTTATCTCTTCTATGTTTGCAGGCCTTTGTCTGTTTCTGTCTTCTGCCGGCGTATGTATTCACTCCATTATGGCGGCAATTATCTCATCAATGCTTTTCTGAAGGTCAGGATTGTCTGTTATGGGTTTTGCCATGGCTATGCTGCATGCTTCTTTCGGGTCTATGCCCTCATGGATGAGCTTGCCAGCGTAGATCAGCAGGCGGGTACTGACCCCTTCTTCAAGGCCGTGGTGTTTGAAATTCCTGATACTCTTTCCAATTTCAACGAGCTTGCCTGCAGTTGTCTCATCCACATGGCTCTCATGGGCAACGATCTGTTTTTCCAGTTCTGCCGGCGGGTAATCAAAATCAATGGCAACGAATCGCTGTCTTGTGCTTTGTTTCATGTCTTTGATAATGCTCTGGTAACCTGGGTTATATGAAACAGCTAGCATGAACTCATCAGGTGCCCTGACTATTATTCCGAGCTTATCGATAGGGATTATGCGCCTGTCATCGGTAAGTGGATGTATGACCACTATGGTATCCTTCCTGGCTTCCACCACCTCGTCAAGATAGCAGATAGCTCCGCTTTTTACGGCTTTTGTGAGAGGTCCGTCACTCCACTCCACGTTGTCTCCTTTTATCAGGAAACGCCCCACAAGGTCTGTAGCAGTTAGATCCTCATGGCAGGCAATAGTTATCAAAGGGCGTTGTAATTTGTAGGCCATATACTCCACGAATCGTGTTTTTCCGCAACCTGTGGGGCCTTTCAGGTTTACCGGCAGCAGGTTCCTGTAAGCGGCTGTAAATATCTCGACCTCGTTACCTACAGGTACGTAGTAAGGTTCTTCCCTGATCAGATATTCATCAACAGGCAGCTCCTCGGATAAAGCACATTTTGTTGCCATAGCACTACTTCCTCTTATGATAGTACTCTTATCCTGTTCTGCTTTATATCTGCTGTGCAGGGGGAGTTTCAGGTATTTTTATCTATCAATTTGGTGGAAATTGATAGGTTTTGATAGATAAGAGGATTAATTGGTATTTTCATTCTCCAGTCCACTAAAAATAAATATGAACTCTTTTCCGGCTTTGATCTTCTTGATATGTCCCAGTTCTTCAAGGAAATACAGGTCGTGTCTTGCAGTACCATAAGCAACTCCATATGTGTTCATGATAGTTTTGATGTTGGCTGTTTTCTGCGGATGCCTGATGAAATCCCTGAGTATCTCTCTCTGACGTGTATTGATGTTCTCAGATTCTCCGAGTCTTTTCAATGCAAGATACTGTTCTTCCTGCTTCTCTTTCAGGTATTCCTGTATCTGGATCAGGGATTCCATTATGGTGTCAAGGTTGAACCTGATAAAGTAGGTGAGGTCTCCAAGTTCGTCCTTTGAATTGAATAAGTTGTCTGATTCGGTGTACTGGTATGCCAGTTTGTATTGTCTGCGTTTCTGGTATATCAGGCGTGAAACTGACATGTATTCAAAGAGCCAGTAATCTTTCCTGAGCACGTACCAGTAGAAGAGACTCCTTCCGGTACGTCCGTTGCCATCGTTGAAGGGGTGAATGTAGTTGAGCAGATAGTGAAGGAGTATCCCTTTTATAATCGGATGCACGAATATGTCGGTCCTGTCATTTGCAAACTCGCAGAGTGCGTCGACAAGTTCGGGAATTTCAGTGTGTTTGGGAGGTACGTGGAGTACTTCTCCGTCATTGTCAAAGACCCGGATCTCATCATTGTCCCTGAATTTACCTTCATCATCAGACTCTTCAAGGGTTTTGTATGTCATCCTTCTCTGTATCTCCAAAAGAAGCTCAGGTGTCATTTCCTCGTTCTTTACTTCAAGGATGTATCTCATGGTGTCGTAGTTGTTGATTATCATCCTCTCATCTTTGTTTTTAGGACGCCTGTTCTCCCTGAGCATTTCCTTGGCAACCCTTCGCGAGGGGGTAGCCCCTTCTATCTGGCTTGAAGCGATGGCTTCTTCCATCAGCGAGTTGAGGATATACTTCTCACGAGTATCAGATATGGCATCGATAGTGCTTGCAAGGTTGCCTGCCGCTCCTTTGTCCAGTATGTACAGTTTCTCCTGGAAGTCTTCAAGTATGTTGTAGTGACTGGTATATTTCCCAAAAGCAATGTTTTTAACTTTCATTACCCTGAAGAATCTCATTATATGCCAGATATACTCTGGTTTCACAGGAAGCTTGCTTTCCCTCTTCCTGACCTCTTCCCAGTGCAGATACCTCTCATTATATTCATGTGCGATCTTTAGTACTTCTTCATTATCAAGAAGCTTGAAAGCCTCTTTCTCCTCTTTTCTGGATAACCTGGGGGTATGGGTCAGTTTTTTCATACTATCAGAATCTATCAATTTATTACATTTTGATAGGTTTTGATAATTAATAATACTATCTATCAATTTGACGGGAATTGATAGGTTTTGATATGTTGTATCAATCTAATCTTTACATCTAAAAATCAGAAATTAACATGAAATCAAAATCATTTGCGATGATACGGGCAGATTACAGAGCCATCCGTATCCAAGTTCACATTTATTGTTTCGAGTAGCTCAGAATACTATCTTCTGACATACAGCTTATGCGTAAAATAAGCTTAATGTGCGTAAAAATGCGCGTATATTGAAATGTTCATTCTTCCAAAACATAGAAATCTTTTTCGCATTCCCTTTAAAATCAGCTTGCGTACATATGCGGCTTTATCAGAGTCATTGCTCTGTATTTTGATTATTTCCCTGCCTTATTTGATATCTGTGATCAATAAATAGAACCCTGAAAGTTCCAGTTTAATCTGAGCACCAACGAATCAATCTCTTTTTTTGTACAGTTTTGGCATACCACAAAATGGTAGGTCTTATTATTCAGAAAGCTCATATACTGCAAAAACAAATTTAGCAACAGTTTGTGCAATCTTAGATACAAAATAAGTACCTTCTTTAATCATTTCCGCAAATACTTTATCAAAAGCCACAAGATGAAAAATGATTAGTGATCTGACATGGCCCTGAAAAAATCCGAACTCTACTCTTCCCTCTGGTCCAGCTGCGACGAACTGCGCGGCGGAATGGACGCCAGCCAGTACAAGGACTATGTACTCGTCCTGCTTTTCATTAAGTACATTAGTGACAAATATGCTGGTCAGCCCTACGCACCCATCACCATTCCGACAGGTTCAAGCTTCACTGATATGGTTGCACTCAAGGGCAAGCCGGACATCGGCGACCAGATCAACAAGAAAATTATCGGCCCTCTGGTCAGTGCCAACAAGCTGTCTGACATGCCGGACTTTAACGACACCAATAAGCTTGGCAGCGGTAAGGAACAGGTGGACCGACTTACGAATCTTATATCCATCTTTGAGAGCCCTGCGCTCGATTTCTCCAAGAACCGCGCTGAAGGCGATGATATCCTCGGTGATGCTTACGAGTATCTCATGAGGCACTTTGCAACGGAGAGTGGCAAAAGTAAGGGCCAGTTCTATACTCCTGCCGAGGTCAGTCGTATCATAGCACAGATACTCGGCATCCGGCAGGCTGATACCACAAGTGCCACCACCGCCTATGACCCTACCTGCGGCTCTGGTTCACTGCTCCTGAAAGTAGCCGATGAGGCAAGGACAAAGATAACCCTTTACGGCCAGGAGAAGGACTCTGCTACATCCGGTCTGGCCAGAATGAACATGATTCTGCACAACAGTCCTGAGGCTCTTATCGTTCAGGGAAATACTCTGGCTGACCCGAAGTTCAAGGATGGAGAGACACTCAAGACCTTTGACTATGTTGTGGCCAATCCACCTTTTAGCGATAAGCGTTGGAGTACCGGACTTGACCCTCTTAAAGACGAGCATGAGCGTTTCAAGCCTTTTGGAGTTCCACCCGCCAAGCAGGGAGATTATGCTTACCTGTTACATATTGTCCGCTCACTCAAGAGTACTGGCAAAGGTGCCTGTATCCTGCCACATGGTGTTCTTTTCCGTGGTAATGCTGAGGCTGATATTCGCAGGAATCTGGTCCGCAAGGGCTACATCAAAGGCATTATAGGCCTTCCTGCGAACCTTTTCTACGGCACCGGCATTCCTGCATGCATTATTGTTATCGACAAAGAGAACGCTCACACCCGCAAGGGTATCTTTATGATAGACGCCAGTGCAGCTTTTATGAAGGATGGACCCAAGAATCGCCTTCGTGCCCAGGACATCCACAAGATCGTGGACGTTTTCACAAGGCAGGCCGAGGTCCCTAAATATTCACGGATGGTAAGCCTTGAGGAGATCGAGAAGAATGAGTTCAACCTCAACCTTCCACGTTACATCGACAGCCAGCAGGCCGAAGACCTTCAGGATATCGAAGGACATCTGCACGGAGGCATTCCCTGTGCTGATATCGATGCTCTCAAACGTTACTGGGATGTATGCCCGCAGCTTCGTGAGGCTCTGTTCAGGGAGATGCGGCCTGGCTATCTGGAGCTTGCTGTGGACAAGTCAGCTATCAAATCCAGTATTTACGAGCACCCTGAGTTTGCTGCTTTCATTGCAGGGATGAATGCACACTTCACTGCCTGGCGTGAAAAGTCTTCAGCCACTCTGCGACAGTTGAAGGTTGAAAGCCACCCTAAGGAGATCATAGCTGAGCTATCCGAGGACCTGCTTGCACATTACGCAGACAAGCCGCTTATCAGCCAATATGATGTGTACCAGCACCTGATGGACTATTGGGCTGAAACAATGCAGGATGACTGCTATATCATCGCTTCTGATGGCTGGAAGGCTGAAACCTATCGCATTATCGAGAAAGACAAGAAGGGGAAGGAAAAGGATAAAGGCTGGACCTGCGACCTTGTTCCAAAGGCTCTTATCGTGGCTCGCTACTTTGCTAAGGAGCAGGCGGTTATCGACCAGCTCGCTGCTGAAATGGAAAGCGTTACCGCCAGCAAGACCGAACTTGAAGAAGAACAGGGAGGCGATGAAGGTGCTTTCTCCGAACTTGACAAGGTGAACAAGGCCAATGTTACTGCCCGCCTGAAGGAGATCAAAGGCGACAGGGAAGCGAAGGATGAAGCTGCTCTGCTTAACGAATGGCTGAAACTTGCCAATGATGAAGCCGACCTGAAGAAGAAACTCAAGGATGCAGAAACAGCCCTGGATTCACAAGCTTATGCTTATTATTCTAAACTAACCGAGGATGAGATCAAATCACTCGTGGTTGAAGACAAGTGGCTCTCTGCACTGGATGCGGCTATCCATGGTGAGATGGATCGCATCAGCCAGTCCCTTACTCAGCGTGTGAAGGAGTTGGCAGAACGCTACGAAACTCCGATGCCACAGATGAATGAGCGTGTGGCTGAGCTGGAGACTAAGGTTAACGGACACCTGGAGAGGATGGGGTTTAAGTTATGAGTGTAGAATGTGCACCATGTGGCATCCCAGCTGGATACAAACAGACTGAGATGGGAGTGATACCGGAGGATTGGCAGCTTGTTCCAATGGGATTATTAGGTTCTTTCACCAAAGGTTCAGGTATTCGTAAAGATGAGGCTTCTAGTGGAGACATCCCTTGCATCAGATATGGTGAGATTTATACGCACCACAATGACATCATACGTTTTTTCAACTCATGGATCTCTAAAGAAGTTTCAACACTAAGCAAGAAGCTAAAAAAAGGGGATATACTATTTGCTGGTTCAGGGGAAACAAAAGAGGAAATCGGTAAGTGTGTTGCTTTTGTGGATGATAGAGAAGCTTATGCTGGCGGAGACATTGTAATTCTTACTCCGACAGAAGGATATTCTCCTTTTCTTGCTTACTTGTTCAATTCACCGATAATCGCACGTCAAAAAGCAAGTAAGGGACAAGGTGATGCAGTAGTTCACATTAGTCATAAGGTTTTGTATTCTATCAAGGTCCCACTTCCACCTACTGTCGCCGAACAAGAAGCCATCGCCCAAGCATTAACCAATGCGGATGCCCTCATCGAATCACTGGAGCAGCTCATCGCCAAGAAACGCCAGATCAAGCAGGGTGCCATGCAGGAGTTGCTGACGGGGAAGAGGTGGCTGCCGGGGTTTAGTGGGGAGTGGGATGTATACAATCTACGCAAGTTTGTAAAGAATTTTATTGTCCCCATGCGCGATAAACCAAAGAGATTTACGGGAGATATTCCTTGGTGCCGAATTGAAGATTTTGAGGGCACATACCTCTCAGGATCGAAATCAAATCAGTGTGTTGATAATGAAACAATCCACACAATGAATCTGAAAGTATATCCTGCAGGGACGCTGTTGGTTTCTTGTAGTGCAGACCTAGGCCGATGTGCTATAGTCTCCCGTCCCTTAATCTCAAATCAGACTTTTATTGGACTAGAAATGAATGAAAACGTTTCTTCTAATTTATTTTTCTATTATTACATGACCTCAAAAGCAGACGAACTAAACAACTTTTCATCAGGAACGACTATTTCGTACTTATCACGTGAACAGTTTGAAGAACTCAATGTATTTGTCCCCTTTGATAAACAAGAACAAACTGCCATCGCCACCATCCTCTCAGACATGGATGCGGAAATCGCCGCGCTGGAGGAGAAACTCGAAAAGAGCCGCATGCTAAAACAAGGGATGATGCAGGAGCTGCTTACAGGGAGGATACGATTGGTATGAGTTATCAGAAAACAACAATTAAAAAAGTAATTCAGGACATTGACCAGAATAAGATATATCTGCCTGCCCTTCAACGTAAATTTGTTTGGAACAAGCGACAGATAGAGCTTTTGTTCGATTCTCTGATGCGCAATTATCCTTTTGGAACATTTCTCTTCTGGAGACTGCATAGGGAGAGGGCGGAGAGTTATGTGTTCTATGAGTTCCTTAAGGAATATGATGAGAGGAGGCCATACAATCGTCGAAAGACAGGGGCTTTCCTGCATGAGGAGATAGTCGGTGTTCTGGATGGTCAGCAGCGTCTAAGTTCAATGTATATCGGATTAATGGGGACTCACACAGAAAAGGCTCCATATAAGCGAGTTTCGAATCCGAACGCTTATGAGAAGATGTGTCTTTATCTTAATCTGCTTTCTCTTCCATACGAGCTTGATGAAGAGGATAATATCAAGATAAATGAAGAGAAGAATTTTGAGTTCCGCTTTTTGACCGAGGAAACGTCTAAATCCAGTGCAGTTAGGAAACTGACAAAGGAAGATGGGACTCTCGGTGAAGATGAACCGATGTTCTGGATGAAAGTAGGGCAGGTCCTCTCGTGGAAAGATGAGCCTGAATTTGACAGGATAATTGAAGACTTCCAGAGTCAATGCCGGACAGATGCTCAAAGGGATGCTATCTCCAAAAATAAGCGCTTCATCAAGAAAGGATTGAATACTTTACACCTGCGGATGCATCGTGATGAACTGATCAATTACTTTGAAGTTGCCAAAGATGACCTTGAAGATATCTTAAAGATATTTGTTCGGGTAAACAGCGGAGGCACAGTGTTGAGCAAGACCGATCTGCTCTTCTCAACCATTGTGGCAACCTGGGATGACGGCCGTGATCAGATTGAGAACCTGCTAAAGAGGATTAACGAAAAAGGTGACGGGTTCAACTTTGGGAATGAGTATATTATGCGCTGCTGCCTTGTTTTGACTGACGGGCCGGTGCTTTATAAGGTAAACTCTTTCAAATATGAAAATGTAGAGAAAATAAGAACTGAATGGCCTAATATTGCATCTGCGATAGAGAAAACGGTAGATCTTCTTGTTGAATTCGGATTCAACGGAAGTATCCTCTCATCTCAGAATGCGACGATAATCCTTGCCTACTTCATATACAAGGGAGGTAACCTTAGCAAGGAATCTAAAGAAGGCATGAGAATGTATCTTATCCATGCCCTTCTCAATGGAATATACGGCGGCTCACAGGACCAATTGATCACTGAACTACGCAAAGCTTTCCGTGAAGAGATAAAATCAGATACTGGTAGAACAGTTTACCAAAGGAGATACACGATTTTCTCCTTTGAAGAGGTTCTAAAAATAAAACTACCCCAGCAAATGTCGCTCACAGTGACTGAAGAAGATATTGAGAGATTTTTACAGTACAGGAAAGGAGCTGCTTCTTTCTGGGTCCTCTCACTTCTCTATCCACAATTACGGTACAATGAAGTGGTCTTCCACCAGGATCACATCCATCCTGCAGCCAAATTCACTGAACAGAATTACATAGCTATGGAGATACCTCCGGATCAATGGCAGGAATGGAGTAACCTCCGTGATTGCGTTCCCAATCTTCAGTTGATGAACGGCCGCCAGAATAGCAGTAAAAATGCAACACCTTTTAAGGAATGGTTCCTTGAAATGAATGGATTGGAACAAAAAGCATTTGCCAAAAGCAACTATTTGCCAGAGGGTGCAAGCCTGGATTTTAAGGATTTTATTGACTTCTTCAGACAGCGTAAAGAGAAAGTGAGGGAAGAGTTAAGGAAGATTCTCACAGTTCAGGCTGCGACAGATATTTCAATTGCATTTCTTCCTGAATGGGATGGACATGATGAGGAAATTGATGAGCAGGAACACTTGAATGTGGAGGTTTTCAGTTCATGACAATTGGTCAGCCCGAGCGAGTCACCCAGAACCGCATAGTTTTTTTGTCCCCGGGTGAACTCAACTATCGCTACCAAGGGGACCGAACTTGCCGTGATAACAACAGCAATATCGAAGCATGGGGCCGTGGTATCGAGAAGATCAACCGCGAATGCCAGGAACATGGCATACAACCACCTGAATATGATTTTGGGATGGCGGGTCTCATGCTGACGTTCCAGGCAAACCCTGCTCACATGCGTACAACCGTTCTGGATCAGGACAGGACTACCCCAATCACTACCCCAAATACTACCCCAATTACTACCAGAGACAAGATAGCATCCCTGATACGGGCAAAACCTGATATCTCCCAGCAAGAACTGGCTGAGGCCATTGGCATGACCCGTGGCGGTATCAAATATCACCTTAACAAAATGAAGCAGGACGGCATGCTACGTCATGTCGGTCCTGCAAGGGGCGGAAGCTGGGAGGTCTTGAAATGAGAAATATTGGTCAGCCAGAGAGAGTCACCCAGAACCGCATAATATCCCTGTTCCGGGACGAGCTTAACTATCGCTACATCGGGGACTGGACAGACCGCGACAACAACAGTAACATCGAGGATGAAATACTCGGTAAATGGCTGGAGAAGAACGGCTATACCAAAAAACAGATTGGTATGGCACTCTACAGGCTGCGTACAGAGGCAGACAACCACAGCCGGAAACTCTATGATAACAACAAGGCTGTCTACAACCTGCTGCGGTATGGCGTTCCTGTGAAGGCCGGGGTAGACGAGTTAACAGAGACCTTACATCTCATTAACTGGCATGAACCGGAGAAGAACGACTTTGCCATTGCTGAGGAGGTCACACTCAGGGGTAATCATGAACGCAGGCCGGACATAGTGCTCTATGTGAACGGTATTGCAGTCGGTGTACTGGAACTGAAGAACAGCCGGGTGAGCATTGGGGACGGCATAAGGCAGAGCATCTCCAACCAGAAACCAGAGTTCAATGAATGGTTCTTCAGCACCGTGCAGTTCATCTTTGCAGGCAGCGACTCCGAGGGTCTGAGGTATGGAGCCATCGGCACGCCTGAGAAGTATTTCCTCAAGTGGAAGGAAGATGAAGAAGATGACAGCCGCTTCAAGCTCGATAAATATCTTATCAGGATGTGTCGCAAAGACCGGCTCATCGAGCTGATGTATGATTTTGTGCTCTTTGATGGCGGTGTCAAGAAACTGCCAAGGGTACACCAGTATTTTGGAATAAAGGCCGCTCAGAAGCATGTAGTGCAGCACAAGAGCGGAATAATCTGGCATACACAGGGCAGCGGCAAGAGTATTGTTATGGTACTGCTCGCCAGATGGATACTGGAGAACAATCCCAACGCCAGGGTAGTGATCGTCACTGACCGCGATGAGCTGGACAAACAGATCGAGGGAGTGTTCAGAGAGGCTGGTGAGAAGATAAAACGTACCAACAGCGGCCAGGACCTCTTGAACCAGCTCTGCCAGGCCACACCACGCCTGATATGTTCCCTGATTCACAAATTCGGTCGCAGGGGAGTTGATGACTTCGATGCGTTCATCAAAGACTTAAGATCCCAGCCAAGCAGGACCGTGGGAGAGGTTTTCGTCTTTGTGGACGAATGCCATCGTACCCAGAGCGGAAAACTGAACACAACAATGAAGGCAATAATGCCTGATGCAGTCTTCATCGGCTTCACCGGTACGCCCCTGCTCAAGAAGGACAGGCAGACAAGCCTGGAAGTTTTCGGAGGCTATATCCACACCTACAAATTCTGCGAAGCCGTAGAGGACAATGTAGTGCTCGACCTTATCTACGAAGCTCGTGATATCGACCAGCTTCTCGGCTCCGGAGAAAAGATAGACGCATGGTTCGAGGCAAAGACAAAAGGACTCAACGACTGGCAGAAAGACGAACTGAAGAAGCACTGGGGCACCATGCAGAAAGTCCTCAGCTCACGCTCCCGCATGGAGCGGGTAGTACACGACATAATCTTTGATTTCAGTGTGAAACCACGCCTGTCCAGTGAACGCGGAAATGCCATCCTGGTAGCATCAAGCATCTATGAGGCCTGCAAGTATTTCTCCTTATTCCAGAAGACCCTTTTCAAAGGCAGGTGTGGCGTAGTGACATCCTATAACCCACAGACTCAGGATGTAACTAAGGAGGATACCGGCGCCAATACCGAGACCGAGAAACAGTTCCTCTACAACACTTATACAGAGCTGCTCAGGGACATCGATACCATGCCAGGCATGACAAAGACCGAGACCTACGAAGAGAAAGCAAAGGATCTGTTCATCAAGGAACCGGCAAACATGAGGCTGCTCATCGTAGTGGACAAACTCCTCACCGGCTTTGATGCGCCACCGTGTACCTATCTCTATATTGACAAGTCAATGCGGGATCACGGGCTCTTCCAAGCAATCTGCCGCACTAACCGGCTGGATGGTGAGGACAAGGACTTTGGTTATATTGTGGACTACAAGGACCTTTTCAAGAACCTTGTCAACGACAAAGGTACAGGAGCTCTTCAGGTCTACTCCTCCGAACTGGACCACAGCGCTGGCGATACCACTCCCGAAGTCCTGATGCAGGATCGCCTCAAAAAAGGCAGGGAACGTCTTGACAATGCACTGGAGGAACTCTTCCTGCTATGCGAGCCTGTGGAACCACCGAAAGGAGAACTGGAGCACATTCACTACTTCTGTGGTAACACAGAGATACCAACTGACCTGCAGGAACGCGAAACGCAGCGTGTAGCCCTCTACAAGGCCACAGCCTCCCTTGTCCGTGCCTATGCCAACATTTCAGATGAACTGGAATCCTCCGGGTATACTGAAGCAAATATAGCTCGCATAAGGCAACAGATAGACCATTACCTGAACGTCCGTGAGATAATCCGACGGGCAAGTGGCGAAACCCTCGACCTGAAAGCCTATGAAGCGGACATGCGCCATCTCATCGATACCTACATAGAGGCAGCAGAGCCCCGGAAAGTCTCATCCTTTGACAATATCTCGCTTCTTGAGCTTATTGTGAAGAGTGGTATTAATGAAGCTATAGACACCCAGCTTAGTGGATTGAAAGGCAACAGGAACGCCATTGCAGAGACCATTGAGAACAATGTCCGCAGCAGGATCATCAAGGAACACCTCAACGACCCTGCCTACTACGAGAAGATGTCAGCCCTGCTGGATGAGATCATAGCAGCAAGGAAGGCCAGGGCCATCGAATATGAAGAATACCTGAGGCAGATTGCCGAGCTTGTAATGAAAGTGGAAGCCGGGCATGAAGATAACACACCTCAGCAGCTCAAGACAAGTCCTGCATTACGTGCGCTCTACAACAATCTGCAGCCCTTCAGGGAAAAATCTGCTATCCTGGCAGAAGTAAGCTCAGCGTATCCGTCTCCAGAAGACTTTGTTCTCGATCTTGCAATAAAGATCGATGAAACCGTAAGATGTATCAGGTCTGATGACTGGCGCGGCGTGGAACCACGCGAAAGGACCATCAAGCAAGCTTTGTATGATATCCTGCAAGACAAGGATGAAGTCGAGCGTATCTTCCTTATCATCAAAGCACAGAAGGAATACTGATGGTCACCCAGATCCAATTGGGAGAGGTTACAGCAGACGTAGTCTTCAAGGACATTAAGAATATACACCTGAGCGTTTATCCGCCTGCAGGCAAGGTCAGAATCTCTGCTCCTTTAAGGATGGATATAGATAAAATCCGCATTTTTGCCATCTCTAAACTTGGCTGGATAAAGCAGCAACAGAAAAAGCTCCGGGAACAGGAGCGTGAAACTCCGCGCGAATATCTTGACCGTGAAAGCCATTACTTGTGGGGAAAGCGCTACCTTCTTGAGATCATCGAAGCCGATGAAGTACCCTCTGTTGAGCTGAAACACAAGAAGATGATTCTAAGGGTACGCCCTGGAGTGAATGAGAAGAAGAAGCAGGAAGTTATTGATGCCTGGTATCGGGAACAGCTCAGGAAAGCTGCATTGCCCTTGATTGCAAAATGGGAAAAGCTGATGGACGTTAAGGTGGAGAGATTACTCATCAGAAGGATGAAGACAAAGTGGGGGAGCTGTAACCCTAAAGTTGGTAACATCCTGCTTAACACTGAACTTGTTAAGAAGCCATCTGAGTGTCTTGAATATATTATCGTGCACGAGTTAGCACATCTCCTGGAACCGACACATAATGCACGATTTATTAATCTCATGGATAAGTTCATGTCAAAATGGCAGTTCTATAGAGGCAAGCTTAACCAGTTGCCGGTTAGTCATGAAAATTGGGTGTATTGATATCTAGTTCTGGAGAAACTAGTGACCACTTTCTCCACTTCAATGGAGAGCACCTAAGCATTTTGTGCTACAGACTATAGCCCCAGTCTGAGTATATTGATAGCTGCGTTTTGATCTCTGTCCAGAACAAGACTGCAGAAAGGACAACAGTTTGTTCTTTTTGACAGATCTTTTCTGACTATCTGGCCACAACCGGAACACATTTGAGAGATATTTTTAGGATTGGCAAGTTCTACACGCTTACCGGCCCATTCTGCCTTGTAAGTAGTGATACTTATCGAAACTGTCGGAAAAGTCTTCGAATAAAGCAATTTTTGCTATGCGTGCAGAGTCAAATAGTCATGACAATCATAGAAACACTATGAATGGCTACTTCAAAGGAAACTGAAGTGAGAGTGTTCTTGGCTATTGTTGCTATAACAAGATCTAAATTTCATACGACCGATTTTTCCGACAGTCTCAATATAAACAAACAAACAAACAAACAAATCATTTGATATTTTATTAAAATTAAAGCAAATATAATTATGCACATAGTATAAATATGCCGGCAGGAAAGAAACTTTTAAATAGTATTATCTATTGTAATTTTTAAGAGGTTAAAAAAAATGAGACAAAAAATTATATCAATTTTTATGATCATTATACTTCTTTCACCAAACGTCTATTGTCTTGAAAACGTAGAAGCAAGCGAAGATGCAGTTACTGAAAGTTCACAAACTGCTTCAAAATATTATGAAGAAAATAATGATAATACACTAAATGAGAAAGAAACGGGCGATACGACTTCTGCAGTTGATAGTGAAAGTTTGGATGAATATTCAGAGTTATCTGAAATAGATAGTGTGCCACTTGCAGTTTCAAGCTCTGAAGATGAAATCTATTCTTTAGGAAATTTAAAAGCACATCTGAGTCCCGCTCTTGAAAATGAAAATGATTATTTTGATACTAGTCTTTTTACTGGCTCTTTTGTTTATACTTATCCAATTGAAACCACAAAAGGCAGAGCTGGTTTAGAGCCAAACATTTTTCTTACCTATTCCAGTATTTCGGGTTCAAAAGGAACCCATGGATCATTGGGAATGGGTTGGTTACTAAATGATAACTGTATCATAAGAGATACTAAATACACTGCTGAAAATACTAACGATGATGAATTTATTCTCATACTCGATGGTTCAAATTATAAACTTGTCTACACAGAAGAAGATTCATATCACACCAAAACTGAAAGTTTTTTGAACATTACTAAGACTACAACAAATACAAATTCATTTGGGGAATACTGGAGTGTAAAGACCTCAGATGGGACCACATATCGTTTTGGATTTTACAATGATTCAGAGCAAAGAAATTCCATTGATAGTAGAAATTATGTAAGCAAATGGTGGTTAGATCAAATTGAAGATGTAAATGGTAATCAAATCCAATACAATTATATTGAAAATCCTGATAATGAAGAGGTCGGAAGCACATATCTAGACAACATAACTTACAATGATGGACTTTCAATTATAAGTTTTGTTTACACGAAAAACCTCATTCTTTTACTATATATGAATATTGCAACAAAATTGTTGAAAAGAGATTGATATCAAACATTCATGTTCACAACAACGGCGCTCTTTTGTGGAATTATTGTCTAGGATTTAAGGACAACGATTCAAAGTCTTTCCTATCAAATATTACTAAAACAGGTGCTGATAATCAATCATTTCCATCTACCAACTTTGACTATGATACTATCGGTGGATGGCAAAGCACCAGTTCATGGACTCCACAAATAATGTCTTATGCAGGTTCTGACAGAGGGGTTAGATTTGTCGATATAAATGGTGATGGACTAGACGACATGATAAGGGGGTATGCACAAGGAACTGGAGGAACTTATTCAGAAGTTAAACAAGTATGGCTTAATACAGGAAGTGGATGGCAAAGCACCAGTTCATGGACTCCACAAATAATATCTTATGCAGGTTCTGACAGAGGGGTTAGATTTGTCGATATAAATGGTGATGGACTAGTCGACATGATAAGGGGGTATGCACAAGGAACTGGAGGAACTTATTCAGAAGTTA
>NZ_MBKP01000085.1 GCF_002243045.1 Methanolobus psychrotolerans
ACCTTAAGTTCGTGTATAGTAAGCATGCACATATCAGATTTCGCCTGGACAAAGCAAGACAGACAGGCACGGATTATTAGTAGCCGCGGACTGAACACCTCGTTGCCTTGGTGCGTACATCCCGACCCTATCAAACCGGTCTTATACCGGGATCCTTAATGTGGTCTCTTTTTGAGTCAGATTTCGAGCTTAGATGCATTCAGCTCTTATTCCTTAGCGCGTAGCTGCTCAGCAATGCCCTGTCGGACAACTGATACACCAGTGGCGCCGCTACTCTGTTCCTCTCGTACTAAAAGTAGCTTACCCTCAGACCACTAACACCTCTAGTAGATAGTAACCGACCTGTCTCACGACGGTCTAAACCCAGCTCACGATCTCCTTTAATAGGCGAACAACCTCACCCTTGGCCGCTGCTGCACGGCCAGGATGGAAAGAACCGACATCGAAGTAGCAAGCTGCCGGGTCGATATGTGCTCTTGCCGGCAACAACTCAATTATCCCCGGGGTAACTTTTCTGTCATTTTTGGCTCGCACCAAGCGAGCACAAAAGTTCGCTAGAACCGACTTTCGTCTCGTCATCCACTACTGTGCTGAATAACGTCAGGCTGACTTATGCTCTTGCACTCTTCAGTGGGTTTCCGACCCACTTGAGTCAACCATTGTGCGCCCTTGATATCTTTTCAAGGGCGTCCCGCCCCAGGCAAACTGCCCACCTATCGGGGTCCTCCTCTCGGAGTTAGGGTCGTAATTTCAGAAGGGTAGTGTCCCAACGGCGACTCCAGTGATGCTGGCGCACCACCTTCGATGTCTCCTACCTACACTGTACATCCAAAATCACAACCCAACGACAGGCTGCAGTAAAGCTCCACGGGGTCTTCACTTCCCCCTAGAGGTCTCTAGACTGTGCACTAGAAAGTAAGCTTCACCGGACTCTGGCTAGGGACAGTAGAGCTCTCATTGATCCATTCATGCAAGTCGCCAATTAAGCGACAAGGTACTACGCTACCTTAAGAGGGTCATAGTTACCCCCGCTGTTTACAGGCCCTTCGATCCGTTGAACCGGAGTTTCAGGTACCTGCACTGAGCAGGATTCAGAGATCGTACTAGCCCTTACGGGTTTGCGATCTCCTATGTTGATATTAGACAGTTAGAGCTCTCTTGTCACTGCGACCTGCTGTCTTCACAGCAGGCACTCCTTCTCCCGAAGTTACGGAGCTAATTTGCCGAATTCCCTTAGCCAAATTGTTCCGACACGCCTTAGCCTTTTCAGCTAGGGGCACCTGTGTCAGTTCTCGGTACGGACCCTTGACTCCCTTTTCACGGGTTCCCGGGTGCAGCTGACTTTCGCCATAACACATTCCTCCGCTTCTCGCCATTACGGCTCTCCACGGGATTAGGTGCTTAGACGGCGCGACGGCGCCGCTCAACCTGCCCAAAAACGTTGGTTTTAATGTCAAGAGGTACAGGAATATTAACCTGTTTCCCTTTTGGCGTACTCGAATTACGGTACGTCTTAGGACCGACTAACCCTCGGCTGACGATCATTGCCGAGGAAACCTAGCCCCTTCGGCGGATAGGATTCTCACCTATCTATGCTGTTACTGTTACCAGGATTTTCGTTTCCGCACGGTCCACAGGACTTCACAGCCCTGCTTCTGCCCGAACGCAACGCCTTCCTACGAGATCACCTTACGGTGCTCCGTGGTATCGGTGGTCGACTTGAGCCCCGTCCATTTTCGGGGCCCCAAACCTCGACTGGTGGGCTGTTACGCACTCTTTAAAGGATAGCTGCTTCTAAGCTAACCTTCCAGCTGTCTAGGGCTTAGGACACCCTTTAGTATTAACACTTAGTCGACACTTGGGGACCTTAACCACGGGCTGGGTTGTCTCCCTTACGGACTACAAGCTTACCCCAGTAGTCCGGACTCCGATCTTCTCAGACGACGGTGAGTTTGGAGTTTGACAGGTAGCTGAGGAATTTCTTCCCCGGGACCACCAATCAGTGCTCTACTTCACCGACTATCTCC
>NZ_MBKP01000011.1 GCF_002243045.1 Methanolobus psychrotolerans
TTCTTTTCTTTATCCCAGTATGATACGGATTCATAGGCATAGGTTATCCCGGATCGGTTGTCTGTTTGATAGACAATTGCAGTCATGTGTATCAGTTCCTCGTTATGTATTACATATGATACATAACGATGATAAAGCTTTCGCTCCGATATGGAAGAGGTTTTGGAGATTTTAAGGCACATCAAAGGAGGAATTTATGGACACGTTATGAGTAAGCGGGAATGTAGGGTGAATGCACAAACCAATATATTATAAGATAGGTTCGCTCTTGTATTCAATTGTTATCTATATTACATGTGTGTCTCATTTTGAGACACTACCATATTGTCAGTGAAATTTGATATCTTTTCCGGATTACTTTGTTTCTTCAGTAAAGTTATATGTACCCTTGTGGATAAGGTCATAGTATGAATGCAACAATAAAGGGTATTGCAAGAGAAACGCTCAGTTTCGTACTTGAAGTCAGCAAGTCCACATACCCTAACGAATTTGCAGGGCTTTTGCAGGCAAAGGATGGCATTATAACAGATATTCTAATACTTCCAGGCACCGAGTCCAGTGAAGTAAACGCAGTCCTTAAACTTTTTATGTTGCCAAATGTTTCAGCTGTAGGCTCGGTTCATAGCCATCCAAGTTCTGTTATCAGACCTTCAAAGGCAGATTTACGACTTTTCAGTAAAACAGGTAACCATCATATTATAGTGGGCCACCCCTATGGCCCAGACAACTGGAAATGCTTTGATGGCAGTGGAAAAGTGATCTCACTTGAAGTGCTGGATGTTGATCTTGAGGACGAGGAATTGTTGTAAACAGGAGTTGTTATTAACTATTCCAATAATTGTTCAGAATTATATAAACTGTTCACTGTATTGGTAGATTCCATATACGACATTGGTAATATTACCTCAAATGTACTTCCTTCACCAGGCTTACTTTCAAGACCTATACTCCCTCCATGTGCCTCCACAAATTTCTTCACGATGCTCAGTCCCAGTCCTGTTCCATTGAATTTGCGATTAAGGGACCAGTCAAGCTGAACAAAAGCATTATACAGTTTCTTTTGACCCTCGTCAGAAATGCCAATCCCGGTGTCCTGTACGATCAGATGAAGGTCTTTACCTTCATTTTGCCTGGCGACCACCGAAACGGTCCCACCTGGCGGAGTAAATTTTATCCCATTGCTTATCAGATGATGCAATATGGTTTTGATCTTGGATTTGTCTGCATAGATTACACTGATCTCAGACTCGATATCGAATTCCAGTTTCACACCCTTTTTAAGGGCATTTGAACTTAACATTCTTTTTACGTCGGACATCATAGCCGGCAGGGAAAACATATCAACATCAAGCTCCATATTTCCCTCTTCTATCTCCGCAATATAGATGAGAGAATCAACCAGTTCCAAAAATCTGGAGCCTGCAAACCTGATTATTTCTGTAAAGTGTTTTTGTTCTTCATTTAGAGCGCCGGTTTCCTCTGTAAGAAGCAGATCCGAGTAACCTAATATGAGATTCAGGGGTGTCCGCAGTTCATGGTTCATGTTACAGAGGAATTCACTTTTTGTGCGGGAAGCATTCTCTGCCAGCATTTTTGCATCAAGAATTGCCTTTTCAGCCTGCTTTGATATACTGATATCCTGTAAAGTTTCTATAGCCCCAGTTATCTCATTGTTATGATCCCGGATAGGTACTGCAGTAAAAAGAAGCCATTTGTCAAGGGCTGGAAAATAATCTTCAGCCTGATATCCTCCTTCTATAAAAGAAGGTTGCAACTTCTTGTCACCAAAGAGTTGCTCAATACTATTCAATGAGTTATCAACAATAAGATCTGCAAGCACTGGTCTTCTTTCTTCATACAGTGCCATCCAGGCATTAGCCGTTCCAATAATTTCATTTGCTTTGATACCTGTTGTTTTTTCACAGGCCTTATTCCAATAGATAATCTCATGTTCTTTGTTCATGACAAATGCTGGTATAGGACTGCCATTAACTACCTGGAACAATTCATTCTTTTTGTCCTGAAGCTCCATTTCAGCATATTTACACTCGGTAATATCACGACCAACACCCACAACACCGATCAATTCATTGTTCTCTGTAAAGAGGGGAGCTTTGAAGGTTTCAAGAAGAACTCTCCTTCCATCTGCACGATGGATCCACTCCAGACTTTTATAAGAGTCACCTGAATCCAGAACTTTTCTATCATTTGAGCGAAAGAAATCTGCACGATCCCGGTCAAAGATATCATGACTCGTGTTACCTATTATCTCGCTGGCCGGTTTTCCTACGTACTGGGAAAACATATCATTGCATGAAAGAAAAACACCATCTGTATCCTTGAAAAAAACGAGATCCGGAACAGAACGGAGCAAACCTGATAGGAGTGCGGTCTTTTGAAATAATTCCCTTTTTAACGAATCCGGAACACCAGATTCTTCTGAAGTTAAAATGTGATTTACATAATATTTATCCAACAATACAAACACCCCGACTCCAAATACCAGTTATCTTTTTGAAACTGCCAATATTCTTGTTATATACTTAATTAAGCAATTACCTTTGGTAATATAAATATTTTGCATCTTGTGTGAAAAATTAACTCTTGTTTACTGCAAATAATAAAAAATAAAAAAGGATCTGTTTTTTCAATGGTTTTGGGTAACTACTATATCGCCTCATTTACCATTTGAAAATATACACGTTGCAGTAAATTATAATTAATAAAATAGTGGAATATGAATTCCAGAAGAGAATCAAAGAAACTGTTGCAGTCTTTTGTACAATCAGAATCTGCACTCACACGAATTTACGAAGGAATCGCTCTTGGCAGCACTTACAAAAAAGTTAATAGAAATACCGGGCGGTAAATAGGGTTTGTGAGTAAAATAACAATAAGAAACACTTTTTTGGATCCAGACGCTCTCTCTTAACAGACAACGGCATTGGATTACAGGTAAACCTGCGGAAAAGGTCACAAATGGATAATGATATCCATTTGTTCTTTTCTTCACTAACCTTTGGTTAGACAGATTTACATATTTGTGTGGTACAAATTTAAATCTTAAACTACTCCATGGTAGCTAAGGAATGAGTAATATGTCAGTAGAGCTATCAGCAGGGAAACAAGCAACGTACTATAACTGTAGGAATTATAATCAACGTGATATTCTGTCATGTTTTATCATGATAAACATACTCTTCATCACATATAAAGATTTCCCTATTTATCACGATTAATCATTCTATTTGATTACTTACGAACAATCTATGTGACAATGGTTAACAATAACTAAGTATCATAAAGCAGACAGAATAATACATTGTTCAGATGAGGAAGAGTATGAAAGAAAATATGGAAATCAAAGATGGGATTAACAGGTATTTTTCACAGGAAAATTTTGCATCAAACTCAGGGATGAAATTTACTTTCATAGCACAAGGCTATGCCAAAGCAGAGATGAAAATTGAAAAAAGACATCTTAATGTCTTAGGTACTGTTCACGGAGGTGCTATTTTCACACTGGCCGATATGGCATTTGCCGCCGCATCCAATTCACATGGAACTGTCGCAGTTGCTATCAATGCTGATATATCCTTCGTAAAAGCCGTAAGCGAAGGTACACTCTATGCTGAAGCGAAGGAGACCTCCATTAATCCTAAGATATCAACATATGTTGTAGACATTACAGACGCTGATGGAGACATCGTGGCCATATTCAATGGAATGGGTTACAGGAAAAAAAATAAACTTGCAATTCCGGAAGAGTAAGGCACTGCGTGCAAAGAGAATAAACAATAGTATTAAAAAAGCTGTTTTATCAAACCAGCTCTTTTGGCTGCCTGTCAGCAGGCAATGAAGGCAACTTCGCAGAACTTACCAGAAGGGGAGAATCAACTTCCTTTGCCCTTTCAAGAAGTAATTCCTTTCCTCTTTGTGTGATCCCAAAGAGAGGTACTGCGTTTCCAACCTGGACCAGCGGCTTTACAAGCTCACGTATATTTTTTGATGCACAACTTGTAACAATATCCACATATTTCAGCAGATTCTCTGCAAATTCCCTGTTGATACCGGTTACATGTGCACCGATAATTGTCAGTTCAAGGTCCAGTTCGGCTTCAAGTTCCCTTAACTGCCTTGCAGTTTCCGGAAAAACAACCGTCACAGCGATCTTCCGATAGCCAATTTTAGCAGCCTTTCGGACACCTGCCACAGGGTCCAGTTTTGCAGTTGATGGATCAAGGACGATCCCGCCACGCTCACTTATACCATTGATGACCTCATCTATGGGTTCTGTCTCAACAAGACCGGATATTCGGGCACCCATACCCTGGACAAGATCAGGGTTATTTGAAATTACAGAACCGGCTCCATCACAGGCTGTGACAGTTGTATCAAGAAGAGCACGTTTGAGTCCTGTCATCATGGTTTCTGAAGCGCCAAAACCAACAAAGATATCCATGTCAAGCTGGCGTTTGCTTGTAAAGAGACCGAAATCCCTTATGCGGAATTCCATGTTCTTCTTGATCTCTTCCTTTGTTATTTCAGTGATACCCCGCGCCTTTTCAAAAATAGGACACCATCTGATGAGAGGCTCACTGACCTCTACAACTTCCCCGTTCACTACAACAACTCTGGCCTTTCCTAATATTTCCATTACATGGGGCATTTTCTCACCTTTTGATAGCAAATCGTAATACAAAATACAGATCAATCTTCAACTATTCAATGATAGTAATGCTTCAGAGAGCATTCCTTCTGTCGATTACCTTCTTGGATTTTCCCTCCGAGCGGGGGATCGTACCTCTCTCGGCCAGTTCCACGTTGGTTCGGATATTGAGCACGCTCTTGAGTTCATTCTCAACATGCCTGCGTACAGCAGCAAGGTCCTTCAATTCTCCGGTGAATGCATTTTCCTCAAGTTCTACCTTTACCGTTATCTCGTCAAGCATCTTTGCATTCCTGTCAAGGATGACCTGAAAATGCTCTGTGACTTCAGGAATGCTGGCAATGATATTCTCTATCTGCGAAGGGAATACATTAATGCCCCTGACAATGAGCATATCATCAGCTCTTCCAAGAAGTCTGGATATACGTGGTGTTGTACGGCCGCATGAACATTCACCTTCAAGAAGTCTTGTGATGTCACCGGTCCTGTATCTTATAATTGGCAATGCTTCCTTTGAAAGTGATGTGAGTACAAGTTCGCCCTTTTCACCTTCTGCGACCTGCTCACCATTCTCATCAAGTACTTCCACAAAAAAATGGTCACTCCATATGTGCAGGCCATCCTGCTCCTCACATTCAAAAGCAACTCCGGGGCCCATGAGTTCTGAAAGTCCATAGGAATCATAAGCTTTTATGTTCAAAGCATTTTCAAGTTGTTTCCTTGTGTTGGATGACCATGGCTCAGCACCAAAACAACCTACTTTAAGGGAAAGTTGGTCTACAATGTCCATTTCCTTTGCAGTCTCTGCAAGATAGAGAGCATATGAAGGTGTACAGTGCATTGCAGTGACACCGAAATCCATCATCATCTCAAGCTGCCTGGACGTATTTCCTGTGCCACTTGGGACAGTCATGGCACCTATCCTTTCCACACCATAATGGAAACCAAGCCCACCTGTGAAAAGTCCGTAATTAACAGCATTCTGGAAAATATCATTGTTATCCAGACCCACCATTGTAAGGTTCCTTGCCATAAGATCTGACCATGTTTCTATATCGTTTTTAGTGTAACCAACAACAGTCGGTTTACCGCTGGTACCTGAAGACGCATGTATCCTCACCACATCCTTCCGGGGAACAGCGAAAAGCCCGAAAGGATAATTGTCTCTCAGGTCTGTCTTCTTTGTCATGGGTAACTTGCTGATATCATCCAGTGACCGGATATCATCCGGACTGATCCCAAGCTCTCTGAACTTCTCACGATAAAAAGGAACATTTTCATAGACTGCTGCAGCCGTTTTTTTTAAGCGTTTCAATTGTAATTCTACAAGTTCTTCCTTTTTTATCGTCTCGTATTTTGGCTGCCAGTATCTCATGGGGACATCTCCGCAAACACTTCACATATGACTACATCTTTAAATGGTTTGCTATTATGGCACATGTTAACAAGGCTATAAGGATAAAACAAGTAATAAAGCAATCAACAGACATTCATTTTTGAACATAGATATGTGCAAATACCTACATACATTTATAATTTAGACTGAATTATTATCATTCTATGTACACAGTACCAAAATTTATGTTCACAAATTCAAAATCCCTGACATAACCTATTAAATAGCGTACATCAAATGTTCTCATTGATAGTGATGGGAAAAATGCTAAAAAACCGGATACTTGCAGGAACAATTCTTTTAATCCTGTTTCTGTGTACTATTCACACAACAGTAGCTGGTAGCAATGCTATTTCCACTGAGATTACATCCAGTTACAAACTTGTTCCCGATGAAGGAATTGTAAAAGTCTCCAAAGAAATCACATTCTTCAACAATGATACAGGCACAAAATTCTGGAGAGGCTATTACTCCAATTACAATTATTATCTTCCCGAAGGTGCAATGAACATAGAGGCATATGACAATGAGAATCCAATGGCTTGTACCAGATCCCCTGATGGTTACTATGTCTTTTATTTCAACCAGAAGGTCTGGTATGAGGAGAGCTACACGTTCCACATAGATTATGAACTTGAAATAAACAGGAATACTGCTGTTTTTTCCTTAAGTGAATATGGGGACAACATAGAAGTTACCCTTGAAGTACCATCGGATTTTGACACCTATATCGGTAGAGAAGATTATAAGATCGAAGAGAAAATGTATTCAAGTATCTACAAATTCGAAAAAGGGCAAAAATGGGATAAATCATATGTTGTCAATTCTGTAAGGGTATCGCCACGCCAGATACTTACAGGTACAGCTTCTCTGCAAGAGAGAAATGTGGACATAGAGGTAAGGTACTGGGAAGGTGAAGAGCAGTGGGCACAGGATGTTATGAGCACGACAGTTGAGAGTCTGACACTGCTTGAAGAAAAATGGGGATTTGCATACCCTGCTGATTATAATATTACAATAACACAGGCAAACATAACTGAAACCGGCGGATATGGCGGATACAATGAAGGCAGAAACGGAATTTGGCTGCTTTATACTTCCAACCACGGAATACTCATACATGAACTTGCACATTACTGGACACGTGCCTGTAACTTTGACCAGTTGTGGATGGATGAAGGATACGCAGACCTGTATACATATATAGTCATGAGTGAAACAGAACCGGAAGAAGCAGTCTCAAGACGTGACCGGTTCTTTGAGAAATACGAAAGTCTGAAAGATGAACATGATTTCCCACTATCGGACTGGAGTACACCCCAAAGCATCGATCATTCTACGGAAGAACGTGTGGATTTTGGATATAAGAAAGCATTTGCCCTTACATTTACATTGTATGATACCATGGGAATTGACACATTACAGGCTATGAACCAGAAATTTATAAACTATGGCGATGATATTGATAATTCAGATTATCTTACAATTGTTAATTCCGTTTCAAGTCAGGACACAAGCTTTATTGAAACGTATCTGTATGCCTGAAACTCGCATGTTCTGTTCTATCCGTTATCCCATTTATTATATAGAAGCTTAAATATATAGAAGCTTAAATAAAATTAAACCGGATATATTTATAACTAATTAAAGCATAACATAGATAGGTTAGTGTGGAATGTCGTTACATTCTTGTATATGTTTAAGTCACCTGCCGCTTATTCACTCGTGGGGAAATGGGAGATGAACGGACACTTAAAACGTAACGAATATATTATCGAAAATGTAGCATATTTAGTAGATACTGTACTAAATCAGGCATCTGTTGAAGGCATGTTTAAAATGCTTGCACAGAGGATCCCTGCTATATTTTCAGAAACAGAGGATGTATCAGCTAAAATAGCCTGGCTGGATAAAATGTATGAATCGTTTCCCTGTATAGAACCTGGAATTGTTCTTGTCAGTGATATCGTTATAAATGGAAAAAATAAAGGTTTTATTGAGATCAAGATCACAGACAAGAGTATAGAAAATAATCATAATTATCTGATATGTGACTATGAAAAACGGCTGCATTTTCTTTCCAGGATGTTCTCGTCATCTTTTGAAAAACGCATGGAAATCGATGATTTAAATAGCCTGCTTAAAAGGATGAGAGGTTATTGCAATAAACTTGAAGATTACATCTTTGTTGTGGATCCAAATGGTAATATACTTGATTTCAACACACGTTTTGAGATATGTACAGGATACACTGCAGAAGAACTCTGTCAAATGAATATCAATGACTTGATGCCACAATGCTCAGATACTTTAGTGGAAGCACCAATGTTTAAAGATGCTGACATTAAAGGATGTTCAATTTTTGAGTTTGACCATAGGTGTAAAAACGGAGATATCATACCAATGAGCATCACATGCAAGCCGCTTGAAGGAAGTAGTGAGAAGGCATTTATCTGTGTTGCAAAAGATGTATCAGAGGTAAAAAAGACCCGGTTAGAGCTTCAGGGGTATGAGAACAAGTACTCAACTATTGTGGAAAAGGGAAATGATGGGATCATTATTGTCCAGGATGGAAATGTCAGATTTGCAAATCCAAAAATATTTGAGATCACTGGATTTACCCTTGAAGATGTGATTGATAAAAGTTACCTGAAACTAATTTCCCCACATGAGAGGAATAAGTTTCTTGAGTATATTAACCAGTGTGACACTAATGCAGCTGATCAAATGATATTGCATGTCAGTCTGATGACAAAAGATAATAACGAAATACCTGTTGAGATCAATGGTTCACTGATAGATTATGAGAACAGGAAAGCTGAACTTCTTATTATAAGAGACATAAGTGAAAGAAAACATAACGAAGAACTTCTTGAGAAAGAAAGAGACAGACTTATGAATTACCTGGACGTGGCAGGCTCTATCATAGGCATAGTTGGCAGGGATTTAAATATCATTTTTGTGAACAAAAAAGGAGCTGAAGTCCTTGGCTACACAAAAGAGGAAATAATAGGTAAGAACTGGTTTGATGACTTTCTTCCAGAGAGCGTAAGGGAGATGACAAAAGCAGCTTTTATTAAGGTACTAGATAATGAGGTCGATCCACCACAGTATTTCGAGAACCTGATACTTACAAAAAGTGGTGAAGAGAGATTGATATTCTGGCATGACGTTCCTATTGAGGATGAGAATGGTAAACGGTTTGCTGTAATTAGTTCCGGAGAAGATATTACTGAGAGCAGAAAAATAGAAGCCAGGCTTGTAGAGTCAGAGAAGAAACTTAAAACAATATTTGACCATGTTGATGATCAGATCTATATTTACAGGCCTTATGGAAAATTCATTGATGTTAACAGGGCGGTTACTTCTTCCACAGGATATACTAAAAAGGAGATACTTGAAATGTCTCCAAAAGAAATGGCAAGGCCAGAACTAAGACCTCTGATAGACGGCTATACGGAACGTATTATCAAAGAGAGGACTGTTATTTATGAGATGTACAATGTGTGTAAGGATAATTCCTTACTGCCCCTTGAATTCAATTCAAAGCTAATTGATTATAATGGGGAGCAGGCAATCCTTGCAGTTGCAAGGGATATTACCGAGAGGAAAAAAGGAGAAGAAAAATTAAAGAGATATGCGGGTGAGCTTAAGCATTCAAATGAACTAAAGGACCTCTTTACAGACATTATAAGGCATGACCTGCTGACACCTGCCAGTGTTGTCAAAGGCTACACTGAGGAACTTATTTTTGCTATAGAGGACAAGCAACTGCTCAAACTGGCTGAAAAGGTCAGAGAGAATAACGACAGGCTTATCGAACTGCTTGAAACGGCTACAAAGCTGGCAAAGCTGCAAAAAGAAGATGACATCGATTTTGAAAATACAGATATAGTGCTTATTCTTCATATGTTGGTAGAGAGCTTTAAAACCCAGCTTGAAAACAAAGAGCATGAGATTAATATCATTGGAGAAGGACCATATTATTCTGTAGTTAATCCTGTTATCGAAGAGGTGTTTGCAAATCTTCTTTCCAATGCCATTAAGTACAGCCCCCAAAAGAGCAGGATAGAAATAGCCTTCTCAGATGAGGGCGATATGTGGAAGATCAGTGTCACTGACATTGGAACTGGCATTTCCAATGAAGATAAACCTTTCCTTTTCAACCGTTTCCATCGTGCCGATAAGAAAGGCATAAAAGGAACGGGTCTTGGTCTTGCCATTGTCAAGAGGATAATAGAACTGCACGGCGGTGAGTACGGTGTTAAGGATAATCCGGCCGGACAAGGCAGTGTTTTCTGGGTAACGGTGAGGAAAGCTTGAATGATGAAGTGAACTTTTTAGATATAAGAATAGTTTGAAAGGACTTATTTTTCATACCTTTGGAAATCTCACCTTTGGAAATCTCACCTTTTGAAATTGATATTGGTCCCGCGAAATTCATCCACGCAGGCAGTTACCTACAAGTCCATCCCCACGCATGTGGGGAACTCGTGGGTCTGACTCCCGGGATACACCTTGATAGGCAGCTGAGTTGATAGCATCAATGGTTTCCTGGGAAATGTCCTCAAAAGTAGCGTATACAAAAGGATCCTCAAACCAGGACTTTGATATCCTGCCCTTCTTGGAAGGGTGACAGAGTCGCCTGAGATGACAGGTTGTTCATATAGAACAGTAGAAGGTATCATACTCCGAGTTCAGATGCCGAAGTATAAAAAGGAAAGTTGAAATGAAGTAAGATTATGGAGATCTTGCAATTACTGATGAGGTTGGACGAAGCAAAGAGAACACTGTGTAACATGGAAAAACCTTAAGTGTATTGTCCTTTCTGTATATGGACATTATAAATTGAATAACCTTTTTTACCCGATAGCATGCTCTATATGTATATTGACGAAAGCGGGGATCTGGGATCACAGTCCAAGTACCTTATACTGTCAGCTTTGGTTGTAAAAGATGAGAGTTCGCTTGATAGAATCATTAAGAACATGAGAAGAAACAAGTTTAAGAGGGAACTGAGCAAGGCCAAAGAAATAAAAGCCAACAGCTCAAGCCCGGAACTCATCAGCTTCATGCTTTAAAAGCTGAATGATGTACCGGATGCAAAGGTGTTCTTTATCGCATTGAACAAAAAGAAATGCTATGGTTCCTTTTTAAGCGGTGATCGGAACAAATTGTATAACTATGTTGCAGGCTGGCTAGCAAAAAACATAGTAATTAACGATTGCGATTTGTGCATAAGGATAGATAAATCCAAGTCAAAGCAGATGTTGAGAGATGATTTTGATCAATACTTCGAACTAAAACTTAGAGACGGCTGCACTTTATGGAAAGTGGATATTCACCACAGTGACTCTTGTATATGGTCAGGTTTACAGTTTGCCGATGCACTAGCATGGGCTGCATTTCAGAAAATAGAACGCGGTAACGATGCTTATTTAAGTCAATTGACCATAGGAACTCAGTTCTATGAGGTATGGAATCTGAAGGAAAAAGATGGCCAGTACCAGTAAGGACTGTTGTGCGTGCACATCATTGTACACTTGCCTTACTGGTTTTACCTGTATAATCTCTATTATGTAGGTTCAATATTTAAACCTTATTCCAGGGAGATCTTCACACCTCGCCCATCGGAGAATGCTCATTCAGAGTTGTAGAGTTCATCCAATTTTCCTTTTAATTCCTGGATATCCTCATCGATCACTTTCTCCAGGTTATCTATTTTTATGATTGTGTTTTTGCTCCTACGTATTCGTCGGGCGACTCTCTGAAGTCCGCACAAAACGACTAAAGTCTTCAAGTGCATTCTTCGTTTTTGGAGAAGCTAAGTGAGTGTACGGGATAATATCACTCAAAGCCAGTTTTGAACCCTCAATAACGTGGAAATGATCGAAATTATAAAATATCTCGCCGTATTTCAATAACTGCACATCATTGCCGTAATTGTGGCACATCGATGCCAGAGTTTCAATCCTTGTTTTAGTGGATCTTGCTTTTGAATAACACTGCAATATTGTTTAGAAAACCCTTTGATTTTTAGTTTCAATCCTTGTTTTAGTGGATCTTGCTTTTGAATAATATGAAATTACAGATGTATGGGGTGGAATAAATGAGTTTCAATCCTTGTTTTAGTGGATCTTGCTTTTGAATTAGATTATCTACATATATAAAAACGGAAAGAGTTAAGTTTCAATCCTTGTTTTAGTGGATCTTGCTTTTGAATGCCATATGTTTGAATTAGAAATGTTTGATTTAATGTTTCAATCCTTGTTTTAGTGGATCTTGCTTTTGAATAAGATTTTTATATAGATGAAATTAAAAATGAAATCGAGTTTCAATCCTTGTTTTAGTGGATCTTGCTTTTGAATTCTTCTGCTTCCTCATATTCTTTGATTGATCTCATAGTTTCAATCCTTGTTTTAGTGGATCTTGCTTTTGAATCTTAGGTCTATCACTTGATACAGGTATCGGGATAATAGAGTTTCAATCCTTGTTTTAGTGGATCTTGCTTTTGAATTGAAGGTTTTTTAATTGCGAATGATTCAACCGTGTAGTTTCAATCCTTGTTTTAGTGGATCTTGCTTTTGAATTAGTTCCAACACTGTTAAGCGCCTCTGTAGTAATTTTGTTTCAATCCTTGTTTTAGTGGATCTTGCTTTTGAATGGTAGTAACACGAACGTTACTTTTTGTAGCTATGAGGTTTCAATCCTTGTTTTAGTGGATCTTGCTTTTGAATGAAAAGACTATGTGAGTCATTTCATGTTGTAAATTCGTTTCAATCCTTGTTTTAGTGGATCTTGCTTTTGAATTCAAAAGTGAATGTTGTTTATGAGAAGTTATACATGTTTCAATCCTTGTTTTAGTGGATCTTGCTTTTGAATGACGACTGGTTTTCCGACAACAGCATTTATTTCGTGTTTCAATCCTTGTTTTAGTGGATCTTGCTTTTGAATTGTATCCCTTCGTGACATGAACCATACAACCGCGTGTTTCAATCCTTGTTTTAGTGGATCTTGCTTTTGAATACTTACAAAGTTTTCGTCTCATATTAACACCTCTTAGTTTCAATCCTTGTTTTAGTGGATCTTGCTTTTGAATAATCGGCATAACCGTTCAGGCCAAGGACATTCTTGACGGTTTCAATCCTTGTTTTAGTGGATCTTGCTTTTGAATACGCGAAAGTTGAAACTTGCTCATATCCTGCACGACCGTTTCAATCCTTTTTTTAGTG
>NZ_MBKP01000086.1 GCF_002243045.1 Methanolobus psychrotolerans
TTGTTCTGGATGAAGCCACTGCTTTTGCTGATCCTGAAAACGAACATCTGATACAGAAAGCTCTGGGAAAACTCACCAAAGGTAAAACAGTGCTGATGATCGCTCACAGGCTGACAAGTGTGACGGATGTTGATTCTATCCTGGTTATAGACAAAGGGAAAATTGCAGAACATGGGACCCATTATGAATTGCTGGATAAACAGGGCCTATATGCCAGAATGTGGAACGAGTACCAGAGATCAATTCAATGGACAATAAGAAAGGAGGCACAATATGCTTAACATTTTAGAAAAACGGCTGGCCCTTTCAACCAAGGGGGCAAAGGATTTCCTGAAAGGGACATTATTCACAACTTTGCTCGATATAGCATTGATGTTGCCTGCAGTATTCGTTTTCCTGTTCCTTGACGATTACCTGCGGCCTGTGATAGACCCTATGGAAACCCCTGAAAAAGAATTATTGTATTATATTGCAGTGGGCATATTTTTTATGCTGGTTACCTGGGCAATAGCTCTGCTTCAGTATCGCAGCACCTATACTACCATTTACGAAGAAAGTGCCAACAGGCGTCTATCACTGGCGGAGAAGCTACGCAAACTGCCACTGGCTTTCTTTGGAGAGAAGAATCTATCAGACCTGACATCTACCATTATGACTGACAACACTGAACTGGAACACACATTTTCACATGCAGTTCCTCAGCTGTTTGCCTCAGTCATCAGCATCACTCTTATCGCAATAGGGCTGTTCTTTTATAACTGGCAACTATCCATGGCTTTGTTCTGGGTTGTGCCGGTAGCTGCCGCAATAATTCTATTGTCGAAAAAACGGCAACTAAATGGCCACAAAGTAATGTACGATAAGGCGCGCAATGTAAGTGAACAAATCCAGCAGGGTCTGGAAAATATCCAGGAGATAAAGGCATCCAATAATGAGGATAAGTACCTTGGCGAGTTGAACGAAAAGCTTGATGATTATGAGAAACATCTGATACGGCTCGAACTGATCATAGGTGTTCTTCTAAACAGTGCCCA
>NZ_MBKP01000087.1 GCF_002243045.1 Methanolobus psychrotolerans
GAGACTTTTTATTATTTTCTGTTCAAGCTTCGAATGTGGTCAAACCCTATTAAACCCCCTTCTCTCAAATGATTAGTCCTAGCAGTCTAATCATTTGAATGCACCTTTTTAAAAACGTAGGAATGAAGACGTTCATTTGTAGACAGTTGCCACTAATAAAAAAGCAAAATATGTTCTACTGAAATTTTAACTGTATTTCATTCGTGCAATTTCGAGTGGAAATTGACCTTTGCGGATTCCCGTATTAAACTTCCTATGATTCATGAATGTAAACAAGTTATTGAAAAAATTAGCCAATCCGTTGATTGTTTTAAAAGACCTCGCTTGATAAATAAAACTGTCAATATATGAAAATAGCTGTTCCATGACGTTGTTTGTTTCGGGAATAAATCCTGCCTCTAATGTTTTTCGATTTTTGAAGTAAATGTTAGAAACGTACATAACAACTTTCATTGAAGCTTTAGATATTGTTTTTGCTTTTGAAGCTTCAATCATTTTATGGTAGTTCGCTACCAAATGAATAACTGTTTCTGAGAGAACCACTTGAATTGCAAGATCATAAACCATAAGGTCCTCATCGGGTACATTTTCCATACTGGAATACTCATTCATATATTTTTTAGATATTGCTTTCATTTGATGAAACACACAAAAAGAATGGATAGCATTTGGGAAAACCTCTTTAACTGCACCAATAATTGCCTTATCCTCATCTGAAACGATACACAACCTTTTCACATCAGGTATTCTTTGTTTGATCCTATTCATCAGAGGAATCAATTCAAGGTGATCAGACATCCGATTGGTTATTTTAAAATCCAATATTACCTGGTCTTCGGTGGCAACTACATAGATTACTTTGTAACGAATCTTTTTCCATTCCCTCATTGATAGCTCTCTTCCCATTTGGTTTTCTATAAAGGATTTCCATCCCGTTTTAACCCAATAACCATCAATGTATAACTTACCATTAAAATTAATATTTTCGTCAACTAACTTTTCAACAGCTATTTTTCCTTGTACTTGTTCATATTTCCATAATGTTGTTGGCGATGGTGCTCTGTTATATATGCCGTATATTTCGCCTGCATATTGCGTATTATGTAAACTACAATGACTACCATACCTGACATGCATTTGCTTTTCAATGAATTCATCACTATAGTTTGCGGATCCTGTGACGCCGATTATTACGTCTTTGTGATGTTTTTTACACCCTTCATTAGAACAGATACTATAGGTTGTTGAACAAACGATTAATCCATAACTTGAGATTATAAATCGATCATATGGTTTATGTGGTTTTAGATCAGAACCACAAACAGAACACTGTTTTGGAGAAATTATCGTAAACAAGGGGTACATATTTCCATCATACATTACTTCTGGAAGCTCTTGTATTAGGTTTCCAGCCTGTATCTCTTTTGCTAGTGATTTATTGAGGGGAATGTTTCCTTTAGTCATACATATAGTATTTATTCATCGTATATACTAATTTATCTATAATGTACTTGGATGAATGCAAACAAAGAAGATTGGTTATGGTGAAATAACAGAAAATAATAAAAAGTCTC
>NZ_MBKP01000088.1 GCF_002243045.1 Methanolobus psychrotolerans
TTATGGCGGATATCAAATTGATATTCCAGTCTTAGGGAAACTATTAGAATTGTATCCATTCCTTGAAGAATCCCTCATTTCTGTATATGAATCAGAGGAAGGGATTGAAAAATATAGCAGAATGTCACCGAAGAATGCTAAAACTGCCATTGATACGATTTTATCTTTAATACATTAAAAGAAACATTAGCAGTAATACACTTACAGAAAAACAATACAGCCAGCTAACTGACAGTACTACTTTTTCAAGAATAAGCAGCCGCCCTCACAGTCAACCTGGAATGAGAATCTGTTAAGGTGGGGTGAAAGATCAGGCCCGGATCTCGAAGGATTAAGCAGCAAAAGAACCAGGAAAAGTATAGAGTCCTGGATGGTTGCTGCAGGGATTCCGCTGAACATAGTCTGTCTTCGCCAGGGGCACGATAAACTTACATCGATGAATCATTATCAGGGATTACCGTTTACGGAAGCTGAAAGGGTTGAGATTCAGAGAAGGTTGGCAGGGTGGTTTTGATTTACTTATACGCTTTATCGTGATGATTAAATCTTAAAAGAGTAATTGTATTGTTAGTATCATCTACGTTGTATATTAAAACGAAATGGCCAACATGGACTCTGCGATGCCCCTTCATTACATTGCGCAAAGGTTTACCACACTCAGGGTTATTCAGGATACTAACTACAGCTCTTTGGATACGATCGGAGAGGACAGGATCTTTTTTTAAGAGAGCTTTAGTATCTTTCTCAAAACTAGGAGATATGGCTATTTCATAAGTCATTTTTTAAGATAAGAAAATAAGTCATCTACCGTTTTGAATTTGATTCCTTTTCCATCTTGGATTTCCTGTTGTGCTTGCTCCACTTCTTTGATAAATTCAGGATTAAAACGTTCTTCAGGTGGATAAGATGTTTTCTTGGATCCAGCTATCTTTTTATTGTTAAATGTACGAATGGAATGATGAGCACTTCTCATAGTAGATTATTCTAGAGTTGTAGATATATAAGAATGTTGATGCTGGCAGTATCTCCGAATGATATACGGCTTTTTGATAGTTCCACCTAAAGCAAGTAACAAAAGTGTTTTTGTTTCCGTATTTTGCAGGGTTACTATCAATGACTCCCTGTTGATCCATTGACCTGCACCTCCACGTAACTGATTCAATGGAGGTGGCTGCTTATTCACATATTTTTATACCTTTTCAGACATGCTTCATACATATCTATCATAAATACTTTGAAGCTCTCCTCGTTCTTGTAAAGAATGATCCATATCAGTTGCAACACTTGCTCATATGCAAAATAGAAAAATCGAATATTCACATCAGTAGACTTGGATTTGATACATGCTTCATCCTGAATCCTAAAACCTGTCTCAATTCTCCACCTTCTTTTGTATGATGCAATAATGTGGTCAAGATCAATTTCAGCCTGGTTTGTA
>NZ_MBKP01000012.1 GCF_002243045.1 Methanolobus psychrotolerans
ATAACTCCTGCCTCCACTTGCATAAAAGGCGGTGATTGTAAGCGTTTTTGCCGCGATTTGCGCGGACTCCTACAAAGGACATCATCGTATATATACCTTCCGAACCAAATGATCCGAAGGCATAGAATGAACCTTTAAACACCAGCCTGATGAAATGAAATTAGTACTTCATCATGTGCTTCACGTAGAGTCGATTATCATGATGCAGTAACGCACCAGTGGGCTCAACGTGAGCACCCTTACAAGTCAACACTTGTATAAAAGGGTTGCGGAGGAAGAGCCATGACACGTCATTAAGTCATAATAAAAATCACGAAGTCTACGGAGGTTTTTTATAACATAAACTCCAATCGGGAATGATTAACATGAATCCAACTGTAGAACTGAGGGATCGCTTTTTACAGCGATAAACCACTTATAAACACACACAAGACTATTTTTGACACGACACTTCGCGATGGTGAACAAACACCAGGCGTATCGCTCACAAACGAGCAAAAAATCAAGATTGCCCGGCAACTTGACAAACTTGGCGTTGATGTCCTTGAAGCTGGTTTCCCGGTCTCTTCGGAAGGCGAAAAGCAGAACGTAAAAGCCATAGCCAACGAAGGACTCAGTCTTGATGTATGCGGCCTTGCCCGCGTCCTTACAAAAGATCTGGACGTATGTATAGATTGTAATGTTGATATGATACATACCTTTGTATCAACTTCCGATATTCAGAGGATACACACTATCAAGAAAACAAGAGAAGAGGTCATCACCATGGCAGTGGATGCTGTGGAATACATCAAGGAACATGGAGCAAAATGCATGTTCTCAGCAATGGATGCTACCAGAACCGACCTTGACTACCTTATAGAAGTATACAAAGCTGTTGAAGCAGCCGGTTGCGACATAATAAACGTTCCTGATACCGTCGGTGTAATGGCACCTTCCTCGATGTACCAACTAGTGAAAAGCATTAACAACAAAGTGAACATACCAATTGACGTCCATTGTCACAACGACTTTGGGATTGCTGTCGCAAACAGCCTCATGGCAGTAGAAGCCGGTGCAAGCCAGGTGCAGGTAACGGTCAATGGCATTGGAGAACGTGCAGGTAATGCAAACCTCGCAGAAGTAGTGATGTGCCTGCAGTCCATATATGGTGCAAAGACCAATATCAAGACAGAATACCTGCTTGAAACCGCCAAGATGGTTGAAAATTTCACAGGCATACACATGCCCCCTAACACCCCTATTGTCGGAGACAACGCATTTGCCCATGAGTCCGGCATCCACACACACGGAGTACTTGAAAAATCCGATACTTTCGAACCCGGTATTATGACCCCTGAAATGGTAGGTCACAAGCGTCGTATAGTTATAGGAAAACATGCTGGAAGGCATGCAGTCAAGAAATCACTTGAAGATATGGGTATCGAGACTACTGAAGAACAGCTGGATGAAATACTTGTCAGGATCAAGGACATAGCAAACAAAGGCAAGCGCATATGTGATGCAGATCTTCACGCCGTCGCATCTGCCGTCCTTGGAAGAAACCTCGGAAACGAGACCATAATCCTAAAAGAATTCTCAGTCATGACTGGTAACCTTACAACACCAACAGCTGTAGTCAGGGCAATGATAGGTAACGAAGAAGCTGTTGCCTCAAACTACGGAGTGGGGCCAATAGACGCTGCCCTGAAAGCAGTTGAACTGATGATTGGTGGATACACTAAAGTCAAAGTGCGTGATTTCAGCCTAGAGGCAATAACCGGAGGAAGCGATGCTCTTGCAGTAGTTACAATCTCCGTAGAGGATGAAGACGGACGTGTCGTCAGTGCACAATCTGCAAGTGCAGATATTGCCACAGCATCCGTAGACGCACTCATCACAGCTATCAACATACTTCTTGAAAAGAAGAAGCTCTGGAGTATGCAATAAACTAATATCAGGACCGTGGATTCACGATCCTTCATTTTTCTTTGTTTTCAAGTTACATTTTCGAAACATCTTTCTTTGAGCAGATCCATATTACAGGTTTATATCTATATAGTATAGACCATAACTGAACAAACATGATTTATGAAGTAATAGACTCTCACTGCCATCTTAATTTCCCTAAATTCAACAAGGACATGCATGAGACTATTCTCAGGGCAAGGAGCAGCGGAGTAGTTGAAATGATCAACTCGGGCATAGACTACAAAACAAATGCAGATTCTCTTGAACTTGCCAGAAAGTATGACTTCATCCATGCCACACTCGGACTCAGTCCCCAGATGGTGCCTGATGCGAATAATGAAAAGATAGAACAGATACTGTCACAAATGGAACGCAACATCGATAAAGCCATAGGAATTGGAGAAGCTGGGCTTGATTTTTATTATTGCACATCTGATGCCGGAAGGGAACGGCAAAAAAAAGTATTCAGCCAGGTCATCGAAATTGCAGACAGGTACAACAAGACCCTGGTAATACACGGCAGGGATGGCGAAGACCTTGCACTTGAAATGAGTAAAGATCTTGACAGAGTTGTGTTTCATTGCTATGGCGGCTCACTTGGAACCATGCAGAAAATCGTAGATGTAGGACATTACGTATCCATACCAACCCTTGTCTGCTTTTCAGAACACCACAAATCAATAGCTCAGAATATACCTCTTGAGAACATGCTCATAGAAACAGACAGCCCATACCTCTCACCAAGAAAAGGCCGCAATGAACCAGCATTTGTTCTAGATTCTGTTTCTGTAATCGCAAAACTCAAAGGGATCGATGAAGCTGAAGTAGCCTTGGCGACAATAGAAAATACCCGCAGGGCATTTGAGCTCTGAATATTTTCTTCAAGGAGAATACACATGCAGGTCAAAATTTTCAACACCGGCCTTTACGATGCCAACTCATACCTCATTAATGGAAAAATCCTGGTAGACACAGGAATGAACACAAAAGGACTTATCGCAGAAATAGAGAATAACATCGACATAAAGGACCTGGATCTGATAATACTCACTCACTGCCACTATGACCACACAGCATCGGCACGGGAGATAGCCCAAATGAGTGGTGCAAAAATAGCGATTCACAAAAATGATGCTCCTCTGCTGAAAAATGACCATGTGAGTGCTGCTTTAATGTTTGGGCACAGAGCCCCTTCCATTGAACCCGATATACTGCTCAACGAGGATGACAGAATAACCATAGGCAACGATGAAGAGCTCGAAGTCATTCACACACCCGGACATACTCCGGGAGGTATCTGCCTGTATGAAGCAAATTCAAAGAGCCTGTTTTCAGGAGACACTGTATTTCCCAATGGAAGCATAGGACGCACAGATTTTGAAGGCGGCAACCGTTCACAACTAACCGGATCGATCAGCAAGCTTGTTAAACTTGATGTTGAGACACTTTACCCGGGGCATGGGGAAGTAACCTCAAATGATGTGAACAAACAAATCGAATTTTCTCTTCGCATGTCCAGAAGCATACTTTAAGGATAAATCATGAAACAAAATAAGAATAACAAAAAAACTGATTCCCCTAAATTCCTCCCGATGAACCTTGCAGAAGCTAAAGAGAAAGGCTGGGAAGAACTTGATATAATCATAGTCACGGGGGATGCCTACGTTGATCACCCCGGTTTTGGAACAAGCATAATAGGCAGGGTGCTTGAAGATGCAGGTTACAAAGTGGGAGTTATTGCACAGCCAAAGTGGGACGATGCAGAGGACTTCAAGAAACTTGGAAAGCCACGCCTCTTCTTTGCCATCAGTGCAGGAAATACTGACTCAATGGTCAGCAACTACACACCATCAAAACGACTGCGTCATGATGACACTTATTCCCCGGGAAATCGACCAGGACTTCGGCCAAACAGAGCAGCGATTGTCTATTCCAACCGCCTCAAAGAAGCGTACCCTGATGTTCCCCAAGTAATTGGCGGCATTGAAGCATCTCTTCGCCGCTTTGCCCAATACGACTACTGGTCTGAGAAAGTGCGCCAGTCTATTCTCGCAGACGCACCTGCTGACCTTCTTGTTTACGGCATGGGTGAACTCCAGATATTAGAAATAGCAGACATGCTCAACAAAGGGATAACTGTTTCAGACATCACTGATGTTGACGGGACTGTCTGGAAGATGGACATCAAAACCTGGAAAGAGAAACGTGAGGAACTGCTTAAAGGTCGCATAGAGATTGAACCATACATTGAAGTTTCAAAGAACAAGGAACTTTACGCGAAGACATTCAAGACAGTCTATGAAGAACAGGATCACATACGAGGCCACGGAATTATACAGATCCATCCGAAGACCGTAATAGTCCAGAACAAACCAATGCGCCCCCTGACAACCGAAGAACTTGACCATGTTTACGAACTTCCTTTCACCCGGGAAACACATCCATCATACGAGGAAGTCATTCCTGCCCTTGATATGGTTAAATTCTCCATCAACACCCATAGAGGTTGTTTTGGAGCCTGCTCTTTCTGTGCTATCGCCCTTCATCAAGGTAGAATGATACGCAGTAGAAGTATCGATTCCATACTAAGGGAAGCTGAAGGCTTCATGGATATCCAGGGATTCAAAGGCATCATCAACGGGCTTGGCGGACCGTCTGCCAATATGTACGGAATGGACTGCAGGAACTGGAATGAAAAAGGAGTTTGCAAGGACAAGCTATGCATTTACCCCAAAGCTTGCCCTTCCCTTGATACCAGCCACAAAAAACTCATCGAACTTATGCGAAGACTTCGTGAACTGCCCGGCATCTCAAAGGTCTTTGTGGGTTACGGAGTGCGTTATGACCTTGCTTTGCTTGATGAAGAATACCTGGGAGAGCTGTGCGCCCATCACGTTAGTGGACAGCTAAAGGTTGCACCTGAGCATTATTGCGACAATGTGACCAATGCCATGAAGAAACCTGGAAGGGAGGTTTTTGAGAGATTCGAGCAAAAGTACAAAGAAATTAATAAAAAAATCGGCAAGGACCAGTACCTTGTAGCGTTCCTTATGTCAAGTCATCCCGGGTGCACTCTTGATGATATGATCGAAACTGCAGAATACATAAGAGACACCGGACGCTACACCAGACAAGTTCAGGATTTCACGCCTACCCCCATGACAGCAGCAACATGCATGTTTCACACAGGAATAGACCCATTCACAAGTAAGCGGATATATGTAGCTACTTCTCAAAAAGAGAAAAGTATTCAAAGAGCAATGTTACATTACCGGGAGCCAGGGAACTATAATCTGGTGTACGAAGGATTGAAGCGTGCCAACAGGCTGGATCTTGTGGGTAATTCATGGAATTGCCTGATAAGCCGTAAGAAAGGCGGGAAGAATGGATGGTAAATATGGCGATAAAACTAATATATATGTGTATACAAGAATAAAACCGTTATCTTTTTAATATATATTAGTTTACTGTAATTCATACGTATATATCTCAAAGAAAAATGGAAGTTATACTATGAAGTATAAATTGTTGGTACTAATATTGTTATTGAGTATTATCCAGACATGTGCTGTTCTGGCAAGTCCTGTCATAAATATTGATGAAACTGTGACTGAGAATATGTTCTATTCTAAATCATACACAAATCCTGATAGTATAGAGGCACATCAGATAGGTGTGTACAGTGAGGATGGGGAACACTCACAGATACACTTACACTATAGATTTACTCCAAGAACCACTACCAGTCCAGATGGAAATTATAGCTTCATCTATAGGTGGATAGGAGGGAATAAAGAAGATTATTACATAAATGATACAGCCATAGGAAGCCACACTAACATAAAGAATATAGTTACTATGGGGTATTACGCCGTTGCGTTCTCTCCTGACAGCAAAATGTATGCAGCACCCAGGGTAGTTTACTCTGAGGATTGCAAGAATGGACAATATGCCATAGATATCATCTCTGTTCACAACAATACCCTGCTGCACAGAGAATTGACACCTTTCTACATAGAAAGTACTAAAGATACTCCTATGGAATGGGAAAAATCAGCCATGTATGAAGTCTACTGGTCAGATGATGGTTCCTGCATAGTATACGAAGTTCTGGGAGGAAATACCGAGGCGGGACAATATCCTGCATATCTTGTGAGTAAAAGGCTCAATCTGGACTATGCCGAACTCAGAAAAATGAATGGATATGAGGATACAGAACTGGAATCTGTGCAGAAAGAAGTCGAAGAGACAAATGCTGATTCTGAAAACAGTCTGCCTATCCCAGGATTTGGAATTATTGGATCAGTATTTGCTTTGGCATTTGGAAGGAAAATGAAGAGAGCATGAGCTACATGCTCTTTAAATTTCAAATTAAGCAACCTAACTAAAAAATGTATTTTAAAAAAGAAAACTAAAATGGCTATTCCATAGCCATTTCTAACAGATCGATGATATCCAGAACCTCAACCCTCGGACCGCCCCGTATCAGATTTGTGCGGCACAGCGGACATGCGGTTACAAGATAGTCCACGTCTTTGGGAATCTCCTCAACCCTCCTCTTTGAGATCTCAAGGGATAATTCAGGGTAACCTTTAAGCACTCCACCTCCTGCCCCGCAACACTTGGACTTTTCCCGGTTGCTTTTCATTTCCTCAAGGGAGCAGACTGACTTAATTAGCTGCCGCGGAGCATCGAATACTCCGTTGCACCTTCCGAGGTGGCATGGGTCGTGATAAGTAACGTTCAGGTCAAGCTTCTTCAGGTCCAGCTCAGCAAGACGGTCTGCCAGGAACTCAGTGACATGGACAACTTTCAGGTCCTCAGGATAATCATTCTTCAGTGCAGTGTAACAGCCTGCACAACCCGTGATCACCGTGTGTGCACCTGTCTTATTTATCTGCTCAAGGTTCTTTAACATCAGGTCAGACGGGTCAGAGCCGGTCCTCAGGAGCGGGGAACCGCAGCATACTTCTTCCTGAAGCGCGGTAACACCGAACTTTTTCAGTATGTCAAAGGTTCTTTTCGTAAGTTCAGGATACCTGTATGAACCCAGGCAGCCTGCAAATAAGACATAGTCTGCCTTTTTTGCAACATCCTTTCTGGAATCGCCAAGCCATGCCATCCGCTCTTTGGTTTCTCCAAGAGTATTTCCCTTTTCAAGAGCTTCAGTACGCAATGCCTTCTGCGCATCGGTCATCTTACCTTGCATTACAAGCTGGTGCCTGATATTCTCTACAACTTTAACAGGTGATGCTCCGGAAGGACACATCTGTTCACAAAGCCCACATGTAGTACAGGTGTTTAAACTGTCAAAAACCCCCGCATCGACCTCCATGCCTTGGGAAATGCCATGGGCTACAAGCATGCGGCCACGAGAACTGGCAGATTCCCAGCCTACAACATCAAAGACCGGACATACCGAACGGCATGTACCGCAGCGGACACATTTCAGTATTGAACGCATATCCGAGTCGTTCATTCTCAAACCCCCATTTTCCCAGGATTGAGTATACCTTTAGGGTCAAGAGCATTCTTTATCAATATCATTACATCAAGACCCTTACCAAGCTCAAGTCCCATGTACTCTGCCCTGGCACTGCCAACTCCATGCTCAGCAGTAACAGTTCCACCAATACTGATGGCAGTACGGTGAATCTTGTCTGCAGCCTTATTCAGCTTGTCCCAGTCCGTTTCATCAAGCACATCAATACACATGCCAGTATGGAGATTCCCGTCACCTATATGCCCATAGGTCATGATCGGCAGGTTGAATTCTTTTGATATCTCACCAACCTTGTGCAGCATTCCTGGAAGCTCCTTTAGAGGAACACCGATGTCCTCACCCACATAGACGCGGGTACGAAGTGGGTCCAGCCTGGAAACAGCAGCTCCTACAAGCCTTCTTGCCGCCCATATCTCATCTCTTTCCGTTTTGTCTGAAGCTGCCCTGATGCTGGTTGCAAGAGAACTGCATACGTCCTTTATCATCTCGATACCTTCACGAACGCTATTTTCAGTTCCGTCCACCTCGAACATGATAATAGCACCAGCTTTTGGAAGTCCTACATGGGGATCGTAGGTGTTTATGGCCTCTATTATATTCCTGTCCAGAATCTCACATGCAGAAGGCACTATTCCGGAGGATAGGACCTTGACAACTGCCTTGCCGGCGAGTTCAGGATTATCAAAAGATGCAAGCAATACTGAACGCTCCTTTGGAAGAGCCCTTACTTTTAATGTTGCTTTTGTTATGACCCCAAGAGTTCCTTCAGAACCGACAAACAGATCCGTCAAAGAATAACCTGCAACGGATTTTGAGGTCTTGGAACCAGTATTTATCACAGTGCCGTCTGCAAGTACTATCTCAAGCCCAAGAACATAGTTCCGGGTTGTACCGTATTTCACCGACCGCATTCCACTTCCGTTATTGGCTATAAGACCGCCCAGTGTACACATCGCAGAACTTCCCGGATCGGGCGGAAAGAAGAAACCATACGGTTCAAGTGCTTCATTCAGTTTTTCCTGGACAATACCTGGTTCAATCGTAACCTGAAGGTTATCGAGGTCCATTTCCATTATCCGGTTCATAGAAGACATGTCAAGGACAATACCACCTTCAACTGGAACTGCTCCTCCGGCCAGTCCTGTACCTGCACCCCGGGGAGTCACAGGAATTTCATTCTCATTTGCAAGCCTGACAATCTTTGAAACCTGTTCAGTACTCGCGGGCCTGAGTACAAAATCAGGCATTCCCCTGATCTGGGAAGCATCACATGAATAACAATAAAGCTCTGCAGTAGACGTGGAAATTCTTTCATTTCCCACAATTTCCTGCAAATTTTTGAGTAAATCGGATTTTTGCATGGAATCGTTTTTTAAGTGAGATAGTACGATTTATACTTGTTGGTGAAGGCAAACATTTACATCTGACTACATCCATTAAGCAGCAATGACACGATACTTTGAGGTACATCAACGGGATGGTGCGGCAAGGATAGGGAAACTTCTCCTGAAGGAGACTATCCAAACACCTTTCATAATAGATACAAGAAGCTTAGGCTCTCCTGAAAGCCTTATAATAGACGGAGGCTCACTCTGGAAATACAGGGATCCGGAAAAAGGAGAGAACCATTTCCGGGAAATGAGGCAAATTGCAGGCGAAGATGTCCTTATTATACTTCCTCACCAGGATCTTACACCTGAAGCACCGCACGAACTTGCAATAAAACTTGCAGAAAGATCAGAAATAGAAACAAACGGAGCTACAGGCATAATATACATACCCGGGCAGACGGTAAAGGAACATGATCTTTATGTGATGGAGGGTGCCGGTTGTTTTGATAACAATGCAAGACACTTCCTCAACACGCTTATTGAGATGAAAAACGAGATATCACCTGACACGGCAGTCTATGCACCCAACATATGCACTCCTGAGAACCTTGCAATGCTGGTTTATCTTGGTATCGATGTCCTCGACAATACAAAAGCCATAGTCGCAGGACATAACGATATATATCTCACCGCGGCAGGACAGTTCTACCTTGATGCACTGGCAGAGCTGCCATGCAGATGCAGTGCCTGCTCATCAACTGATACATCAAAGCTTATGGAAATGGACAAAAAGAGCCGTGCAGCAATTTTAGAGCGACACAACATCAACGCAATGGAAGCTGAAGCGGCCCTTGTTAGGGAAAAGATACGGGCCGGAATGCTGCGTGAATACATAGAAGGACAATGCAGGGTCAAACCATGGCTTACTGCCCTGATGCGACTTGCAGATGCCCAGTACAATTATATGGAAAGTAAAAGCCCCATTGCAAGGAATAACGGACTTATTGCAACCTGCGGAGAATCACAGAACAGGGTTGAGATCGTCAGATTTGCAAGGAGGATACATGAAAGATACACTCCACCTGAAAAGGACATACTTCTGCTTTTACCATGTTCTGCAAAGAAACCATACTCACTGTCAAACTCTCACTGGAAATTCATCAATGCACTTGGAAAGAGCCGCAAATATGTTCACGAGGTCATAATCACATCACCTCTTGGAATTGTGCCAAGGGAACTTGAACTGACATACCCTGCAGCGCATTATGATACAACTGTGACCGGGTACTGGGATGCAGAAGAAAAAGAATGGGTAGCATCCTGCCTTGAAAAATACCTGTCACAGCACCAGTACACATCCATTGTTGCGCATGTTGAGGATGCATATCGGCTCATATGTAACATGGTGGCAGAAAAACTTGGCATAGATATCATTTATACAAGTCTTGGCAGTGTAACTTCACCTGAATCTCTAAGGAATCTAAGTGAAACGATGTCCGGACTCTGCACCGGAAGAAAACGAGGACATGAGGAAACACAAAAAGACCTTATGAAAGCTGTTGCAGATTACCAGTTTGGAAAAGGTTGCGGACAGATACTTGTGCCGGATGGATCAATTATCAAAGGACCTTTCCCTAAACACCAGGTCTTTGTGGGAAAGAAGCAACTTGTTACATTGATACCTCAATACGGCACCCTGGCAGTAACCATCGATGGAGTAAATGCTATGTCGGATCAGAGTAAATACACCGTTAAGATAGATGACTTCGTTCCTCGTGGCTCGCTTCTGGCACCCGGCGTAATTGACGCTGACCCATCCATTCGACCAAACGATGAAGTGTTTATCAATGGGAAAAATGCAATTGGGGTTGGAAGAGCGGTTATGAGCGGGGAAGAGATGAAGAAAGCCAGTCGCGGAGTAGCAGTAGATTTGCGTCATGTCAAGAAGATAGAATAGATTAGAAGTATTGTGGTTTGCAGATGATAACGATCAGGAACTTTGAACCATCGGATTTTGAAGAGGTTCTTGAAATAGAGGCAGAGGCTTTTTCGGAACACAATCCTTTCCTGTATATGAATTTCTATGAAATGAATAGTGAAGGATTCTTTGTTGCCGGGTACAACGACTACATAGTAGGTTTTGTTGTAGGATACGAACTATCTACTAATGAGGGAAGAATATTCTCACTTGCAGTAAGAGATGGATTCAGAAGTATGGGTATTGGGGTCAGGCTTATGGATGCCATTCTTTCGGTATTCATAAACAAATTCCTGCAATATGCAAGCCTTGAGGTCAGGGTAACCAATATCAGAGCCCAGGAATTTTATAAACGTATGGAATTCATTCCCTGCTGGGTAGAACACGGATACTACTCTGACGGAGAAGACGGAATAATAATGAAAAAGCGTCTTACACCATTTGCAGCCGCTTTCCTGAAAAACACAAGTAAACCTGTGTCATCAGGAAAGAAGCATATGTTCAGACTTCCGGACTATATCTAATTCGTATTCGCCAGATTTCCGCTTGCACGTACAGCAAGTTCCTGCATTCTTGCAGAAGTTCGTCCAATGCCGGAAACATCATCCGATGATAATGCTGAAGCAATATCATTTCCAAGGACGAATATAGCATGTTTGTGTTCGGCTTTACTCCTGTGAACATGTAAGGGACTTATAGATAACGAATCATATTCATTCAAAGAAGTATCTATTCCTATATGTTCGAAATGTCTTTTAATCTGCGCCATCAATGTGTGCAGCTGTATCAATTCATCTTTGTGCATACCAACCAACCTATACCTAAAATTGAATCTTTTTTGCTATTTTGTGCACTTTTAAAAATAATGCATCACATATAGTTGGTTAATTTCAAAATAAAGGCATTTCCCACGGAAATCAATTCCTCAGAGATACTATATAAATATTACGGTTTAATTCAAATGATTAAACATGATAAATGATATAATTATTGCAAAAATAAAGTAAGAACACACAAAAAGAGTTACAATAAAAAACATAGAATATATATACTGTGCGCAAGCACAGTATATGGAATTATAAAGAGGCTGCTGTAAGCACTTTAACAGAAACGGGTCTCTTGGTGACACTACCCACTTTAGCACCAATCAACCGCTCTATACCTTTGTCAGCTGCGATATCAAGGATCCTTTGTGTGACAACCCCATCAAAAATAACCGTCTTTACTTCTTCCTTGTAATCTTTAAGAGTACTGACAAGGTCACGAACTGCAGTTTCATTGACGACATTATCCCCGCTGTCTAGGAAACGTGCACTGAATGTGCCCAAAAGATCATCCGCATGAGACTTGAACCTCTTGTTCTCAGGAGATACTGGAACCTTTGCTTTCGGAACAGCAACTTGTTCTTCGCTTGCTTCTTCAGTTGCCTCTTCTCTTGGTTCTTTAGTTCTTGTGTCTCTGGTATCCCTTGTACCTCTGGAATCCCTTGTATCTCGGGAGTCCCTTGTATCTCGGGAGTCCCTTGTATCTCGGGAGTCCCTTTCCCGGGGTTCTCTGGATGGACGCCCTACCTGGGAAGTACCAACACGTTTAATCTCAGAAGCAGGTCTTCTTTCCTTACGTTTTGGAAGACGTGAAGCAACACTGTCATCAGTCTGCACTGCCTGATCCCTGACCAAATATTTATCGATAACCTGTTCAACAGGAACTTTTTGCCTGAGAGCCCTTACAATTTCTTTTTGCACGAGATCTTCAACACTCTTACCATCAGGCGCTCTTGCAATGTAATCAATATTTGCAACCTGGACGAGTTCCTTTATTATTAACTCCCCTCCACGGTCACCGTCAGTAAAAGCAGTTACAGTATCCTTTTTCTTGGTTAGCTCGGCAACCTCAGGAGGAACATTGGTACCACCTACGCAAATAGTATTCTTGATACCGTATTTCAAAAGATTCAGAACATCTGCACGGCCTTCAACAACAACAATTGCATCAGACTCAAATATTGCAGGACCGCATGGGATCTTGTTCTTACCAAAGTACTGCATCTCTTCAACTCTTACGGACTGTCGTACCTCATCAGCTATCTCCTGAGATTCAGGAAGGTTTTCATCGAACATCCCTTTGAAAATGAACTTTGCCCTTTCAATGATCTGAAGACGCTTTGTTGCCCTTACATCCTCTACATGAGTAATCTCTATCTTTGCACTGCATGGTCCAACCCTGTCTATGGTCTCCAGGGATGCAGCCAGGATTGATGTCTCAACTTTGTCAAGGCTTGATGGAATAAGGATAGTACCCTTGGTCTTACCTCCTTTCGCATTTACGACAACCTCTATTCGTCCTATCCTTCCTGTCTTCTGAAGGTCGCGAAGGTCAAGATCAGAGCCAAGCAAACCCTCCGTCTGGCCAAAGATCGCCCCAACTATATCTGGACGTTCAATTATTCCATCTGCACCAATCTTTGAGTGTATAATATATTTAGTAGTATCTGCATTTTGCATATGAAAATCTCCGAAGTTAGTAATAATACCAGAACAATTCGGAATACAAAAATAGAAAATCAGTAATAACTACCAGACATCATCATCTTACTGAAAGGCATGTAATGTGAAACTTAAACTTCAATGAATAAACATGAAGATTTTCACTTAATCCAAACCAACGCCAAGCTAAGAACAGAAGTAACGTTGCACTCTACATATGATGCAAATAAGCTACTTAAGCTGTTTTCCGGCTGTGGTCAATAAGCAGTATTTCCAATCCCTCATTGAATACTTTAGCTTTTGACCTGTTAAGCATCTGTTTTATGACTATATGAATACCTTATTGGTAGATGATTCTTATTTGAACCTATAGTGATTACGAATGACTAAACTATATTTGTATTATTGAAAGATACCCTTGTCCATAGTATCTGTATTATCTTGATTTCGAGCATTAATAGTAATCATATAATGATGATTACATTAGGTAATAGAATTCAAAGTTTTATAAACTTATGGGTTGACATTGTGTTGGATATTTGAAATATAAAACACAATTTATTTTGACTTAGTTAGTGGTAACTTTCCGGGGGAATCGGATTAATATTCAGACATACTTTTAAAAGAATATGCAAGAAAAAAATACCAAGAAAAATAGAGAAGTGATAATAATCGGCGGAGGAGCGGTAGGTATGGCTGTCGCTACAAGTCTGATGCGCCACAGTGACCACTCTGTGAAAGTATTCTCTGCAGACAGACATACCGCATACAGCCAATGTGGCATGCCATTTGTCATTGGGGGCCAGATAAAAGACTTTGATTCATTGATCCTCAGGGACAATAGATTTTTCAAAGAAATGAGAATAGACCTTCGACTTGAAAGCAGAGTGGATTCTATTAACCTTAAAGAGAGTAGCATCAGTTCTGGAGGTCAAAGCTATCATTTCGATAAACTTGTAATAGCAACCGGAAGCAAACCAAAGATACCTGCAAACATAAACGGATGCTACCTTAAAAATGTATTTACCCTGAGAACACTTTCTGACGCCATGAAAATAGAAAGTGCTCTTAGCGATGCATCAAATATAGTCATAATTGGAGCAGGCTCTATAGGTGCAGAACTTGCAGCCGCCACCGCCAAAAGGAACATAAATACCATACTTCTCAACAGAAATTCATCCATCCTCTCACACAATATCGATCCTGATATGGCAGAATCAGTCCAGGAACATCTTGAGTCCCTCGGGGTTAAAGTCATAACAGGATACGTACCAGAGTCAATTAACGGAGAAGAACGCGTAAAATCTGTCACAGTTGCTTCTACAGAATTCCCGGCAGACCTTGTAATTATGTCCGTAGGAGTCGAGCCTGAGAATGAGTTGGCCTCCAATGCAGGAATTGAGATTGGGGAAACTGGAGGGATTATTATAAACGAATATTTACACCCCTTAGCAGCCGGCAAATATCTAGAAGACATATACTGTGGCGGAGAATGTGTAGAAGTCCATGAACTGATAACCGGAAACGCAATGTTAAGCCAAGTTGCAAGCACAGCGAGAAGAATGGCAGGAGTCATAACGAACAACCTGACATCCACTCTCACTGAATTTGGCCCGATCCTGAATCCCTGGGTAGCAGTCATAGGAGAATTGCAGGTCGGAACTACGGGAATCACATCAAAAAAAGCAATGGAAAATTATATTAAAATCGTAACTGGCATAGCTACTGGTTCCACACGAGCAGAATACTATCCGGGAGGCAGTAAACTTTTCATCAAGCTAATATTCAGCGACAGGTATCTCGTGGGAGCACAGGTCGTCGGAGGCGAAGGAGTGAAAGAGCGTATAGATGCACTCACACTTGCCATCAAAAAAAGAACAACAATTGATGAACTTGCAGACATTGAAACCTGCTATGCACCACCAGTTTCAATGCTTATAGACCCCGTGAATTTTGCTGCAAGGGGTGCATTGAAAAAGATTCGTCGTAACGCAAAGAAATGATCGAAATAGATGGTTCTTATGGAGAAGGAGGAGGACAAATATTAAGGACAGCTGTTGCTCTTTCTGCAATAATCAAAGAAGATGTTACGATAACAAATATACGCCGTAACCGCCCAAAAGAAGGACTGAATCCCCAGCATCTCAAATCCATAGAAACTGTTGCTATGGTGTGCGATGCGGATGTTGAGGGTCTTTTCCCTGGTTCCACAGGAATATACTTTTCTCCATCGGAAATAAGGGGGATTGAAACAAATATAGAAATAGGAACTGCAGGAAGCATTCCATTGCTAATACAATCCATCATGCCGATTGCAGCTTACTCCCCTGGAAAGACAAAAATGAGAATCACAGGCGGGACTGATGTTGCATGGTCACCGTCCATAGACTACATGAAAGAAGTTACATTAAATGCCCTCTCAAAAATAGGATACAAAGCAAGTATACGACTTGTTGAACGAGGATATTATCCTAAAGGTAGAGGAGTTGTTGAAATCGAAATATTGCCATCCGGATTAAAAGGATTCAATTTTAAATCCGGAATAAATGAGATACACGGAGTATCCCATTGTTCAAATTTACCCGAACATGTAGCAAAAAGACAGGCTGATTCTGCAAGGGCACTGTTAGAAGAAGCTGGAACAGAGGCCCACATACATATTGAGACAAGAAAATCCTCCTCAACAGGAAGTGGAATCACATTGTGGTCCGGACTCATTGGATCTGTGAACATTGGAACAAAAGGAGTAACTGCAGAGAAAGTAGGCCGGCAGGCTGCACAGACGCTGCTTGGAGAACTTCGATCAAAGGTATCCGTTGACATCCACCTGGCTGACCAGCTGATACCTTACATGGGACTTACAGGATGTGGATCATTCACGACCAGAGAGCTTACACAGCATTGCCTGACAAACATCCACATAACCGAACAACTACTTGATGTACATTTCACCATCAATAAAATTGATGGGCTGTTTGAGATATCCGTAAGATAAGGATTACACCCCGGATTCTACAACTGAGAGATATTCAGGAGGAATACCTCTTGCAAGGACAATATAATCATTCACGGTTACAATATCGACCCCGTCCTGCTGGGCTGCACTTGCATCTATCTCAATAATAACAGGGTTATCTGTATGAATTGAAGCCGCTTCCTTTGCTTTTTCAAAAGACGTGCTAAGATGCACATAAGTCTGCCTGATAGGGAAGATACCATTGTCAAGCAACATGTCTGCTTCTTCCTGACTAACACCGTAGTATAGGTCAGGCAAGTCATTTTCAAGGTAATCCGATATGAGGTCTACATCTACTGAGTGACCATATCTTGCCCTTATGTAACCACTGTCTATCTCGTAGCGTCCCTTTCTGTCAGATTCAACAAGGGATACCAGACGCTCCATGGTTCCCCACTTATAGCGTTTTTTCATGACATCGCAGAGTTGATCTACCTCTACCCATCCCTGGGGGTCCATTTCAATGCCCACATCTTCAGGGAAGTGTCTTAATGCACCGGAAACAAACCTTCCAAGTCTCTCTTCCCGATCATCATCCAGCACATAACGTCCTTCATCTCCACAGTCAGGGCAGCTTTCTCCCCTGAAATAGCCATGCTCTTTACATTTACGGATCATGATATCTTGCAAATACATCTTATAATTAATATATCTTATTAAAATAACGCAATAAACAAGGTATAATCTATAAAAATATCAAAATGACAGGATTTTATAAACATCTTCGTTAGATTAATTATCTAGGAGAATACTAGACTAGTTGAAATGTAGAAGAATGATTATTTAATAGATTCAATTCAGTTTTCAGGGTATTATTATGGATGAGATCAACGACATATATGAAAAACTCGGCGGCGTCATCAGCAAAGAAGATTTTACAAGTAAGGTCGAAGAGAAAGTGGAGCAAATGAGCGGACTTTGCGACACCAGGACCGCTGCCATGCTTGTGGCTCATGACCTTGGGGTCAGTGACACCGGAGAAAACCAGTTACAGAAAATATCAGGCATAACCCCAAATAGTGGCAATGTTAAGTTCATTGCAAAAATCATGTCTGTTTTTCCTGCAAAGGAATTCAACCGTAATGATGGTACAATTGGCAGGGTTGCAAATGTTGTCGTTGCGGATGAAACCGGATCTATACGTCTGACCCTATGGGATGACAGGGCAGATCTTGCCAAGACAGGAGATATTGAAATTGGCCAGAATTACCAGATAGCCGGTTACGTGAAGGAAGGGTATTCTGGCATTGAAATCAATATCGGTAACAATGGAGTTTTCTGTGAGACCGATGAAAAAGTTGAAGCCCACATCGATTCAAAAAAGATCAAAGATATTAAAAGTGGAATGGGTGACCTTAACATCCGTGGCAGGATCCTCGATATATCCGACATCAAGACATTCAACAAAAAAGATGGAGGAGCTGGAAAAGTTGCAAATGTTCTGATTGGTGATGAAACAGGCAAAATAAGAGTGACACTCTGGGACGAGACTGCAGACCTTACAAAAGAGCTCCAGATAGACAATACTGTGGAAATAATCAACGGATATGCAAGAGAGAATAATTTCAACCAGCAGGTAGAAATGCAGGTCGGAAACCGCAGTACGATCCGGAAGATAGAAGATGAAGTTGTATATAAGGAGAATTTCACACCTATTTCTGATATCGTGCCAGGGGAATCATACTCAGTCGCAGGACAGGTATCGGGTCTTGGAGAGATAAGGGAGTTCAATCGTGATGATGGAACTGTGAACATGGTTTCCAATATATATGTGTCAGATGATACCGGAAGGATAAGAGTTGCATTATGGGGCGACCATGCTCTTCTAGTAGACCAGCTTGACATTGATATGGCAGTGGAAATTATAGATGCATTTTCCAAATCCGGTTTCAATGATGAAGTGGAACTCAGTGCAGGTAACCGAACCAGGATAATGATTCGTTAAATAGCTAATGCTCAATAAGGTATCCGGGTAATCGCTCAAAATTGTCCCGGATACAAGTTTTTTTACCACCGTTAGTGACCTTGTGCCTAATAATTGCAATGGGCAACCCACATTAAAAAATCCACGAACACCTATTTATACAATAAAACTAACATTTTAGTTAGTAGACTATAGATAATCGCTTCCTTTAATCCAGGCTTCTGGGGTACATTTTATGGTCTTGAATGTTCATGATGGCATGGAAACCGACATCTCCATTATGGAGATACAGAATGAGATGTCTGTCAAGGAAATAATGTCAAAGGATACTTTTGACATTGATGTCACTGCCAGTGTTCTTGAAGTTGCAAGAAAGATGGCAGAAAATGATAGAAGTAGCATCATCGTTACTGAAGATAGCGATAGTGTTGGCATCATAACTGAACACGATATTATTACCAAGACCGTAGTCAGGAATGTACTTCCTGCGGAGATGATAGCCAGAGAGATTATGTCGTCTCCTATTATAGCAATAAAACCTTCGACAAATATAATAGAAGCTGCTGAAATGATGGTCAAATCCAACATCCGCAGACTTGCTGTAATGGAAGGGGAAGAAATTGTGGGAATGGTAACAGACAGGGATCTACTAGCTATTGCTCCGGGTCTGAATACTATTCTGGAAGGCCTGATCGAACTTCATCATGAGAATAATATTCACCAGGAACAGGAGCTTGAACGTGGTATATGCCAGCGTTGTGGAGCTTTTGTTGACAACCTGATGATTATGAACGGATTGATGCTGTGTGAGGACTGTAAAGAGGAAGAAGGTTACTATGACTAGTTTTTTGACTGGTCACCTGATAAAGGACACTTCAAGTTGGTGAAATAAATGTCTGTCCCGATATATCTTAAAAGAAGAAATGTATCGACTTTCAAAGCAACACCTGAATTACAACCGGGAAAGGTGATTAAAACCTGGCGTTCTGTGTTTGCTGGATCCACTGTTACTGCAGACAGGCATTGTATATTATCTGCGTTTTGAAAGTGCGATTTTACGCATACAGGCAAGGATATAATTTACCATGAGGCTGGGATGTCGTTCTCAAAACATTTGGATATTCTAAGAAGATATCCTATGTAATATTGTGATGTTGTGGGTGCAGTGGTTTAGTTGAAAATAAGAAATAAGGTCAGTGAACTGGAAAACAGGACTATGGAATTCCGGAGAAAAGACCCCGAATTGTTGAGTGTTGCAGTGACAACTTTGATCAGATTCAACAACTCTGCAAAACATATTGCAGCCACAAATTACGATTTCATCAAAATTATGGCAGATATGAGCCTTAGAAGACTAACTGTTGAAAATGCAGTAAACATGCAACTTGAAGATATAGTCACATCAGTTGATGTTAGAAGTTTGTCAGGAGGTGGAAACGAAAACCCGACTACAGACGGGGACCGCCACATATGTGGCTTTAATGAAAAAATTATAGAGGGCTTTGTTTTCCGAAAGCACGTAAACATTGTCCATAGACAAGTATAGCAAAAACAGAAGGAGCACATCGATTCGTTAATTGATCGATGATCGGCTCTTTGATGGATAAACATAGGAAAAAATATCCTGCAGGCTTGGTCCAAATAAAGGTTCAAGCTTCCAAAAGGAGGAACAACATGAATGTTAAAGACATTATGAGTTCACCGGTCTTTACCATAGCACCGGAAGAAACCGTAGCATATGCAAGAAACCTGATGCTAAAGCATAAAATCAGCACCCTCGTAGTTGCAAAGAATGAAGAAATGGTTGGTATTGTCACAAAGACAGATATTGGAAAAAGACTTGCACAGGCTGAACCCATGTGGAGAAGGAGACCTATTGACAAGATTCCGGTAAGCATGGTGATGCATGAAAACCCTATCACAATATACCCGGGGGCTTCTGTAGCCCAGGCAAGCAATCTGATGATAGAGAATGGCATAAATGCACTGGCTGTTGTGAACAGGGAAATAGTAGGCATAGTAACAGGAACTGACATCATGAAGTATTTCTCAGAGCAGGAAGTGAACACGAAAGTTTCAGAGGTGATGACAGAGGAGATCGTGTTTGTCCACAGGCACCACACCATCAACCATGTTATCCATGAGATGGAAGAAAATCAGACAAACCGTGTTATCGTCAGCGATGATTCTGATGAAGCTGTCGGAATAATCACAACAAGTAATGTAGCATTCAATCTTATGGCAGACAACGAAGGAAACCTTCCATCAAAGAGCATAAAGATGACCAGGCGTTCAAGCCCGGCCGGTCAGAAAGAATATCGCTACATAAAAGAAGTCCCCCTTGTAGCTGAAGATATCATGTCAGAACTTCCACCCTCCATAGATATACACAATAGAGCAGCCTATGCAGCGAAGATGATGATATCAGAACATACGATTGCTCTGCCTGTTGTTAATGGAGAGAAGATCATTGGACTTATCAGCAGGACAGACATACTTAAAGTAGTACAGTGAGCATCGAAAACCAGAGAATCAAATAAAATCAGAGGAATGAAAATGGAAGTAAAGGATATAATGGCAGAACCACTGGTAATAGACAAATCAGACACCATTTCCCATGCACTTGATGTTATGGAAAAGAAGGGAATAAGGCGTCTTCTGGTAAAACACGATGATAAGCTGCTTGGCATACTTACGATGCGAAACCTTACAAAGGAACTCGGGACACGTAAAAAGGGAAGCAAGCCAGCTTCTTCCCTGCATGTGGCAACAGCAATATCCGATAATTACGTGAAGGTGTTGCCGGATACCAAGGTGACCGACGCTATCACACTCATGGTGAAGAATGGGGGTGTGGTTGTTGTCATGGAAAACGACCGGATACTTGGAGTGGTGACTCCAAATGAGATACTCAAGAACAATAATTTCAAAGGATATGCCGGGGAAATTATGCAAAAGAATCCTATCGTTGCAGGCCCGGCAGACCGTGTCAGCCACGTCCGGAGACTGATGCTTGATAACAATATAGGGAGAATTCCCATCGTTGAAGATGACAAACTTGTTGGAATGGTAACTGAAAAAGACATTGCAAATGCCATGCGCGCCTTCCGTGACCTGGTAGAAGGCGGTAAACAGGAATCGCGCATAAAGAACCTCATTGTTGAGGATATCATGAAAATGGGAGTTAAGACCGTTTACACGAATACCCTGACAACCGATGCAGCAAAGATAATGCTTGAACAAAACCTTGGAGCACTGCCTGTTATGAACCTTGATGGACATATGGTAGGATTGATTACAAGAAGGAGTATTATCAGAGGAATGGTCCAGTAAAGAAACAGGTGTCCGGTGATGAAATACTACCCGGAGATAAAACTTGATATTGAGAAGGCGGCTGAGTTTCTGGAACTCCCGCCTTCCAGAATTGCAGAACTCATTGAGAAGAGGAAACTGCAGCATAACTGGGATGATTTTGATAATATCTACAGATTTGAAGGGCATGCACCACATCTTGAAGATGGGACTGTACTAATCGATCATCATGGCTCCTTTGAACTCATACGAGGTTTTCCGAAAATAAAAAGGGCAATGCTTCTTGGACCGGCACTAAAGAAGAGCTTCAGTGAAATAGGTTCTGTTGCCGTTGAAGAAAAGATGAATGGATATAATGTCCGCGTTATTGATTACAACCGGAAACTCATTGCTTTTACCCGCAGCGGCCACATCTGTCCTTATTCTACAGAAAGAGTACAGAATTTCCTTGAAAGGGATTTTTTCAAAGAACACGCAGATATAATTGTATATGGAGAGATGGCAGGGCCTGAAAATCCATATGTGCAAAAATACGTCTACGACATCGAGTCCCTGGACTTCTTTGTTTTCGATATGCGATATAAGACTACAGGAGAAGCTTTGTCGGTTAACAGGAGAAGAGAACTTGCAGAGCAATACGGTTTTAACCAGGTTAGGCTGTTTGGAGAATTAGGCATAGGAGAAGCACCTGAAAAAATAACGGAGATTATCAGGGAACTTGGAAAAAAGGGACATGAAGGTGTCGTTATCAAAGATCCAGAGATGGTATTGCAACCAATCAAATACACATGTTCTGAAAGTAATTGTGCTGACCTGAACCAGGCATTCAGATTCTATAATGAAACGGGAAGAGATTACCTCTTCTCCAGAGTGGTACGCGAAGGATTCCAGTCTTATGAATGGGCAGAAAGTGAAGATGAATTCCAGAAAAGATGCCAGAGACTTGGAGAAAGCATACTTCGCCCGATGAAAGAAACCATTAAAACTGTCCAAAACGGTGAACGCATATCTGATAGTTTCCAGATAAGGGTTAGAGATAAGAAAGTTATCTACAAATTCAAATCGTACCTTGAAAGGCTTGGGCTTTATGTTATGTTCGAAATGCCTGAAAGACAGGGGAACGAGTATGTCATCAAGATCAGGAAGATAAATAAGAGCACAAATGATAAGACACTTGCAATGTTAGAAGGACAGTTGTGGTCATGAAAAAGACATATATCTGAATACATTAATTTGTAAACCACAAAAGGGTGCCCATATGACAAAGATTACTATCATCGGAAGTGAGAAAAGCGGTAAGACCACGCTTGCCGGGAAACTTGGAAAGAGAAGCAACGTTACAGACATAACAATGTACGATTATGCCAAGAACGACAGGATACTCACAACCATCGATGCTACTGGCTATCCGGTATCTGTTAAAGCACTGGTAACAGCACTTAACCTTTCCGATATTGCACTTTTATGTATTCCTCCCGCAGGACTTGACCCACAATCTGCTGAGTGCATCATTGCACTAGACCTTATGAAATACAAGCACGGAATTGTTGTTCTCACAAAATCCGATACATCATATCCTCTTGCACAGGAAGAACTCCAGGCCAAACTGCGAAAAATAACAACAGGCACTGCACTTGAGAACTGGGATTACATCTCCGTATCAACCAGTTCTTTTGAAGGCATGGAAGAGTTAAAGGAGCTCATATTCACAGTAGGTGACAAGGCTGATGAAGATCTGAGAAAGCTTGACGGCCTGCGTCCACGTGTAGTCATAGACCAGTCATTCAATGTGACTGGTATCGGGTGTGTAGTACTTGGAGTGGTAACACAGGGAACCATTAATGCAAAAGATAAAATGATAGCATATCCTGCCAAAAAGGAACTTGAGATCCGATCCATACAGATGCATGACGTGGATGTCAAATCTGCTCCGGCCGGTGCCAGGGTAGGACTTGCACTCAAGGGCATCCAATCAAAAGACATAGATAGGGGTTTTGTGGTTTCTCAGGAAGAAACAGTTGCTACTAATTTCATACTGAAATGCACTCTTTCCCCACTGGCAAAAGAATTCAATGTCGCCGACATGTTGCATCTTTATGTCGGGCTTCAGTCCTCACCTGTAAAGGTTACGGAAATAATAGAGGTTGAAGCAAAAATGGAGAGAGCAAAACCAGGAAAAGAGTATATTTTGAAGCTATCCGGCTCAAAAGAAGTAGCCTACAGCAAAGACGACAGGTTTGTTCTGGCAAATCTTGATGGAAAACAAAGGTTCATTGCTTTTGGCTATGAACTATGATGTTTTTGTGATGAATGGTTATTTCTTTTTTGGAGTCAGATGCCTGGCTCCGTCCAGAAAAGAGGGTCTCTCTATAGCTTTTGTTCTTTCAATATTATCAGGCAGATCAACCAGACCTGGCTGGCGGATCATATCTGATGAACCGGAAAATATAATATTATGATTTTTGTATCCAGAACCAGTATTTGAAACTGTAGAATCGTTTTTTGTTTTCTCAATTGAGATGTTTGAATACCTTTCAGGTTCAGCTAGTGTGGTTCCCCTGGAAAGTCCTGATTTTGTATCCCTGTCCTTTAATTTAGAACCTTCCTCTTTACCATAATTGTAATTTTCCTTCACAAAATCCTTGAGGTTATACTCTTCTGCAAACCTGTATATCTGTGATAATTTTTCCTGAACCCATCCTATCTCCGAGTGACGATGGTAACCTACTTCAAACCCCAGCCTGCGGGAGGCGTCTGCAAGTTGGACCCTGCCTTCCTCAGGAAGAATTTTTTTCTCGCCTGACTTCTTGAATATTTTCGCCATAAGAAACAACCATCATTCAAGATAGCCTTCTATTTTCAGCCCCTTTTCAGTAAAAGACACGTTGCGCATGTTACAATCATGCCTTGTACCACGCATCTTAATAACCTGAATAGCGCGGGTCATTGTCTTGTCATAAAGGAAATTATGCATGAAAATGACTCCATGAGCGGCAAACTGCTCTGTCGAATAAGCAGTCGGATCAGTCATTTCAGATAATAGCAATGTAGTGCAGCCCAGTTTCTTAAGATTACGTATGAACCTGCTCATCTCTTTTTCCTGCAGGGACAGATCTTTTGTAGTAAACCTGATTGCAGATACTGAATCTATGACCAAGCGCTTTACATCATATTCTGAAACATAAGCTGCAATCTCCTTGAAAACAACAGAAGGTGAAGGAGCCTCACTTTCAGTAGCAGTTTTGCCAACGTTATAATCTGTAGTAATAAACTCACTCAGTTCATCCATATAGCCATATTCCATACGAGGACCAAGATCTGCAAACAGGAGTTTCTTCATTTTAATCAATGTCGGAACATTCATGGCATAATTTGACATATCATTGATGATGTTCTGTGGACATTCCAGTAAGGTCACATATAGTCCCACTTCACCTGTGGCTGCCCCATGAGCCAGAAACTGAACTCCGAATGTTGTTTTTCCGCTTCCTGGAGGACCGCTTAATACGTAGACCCTATCTGTTAACAAACCACCCTGAACCAGATCATCAAATCCCTCTATCCCTGTAGGTATCCGCATTTATAATACATCCCATACATAGCCAGTAATATAGTAATGAAATTATATTATACCTAAACTATTTCAATGCATCGATATATAATAACTAAATAGATACGTGCCTCATATGACAAAAACTAACAAATATACTAAAGACCAGTTCAAGATCAGTGCTAAAGATGTGAGCTGGTCTGTCAAGGTATTCATGCGGTCAGTAGCTTTAGCATTTATTATCGGGATCGCTGCGTATATCCTGATGTTAATATTTGCTGAACCGGAACCTGTAAGTAAAGCAATCGTGAGTACTGCTTCTGCAGCAACAGCCAAAGTAACTGTAACTTCGAATTACATAAACCTGATGTGGGCTATATTCTTCTTTAATAGCATAGCCGCTTCCTGTGCCATCATTGGTACAGGACTTTTCATGCTGGTGCAATCAGCGCTGATAAGCGACATTCACATCCGGTCAAGACATCATATATACACCCGTTGTTCTATTCTTTTTGAAAAAATGATAATGCCGGTATATGAGATACTGATCAAAATAACAACTATATCAGACAAGGATTTCTCTTCCATAGGGAAGAACGAGCCTGAAATGAAAGATACTGTCTGGCAATATTGCGGTTATGGAAAAGATGAATACAGGATGTTTTCTTATATACTTCCATATACTGTACCACTCATAATATTGATGGTAAATGGTTTCCTAATGGGAATCCTTCTGGCGTTCTTTACTTTTAATGGAGCCATGACAGGATTTGAGATTTTAGGCACAAAAGGCATCGCACTCGGGCTTTTCTATAATGTAATCTACTTTTTCATTTCCATACTCCCCCATGGTATAATAGAGATTCCAACACTTTTGGTGGCAGCATCTCTTGGATACAGGTTCGCATACATCCAGGCACACGATGTAATTGACAAAGAACTGTTCAATGGAAATGATATCAAGAGCCTGAAGGAAGATGTATCATATGCTCTTGATACAACAAAGAATTACATCCTGTCAGGATATATCTGGAAAATGCTTGCCCTTGTCGTTCTGCTGCTGCTTATTGCAGCATATATTGAAACATATGTGACACTGGGAATTGTTGACAAAACGATGGAAATGATTGATAATGGCCTGGCATCACTAATAGATCCAGAATAAAATAAAAATAATGGATTCACAGGCCCTTCTTAAAATCAGCCATACCCTTTGCCACATTACTCAGTAACTGTGATGCTATCTCCTGGGATGGCCATGAACCCAAGCCGCAATCCGGACCTGCATATTTTATACTTTCATCAAACATAGAGTATGCATTTGAAAGCCTCTTCGAGATAACTGACGGTGTTTCCATCTCGTTGATAATTTCGGGGAAATACTTGGTTTCTTTCCAGACATTGGTATTGTATTTGTCGTTTATCTCAGAGACAAGGTTGAAGACATCTGTCCTTGCGATTCCCACCCTCAGGTAGGAATCAGCATCTTCAAGGATTTTTTTATCAATAAGATCAAGATAGGATGGAGTTGCTGCTGACTCAACACCAATGACACTGATATTCTCAGTCTGGCAGGCAAGTTTGTAATGCAATGGTGAATGAAGATGGATCTCCACATCACAGCCACCTTTGTTTGCAGAGCTGCATGCAATGTCCATGGCTTTAATAAGGTCACTGTCAGAGAACATGACCTGAGGATTGATACCAATACTGGGTTCGTCAATAGAAACTGTTCTTATGTTGAAGTTCTTTGCATTGGAAAGTGAGTTCTTTACAAAACGGTCAATACTTTCTGCAAGCAGGTTCAGTATATCAACATATTCGGTACCGCCAAATTCCTTGAGATAAAGCTCTAAGGGACCGGTAACACAGACACGCACATCAAGCTTTTCCCCGTTCTCTTCCCTGTAGGTTTTGGCAACACTTTCTATGGATTCGAGTTCAATGATACGGGCATCAGAGAGTTTTACTTTGAATGGTTCTTCTGTCAGATTTACATCCCTGATGATGGAAAGGAACTGCTCGTTCATATCCTGGTACTGGGGATATGTAGGTACCTCTACACCGGCCCCGACCTTTTTCATGAAAGCTTCGTTTATGATCCTGAAGAGGTCCTCATCGCTTTTCATTCCGGAGAACTTCCCCGCCATCCATTCTTTGGACGTACCTGATGGAAGGGGAAAACTGCCAATATCATCAAAGATAATCTCTGCCATGCCATTATAATTGTCCTGTATTTCACTTATAAGTTTTGAGTGATGGAGAAATTCCGTATTCTCTAATCATAAAAAACAATGTAAAAATACAGAAAAAGGAAATAATAAAAATAACCGGGACAAGTACAAGTTTTACTTCTTCACAGCAGAAGAAATCTTTGAAACATAATAATTGATGCATGCCTGTGAATAATCCAAGGACCTTGATGACATATGAGAAATAATTTCATTTGCATCTCTTTCGGTTTTCTGGTTGCTTTTTGGCATCCCGTACATCTCACGGTGGCTGGAAACTTTTTGAAGCATTATGTTCTGAAGCTCCACAACATCAAACCTTTCCTCCGGAGTAAGCTTTTCAAACCCATCTTTTAAGGATTGAAGTTTTTCTCTGTTATTTTCAGTCATTTCAATATCTAAAATAGGGTTTTTCAATTCCATATCTACCACAAAAGTATATATGCGACATACAATACATATAGTTTTTGAAAATTATATGTATATAATATATCTGAAGTGAATAAATACCTTATACCTGTTCTTTTAAAACACAATACAGGAATAGTCAAAAAAGTGCTCCGGAGATTAAGCCGGAGCATGGAATTATATTTACTCAATTATTGTTCAGATGGCAGGGTTAACAACAAACCAATGTTGCTAAGTGCTTCTGCAACCTGCTTGAAAGCAACCAGGAACTCCTTTGTGCTTAGGTCCAGATCAGCTGCTAGTGGCTCTGATGCAAACCATATCTCCTTTTCATTATGTCCACGGGTAAGTGAAACACAGGCAAGCATATCAGCCTTTGTCAGCCTGTAGACAGAATCCCTGCCTGTTGGTGTTACCCATGAAGGGTGAATTGATTTCAGCTCATTTACGAACCTGCCCCAGTTAATAGTTGCAGATGCCTCCAAATTCAGTTTCACGATTGCACGGTCTCCTGTAACCTCCTTTTCAAGAGTTGTAAGAAGTTTCTTGTAATCTGGATCAGACTCACTAACTACCATGACTTCTTTTTCGAGCTTCTCTGCTTCATCCGCAAAGAAAGGAGCCAGGTTTACAGTACCAGATGGTTTTGTTGCGAGGGATACACCAAAAAAGGCTATTCCGCTAAGAAGCATTCCTACAATAACGCCGTGGTTTGAAAGCACTGGATGAATAGTATCCAGGTAAGCAGGTGCAAATGCCGGAGTGTTTGCAAGATCAACAATTGTCAGCCCTATCTGTGTGATGGCACCTACAACAAGTCCTGCAAGAGCACCTTCTTTGGTTGCACGTTTCCAGTACAGACCACCCATCAGAGGGAAGAAGTAGGAGGCACTGGCAATGAATGTTGCAATGTGGATGACATCGATGATGCTATTGATATAGAACGAAAGTACCGTTGCAAGTGCAACAATTATCAGCACACTGATCCTGTTGATCGTCATCATTTGCTTCATTGTTGCGTCAGGTTTTATGTATCTCTGGTATATGTCACGAGATAGACATGAACCACCTGATGTTGCAAATGTATCTGCTGAGGACATAGCTGCTGCTGCAAGACCCACAGCACAGAGACCCAGTGCAAGTGGTGAGAGGTTCTCCACTATAAATACCAGCAATGCAGGTTCTGCCTGGGCCATTGCACCCATTCCGATATCTGCAAAAGAAGCCGGTATGGATGGATACAGGTGACTAAGACCAATGGCTATAACGGTACATACAACACCAAAGATCAGAAAGATCAGAAAGGAACCGAGGATCATACCATTTCTTGCAGATCTTTCATCCTTTGCTGCCCATATCCTCTGCCAAGGATCCTGTTCTGTGATCCACCCAGGTATAATGGCAAAGATGGCTATCATCACGGCAGGAAGACCGACTATGAAGGGATTCCACCATCCAGAAGGAACATTACCAAAAAGTTCGGAAGAACTGATGGCTGGGACCTCGGCAGAACCAGTCGTTGCTGCGGTAACAACAACAAATGCAATTACAATTGAAAAAGTTGCAAGCATGAGGAACTGTATCATATCAGTCCATATGACCGCTGAGAAACCTCCAAGTGTCACATAGGCAGAGATTGCAAGGGCCACAATGGCTGCTGCATAGATCGATGGGAGACCGAAGAATATTTCCAGCACAAGTGACAAACCTTTGATGTCAGCAACTGCAAATAGAGCCATTACAATTGCAATGATAACCGCAACAGGACCTCGCAGGGCACTGCTATACCTCTGTTCCAGCAATTCAGGCTGTGTGATTGCGGGCAGGTGCTTGATCTTGCCAACAAACAAAGCGATAAGCAACAATGCAAGGATGTTGGGAGCTACAAAGCCCCATATGGACCCCATTCCAAGCAGCATATAAAAACCGATAACCGCTAATATGCCACCCGCAGTCATCCACGATGAAGCCGCAGAGAAACCAATACCAAGAGCACTGATCCTACGGCCCCCAAGCCAGAAGTCGGTTACTGATTTCTGACGTTTTGTAAAATACAATCCTATACCTATCAGCCCAAGCAGGTAAACTGCCATTAATATCAGGAATATCTCATAACTTTGCATAGCTACAACCTCTTAAATAAAAACTATAAGTACTAACATAACTTCAGGATACAGGCTACTGAAGACCTTTATATATTGCTATAGTTCTTATTATGGTTACTATATAAGGGTTTTCAGAAAATAGAGTTTAGCTTTAATCAATTTTATTTAACTTGCAATAAGAAACATGACCTTCTTCCCCTTATTTAACTTTCGATTTAATTTTAAAGACAAAATTAAATTGATTTTAACAAAAAACAGAATGCAAAATAAACAGAGTTCAATCCAAAATAATATTATCATTAAGATACTATTCTACTCCATGACCCTTGAGCCGGTTCACATAAAAGAGATACATGAGATAGTCGATCGCATTGACAGCTGTTTCAAAAAAGATGACGGTGAATGCGACGATGCGGAAAAAGTAATGAATATTCTCGACAGGCTCAGGAAACTGGAATACAACGGGAAGACGGTGCTACAATCCATAGGACCTGTCAGACGTGGAAAAGCAAGTATCGAGAAAATGATACGCTCTGAAAACCCTTACCCTAAAACATACTCATGTGACAGCGGCAGTACAACCGCAAAGACATTCGATAACGGTCTTTACATTGATTTCTGTCACTGTGCAATGGCATGTACGCCTACTGATATTGAGATCCACAGCAAAAGAACCATAGTGGCGGCAGCTTACACAGCAAGCAACAGGGTATACATACATACCAGTAAAGACTGGGAACTATTTGACAACGGTTCGGGAAGGAAAAAAATAATCCGTATCCAACCCGGTTCCCTGAAAAAGAAGGTCACAGATATCCTCCACGATGTATCCCTCTATCTTTCTGAGTCAGAGCATATACTATGGATGCTTGACAGCATTGCAAATGAGGACTTTTTCATAATGGATGGGCCCATCTACCCGAAAAGGGTCATGTACTGGATGGTGGTCAATTCAGATGATGTGGACATCAGTACAGACGACAGCAGCAAGAAAATAATCCAGAATTATATTGACATAATGGATCATCATATCAGTAACATGAAACCTATTGTGGGTTTTGTCAAGAACCCCGAGGACATGCAGATAATGCTGGCGCTTAAAAAAAATGACCCTGGAATTGATCTACCCTGGCTTGTGGATGCCCAGTTCTTCAAAAACGCATTGTCCCTTGAAAGATCAGGAATTAAGAAAAGAGAGGCTGATAAGTATATAACATACACAAACTGGTTCGTGCAGCCAAACCAGTTCTACGAGAAAATGCTCAAGTCCACTTCTCCCCTGGTTTCGGAACTTGCCAACGGGAAATTTGAGGCAGAGGATTATGCCCTCAGTTTCTTTATGGCATATGTCCCAAAACTGAACACTATTTTCAAAATTGAATCACCTTACGGACTGGTAAAGAATGAGGAACTAAGGAACCGGATAACTCGGAAAGTGCTCTACGACCTGGCATTAGATGGCATACCAAAGACTCTGTCAAAGGCAGATTCCATAGCAAAGATACCAGTGTCTGAAAGACGGCATATCATCGACAGGTTCAGGAATTCAAAAATTGATACTACATATAACGATACAAGGTGGGATGAAAAGGATGAGAGATGAGGATATACTTTCTTTTGTGAAAGACAGGAACGAGGCAAAAGACAGGGTTAATGAAGGACTTAAAAGTGAGAGTTCTGTGACCGGTGATGCGACAGAGGAATTATTTGAGAATTTTGAACCTGAGACAGTTATCATGCAAAAAACGCAGAACCGGCCAAACGGTGTTTCAGATGAAGCCTTCGGCATTATTACCACAGGCATAGACCCCCTGGAGATAACTGAATCCGGGGCAAGAATAACCGGTTACATCACCACATCCCACCGCCAGAAAGTGAGACTTGGAACATATGTCATGGTGCCATACGGGGACGAGGACCTGTTTGCAAGGATATGGAAACTCCAGTACCTGCAGGAGTTTGCGGTGGATGACGCAACCGAGATCCACTCCCGCAGGATGCTGCAATCCAATACCACTGATGAGGTGGATTACAAGTTCCTGGCTTACCTTGACCCGATCTGTATCCTCTACGAACCAAAAGACAAAAAAGGAGTACTTTCCAGGAGAATGAGTGACAGGATACCCCGCCCTAATACTCCCATCCTGCCTGTTACAGAGAAGAAGAAGATACAGACAGGTCTGAACATTCCTGAAGAAGGTATTTTTCTTGGACACCTGAGTGTTGGCGGAGAGCTGGTCAGAACACATGCAGTCCCACCTACGGTCCCATATTACCTGAGGAACGATTACTCAATGGGCGACCCCCTGATATTCAGGCATATGCTGGTCTGCGGAAGCACAGGTACGGGAAAGACCTTCCTTACAAAGAATATTCTGCGCCAGTTCATGAATGAGAGCAACCGTTACAACCTTCGGGGCTCCGAAGAGAAAAGGAATCCATGTCTTGTGATCATGGACCCGCAAGATGAGTATTCACAGATATTTGAGGATAATCCGGAGATCACGGATGACGATGACTTCAGGTTCAGTGCAGAGAAGGTCAATTTCGGTGCATGTAAGAACACCAAGACCTTTGTGGCAAAAGTAGAGGGTGAGGGCTACACAGGCAGGTCAAGGGCTGAACAGATAGAGTTCACCATACCTTTTGAGATGGTACGCAACAATTCATGGCTCATCGCACCTGTGGGTATGACAGAACTGCAATATGTAGGAGTTGACGTTCTGCTTGATGATTATTTCAAGAAAGGCGGTCAGCACACATACAGTGGTTTCATAGACTTCATTGGTGATGATGCCACAAGAGACAATTATGTGGAGAGCGGCAAGATACATGAAGCATCCTATGACGGTATCGCACGCAGGGTGAAGAACCGGGCTCTTGCAAGGGTCTTCGACCAGCCTGCAAGACCAATAACCGAGGTAATGGTGCAGATATTCAGGCCCGGGCAGGTCAGCGTGTTCCCAACGGAGTATATAACCAACTCACGCATACGCGATATCATAACCCTCACTTTGATGAGCCTGATAGTGGATAACAAACTGAACACCTCCGGCGAGGCGGCTGTAAAGGAAACACCCATCATTCTGGGACTTGATGAAGCACATCGCTATCTTGCAAAGGCAGGTGGTGAGCATTCAAGGCGGCTCATCTCCAAGTTCGCAGATGCTGCACGTCAGGGAAGAAAGGAAGGACTGGGACTCTTCCTTATCACCCAGGACCCACAGGATATCGATGACACGGTTTTCAAGCAGATAAACACACGCATCATCCTTAACCTGAGCAACGATGCGGCCATCAATACTATGAAGGTCAAAAAAGAGTTTGAAAAGCGTATCCCATACCTGAAGAAAGGACAAATGATAGTGCAGAGCCCTGATAACAGTGATATGGTTGAGATTATGGGGCTGTCAAGGTGTGTTGTTAAACATGTATGATTAAAGGTAATGAAAATTATAAATTAACCTTGGCACCCTTTACCAAGGTTATATCATAATTTTTGAATTATTATTGCTAAAAAAAGTGCCTAAGACTAAGCTGAACTACTAGTTCGTTGTATGCTTTTCTTTTGTGTCAACTTCAATTGGCTCTAACTTTAAATTATCCTTTAGCTTTTTCTCTTCTTCACGGATGTGTTCTAAAGAATTTTCATAATCTTTTAGAGAAAGCTCAGATTCACGTTGAGCTTTTCTAAATTCACCCATCGATTTCCCCATTGAGTTTGCAAGTTCCGGTAATTTGCTTGCACCAAATAACAAAAATATCGCTGCAAATATAACTAAAAGTTCAGTAGGTCCAAAACCACCAATCATTAATCTAACACTCCTACAAAATTAATATTATCGTTTGTTTCTAGTATTATGCATTTTGACTTTAGTTTAAAGTCATAACAACAAAATGTCAATCATTCATTATTGTCAGTACTTGAGATTTTATCTTTGACTTTAGTTTCAGTATCAACTCCTGGATAATTATTTTTTGAAGATAAATCATCTATACCATTCATTTTAATATTTTGAGCTTTTTTGAATTCACCTATTGCTCCACCAAGTGATTTTGCAAAATCTGGCAATTTATCTGGACCAAAAAGAATCATTAAGGCCACTCCAATTAGTATAAATTCAATCGTTCCAAACATAAACACTCAACCACCATAATTTCGCATAGTAGATAAATTTTCTGATTTAAAATTGAAATATTTTAAATAATAGCAGGCTTGCTTCAAACAAAATAACAAATAACATTGATAGAATCAATTGAGACATAAAAGTTGGATCAGGAGAGATAAAAAAGGTTAGACTACCAAGAAATGTATACATAAAAAAACGTGATTTTCTAAGCCATTCTAACTCCACTAAACCCATTTTTATTGAGAAAAAAATCAAAAGTGGAAGCTGAAAAGTAAAACCAAAACCAAATATTAGGTTTGTTATTGCAGAAAATGTTTTTTGGCAAGAGATTTGCGAACTTGCCAATTCATCAGAAGTGAATATAAAATATTGAAGGGCATGTGGAATTATTAAACAATATGCAATTGCCGTCCCACAAACAAAAAGAATCAAAGAACATGGAACAACTTTGATTAAAAATATTCTTTCATGCGAGTAAAGACCACTTTCCATAAATTTAAAAGATTCATACAATAATAATGGAAAATATAAAGCACCTGCAAAAAGAAAAGATACTTTGAATCTCAAAAAAATCCATTCTAAAGGGGAATATATTGACATTTGAGAATCAAATGGCACCAACTCCTTCCATATAATCTGAATGATAGAACCTGAAAATGGATACAAGAGCATTACAAAAAGAAACAACACTCTCAAAAAAAATAGTATTCTTTTACTAAATTCATCTAGATGCTCATTTATAGGCCGTTGAACATCATTTAGTAGATTATATGCAATATCTGACATGTGTGATTTTGCTATCTTTTTTGAAGAGATCATCTTCTATTTTGTTTTCAAGTTGCTCTTTGCATCTATAAATATAATCTTTATAGATTAATTAAATGTTGATATTACTGATATACATTATCGATAAAGATAAGTACTATTATCCAATAGAACACATGAGATATAAAGTTATTGAAGATAGAAATAAAGTGATTTTATGGCAAATTTTATTGAAAATGCATACCCACTGGTAATAGAAATAAGGAAAAGAATGATTCATTTCTTAATCTGTTTCTTTACTTTTACTATTTTTTCATTTCAAATTGCTGATTTACCAATAAAAAGAGCCAAAATTGATCTTTTACCTGAAGGAGCCAAAATTGTATATATCAGCCCCATTGAAGTGATTATGCTAAAAATAAAAATAGCATTAATATTAGCGTCAATCCTTATGATTCCTATTCTTGCGTATTATACCTTGAAGATTATTTTGAAAAAACAAATTATCAAAAATATTCCTATTAGTAGATTCTGGAGTGTTGTTTTGGTTTTAACTTCTATCTTTATGTTTTTACTGGGTGCATCCTATGCCTATTTTATTTTGCTTCCGTTGTTTATCAAGTATCTGTATATAGATGCTGTTTCTTCAGGAGCTATTGCTACTTATTCAATTTTCAATTTTGTTTCTTTTGTATTTCTAGCAACTATTGTTTTTGGATTAATCTTTGAACTTCCCATTGTTTTAACATTTTTAACTAAAAGTGGATTAATAAAACTTTGTGATCTTATCCATTATAGAAAACATATTTACATTCTATTTCTTGTATCAGGAGCGTTGGTCACACCCCCTGATGTTATTAGTCAGATTATGATATCCTTGCCACTAGTACTGTTTTTTGAAATAACACTAATATTTTTACGAATCGTACACAAACCAACAAAGTCTTAGATATATTTCCTAAAAAGAACATATACATTCACCATATTAATTATTTAAATACTTATTATTGATAACATAACTAAGTTATTTAGAAACACTTATATACAATATTGAAATATTTTTTTTTAAAAAAGGAAATTAATTATGCCACATAATTTTTTAGACATCCATATTGTAGACTTCTGTCAGTTAGATTGCAAACATTGCTATTTGAAAAAAGAAGAAAACTTCATGCCATTGAGTATGATAGAATCAATCTGCAAAGATTTTTTGCAAAGCGATTTTCCATTACCATTTAACAACATAATTCTTAGTGGTGGAGATCCTTTACTTCACCCTGAATTTGAGAAAGTATGCAATATAGTCAGAGAACACAATGGTTCAATATGTTTGAGCACAAATGGAATTCTAGTCCCAAAATACATAACTACATTTAAAAAGAACGATGGAATCCAGGTGAGCATCGACGGAAATGAAGAAATTCATAACTCAATCCGTGGCAATGACAATTACAAAGATGCTGTAAAAGCTTTGAAACTACTGGATGAACATGGAATCAGACATAGTATTGGATTTACGATCAGTCAACTGAACAAAGATTGTATAGATCATGTAATCGATCTTTGCATTGAAACTGGGGCGTCGACTCTAAACTGCAACATTTACCAGCCCCTCAACTACGATTTCTTACAACCGATCACATTCAAAGAATGGTTGGATATAAGGGAATATGCAGCAAAAAGAGCGGAGAAAGAAGGGATATACCTTCCAAATGTCTACATCGAAAAAGGATGTTGTGCTGGAATACTCGGAATTTCTGTTCTGACTGATGGCACTTACTGGGACTGTTCCCGGAATCAACAAGTGATCGGGAAATACCCGCAAAAAATCAATGATGTTCTTTTTTGGGACAATATCAGAAATGTAAAACCAAGGGACCAATTTGAAACATGCTGTAGGAGTTTAGTCTATGAATAAAATCAAGATGTAAAGGTCTGTGAAGAAGATCCGGATTGTTTAAAGATGAACAGACGTACGTTCCTGAAAGCAGTCGGCGCTGCAGGGGCTGCCGCATGCATGGGAACATATAAAGCAAAAATCGTAGATGCTCTGGATCTTGCAAAAACCGGAACCACCAAAAGCAGGATTTATGTTTTGGCATCAATCCCCAATGCCGGGAAAACAACTACTGCAATATCCATGAAAAATTATTTTGAATTGCAAGGACTGAAGGTTGCATGTCTGCAATCTATCACCAAAGGCTATCAGGATACAGGAAAATACCTTAAGTACACGCATGATCATTTCAGCATTCCGATTGAAGCCACAAGAAGTAAAGAAGCACTTGAAAAGTGGCTGCCATACAGATATGATATATTCATTCTGGAAGTAAGTTCAGCTTACGTATTTCCGATATCAGCCGCAAGGATTAGTCTGTTTGATAATATAAATGAACTAATGCCTTATGACATGAGTGAGGATTGGGAGGGGAATCTTGCTAAAAAATATAAAAATCTCCCTTTTTTAGATGTCGTCCGGAACAGAAACGTAAAACCCGTCATAACCAAATCACCCGAGAAAATGAACTGCGCTTCTGTAGATTCCAATTTTATGATCCACAATATTGATGATTTCGTCTATGACGGAGTTGAACCAAAGATGGTGCTTCCAAAAAGTGACAAAAAGGTCATAGCTGTCGGAGCAATTCCTGCTGAGTTCTGCAATATGTATCCAAATTTGAAATGGTACGATTATGACTATCCCGAATTCTACAATGCCTACAAAGAAGAAGATTATGATTTTGCAATAATCGGTGATTGTAACAACGACGAGATGAAATTTTCTTTCAGACCGGACAAGCCCGTTATCTGTTACAAACCGTCAGTATACATTGACAATTTGGTTAGATTCCCAAAGGCATCAGCATCGACAGACAAAAATGAAATTTACTCCCTTGTAAAAACAGCAAATATTGGCACTCACTTGGGAAAAGATGGCTGCCGCTATGAAGCTTTCAACAATAAATACTGGATCAAGCATGAATTCATGAATCTGGATACAATCACTACAGACAATAACATAATATTTTGCAACGGATGGGTTTTACCACAACATCTGATTCAAGAAGGATATATGGAGGTATAAATATGGGATGGATTAGTTGGGGAAACTGGAACGATTGGGGAGAATGGAGCGATGTTCCTCCGCATCATGACACAATAATGATAAATACGACATATGGAGATTGTATTGATGTTTATGCAGCTCTTGAAGTAAAAGTATATAGTGGCGTATGGCATGAAAGCATTCAAAAATGGCTTTATGACTGCAGACTTGAATCGCTAGGAAAAGTAGCATTAAAATCAGGAATGCCTCCTTATGTCATGAATTGGGGTTCCTACTATAGTAAAATAGAGCTTGATAAAGTAGTAAGTGGTGATTCTGCATTCGAATTCGGTCAACTTCCTGTTAATAATAATTTTGGAGCATTCCCATATGGTGGCAGTCAGCCCAGTTATGCATCAGTGTATGAAATTCTAGAAGACCTCATTGAATTAGGGATAGGTCAAATGAATAAATATCTAGGCTTTTTAATGTCTGTATCTAACATTATAAATGAATTAAGAGGAGAACCTGATGATTTAAATGCTGGAACAGAGGAGCAACTGGGAGAGTATTATTACTATGAATACCCATATAATGGTGCTTTTTCTCCAGAAAGTAGTTGCTGGTATTGTTGGACAATGCTAGCTAAGAGTAATGAGTATATTAGATTTAGATTGAAATATAGTTTTGAAGGTTATGAATTTCTTAATCCGCCAAATCCAGGACAACTGATTGGTATTCGTGATACAACCGTATGGACTATTCCAACACCTCCTCCGGGTGAGACTATGACTGCTAAAGAAAAAGAGATATATGGATTAATAGAAGTTCCTGTCAATGAAATAGATAAACGCTCTCAAGAATTCCGCTTGCCTTCTGAAGTGATAAATAACTGTAAAAAGTCAGGAAAACCACTCTATGTTATAACTAATCCTGAAGCAAAAATAGAATCAAGTAAAATTGCAAGGTACACTAAAAAACTAGGTGATGTTTGATTTTGGGATTTACAACATGAAATATTTTCTTTACTTTTTTTTATTGATGCTACTTCTACTGGCAAGTATTCATTTTGTAAATGAAGCCTACGAGCAAGAAACTGCAAGAGAGAACGCACGCATTGCAAATGAAACAAAGCAACAGATGGAGTACATAAAGAACCTGCAAGCGGAATCAGAGAGAATCTTCACTCAGGATCAGGATGTACAAAATCTTCTGGATGAGAACACCAATTTTAGAGTCTATGAAATAATCCACAATGATAGTTTGATAGAATACATTTACATCACTGGATTTCATCTTCAAAAATTCAAATATGCAAGAGAACCCAGAATGGTTAACGGGACTGTTTACAAATTCTACATCAATCTGAACAATAAGAATGTCATCAATCAAAATGATGAGACATTTGTTTCTTTTAACCAAAGTTCTCATGTACTGATACTTAAAAACGATTTTCATAAAGAAAAGGATGGGATAACTTTTGATTCGTCCATGATCACATTTGTGTGGCCGGGTGTTCACCATTATGACAGATTGGTGTATGATTACAAGATAGTAGGACATCAGAACATTGATACTTCTTCCAGTTCCACTAAAAGACCCGCAATGGAGTATCAACTACAAATCAAAAAAATGGATGATACGGATAGTATATATCTTCCACTTGATACGACCGGAGACAATGTACGCATCCTATCTGGTAACAATAGCCTTTCAGCTAAATATTGGAAAGATGAGAGAAAAAGGGAAGTAAATACTCTGACAATGTCCTTGCCGGGAAAAGTTAGCTATCCTATCGACTGGTATTATAGATGGAATGTCGGAAGTGGCACTAACCAGACCATTGTTTTTGATATCGATATGACAGTTGATGGATGGATCAACAATGCCGAACCTAAGGAATTGTGCGGATGGAGATTCATCATAGAGACACCTCCGAATACTAATGATATGTCAGAAGAGGAGATGATGGAACTTGGGGTATGGCCAACAAACGGTTTTGGGAATTTCTATCCACTCTCAACTACAATTGTCAAAAAAGGGGAATGGCTGGAAAATGCATGAAGTTGAGATATTATTAGTATGAAACAAAAACATTGGATTCTAGCTCTTGCTCTGATACTTCTACTGCTAGCAGGCATTTATGTTATAAATGAAGCACAAGAACAGGCCATTGAAAGAGAGAACGCACGCATGACAAATGAGACAGAGCAACAGATGGAATACATACAGAGCCTGCAAGCAAAGTCTGAAATGATATTTGTCCAAGACCAGAATGTGCAGGACTTACTAAGTGAAAACACCAGTTTTAGAGCTTATGAGATAATCCACAATGAGAGTATTGTAGAGTACATTTACATTGTTGGATTCCATCTTCAAAAATTCAAGTATGCAAGAGAACCCAGAATTGTCAACGGGACTGTTTACAGATTCTACATAGATCTGGACAATAAGAATGTTACCAATGGAGATGATGAGAACTTCGCCTATTTTAATCAAAGTTCCAATCTACTGATACTTAAAGACAATGTCTATAAAGAAGAGGAAGGAGCCTCTTTTGAATCGTCAATGACAATAAATGTCTGGCCGGGTGCTCACCATTATGACGGATTGGTGTATGATTACAGGATAGAGGGAAATCAGAACATTGGTACTTCTTCCAGTTCCACTCGAAGACCTGCAATGGAGTATCAACTGAAAATTAGAAAAGTGAATAGTGCTGAAAGCTTCTACCTATCGTATGACAGTACCGGAAAAAATGTAGAGGTTCTGTCTGATAATGCTAGCATTTCATCAAGGTATTGGAAAGACGAGAGAGGGAGGGAAACAGAGTCTTTGACAATATCTTTGCCAGCAAAGATCAAGTACCCTCTGGACTACCTTTACAAATGGTTTGTTGTAGCTGGCAACAACCAGACTATTGTTTTTGATATCGATATGACAGCTGACGGATGGAGTAACACTGGCGGACCTGAAGAGCTGTACGGATGGAGATTTATCATAGAGACGCCTCCGAATACAAATGATATGTCAGAAGAGGAGATGATGGAACTTGGAGTATGGCCAACAAACGGCTTCGGAGGTTTCTATCCTCTCTCAACTACGATTGTCAAAAAAGGGGAATGGCTGGAAAATTTGTGAACGTTTTAAACCAGGAATGGCTATGATGAAACGTAACAATCTCAACAACACAAATAAACTCAAGTTTGTTTTTTTATTTATAGTAATCCTGAGCCTTTGCTCTGGCTGCATAGGGGAACCAACTGTAGAATCCCTCATTCGGGATCTGGATGACATGGACGCAAATACAAGAACCACCGCAGAAGAGGGCCTTGTTGAAATTGGAGAGCCCGCAGTAGAACCTCTTATTGAAGTCCTGTCTGATGAAAATGAAGCGACGATTGCCAGAATGGGTGCTGCGAAAACTCTTGGCAGAATAGGGGACGAAAGAGCAGTTGAAACGTTGATCATTGTATTACAGAACGAATATGCGTATAGACAAGCGCAAACCCTGGAATTAGGAGCTGGCGGCAAAATAGCAATGACATAAGGAGACCGCATTCAACTTACATGCAATACAGCAGAAGCCCTTGGGAAAATTGGAGATGAAAGAGCAATAGGGCCTCTCAAGCAACTGCAAAATGATGGAAATGAGGACATAAAAATGGCTGTAACGAATGCTCTAAAAAATATATCGCATCATGGAAGTAGAGATTCAACAATTACTGATTCAAGACAACTGAAGATAAACGCAAGCGAAATAAGTGAGGGGTGGGAAGAGGAAAATTACTACTATATGAATGACCCAGTGGGGTTTTTTGAGGAATTTGCGTATCAAGTTGAAGAAGTAGCATACAATCCTGAAGAAGCAGAACAAGACAAAGAACGTTTGCTGGAAATGGCAACTGAGCTTAAAGAATCTGATGTGAAAGATGGTTATGTGTTACTATTGAGAAAAATGGATAATGGAACTACAATGAGTTTCATTAATCTTGAAGTTTTTGTCTTCAATGAAGTCGATGGTGCTAAAACCTACTTTGATTACAGAGATCAGAAAAGCAACGGAACAAGAATATCAGGAATCGGAGATGAGGCCACTGTCATTTCTGATAAATATGGCAGTCATCATGGTTATCTTGTCCGAATCTCGAACGCTTTCTTAGAGATCACAGTATATGGCGGAGGAGAAGAAGAAGAAGCAAGAGCAGTTTCGGAGAAAGTTGTGGAGATATTCAAGGTTAAATGTTAAAAAATGAACTCCACAAATCCAGATGATCTCCATTAGCTACAGGAAAGTAAAATTATGAAACTAAAAAGATCAGGTATGATTGCAGGAGCTTTAGTATTGCTCATTTTTGGATTTTATATTTACAGTATCTTCCCTTATATTTTATTTGGGTCTCTGTTTCCCCTTTACGATATATCTAATCAAGACGATACGCGACATGAGGTTGTTGTGGAGGTATTTGGAGCATTCAACCAATCCATAATCAAAGAAAAGTATTCAATCGGACCCAGAGGGAGGGAATCTTATCCAAAAACATTCTGGTTCAAATTTAACCGATGGACAGATTACAGGTTTGAGGTCACTCTGGATAATGAAACCGTAAGGACATACGAGGGAAAAATCAACAACTTCAATCAGGTCCACATCAGGTTGTATGATATGGATAGCGATTATTATCCAATTATTGTGGATGAAATGTCCTATGAACTTGGAAAAGGAATAAAGTGGGACTATCATTAACTATGAAAAAGAGATCATTTCTTTTTGTCCTTGCACTGATACTGCTTCTATTATCTGGCACTTTCTTTGTAATTGAGGCTCTGGAACAGGACATTGCAAAAGAGAATGCACGCATTGCAAATGAAACCAGAGAACAAATGGAGTACATACAGAGTCTGCAAGCGGAATCTGAGAAACTATTCGCTCAGGATCAGAATGTACAAAATCTTCTGGATGAGAACACCAATTTTAGAGTCTATGAAATAATCCACAATGAGAGCCTTGTAGAGTATATCTACATCATTGGGTTTCATCTTCAAAAGATAAAGTACTCGAGAGAACCCAGAATTGTTAACGGGACAGTTTACATATTCTACGTCGATCTGGACAATAAAAGTGTCACTAATGAAGATGATGCGAACTTCGCCTATTTTAATCAAAGTTCCAGGTTACTGAGACTTAAAAATAATGTGCATAAGAAAGAGAAAGGAGTATCTTTTGACTCGTCTATGACAACAAATGTCTGGTCTGGAACTTGCTTGCCATATAGTAATCGCTGGTTATACCCATTCAGGGTAGAGGGCAATCAGAGCATCAATCGTGTTTCAGATTCTACAAAAATACCTGCAATGAAGTATCAACTAGAGATCAAAAAGATGACTGACACTGAAAATATGTACCTGACATATGACAGTACCGGAAGAAATGTAGAGATTCTGTCTGACAATACTAACATTTCATCAAAGTATTGGAAAGATGAGAGAAAAAAGGAAGTAAACACTCTTACAATGTCCTTGCCGTCAAAAGCTGACTATCCTATCGACTGGTGTTATACATGGGAAGTCAGAAGTGGTACTAACCAGACTATTGTTTTTGATATTGATATGACAGCTGACGGATGGAGTAACACTGCCGGACCTGAAAAGTTGTACGGATGGAGATTCATCATAGAAACACCTCCAAATACGTACGGTATGTCAGAAGAGAAAATGATGGAAATTGGCGTATGGCCAACAACCGGTTTTGGAACTTTCTATCCTCTTTCAACTACGATTGTAAAAAAGGGTGAATGGTTGGCAAAAAATAGCAAGGAACGATCTGCCAACATTGGTTCCAATGAAACCGAGTATCGCCCTCTTGTTAGTGGCAATATGGCACATGAACTCGAAAAAAGCCTAGCATGGTGAAGCGAATAAACTCAGGATTTCCTGCATTCAGACAGCTTTAACCGAAACGTATATATCACGCTAGTACGTATGGATGTTTCGCTCAATCAGCGCGGGCCGGTAGCTTAGCCAGGCAGAGCGACGGACTCTTAATCCGTAGGCCAGGGGTTCAACTCCCTTCCGGCTCGCATTAATTCTTCTTTTTCTCTAAAGGGTTAAATCTCATTAGATTAACCTATATCTGTTTTAAAATTGGTGAAACCATGCCAAAAGTGAGTGTTGACATTCCCCAGGAACTTCTTGATGACCTTAACAGTCATGTCGGAGACAACAAGAAATTCATTACACAGGCTGATGCTATAAGGGCAGCTATCCGCAAACTGCTGGACCAGATGGATGATATAGACCGCAGGCATGGCAGGCTGGAAGAATAAGAAAAGAAAATAGGGAGATAACTCTATCTACCCACACTTTTTTGTATTCAAAAACCGGCTCTTTAAAATACCTCTACTTTGCTATAAACCACAGATGCACGCAGATAGACACAGATGTAAATAACTGTTATCTGCGTGTATCTGTGTTTATCTGCGGTTATGATTCAAAACTCGTTGATATATAGGATTCCTACAGAGTCCAAAAACTAAAGCTTCTTCAAATACTCAAGACACTGCCTGCCTTCATCAAGGCTGCCCATTTCAGTAACGAGCCTGCCATTATAACCTGAAAGGCTTCCCATGAGCTTTTTCCAGTCGACAGTACCATGTCCGAGAGGAAGGTGTTCATCGTAGACTCCGTGGTTGTCATGGATATGCATGTGTTTTATCCTACTGAGACATTTCTCCACGAACTCATCCACAAGTCCCATGGTATTGGCGTGTCCCACATCAAGAGTCATACCCACATTTTTCCTGTCCACCTCTTTTAGCATGTCCAGCATCTCATCAGGGATTTTTCCGAATATCTTGGGTAATTCCGGCATGTTCTCAACAGCAATGAGAATGCCCCTGTCTTCTGCAAAGTCGCAGAGTTGCTGTATAGATTCGATATTTACCTGCCAGGCTTTATCAGGGACCTGACCTCCATAAGCTGAAAGATAACCCGGGTGCAGCACTGCCAATTCCGCAAGATCGGATGCCATCTCCAGATAATACTGCATCTGGCGCATCACCTCGTTGTGTATGCCGGTGTTGAGACCTGCGATGTTCATATCCGAGAACGGCAGGTGCATTGTAAGAGTAAGGTTGGTGGTTTCAAGTATATCCCGAACCTGATGGATGTTCTCATCATTAAGGCACTGTGAGCCTTCCTGAACTATTTCCCAGCCAGTGTAACCGATATCCTCAAGGCTGTAAGCCCAGTTGAATGGGTCTTCAACAGATGCACGTGATGAGAAGCTCAGGTTGCGGACATTCATATTAAACATCCCTTATATCCATCTCAAAATCAGGCACCCCATCCTCTGTAGGAGGGGTCAGCCAGTCGTAGAATCTTTCAAGTTCTTCTACGGAATCTGCCTTGACAGTGATCCTTATGGAACCGAGAGGTTCTTCCTGTGCAGGATAATTCAGGCGGCCGACTGTTGCAACCTGTTTACTGATAATGAAAGAAGTGGATAGCATGTCTTCTGACATTCCCACATTAAGACGGGTGCGAGAGGTATCGATGATCTCCTCTTCCCTGATAAGATAGTGCATATATTTGAGAATATGGATATCCCCTTCACCTGAGAAACGACCGCTGTATTCTGACAGCTCCTCGAACTCAAAGTCAAGATCCGGGAATATGCTGACCAGAGCAGAGTGTACTTTGTCTCTGCTTTCTGTGGGATTTACATCCGTGCAAACTTGAACCTGTATCATAATACTACTCCAGAAGCGCTGTTATCTTTTCCCTGAACTCATCAAGGGTGCCCTCGTTACCAATAACGATATCGGCTATTTCCATTGCCTCGCCCATGCCCCAGCCAAGTTCACGCTCATCCCTGGTCTTCAGGGCACTGATATCCTGCATGTCATCGCTTCTCTGCCTGGAAAGGACACGTTCGAATCTGGAATCAAGCGGGGACTCAATGGATACAAGTGTGAAATCATTTCCAAATGCTTTTTTGAAACATTCGACTTCGGCAACACTGCGCACACCGTCAATACCGATGAAATCCTCATTTGCATCTTTTATCTTTGGGATACAGCGTCTTGCAACAGCATCCCTGCCTTCCTTTTCACGCAGGTCGGTACCGACACCGCCGGTATTCGCATCTGTGGGTTCCAGTCCCCTGCGAACAATTTCCTCCCTGATGACATCCCCCATGTTGATGACTGTAATACCCTTGCGGCGCAGGACGGATGATGCCTCCGATTTGCCTGAGGCTGGCATTCCTACAAAAGCTAAGATCTTTGTCATAGATGAACCTGTTATATTTTGTAAAATTTATTCAATAAGTGTTGTTTCAATAGATTTTTCCATACATCCTGCTTATATTATATATTAGTATACCCTTCGATAGAACATTTTTGATTGTACTATTATTACATATTATCATAATTACATATTACCATAATTACATATTACCATAATTACATATTATCATAACAATCCGGCACTGAACCACCGATAACCTATACCAACATGAAGATTGCAGACCTGAAAATCCCCGGTAATATCCTGCTTGCCCCCATGTCCAATGTGACTAACCTGCCGTTTCGCCTGATGTGCAGGAAATACGGAGCCTCTCTCACATATTCAGAAATGATCAGCTCAAACGCTGTCATATATGAAAGTGCTAAGTCTATCAACCGCGGAATAAGCTGTGAGGATGAAAGACCTCTTGGAATACAGATATTTGGGAATTCCCCTGAAATAATGACAAAAGCGGCTCTTAGAATTGAACAAATATACCAGCCGGAAATAATTGATGTGAATTTTGGCTGTCCTGCAGATCTCCTGACAAAAAATGGCTGTGGCTCTGCCCTTCTCAGATCACCGGACCTTATTTATGAGATTGTAAAAGAGCTTTCAGATAATCTCACCACACCTGTCACTGCCAAGATACGCATTCTTGAAGATATAGACGATACGCTGAAGATAGCCCATCTTATAGAAAGTGCCGGAGCATCTGCAATAACAGTGCATGGAAGAACAAGGCAGCAGCAGTATTCAGGAAAAGCTAACCATGAATACGTGCGGAAAATAAAACAGGAACTTAGTATTCCTGTGATTGCCAACGGTGACATCTTGGACGAAGCATCAGCGCAACATACACTGGAATATACCGGATGTGACGGTATCATGATTGGAAGGGCTGCAATGGGTAATCCTTTCCTTTTCAAAAGGATAGCACACTATCTTGGAACAGGAGAACTGCTTGAATATAATGAGTGCAGCCAGAGAGTTGCAGATATCCGGGAGTATTATGGTCTCATGGAAGAATATAAACTGATGCATACGGTGAATATAAAGGCGCAAGCACAGTGGTTCACCCGGGGGATGAGAAATGGAAGGCATATACGGAATAGTATTGCCGTTGCAAAGAACATTGACGAAATTCTCCAAAGTCTGGAGAAAATGTGTAAACATGCCAAATGATGCTTTTTTATAAGTTATTTTTCTTTTTTAATTTTCTGCAAAAATATTAAAATAAAGCAAATTAACGCTGTAAATTACCGAAAGACTAAATAGTAATTAATAGATTCTACACAATTAACCATTGCATTTAACGTCAGTTGACGAAAATTTGATGCTTTTTCAGCATCATTATTCGACACAGTACACGCGCAAGGTTACCCGATTAAAAACGTTAACCGAATATTGGAACGAATTGTTACTACTATTACACATGGTTTATGGAGAATTCTAGATGAAAGAAATACGAATACACGGCCGTGGTGGTCAGGGCTCTGTCACAGCCGCTGAACTTCTGGCTGTTGCTGCTTTTGCAGATGGGAAATTCAGCCAGGCCTTCCCTGCATTCGGAGTGGAAAGGAGGGGGGCACCGGTCCAGGCATTCACCAGGATCAACAACGAACTCATCAGGCTTAGAAGCCAGATCTACGAACCTGACTATGTTATTGTACAGGATCCGACCCTTCTTGAGGTAGTAGATGTTGCAAGCGGCCTCAAAGATGACGGAATACTTATTATCAACAGTGACTTCGATGCTGACACGTTCGACATCAACACAAAGGCAAAGATAATGACAGTGAACGCAACAAAGATCGCATTGGACATTATCGGAAGACCTATCGTTAACACTGTACTTCTCGGTGCCTTTGCAGGTGCAACAGGCGAAATAGAAGCTGAATCCATCAAAGAAGCTGTAAGGGAAAGATTCCCCGGCAAGGTTGGAGAAAGGAATGCTGAGGCAATCCAGGAAGCATACAACATGATGAAGGAGGCTAAGAAATGAAGATTCTTCCAGGGGGCGTCTGTGAAGCAGGCACCACCAGAGTCAACAAGACTGGCGGATGGAGAACTTTCAAGCCGGTTTACAATTACGACAAGTGCATAAAATGTAAGTTATGTGAACTCCTATGCCCGGACAGTTCAATTAACCCAAGAGATGACGGATTCTTCGAGTTCGATTATGATTTCTGCAAGGGTTGCGGAATCTGTGCGAATGAATGTCCAAAGAGCGCAATTGACATGGTTCTGGAGGAGAAATAAAATGGCACCTGAAAACAAACTGGACAAGAAAAAGATGGTCGTTGTCGAAGGATCATATGCTGTTGCACATGCTGCCAAGGTCTGCAGACCAAACGTAATTTCAGCGTACCCTATCACACCACAGACCCACATAGTTGAAGATCTATCACAATTCATGGCAGATGGCGAAATACCAAACTGCGAATACATTAATGTAGAATCCGAGTTCTCAGCACTCTCAGCACTGGTCGGTGCTTCAGCTGCTGGTGCAAGGTGTTACTCAGCTACAACATCACAGGGTCTTGAACTCATGCATGAGGTACTGTTTAATGTATCCGGTATGAGACTGCCTGTTGTGATGACCATTGTAAACAGAGCTGTCAGTGCTCCGATCAGCATATGGAATGATCATCAGGATGCGATCTCACAGAGAGACACCGGATGGTTACAGCTCTACGCTGAGAACACACAGGAAATATCAGATATGACCGCGCAGGCCTACAAGATATCCGAGGACAAGGATATTCTCATGCCATCAATGGTCTGTATGGACGGTTTTATACTGTCACACGTTTACGAACCTGTGGTGCTTCTTGAACAGGACCTTACAGATGAATTCCTGCCTAAATATGAGCCGGAATATGTCCTTGACCCTAAGAGGCCATTGAGTTTCGGAGCATTTGCGGACCCGAACTATTACACTGAATTCAGATACCTTCAAGAGCAGGCAATGCAGAGAGCACTGAAGAAAATAGAGGATGTAGCAAATGAATTCTACGATGTATACGGAAGATACTACGGAGGACTTATTGACGAGTATCGAACAGATGATGCCGAAATCATCATCATGGCAATGGGATCCATTATCGGAACCATTAAGGATGTCATTGATAAACTCAGGGACAGGAATGTGAAAGTCGGTCTTCTGAAGGTTAGGTCATTCAGACCGTTCCCTGCAGCAGCTATTAAGAATGCTCTAAAGGATGCAAAGGTTGTTGTCGTACTTGACAAGAACATCTCACTTGGACTGAACGAAGGCGCACTTTTCACTGAAACAAAGTCATCCCTTTATAATACCAAGCTCAACATGCCTATTGTCGGCTACATGATCGGCCATGGTGGACGTGACATCAAGGTAGACCTGATCGAGAAAATAATCGACGAGGCACAGGAAGTCATAAAAACAGGTATCACTATCGAGAGCCAGTTTACAGATGTGAAGGAGGAACTACTATGAAATCATTATTAGCTCCGGGACACAGAGGATGTGCAGGTTGCTGTGACGCAATGGCTGCAAAGTTCACACTTATGGGCGCCGGTGAGGACTGTATAGTTATCAACCCTACCGGGTGTCTTGAGGTTATGACCACCCCGTTCCCTGAGACTGCATGGGACGTACCATGGATACACTCACTTTTTGAGAATGCATCTGCCGTAGGTTCTGGTGTTGAGGCTGCCCTTAAGGCACTCGGCAAGAAAGGGAACACCAAGGTTGTTGTCATGGGAGGAGACGGTGCCACACTGGACATAGGCATGCGTTCCATATCCGGAGCCTTTGAGAGAGGACATGATTTCACCTACGTCTGTATTGACAATGAAGCTTACATGAATACAGGTGTGCAGAGAAGTGGTGCAACCCCATTCAATGCATCAACCACCACAAGTCCGGCTGGTAAGGTTTCCTACGGTAACCAAAGGCCAAAGAAGGACATGCCTGCTATCATGGTGGCACATGGTTCACCATACGTTGCCACAACATCCCTCGCATATCCAAAGGACATGATTGCCAAGGTGAAGAAGGCCACGGAGATTGAAGGCCCGACCTATATCCACTGCCATGCACCATGTACTACAGGCTGGGGATTTGACACTTCCAAGACTGTAGAGGTTGCCAGGATGGCCGTGCATACAGGTCTCTGGCCGTTGTATGAAGTGGAGAACGGCGAGGTCACCAAGGTTAGGAAACTTGGAAAGAGCATTAAGCCCGTTGAGGAATACCTCAAAATGCAGCGTCGTTTCAGTCACCTCTTCAAGATGGAAGGCGGCGCAGGAGAGATTGCAAAGATCCAGGCGATCGCTGACAAGAACATTGAAGTTTACGGGCTCTGAACCCGTATCCTTTTCTCATTTCGTTTATTTTTTACTATTTGTTTCTTATTTGTTATATTATAGTCGTTATTATTTTTATTTCTAGGCGAAACCAAGGGGTTCCGAATAAACATAAAAAGTATTATACCATATTTCTTCCCCATGACAACGAAATCTCCTACATGTGACTGTAAAAAGATTTTTTACCATATTTTTGAACTACTGCAAGAGGAGTATCCCAATGCAGAGCCCATGCTTTATTTCAATAATCCACTGGAACTGCTGGTCGCAACTATTCTTTCTGCCCAGTGCACCGACAAACAGGTTAACAAGGTTACACAGGTGCTGTTCAGAAAGTACCTCAACGTAGAAGATTTTGCCAACGCAGACCTGAAAGAACTTGGAAAGGATATCTACCCCACAGGTTTCTACCACCAGAAAGCAAAGCATATCATAGGAAGTGCACAACTAATCCTTACCGATTTCAATGGTCGGGTTCCGGATACAATGGAAGATCTGCTGAAACTGCCGGGAGTCGGAAGGAAAACAGCGAACATCGTCCTTACCAGAGGATATGGCATCATAGAAGGCATTGCAGTGGATACACACGTGACCCGGCTGTCACAGAAACTTGGCTTTACAAAAAACAGTGACCCTAAAAAAATAGAACTTGATCTCATGGCCCTTGCAAAAAAAGAGGAACTTGAAATACTTTCCATGACGCTAATACTGCACGGAAGGAACGTTTGTGTGGCGAGGAAACCGAAGTGTGGGGTGTGTGTTGTGAATGAATTGTGTCCTTCAAGTGATGTATGAATTTAGTATGAATGTATGGAAATTATTTTTCCATAGCTTTTTTCCTAAGCTCACCTGGGAATTTCTCGATGGCATATCTCAGCGCAGTCCGAGGCATAACATTCTTGTTCCTCATGACGTAATCAAATATCTCCTGCCGATGCTGTTTGCCAGCTTCCTTTAGCATCCATCCATATCCTTTCTGAACAAGATCATCCTCATCCGTTAACAGCAGGTCAGCAATTTCCAGCACACCATCAAGAAAATCTCCCCTGCGGGCAGGCAAGATAAGTGTAACAGCGGCAGCACGCCTGTACCAGCGATTTCCCGAAGCTGTCCACTTTTTGAGTGAATCAATGTACTGAGGATACATGTCAATGAATGTACCTATGGTATGATTACAAAGAGTATCGCATTTCGCCCAGTTGTTGACATAATCCCCGACCCACCTCTCAAAAATGGGAAAATCCTCAGGTTCATACTGCTTTTTCAAGTAGTATGACCATTCGAATGCAATGAACGCTTCCTCCATGTAATCAGAACTGAGGAGTTCCTCACAGAGTGCAAATATCTCAGGCTTACTTTTGCCGGATATAATCTTGAAATAATCCTTTGCCATTTTCCTGATAACAGGAGTCTTCATGCCGTAGGTCTTTATTTCCTCTTTGAAGAAGCGGTTTGAGCTTGCTCTTATCTCTTCATCAGCATTTTGTTCAAGGTTTTTTCTTATGTGAGAAATTATGTTGTTCATTAGAATTTTATTAGGAGGACTGGGAGATAATGTTTATGGATGAAGTGAAAAGTAAGTTGCACCTTTAAATTTTGCTACACTCTCAAATAGTTAGCAGGGAAATATTAAAATAAATCAATTTAAATTATAGATTTGTTCTTGACAATAATTTTCTACTAGGTGTAAATAAAGTTATTTATTTGTGGAATAATATTTACGATGCTTTCTATCTGAGCAATGAAATGTACATAAAACGAATTGATCAAAAGGAGATGAATCAAAAAGAGATAATAGATTTGAGGGCGGATTTTTTTGAAAAATTAGGATCGCCCATCATTGTTGAATGCAGAAATAGAGAAGGTCCTTTTTCTGCAAAAGATATAGAGATTTTGAGGGAAAAATTGGAGATTTTGGGCTTAAATATGGATTCATCTTATGCAAAAAAGGCTTAACAGGATACCAGATTCAGATGCAAAGTTAAGAATTCGAGACAAATTGAAAGAAGGAATCATCATTATTCCACTAGAACTTCAAGACATAAGGGATATATCTCAAGGTGCGGACACAACTCGAATAATCAAAAAGAAATATTATGATTTATTTGAGAGATAGGAAAGAATTAGATTCCATAAATTATCATAATCTCTCATAACATTTGTAATTTATTTTCATTATCAATCAATTTTATATATTTAACCCCTCTTCTATCCACCCATAAGAACAATTCTTGACGCAAGTCAGCTGGCTTCTATATGGAAAAACAAAATAGAGTTTCACAATATCTCAAAGAATCGTTTACAAGCGACTTAAAAGCCGGATTTATCACGGCTATTGTGGCTTTGCCGCTTGCTATTGCTTTTGCCATTGCTTCAGGTGTTGCGCCGGAGATGGGGCTGTACACAGCTATCATCGCAGGTATGCTGGTTTCAGCTACGGGCGGTTCCAGATACTCGATTACCGGGCCCACCGGGGCAATGACGGTCATCATTCTTTCAACACTGCACAGCTTCGGACTTGAAGGACTTTTCCTTGCAGGCTTCCTGGCCGGTGCATTTCAGATACTGTTCGGGGTCCTGAAACTTGGTAAGGTTGTAAAATACATCCCCCTACCCGTCATATCAGGATTCACGAGCGGTATCGGTGCAATCATCCTTATCGGGCAGATACCAAATGCCCTGGGACTTATCATCCCTTCTAAAGAACATGTGTGGGAAACACTTTTCGCCATCATTTCAAATCTGGATCTACTTGACACAACTGCAATCGTAATATGTGCTGCAACCATAGTGCTTCTTTTATACTTACCAGGACTTATGTCCAAAATTAAATACATCAACAGCCTCCCAGCCTCTATTGTTGCTTTGGTACTATCCATCCTGATTATCGTTTTTTTCAAGGTCAATATCCCCCTCGTAGGAAGTATCCCTGCAGGGCTTCCGCAGATACAGATGCTCAACTTTAATCTTGAATTACTAATGGCAGTCCTGCCGGCCGCTCTTACCATCGCACTGCTGGGAGCTATTGAAGCTCTGCTCTGTGCCGTTGTATGTGACGGTATGACAAACACAAAACATGAAAGCAACAAGGAACTCATAGGTCAGGGAATTGCCAACATGGCACTACCATTCTTCTCAGGTATTCCATGTACTGCAGCCATTGCAAGAAGTGCTGTAAATGTAAGGGAAGGTGCAAAGACACAAATGTCAGGCATTATCCATGCCCTTGTATTGTTTGCCATACTGCTTTTCCTGGGTCCAGTTGCTGCTTTCATCCCTAAAGCCTACCTTGCAGGTGTGCTGATACTTGTTTCATTGAGAATGATCAACGTAACCGAGTTTAAGACCATCAGGAATATTAGCAAGATGGATACTACGGTCCTAGTTACTACATTCCTGTTGACAGTGTTCACAGACTTGGTATTTGCCGTCCAGATGGGTATGTTCCTTTCAATCATCCTGCTCTTTATAAGGCTGACAAACGTTATCGATGTTCAGACCATGGAGAGCTACGACAAGACTAAAGGTATCAACGCCACTATCTTTGCTGATCCTTACCTTGAGAAGAACGTTTCTGTCTATACCATCAACGGTCCCTTCTTCTTCGGAGCCATGAGTGTTTTTGAGAGTAAGATAAACGAGCACATAAACATAAGCAGGCCTCATATTATTCTTCGCATGCGTTATGTCCCGTTCATAGATACAACCGGTCTTGAGCGCCTGAAGAGTTTTATCAAATCGAGCAAAAAGTTTCACCAAAAGGTATATCTAACTTCAATACAGCCCGAGGTCATGAAGAGGATGGAATGCGACAAAGAGCTCACTGAGCTCATGGAACAACAGCATGTGCATGTTTGCAATAGCACACAGGAAGCCCTTGTATTTTTGAAGAATAAATACGGGGAAAAGTGATTTTTGAAGTTTATAATAAATTTATCAGAGATAAATGATAAATAGATTTACTCTTCTTTTATACAAGGAGATCAAGTTGAAATTCACATCCCTTTAATTGCAGTCATCAATCTTGAAGCATCAAAAGAGTTCTAAGGAAAAGTGCAGTGTAAATTCCCTGATTCTGATATTCCGGGAGACAATAACATCAGCAATGAAAAAGATAAAACTGTCATCTCCCACCACAAGGGACATGCCTGTGACCCTGCCACCCTTGACAGCGCAAACACAGTAGTTGGAATTATTCAGGCTCTTCTCTATTGCTGTTTTGCTGGGATATGACCAGCTTACTGATTCCCTGAGAATTATGTACTCCTCTGCCGAGGGGAGTTTTTCTTCGATGGTGTAATTCACTATGGTACCCTTGTTTATTACAAGAGACTTTCAAAAAGAGAGCATTTCAGCAACTGTCATCAGCAAATAACCGTTTAGCAAACGCTATTCTCTCTTCCAGACCCGGACCTTCAAACTCCTCTTCAACCTTTTCAAGCATTTCAGGTATCGGTATATGCTGAGGACATGCATCAAGACACTGTCCACACTGCACACATTGTGATGCGAAGTTTGTCTTAACACCTCTGAGGATGCCGCCTAATTTTGCAGCGTACATCATCATCAGTCTGTCAGCACCACCGAACATATGCAGGTTGTTATATGTTTCAAAACAGGCCGGGATATCTACCCCTTCAGGACATGGCATGCAGTATCTACATCCAGTACAGTTGATCTTCATGAGTTCACCGTACTTCTCTGCAACCCTGTTCACAAGTTCCAGCTCTTTTTCGGTCAGTGAATTGGCAAGACCTTCTTCTGCAAGCTTCAGGTTCTCTTCTACATGAGATAGCTCGGTCATTCCGGAAAGCACAACGGTCACCTCCGGATGGTTCCAGACCCAGCGCAATGCCCATTCCACCGGACTACGTTTGACATCCGCCTCGTTCCAGATAGACATTACCTCAGAAGGAACAGGATCTGCCAGATTTCCACCACGCAGTGGTTCCATTATCACAACACCAAGGCCTTTGGATGCAGCATACTCAAGTCCCTTTGTACCTGCCTGCATATCCTCATCCAGGAAATTGTACTGTATCTGGCAGAAATCCCAGTCATATCCGTCAACTATCGCTTCAAAATCCTCAGGGGCTCCATGGTATGAGAAACCTGCATTGATTATGCGTCCGTCAGCTTTGGCTTTGTTAAGGAACTCGGCAACTCCGAGATTCCTAATGTTTTCCCAGCTGCTACCCACCAGACTATGCACGAGATAATAATCTATATGATCGGTATTCAGTTTCTCAAGCTGGGCATTAAGGAACGTATCCATATCCTCAGGCTTGTTAACCATCCACTGTGGTTGTTTTGTAGCAAGTTTCACTTTCTCCCTATATCCATCTGCGAGTGCACCTGCAAGAAAAGGCTCACTCGCTCCCATATGATAAGGCCATGCAGTATCAACATAGTTCACACCATTGTCTATGGAATGTCGAACCATCTGCGTTGCTTTTTTCTCATCGATGCTTCCATCCTCTTTCACCGGCAGGCGCATGGCACCGAAGCCAAGTATTGAAAGCCCATCTGCGTTCTTGGGCATTTTTCTGTATAGCATCACTGTTTCTCCTTTCTCTGAATAATGAAAATTGGTAGTAATATTGTTTAAGGGTTCTGCAAAGGAAATATAAAGAAGGAAATAGTCCAGTTTTTACATGTCTTCAACAGAAGCCTCAGAAAATAAGAAGCCTCATCTCCCCGAGGATTATGATACTAAAATATCCTCTGTTCTTCCCTACTACTCATTTTTTCATAAGGAAACCATCAACCTCATCAGATCACTGCCATCGGCCCCAAATATATGGCTGGATACAGGATGCGGGACAGGCTCACTGGTAACAAAGGCCATTGAGCAGTTCCCTGATACAAAATTCCTTATGCTTGATCCATCTGAGGGAATGCTGCAACAGGCAAGGGAAAAATTATCATCATGCACGCCTGAAAGAATTGAATTTCTGAGAGCTTCACCAACCCAGGAGTTCTCACAGAAACTCGACGAAAGACCGGATGTTATCACTGCCATCCAGTGCCACCATTATCTCAGTCATGAGAACAGGGCCAGAGCCGTAAAGATATGTCATGAACTACTGAAAAAAGATGGTCTCTTCATTACTTTCGAGAACATCAGACCACTTACAGAAAAAGGTGTTGATGTTGGAAAAAAATATTGGAGTGAGTTCCAGTCTACCCATGGCAGGAATGAGGAAGAAATAGAAATGCATCTTCAGCGTTTTGACACTGAATATTTCCCGATAACCGTTGAAGAACACCTGAAACTGCTGAGAGAGACAGGATTCGGGACCGTAGAATTGTTCTGGTACTCTTACATGCAGGCTGGTTTTTATTGCATCAAATAATTACATTCTTTTTTCCCAGAAATCTTAAATTCCATGTAATCCAAATTTTAATGGGAGCGGGAAAAAGATATCAAATAGCATCTTTCTGGAAAAAAATAAGCGACCATAGCTTTTTTTCGAACGCGTGGGTCTTTTGAGTGGTACTTCTAATGCTGGCACCCGGACAAATAATGAAAAAGGTGGTAAAGTGGAAAATGAGACAAAAGAGGCAGACAGAAATAATGAGAATACTGAGATCGCAGATGTTCCTGTTATTCTGGCCGAAGAGCCCGGGAAACTTGAACTGGATGAGGCCGGATACTTTGTAATAGCGCCCCAACCAGAGAAAATGACCATCCTCGCAAAACACTATTCCTATGATAAGGAGTTGCTAAGGATCATTGAAGGCAGAGATGCAAAATCCATCTACCGGACCATTATAAAACACGAGTGGGCAAGCACACTCAACCATGCCGCATACCTCGGCCAGGAACTTACAAGAGCCGAGATAGCAATGAGAAACGGATTCGGGTATGTTCAGGGATGATGAAGATATCTAATATCTCAGCAGTGCACCCACCACATCATCGGAATCCAGGAAATCCTCTTTTTCTATGAATTCCACTTCCGCACCTGTGCGCCTGGCAAGCTCATATAGTTCTTCCACCACGTCTACAACCGATGTGGATCCTCCGCATTTGTCACATTCCTTTGGAGGTTGAGCATTTGCCTGAAGGTTCTGGCATCCCTCGCATATCCATCCGGGGACCGAGGAGCCTTTCAATATCAAAAGGACGTTCACTCTTGCTTGTTCCAGAGCAGACTTTACATCTTCCACACCCTGTACAGCTAAGCCACCTTTTAAGATTTCACTTTTGAATTCCTTCGATCTTTTACGGGAATCTGCAAGCTCATTTTCATGCAGGATAGAATTGCCTTTCTCTACAAGTTCATCACGGGAAATATCCATTGATACATCAATGAGATCCAGTACACTCTGCCGTACATCCTGAGGGAGCAATTCCAATAGTTGTTGTTTTGCATCCCCGGGTCCGGCAATGATCAGACCTCTTGTTTGTAGGTGATCACATGTGCCTTTTACGTTGTCAGCAACTTCGGACAGGAAGGATTTGATCGCTCCTTTCCTCAGGTGGTTGAAGCGCGTCTGGCTCCATCCCCCTTTTTTATGCTTGTTCATCAGGTCTGTAGAGAGGTGCTTTTTCTCCTCTGCAAGATCGGAGCGTATGCAAACAAACCTGGCTTCTCTTGAATCCACAAGAATAACACCATAATCATCATAGTCAGCTCTCAACCTTGCCAATGGAAGCAAAAATGGTGACGTGTCAAGGACCAGTGACTGCTCTGGCTCCACGGCCAGTCTATAAACATGAAGGAAAGATTCTGATGAGCAGGCAAATATGATCCTGCCTTTTTCGCCTGAAATTGCTGCTTCAATAATTGAGGGTTCAGCCATTTCAAAGGTCTTTTCAAATTCCGATCTTAGCTCGGAGGATAAAGCCTTTTTTATCGACTTCACCCTTGAATCCACAAATATGCGATTCAAATGTTCATTTTCCCTGCCAGACACGGGGAAGCATACTGAAAGATAAATGTCCTTCTCATCATAGATTTCAGCCAGAGCCTTGATATCAATTTCAGTTACAGGCATCAGGTCTTCACTGATGACCTTCCGTAAATCCTGCTGAGGTTTCATAAAAGGTTTAACATTGTCTTGTATTTAAAAGTTGTTTAATTGTCCGCTTTGTCCGAAAAATGTGGTATTCATCGGTAAACAACACAAATTTTCGATCAAAATCAGTATTATTCGGTCAAGCTAAGAAATTAGACAATATTTACTTCATGTTTTCAGCCACAATTATTATTGATTTTAGTAAGCTTGCTTATTCTGTTGAAAGACAAGATTCAAAGGATGTTCGGCAAAAGATACTGAGTATATCTTATTCTGAATGGAAGAAGATGCGATTTTCTAAGGGTACTTTGCATTATATGAAGAAGAATGCTGAAGCTGATAAGCCTTTTACTATGAATGCTCATGTTAGGGATAGGTTGGAGATGTGGCAAAGATATTGACAGAACTACAAAAATGTGGCTGGAACTAAAAAAGAAAAAGTTATGGAATTAGATTACTCCTTCCTGCGCTAGAAGGAGAATGCCAAACTTTTGCGATTTGTGGATTGTTGCCTCCAGGTATTGTTGGTGGATCAAGGGGTATTTTCATCCATCCTTTTTCTACAAATTCGTTCAATTTCTAATGCATTTGGTATTCCAATCATATGTATTACATCAGGAACATATCTTTGCTGAGGAGGACCATATCTTCGATCGTGATTGCTAGAAACCATTCTACCAGTTATCAGCTGCAAATGTATATTCCCGTTTTCAGTATTTCCACTTACCTTGATGTCTCCAGAAAATTGCTTCCAGTCGACAGATCTTATTTTACCTTTTCTGTAACTCACCAACCTTGTTGGTGTTCCTACAAAATAGCCACCCTTTCCAAATAGAGAAAAAATACTCCATCCTAATATTCCAATACCAATTAAAACAAATAGGCTAGGGAATAAGGCGTGAAATAAATCTCCAAAACTTGCAACGGTCAGAAATTCATTTGAAGCGAAATTAATTCGATTAAGATCTACTGAAAAGGAAAGTGCAAGAGGAACACTGATAGCAAGCCAAAAAATTGCAACAACTAATCTAGATAATGCCGTACTAAATGACTCCTTACGTTTAGCTTTTACTGCAAAATCTTTCGTTTCAGAACCAATGGCAAAAATCAAGTCTTGTGGTAACGAAATGTTTTCGATCATTTTTAAACCCTTTATCTTAATTATATGTATTTATATTCAAATTACAGCATAAAATAATGAACTCTGTATATGCATTATGTCTTACTTTTCAAGAAAATAGTTAAAATTAAGAGACTTGTTATTGTGAATATGGAGCTAAATCCAGGCATTAAGTTTTGTCCAGATTCAACTCCATTCAACTCTTGTGGTTCAACTTCTAATCTTGATCTCATCAACTCTGTGCGATGGTCAATATCTTTCTGAATAATTGTTTGACTAGAATTCCAATTGGATATTGATTCCGAACTTCTATCCAGTTCATCTTCATAGAAACTTAAATCCTCAGTCATAAAATCGTAATTAGACCCATAATGATTAGTGAGTGAATTTACAATGAAGGGCATTTCGTTGTTAGTACGAATTAGTACTCCGTTGAGCACCTGCTCTTCCTCATAATAAGCCGCCTGTTTTTGCGTGAAAATTTCAGCATCTTCAACACACCTATCCACTCCGCTAAATATGGATGTAACATTCGTCACTTCATTATCAGCTGAGAGAAGATTAGAGTATTGTTGTTCCAGATCCATGTAAATACATGCTCCATTTTTCAAGTTATCAGAATCATAAGATGTCATATATTCATTTCCTGATAACGTTGCATAGAATTCGTAACCACGACTAGAGAGCTCCCTGTACTCTTTTAATGACATAATAAAGTAAAAATCGTTAAACTCGGTCCCCTTCTGATCTACATACTCATAAATAGTAAAAGCAAATATCACTTTTTCAGATATGTTTTCATCTTTGACAAATTCACCTGTATTTGCATCAAAAACAAGCTCCCCTGCCAAACCATTTTCATCACTAAAATGAACTAAATAGTATGAGTTGTTTGCGTAATCGTAAGGGCCATCAGTGTTCATAACTTCATTGTTAAGTGCATAAGGTAAAGCATAATTTAGTACGATGTCAGTTCTTTCGAGTTGTTCCCCTGAAACCATACCAACCGAAAACATAATTGTCGATACAAACAAAAAGAATAATATATATTTTTTAGTCATTTACAACCAGCCCATATATGGTAATATATGTAATCTAATCAGGTTATTAGGTAATTATTAAAGAATGTTTCGATGTAATATTATTATAAAATTTGACTATTAATACAGTTAATTTAGTTTTGTTTAGATACAAAAAATTAAAGAATGGTCTGTTTGTCCCTAAGTTTGATAACAATGCGCATTATTGATAAAAGTTCGGTTTTTTGGCGTTACCTATTACCTAAAATGATTATGCGAGATATTGGATTAGAACTCGATTCAAAAATAAATAAAATATGTTAATTAAAAATTTGATAGGGCCACATATGCTCCCATTCTTTCTGAGAATAATCAGGAATTGTATTTATAAACTGCATCGAATAATTTAGAAGGAGCCAGTATCATTTTCAGGCAAATGCACGATTTTTTAGACAAAACGTTAAATCACCGTCCTTAAGGCGCAAAAAGAGTAAATAAGAATCCTGCCAGAGTTTTGTCTATGTCTCCTGAAATGCAGCCTCATGATGATACGACTCTCATCTCCAGTTCACGCCAGTACATAGCGTCCATGCTTGACAAACTGCCGGAATCACTGAAAGATGCAGGCAGGGAAACGGTGGTCCAGGTCGTATGTGATGAACTCCGTAAGATTCCTGTTCCGCTATTGGGGTCCATACTTGCAAAGGCGGTTGAGAAGCAGTTTGGAGGAGAGAAAGCCACCGATGATTCCGTATATGAACTTGGGGAAATGCTCCAGAGCATGCAGGAATCCGATGACGCGTTTCAGAGACAGCTGGAGAGTATCAACATTTTCCTGCCTGAAATTATGGAGGCTATAACTCAACAGGAACAGCGGATGCAGAAGAGGGATACTCCAGACCTACGGGTACTCAGTGCAAAGCTAGACCTGAAATATCCTGTTAACGATAACGAACTTCGCATCATTCTCTCTAATACAGGTGACAGCTCGGTAATGGTGGATGAGATATTCCTTGAGGTCAGGGACTGGGAACCTGACACAAACATAGATTTCAGTATGCCTGCCGCCCCGATGCAGATGCTATTTTTAAAGGCAGAGCTTTCAGTGGAAAAAACTGAGTATCCGCTTTTCAGTTTGAACAATACACAACCCCGTATCTTTGGAGAGCGAGGTGACGGGGCGGAGCTCATAGTTATACAACTCTCGTCGGTCAACAACGCAAAGTACAGCTTGCAATTGAGAATACCTTATCAGGATCTTTCCACTGGAAATAAAGGGATTGTCTATTACCCTGATACAGGAGAAAATCTAATTGAACTTTCTTTCCCATATTCACCGGGATGGAATAAGGATATCACAACTGAATCAATACTGGAAAGGACAAAGATATTCTCACAGATGGAACTCAAATTCAGGAAAATATACTCGATACTGAAGGATGTTTATAGTTCTGATGAGAAGAATATTGAAACAGCTAATGAAAAATTATTTGCTACCGGACTTACAACTGGGATTGGTACCTTTCCTGACATAGGCTCCATGCTCTTGGTTTTCGGACCGATCTTTCTGAAACTGGCTCCTTCTGACAAATCGCTTGAAGTTGAGAAATTGATCCGGGACATACGTTCGATGCTGCCCGGGAAGTCTCAAAGCTTTTAAATGTTATTGTCTGCAATCCTTATATGGGATTGCTGGAAGTGGATGGTCAATTAGGGGTTGATATGGCATTTTGTGGCATTTTGCCGGAAAAAGAACTTATATATACTGCCCTGTTCTCTAAAACATATGGCGTGTTCACAGTGTTAACACTTCGAAATTCTGAGCCTAAATAAGATGAAGATGGGATAAATATGGGTAACAAATCACCAGCAGAGCAGAAAAGATGCACGATACTGGATTCCATGGTCGATAACAGGTACCGGTCAGAAATCCCTGCAATAGTGGATATGGTCATAAACAGTTGCTCTGAAAAAGGATGTTTTGACCATCTGGATGCTGCAGTAATACCATCAAAAGAATCGCTTATAGAAATAATAGATCTGATAAAGGATATTCTCTTCCCCGGATACTTTGGGGACCAGACCGTTGACAGAAACACACTTTCATATCACATCGGGAACGAAATAACCGATCTCTTTGGCAAACTTTCAAAACAAATAACCAACAGCATCATACAGGAATGTAATCGCTATGATCAGGACTGTACCGATTGCATAGACCGCGGTCAGGAAGAAACATTGAAATTCCTGAAGAATATCCCTGAATTAAGGGCTATGCTAGCATCGGATATTGTAGCCACATACGAAGGAGACCCGGCGGCTAAAAGTTATGATGAGATCATTTTCAGTTATCCTGGAATATTTGCCATGACTGTTTACAGGTCAGCGCATCAGCTGCACAGGCAGGGAATATCCACACTTCCCCGGATAATGACCGAATATGCCCACAATATAGTTGGAATTGACATTCACCCTGGAGCAAGGATTGGAAAAGGATTCTTTATAGACCATGGGACTGGTGTTGTCATCGGCGAGACCTGTGAGATAGGGGATAACGTGCGTATCTATCAAGGTGTGACCCTTGGTTCCCTGAGTTTTCCAAAAGATGAAAAAGGAGAACTTATCCGCGGGGAAAAGAGGCACCCTACCATAGAAGATGACGTTATCATCTATTCAAATGCAACCATCCTCGGGGGAGGAACAAGAATCGGAGCACGTTCGGTTATTGGCGGAAACGTATGGATAACTAAGTCCGTGCCACCGGACACGAAAGTTATCATCGAGGAACCAAGGCTTATCTTCAGAGAAAAAAAGTGAGAATATACCATTGAAAGTATTTTTATTATTTTGAAATACCAGAATCAACTAATCTAAAAGGAGTTGGGAAAATCCGAATATATGAAGACATTACTAAAACCATTGGTAATACACCACTTGTGCGTTTGAACAGGATAACTGAAGGATGCCATGCAACCGTAGTTGCAAAAGTGGAAGCTTTCAATCCCTTAAGTTCTGTCAAGGACCGTATCGCTTTGAATATGATAGAGACAGCTGAAAAGGACGGATGCCTCAATAAAGATACTGTCATCGTTGAACCAACTTCAGGAAATACCGGTATTGGACTGGCATTTGTCTGTGCAGCAAAAGGGTACCGCCTTATTCTGACTATGCCGGAAACAATGAGTATTGAAAGAAGGAAGATCGTTAAGTTGCTGGGTGCTGAGATTATCCTGACACCAGCAAGTAAAGGCATGAAAGGGGCCATAGATGAGGCCGAAAGAATGGCAAAAGAGATTCCCAATGCTTTTGTCCCTCACCAGTTCATGAACCCTGCAAATCCTGATATCCACCGCCGTACAACGGCTGAGGAGATATGGAAAGACACAAATGGCAAAGTGGATTTTGTTGTGGCTGGTGTCGGTACAGGTGGAACCATAACCGGAATTTCAGAAGTTATCAAATCCCGGAAACCCTCTTTTAAGTCAATTGCAGTTGAACCTGAGGATTCGCCCGTTCTTTCCGGCGGCAATCCCGGCCCTCACAAGATACAGGGAATCGGTGCAGGTTTCATCCCCGATGTGCTGAACATGGATATCATCGATGAGGTTATCAAGGTCAGCAACGATGATTCTTTTGAAACTGCAAGACAGATTGCAAAAAAGGAAGGAATACTTGCAGGAATATCATGTGGAGCCGCCCTTCATGCAGCTCTGCAGGTGGCAAAAAGAGAAGAGAATACCGGAAAACTCATAGTTGTAATATTGCCTGACACCGGTGAGAGATACCTTAGTACAGCACTCACTGATCTTGAAGAAGAAACTATAGCAACATGACTGAAAGCAGGTGACATCTAGCATTAGAAATAATTAGTCATCTGCCTTCACTTATTATTATTTATTCTGATTTATTTATACCCACAACTTATATATCCAATCAACTTCAAGATTTATTTGGGAGTATTTAGAACACAGATAATTTGCAACATGGAGTTGTAACTTTGTTTTTCCGGTTTTTTGTTTACCGGTAGATGGAACACATAAAGAAAATGGTTTGGGGTAATTGAATGGTAAATATCAGATCTTTTAAAGAAGAAGATAACGAAACCCTGCTAAGTATTGAGAGACTGTGTCCTCAGGGAAATGAAGAATGCGCAGTGGCAGTTGATAAGGGACCGGATATAACTGCAAGGTATGATCTTTACGATAACTGGGAGATTCGTGTTGCAGAGGAGAATGACACAACCGTAGGCTGGATAGGCTGGACTATAAAACAGGGTCCAGAACAAAAATATGTTTACGTAGCTGAGGTTATGGTCCGTCCGGATTACCGGAGACAGGGAATAGCAGTCAAGCTCCTGAGAGAAGCAGAAAAAGCCGCTCATGATGCCAAAGTCTCACATATCTACTGCTATATATACGAGCCGAATAAACCTTCCATGAAGCTTGCTGAAAAGCTGGGATACATTCAGGAAAAGGATGTCAGGATAATTGCAATGTCCGCATACAAAAAAGAACATGCAGAAAGAGAGTATGAACTTGCAAGAATAGACGGAACGGACCTGCCCGAAGCTGTAAGGCTTATTAACAGTTATTATAATGGAAAAGCTCATTTTTTTCCATTTACTGTACCAAGTTTCAGGACATATGCGAATCGTGTACTTGGATACGGACTTGAGAACTTCCTTGTGGCAAAATGGAAAGGCAAAATTGTTGCCTGTGGGGGTTTCTGGGACTCTTCGGTTCTCATGGAAATCACTTACACAAAAGAACCAATGATGTGGAAACTCATGGCAAATGCCTATGGAATACTCAGACATTTCATCAGTATGCCAAGAATACCAGCTGAAGACGAGTTCTTTACATTTCATTCCATAGTGGACCATGCATTTGAACCCGAACATGCACTTGCAATGGAAGAGATACTGGACTACTGCAATAACCTCATGTTCGATACTAAATGTGAGTTCTTTGGGACATATACAGACCCTGATGACCCAATACTTGAAGTTGTAAAGAAATTCAAACCACTGTCTGAAACAATGTACCTCTACGCAAAACCAGTTTCAGGAAAACTACCTGATTTCAGCAGTATCTATGTGGATTGCAGAGACCCGATACTCTGAAAATGAAACACATAATTCCAGGAACCGGAAAGAGGGGGGATATATTGACGGATCCACATTCCTTTTTCTCTGCAGATACAAGAAACATGAATGACAGTACGCATGACTTGAAACAAGAACTGGAGACTTTTAAAAGTATAAGGTCTGCTTTCATGAAGTGGACTCTGTATCTTTTACCCTGGGCCATATTGATAACAATCATATTCATAATATTGAACTATCAGGTAAATGCCGGGAGAATTATGTATATCACAGGTCTTCTTACAGCAGCAATGAGCCTGTTTGCCTTCCAGATACTAATGCAAAAGATTCCCCGGACCTTCAAAACCATATGGGACCGGAAAATAGTTATTGAATGTGAATCAGCTTCACCGGATGTGGAACAAGAGACAGGCCTTCCTGATGAACATGAAAAGATAACAGGCAGAAATCATCTTGAAATGAAATATCTTGAATTCATCCGCAATCTAGAGAAACTCGTGAACAACCCATTCCAGTTCCTGTCTGGTATCTTCTTTTCACTTTTTGTTCTCACCTGGCAGTACAGCTCAAAGGGTGAATTCCTCATAGCTTTCATCATCGGAATAATGGCATGGAAAATGACAATAACTGCCATATATGTATGGAAAATAGGGAAATATTTTTGCATTGAACCACAACTCGGACATGCTGATAAATGCGGAGGGCTGTCTCCTCTGGGTGAGCTTTGCCTTTGGAACGCACTTATAGTTACCATACCCGCGATATATCTGGGTTCCTGGATTGTCATCGGTATGATAACTGAACCCCAGACAGCATATTTTATTATTTTTGCTAAATATAGTGAACTTTTCTTTAAATCCTGAGTTCCCAAGTTTTAAGCGCATATCAGCAGGAGATGTAAATAGAAAACGCCACTAGAATTTGATTTTTACTTCTTGCCAAACGGAATAATGTTGTAAAATATAAGCACATATTTCCGCATCAAGAGACGCGTATGCGCCTAAAAAGGCGGAAGTCAGGTTAAATTGCTTTTTGTACCGGTGTTCTTTGCTCTTATAGCCTTTTTCCTGCCTCTGTGGAGCACCCACCAACTGATGCTCAGATGGAAAGAGAAAAAACAATCCCAACTGGACCATCTGGGGCAGTGCATCGATCGTCTTGAGTGTAAGATATTTGAGGAAGCTGAAAGCATGGACAAAAAGGAATATGAATATATTTTCAGGGAGCGTGAATTGATGGAGCACGTCTATAAACAGAACAAGATGATACCTGTCTGGCCATCAATATTGAGATCATTCTTAAATTGCTGCTTTCACAAAGTATCCCTTTTTTCGGAATTATCTCACAGACTTTCAATTTCATAAGGAAGCTATCCTGATAAATCCACTGCGAAAATAGCTCTTATCAGTTAACAATAAAAAGTACCTGAACCTTCTTACTTACTAATGGAACGCGTGATAATCCATGTGGACATGGACTACTTCTATGCTGCAATAGAAGAGAGAGAAGATCCTTCCCTTAAAGGAAAGGCCGTTGTAGTCTGCATGTACTCTAACAGGGGAGAATCCGGTGGAGCGGTAAGCACTTCTAATTATGTTGCCAGGGAGGCTGGTATTCATTCTGCAATGCCCTGCAAACTGGCAAGATCCAAAAGTCCCGATGCTGTATTCCTGCCGGTACGCAAGCCTTTCTACGAGGACGTTTCTGCAAAAGTGATGGAGATATTGAGATCCAATGCAGACAGCGAGGAAAGGTTTGAGAAAATTAGTATTGATGAGGCATTCCTGGATATTACCGAATCATGCAAAGGTGATTATGAACTTGCAGAGGAAATAGGCCAGAGAATAAAAGAGGAAGTAAAGTCCCGTGAAAGGATAACTTGTTCTGTAGGCATAGGTCCTAACAAACTCATTGCCAAGATGGCATCCTCTTTCCAGAAACCTGATGGCATAACCGTTGTGATACCTGAAGATGCGCAAGGATTTCTCAAGCCCATGCCTGTGAAGAAATTATGGGGAATAGGGAGGGTTACAGAGGATAAGTTATCTGAAATGGGGATCAGGATAGTTGAAGAACTGGCTGCTTTTGATGTCATGGAACTCATCTCTGTATTTGGAAAGAACAAAGGCATGTGGCTCAAGCAGGCTGCATCCGGTATTGATGAAACTCCTGTGAAGGAAAGAACAACTACTGACCAGATAGGCAGGATGGCATCGCTTAAGACTGACAGCAGAAATGGAACTATGATATTTTCATTGCTTGATGAACTTATAGATGATGTCATAAGCAAAGTAAAAGCAAGGAAAGTGTCTTTCCGTTCAGTGACAGTAACTGTTATATTTTCAAATTTTAAAACTTCAACAAAGAGTCGCACATTCGGTCATGCCATAAGTGACCAGGATATACTCAGCGGAAATGTAAAAGAAATGATGAACCAGTTCCTTGAGGAAAGTACAATTGACTTCAGGAGAATAGGGGTCAGGGTAGACAGCCTGCAGGAAGCCACCGGACAGAAAAACCTGTTTGATTTTTGATGGATAGAGTTATGATAATAGATTACAGTATTATTGTTGTAAATATCATATTGTGACAGGTGACAGATGAGATGCGCTTTGCTTCAATTGAAGCAAGGAATATGGCATAATAAAGTTGTTGCAATATGGAGTAATTATGATTATGACGCAGATGCACGTTTTAGTAAATATTGCAACACAAAATTGTAAGTATTATATCAAATATTGATTTTTGTTAAATATCTGATATTTGATATATTATGTCTTTATAATTTTATTCAATCTCCCAATATAGATTTTATACTTGATTTCTCAGGAAAGCTGAAATCAAGAAGTCATTTATGACTATCATTCTCATCATCATATCAATTCATGCAGGATACATATAAATATGAGAATTCAAGACTGTTTCTCAGTAAGTAGTATAAAATTATACTATAGATATAACAAATTACAGGATAAGATTGTTATTTCGATAACTGAGGGATTCATATTTCAACCGACGAAATAAAAAACGATGAGCTAAAGAATTACCAGCTCAACATCTTAAAAAAAACCCTTGCATCGGTACAGGATCTTATAGTCGTTATAGACCGTGAACTGAGAATTGTAACAAGCAACTGGAAGAACTGTGATTCAATACCTGCAAACGAAAAACAGGGGCACCCTTTCTGCTATAACTGCCTGATGCAGCGCATCACACCATGTGAACAATGTCGTCTCCTTGAAGTATTTGCAACCGGAGCATGCAGAAAATTTGAGATAGAAGACCCTCTTGATAACAAGACAAAACTCATCGAGCTGTCTCCTGTTTTTGATGAGGACGGCAATGTAACAATGGTCGTCAGACATGCAAAGGATATAAGTGAGCGCAAATCTGTGGAGAAAGTCCTGCAGATGAGGGAGAAACAACAGGCTGCTGTTGCCAAACTGGGACAGGACGGACTTGCCGGAGCGGGCCTTGATACCCTTATGCAGGAATCTGTCAAACTTGTAACCAGCACACTTGATGTTGAATATTGCAGGATAATGAAACATGAGAATGCTAATTCAGTAATGGTTGCAGGTGTCGGATGGGAAGAAGAATGTGAAATTAAGCCTGAAAATGAGAAAAATGAGATCGTCTGTTACACCCTCTATTCAGGTGAAAGAGAAATAGTTCATGAGAACAGACCACAGGAGAAATTCAGTGGCTTATCCCTGCTGAAAAGTCATGGGATAGTCAGCGGCATGGATGTAACAATCGGAAGCAGGGAAAAGCCTTTTGGAACTATGAATGTGCATACAACTCAAAAAAGAGTCTTTACAAATGATGATATGCACTTTGTGCAGTCTTTGGCCAATGTGCTTGCCGAATCCCTTAGCAGGAAGCAGACTGAAGAGAACCTTAAAAAATACGCCAGAGAACTTGAGGATGCAAACTATCTCAAAGTGCTGTTCACTGACATACTTACACATGACCTGCTCAACCCTGCAAATATAATAAGGGGTTTCACTGAGGAACTCATTATTCTGGAAGATGAGGAAAGCAAGAAAAACCTCCTTGACAGGATACACAAGAACAACGAAAAGCTGATCTATATGATAGAGTCGGCTTCTAAGTTCATTAAACTGGAATCTATCGAAGACATCAGATTTGAAGAGCAGGATTTTGTACCGATTCTGGATAAGGTCGTCAGGAACTTTGGTCCTGAATTGAAGAAAAAGGACATTGAACTGGATTTCAAATCAGCAAGAGAATGTCCTTCACTTATTAATCCTCTTATAGAGGAAGTATTCCTGAACCTGCTTTCAAACGCCATTAAATACAGCCCTCCAAAAGGAAAAATAACTATTAATATCTCAGATATCGGAGACAAATGGAAAATCATGGTTAGTGATGTTGGTCCCGGTATCAGCAATGAGGACAAGGCCATGATATTTGAGCGCTTCAGGCGGGCAGACAAAGGAAGCGTAAAGGGAAGCGGTCTTGGACTTGCCATTGTCAAGAGAATAGTTGAACTTCACAACGGAGAGGCCGGAGTAGACAGCAATCCACTTGGCAGGGGAAGTATATTCTGGTTCACTGTTAAAAAAGCACTATGAACCCGACTAAGTAAAAAGAGGCATAATTTTCTTTTTCATCTCTTTTTCTTTTTACTGATCTCAATATCTACTTTAACTTTCCTGATGGCAAGATCCATTGCAAGCCCGCGTAACATCCATCTAAGTACAGATGCCTGATGACTTACATTATCGGGAAATTCCTTCTGCACAATGACAGATGCCTTTTCCCCGACTTCTTTCTGTAATTCATCAAGTCTCTTTCTGGAAAAAGCATCCATACCACCTGTTTTCAATTGAGCGAATGATTTAAAACCGGGAGAAGAGGAGGTATTCAATTCATTTATGCTCAGTTTTAATTGAGGAGAAACAGGCGATGAGTTTACATCCGCAACGAATCTTCTTTCTTCTGGTCTGACAGGTGAAGCTTTTGATGGAATGTTCGCTGAGTTTTTTGACGATGACTTAGGCATTGCCAGCCTGTCAGCCATGCTGTTCTGTTCCCTGGGTATCCAGCCAAACTTAACCTGAAGACCACTTTTATTGATTGTAGATGATATCTGCTTATTTATCTCTGCAAGGTTGGGATTATTGATCTTCCATTTACCTGACATCTGGTTTATAACGAGTCTGCTGTCACCATAAACCTGAAGAGGACCTTTACCACCAAATTTCAGGTAGGCAAGTATTCCCTCTTTCAGTGCAGTATACTCAGCAACATTATTGGTATTTACAGATGAAGGCTTTTTTTCCTTGCTGCCTTCTGTGGGAGTCTTGCCACTGCTCCAGTTAATAACCCATCCAAAACCCATAATTCCTCCTGGATTGGGGTCACAGGAGCCGTCAAAGTTCAGTGTGTCCATAGTATGGTTGAAAGTTAGTCATTGCTTTTGTATCTTTAGGTGCTGAAGACAAAAAAGAAGATATAAGCTTCTGGTCTATTTTTTAAATAACTATTTAAATAAAAGTGATAAGTGTGAGTTTCCCCGCACTACCTTATTTTTTATCCTTTTTTACATCTAACTACTCAAACCTAGTCCAAGCTTTAGATTCAAGCATTGTACACAGCGGCAAATTCCACAAAATCATCAAAATCAACATCTCCATCATCATCAAAATCGAATATTGAAGAGTATTTTGTATCTGTTGATATTGATTCATATGCTTGGGCAAATTCCACGAAATCATCAAAATCAACGTCTTTATCACCATCAAAGTCTCCTTTTATGGATTTAGAAGAGGCCACTTCAAGCATCCAGCTGACAGAATCCGTTCCTTTGGAACTTACCGCAGTCGCTTCAACTTCATGAATGGTTTCTGAAGGTGATCGCATATTGTAGGAAGAGAAGGTCACATTTTCGTCGGTTTTAACGATAGTACCATCTACTGACCACCTTACATCACATGCAGCATTTGTCCGTATGCTGAAAAGCTGGTCACCTCCATTTGAAATGATGCTACTTGATGCAGGGTCGGATGAAGTTATGGATAATGGATTTTCTGCATTTGGGTTCCAGCCAAAGTCCTGGGTATACATTGCAGTGTTTGAATATGAAGAGTATTCTCCGACCCATATACCAATGCCAATCTCATTATAGTTAGCACTCAGGATATTAGCCCTGTGACCTGCGGAATTCATAAGGTTCTCGTGAGCTTTCACAACATTTGGAGGATAGTTCATAGCAATGTTCTCAGCAATACGATAGATGGGGTAGCCGACATCCTTTATCCTTTCTGAGAAAGGAGTACCATCATATGAGTTGTGGGAGAAGTAATCCTCTTCTATCATCTCTTTACTATGCTCCCTGGCAACCTGGGTAAGCACAGGGTTGAAACTTAAAGGCTCAAGGCCGTAATTCAGCCTTTCATTGTTAATAAGGTCCAGCATTTGTTGTTCCTGGACTGCATACACATCTTCTGCAAATGCAATTGATGTAAAGCAGGACAGCAGGATGATAAATCCTAAAATGTATCCTGTTAGATTATACGTTTTGTTCATGATAAGATCCTCATAGGAACCGTCCATTAGTTTGTTCCTTTTGAGGAAATGTATCCACTATATTATATATATTCTTATATAATAAATTGTGACAGATAATTATCTTGGTAAATGTAACATTAATAGAATAAGTCAGAATGTATACAATATGACAGCTAAGGACCAATCGTTTAAAACTCATTGTGTTGATATTACAGGCTATTGAATATAATTTAGGAATTCATGCGTTATAAAACATAGGTTTGTTGCTATAATAAAATCTTCAAATTCATTTTCCAAAGAGTTTTTATCTCCTGCTCCCCCAAATATATAATAAAGCCAAAAACGCAATTTAAAGTAGGGGGGAATTTTGTGGAAGAAGACAGAATATCTTATCATGACTCAGTGCGCACAGTGTACAAAAGAATTAAAGAAGACGGCATGACCAATATATGGGACCGCTACGAAGCCCAGGGGATGGGGGGCAATCCTGACAGGAGATGTAATTTCTGTCAGGGAGGCATGCGCTGTGACCTCTGTTCTAACGGTCCCTGCCGTGCAGATGCTGCCAAGGATAAAAGAGGTGTCTGCGGGATAACTGCCGATGGCATGGCTATGCGCATGATGCTACTGCGCAATGTAATGGGAGCTTCTACCTACCAATACCACACGAACCAGACCATCACAACATTGAGAGCCACTGCAAAGGGTGAAACACCTTTTAAAATAACAGAAGAAGAGAAACTGAGAAACTTTGCAGGCAGGATGGGCGTGGATAACAGCGGTGATGTGAATGATGTTGCACTGCAACTCTGTGATTTTGTGGAAGCTGATTTTACAAGGGAATACGGGAAACCCAGCAAGATCGTGGAGATGCTTGCACCAAAAGAAAGACAGGAACTGTGGAAGAATATCGGTATCTTTCCCGGAGGTATCCAGACCGAAATACTCAGATCCACAAGCTCAGCCCTGACCAATGTAGATGGGAACTATGTCAGCCTTGCGCTCAAAGCCATGAAACTCGGAGTGGCAATGGCATACCAGAGCCAGATAGTCAATGAGTACTGCCAGGACATAATTTTCGGATTACCCCGTCCCCATAAAATGAGAGTTGACCTGGGTGTGCTTGATCCTGATTACATAAACATCCTGCCCAACGGACACGAACCATTCCTAGGATTTGCCATGGTACAGCTTGCAAGGAAGCAGGAGTGGCAGGACAAGGCAAAGCAGGTTGGTGCTAAGGGTCTGCGGATAATTGCAAACATTGAGACGGGTCAGGAAATGATCCAGAGATGGGAGATGGATGACGTTTTCTACGGATTTACCGGAAACTGGCTCATGCAGGAGGCTGTGCTTGCAAGCGGTTGTGTGGACGTCTTTGTTGCAGATATGAACTGCTCCATGCCCATAGACCCTATGTATGCTGAAAATTACAAATTCAAGCTCATCCCCGTGAGCGATCTTATTTCATTTGAAGGTGTCAGCGAACGTCTGGATTACATACCTGAAAAAGCCAGTGAACAGGCGGCACAACTGCTGCAGATGGGAATTGATAATTTCAAGGAGCGCAGGGAATCAGTAGAACCTGTAACAGGATTACCATTCAGCGAAGCAGTTGTGGGATTTTCCACAGAGAGCATACTGGAAGCATTTGGCGGGAAACTCGATCCACTTCTGGATGCCATCAAAAAAGGTACCTTACGAGGAGTTGCAGGGCTTATTTCCTGTACGACACTGAGGGATTCAGGACAGGACAGTCACAGCATTGCAGTTGCAAAGGAACTCATCAAAAAGGATGTAATTGTATTATCCATGGGATGCGGCAACGGAGCCATGCAGGTTGGAGGACTTTGCAGCTCTGAAGCAAAAGAACTTGCGGGACCCGGACTGAAGTCCATATGTGAAGCACTTGGCATTCCTCCGGTGCTCAGCTATGGAACCTGCACAGATACTGGCAGAATTGCCGACCTGATAGCTGCCGTGTCAGCCGGTCTTGGCGGGGTGCCAATCCCTGACCTTCCAATAGTTGCCACTGCTCCTGAATATATGGAACAGAAGGCTACTATCGATGCTGTCTTTGCTCTTGCACTGGGACTCTATACACATGTCAATCCCGTTCCAACTGTAACAGGGGCACCAAATCTGGTAAAACTGCTCACAGAAGACTGCAAAAATATCACAGGTGGGGTTTTAAACGTGGAAACTGATGCAGTGAAAGCAGTAGAACTTATGCTTGAGCACATCGAGAATAATCGCAAGAAACTCGGCATCTGAACCTTTAAGCGGGGTAAAGTATGGAGCATCAAGATAGCGGCAAGCATGGTGATGAACATTCAATGCAAGAACAGGATGAACACATGGAACATGATGAACATAAAGGACACCAGGGACATTCCGATCATCATGCAATGATGGTACAGGATTTCAGGAAGAGATTCTGGATATCGCTTGTATTGACCATCCCTATACTCCTTCTCTCTCCCCTTATACAGGACTTCCTTGCTTCAGTTTCTGGTATCGTTGTTCCGTCATTTACAGGAGATACATATCTCCTCTTTGCTTTTTCCACTCTGATTTTCTTCTACGGAGGCTGGCCTTTCCTGAAAGGGATAAGGGATGAAATTACAGAGAAAAGTCCTGGTATGATGACGCTTATTGCGGTTGCCATCACCGTTGCATACAGCTACAGCAGTCTTGTGGCCTTCGGGCTTGCAGGCAAGCTTTTTTTCTGGGAACTGGCAACCCTGATAGATATCATGTTGCTTGGACACTGGGTGGAAATGAAGTCTGTGATGGGAGCTTCCATGGCCCTGCAGGAACTGGTGAAACTTATGCCATCAGATGCACATCTAATTATATCTGATGAAAAAGTAGATGATGTTCCTGTGAGTGAAATTAAAAAAGATGATAGGGTTCTTGTGAAACCCGGAGAGAAGATACCTGTTGATGGAATTGTTGTTGAAGGGCAGAGCTCTGTGAATGAGGCAATGCTTACAGGCGAATCAAATCCGGTTTCAAAGGAAAAAGGTGATATGGTAATCAGCGGAGCTATCAATGGGGAAGGCTCTCTTACAATTGAAGTTCAAAAGACTGGGAAAAACTCCTTCCTGTCCCAGATGCTTGATCTCGTATCACAGGCACAGCAAAGCAAATCAAGGACACAGAACCTTGCAGACAGGGCAGCCCGCTGGCTTACAATAATAGCCCTGACAGCCGGGACGATCACTTTTTTTGCATGGCTCAGAATGGCAAACACAGACCTTGCTTTTGCACTGGAAAGAGCGGTTACTGTGATGGTTATCACATGTCCACATGCCCTGGGACTCGCAATCCCTCTTGTTGTTGCAGTTTCGGCTGCAATTGGTGCAAGAAATGGATTGCTTATCAGGAACAGGACAGCATTTGAAAGAGCCAGGAATATCGATGCAATCATTTTTGATAAGACAGGAACGCTTACAAAAGGTGAGTTTGGTGTCATCGATGTCGTTCCTTTCGGTGAGGATATTGGAACTGAGGAAATACTGAAATATGCAGCCTCAATTGAATCTAATTCTGAGCACCCGATAGCAAAAGGAATTGTTGATTCCTCTTATTCTACCTACCCGGTCAGGAATTTCAGCGCCATTGCCGGGAAAGGGGCCAGGGGGACGGTTAATGGAAAAGACGTAAAGGTTGTAAGCCCAGGGTACCTGAAAGAAGAAGGTATCAGTTATCCTGGAGAGAAGTTAAAGGAGATAGCCAGCCAGGGAAAGACCATTGTTTTTGTCCTGATCGACGGGAAAGCTATTGGGTCCATTACGCTGGAAGACGTGATCAGGCCTGAATCAAAGAAAGTTGTCAGCAGGCTGAAGCAAATGGGAATCAACTGTTTCATGCTTACCGGTGACCAGAGCCATGTAGCTCAAAAGGTGGCAGGGCAGATAGGACTGGATGAGTATTTTGCAGGAATTCTTCCAGGAGAAAAAGCTTCCAGGATCAGAGAAGTGCAGGAGCGGGGGCTTACTGTTGCAATGGTAGGGGATGGTATCAATGATGCACCTGCGCTGGCACAGGCTGATATCGGAATAGCTATTGGTGCAGGTACTGATGTTGCAGTGGAAACAGCAGATATCGTACTTGTGAAAAGCAACCCTCTTGATGTACTGGCCATCATAGAACTTTCCCGCGCAACATATAGAAAGATGATACAGAACCTTTTCTGGGCGACGGGTTATAATGCACTTGCGATTCCCTTGGCAGCAGGAGTACTTTACCAGCATGGAATATTATTATCACCTGCTACCGGGGCAGTACTTATGTCATTGAGCACAATTATAGTTGCTATAAATGCCAGGTTACTGTCCATTGACAGGGGCAGAAATACAGTTTAATGCCGTTTAATTTCAATATATATATAAATAACCATGTACAATATATTCCCATGCAGATCCTGATACCGGACATTGTTGACACAGCCCTTATAAGTGGAGTAATATCGGTCTTCCTTATCGCAGACATTCTTATAAAGAACTACCTGAAAATTGATCAAAGGGATGTGGGGGCTGACCTTGCTATTGGCGCATTGGTAATTCAGCTTGGCTTCATTGCAACTTTGCTCATCGACCAACAGATGGATCATTTTTGGAATAACATTGTTCTTGCGATCTGTTTTTCATTTTTCTGGTTCATATGCCTCTGGCTGACCGCTAAGAAAGATCCTTTAACTGACATGTTTTCCTATACTATCGGAACATTTGCCCTGGCAGCATCAATTATGCATTTTCTGGGAACTTTCAAAGCTACTGGTATGACATTGCTGCTTGTATACTCTTTTATCCTGTCTGTTTTGGCTTTCCTTTTAGCTGACTACCTCAGGACAGAAGCAGTGAAATCTGATTTTGAGAAGCTTGTTAAGGACCTGCAGATCTATGACATGAATGAAAGTTACAGGAAACTGGAAGCAGGGAAAGAAAATATTGACCCCCTGCAACCTGTTATCGATGTTATTAGGGGGGCAATCAGGAACAACAATGACTTTGTTGCAACTATCGGACTCAAGGAAATTCCGAAACTGTGTTATAAAGTTTTAGCTTCAGGCGGTAACAAGAATCTTATCATAAAATATTTCAATAAGCATCTTTACCAGCTGGCCATCCTTGCAGAGGATGAAAAAGACAGGTTTGTACTGATGGAAGTTATCGATGCTTTCGGTTCTATAGGAAAGCAAAGCGCTATGGCTGATATGGAGATTTTTACCCTGCAAACCATAGACATGATGAACGGTTTTTTTGACATGCACAGGGAAAAAGAGGATTTCCGGCAACCTGATAGAATGACATTGATCAGGCGTTCTAAAGGTCCGGGGGACCTTGCTAACATAGCCAGAAAAAAAGTGATAGCAACCCCATTGCATAAACTTGCAATAGCAACAGGAGATATAGGAACTACATCTGCAAAAAAAGAGATGCTAGAGCCTACTGAAAAATCAGTCATTCTCTTGAAAAAAATAGCTCTTTATGCTGCGGAAAAACACGATACTGCTACAATGGACAATGTAAGGAAAGTCCTCCTGAGGCTTGCAGGGACAGTTGAGAGCAAGGGTCAAGAGCATCTGAAGAAACTGATAATCTATGCATTAAGGGATATCGGAATAAAAACTGTTCAGGAATCACCTGACAGGAAAAAGCATGAGTGTCTTGATAGGGTAATAGAGGCTTTGAAAGAAATAGGAGAAGTCTTTGGGGATGGGTCTATCCCTGATGTGACAGCAGCACTAAGAGATATAGGAGTAGTCGCCGCAAGAAAGCATTCCGATGAAAAGATTTCGGAGATCATTCCTGTAATGGAGCACTTCTGCACCATAGCGGCACAAAGAGACCTGGGGGAACAGGCATCACATGCTGTTCATGCCATACTTGATGTATGTGAGATCTCCATCCGTGAGCAGATGGTCGGGTCCACTGCAAGCTCCTCAAAGAGTCTTGCAAACCTCTCGAATATCGAATCTATTTCCGTTATTGTCAGTGAGGCTGTCTTTGAGATCGGGAAATACAGGGAAATAGACAGAGAAATGTTCGCACTTTTTGATAAGACATACCGCAAGTCAGGCGGGAGATAGGTTCCTTTTCGAAGAGTATATGTATTGTAATTGTGTTGTATTACGCTATAGTTACGTTGCATGTAACGGTTTAAAACTATAATTTCAACTTAAAGTAAAAGGGATTATTATGGAAATCAATGGAGTAGAAATCGAAGATACTTTTGCAGAAGCGTTCCCAATCAAAATTTCAAGAGTACTTATCACCGCAGCAACAAAACGCTGGGCTGAAGTAGCTGCACTTGAAGCAACCGGATTTGGTACATCTGTTATTATGTGCCCTGCAGAAGCAGGAATTGAAAAGTTCGTTGGTCCTGACCAGACCCCTGACGGAAGACCTGGTGTTTACATCCAGATCTGTACCTTCGGATACGAAGCACTTGAACACCAATTACTTGAGCGCCTCGGACAGTGTGTACTTACAGCTCCAACAACAGCTGTTTTCAACGGACTTCCTGATGCTGAGAAGCAGTTCAACGTCGGTTTCAAATTGAAGTTCTTCGGTGATGGAATGGAATCCGAAACTGAGATCGATGGCCGCAAGATGCACAGCATCCCTATCATGGAGGGTGACTTCCTCGTAGAAGAGAACATCGGTGCTGTAGCAGGTATTGCAGGCGGTAACTTCTTTATCTTCGGTGACAGCCAGATGACAGCACTCACAGCAGCAGAAGTTGCAGTGGACGCTATCAAGGACCTGGAAGGTACTATAACTCCATTCCCGGGAGGAATCGTTGCCAGTGGTTCTAAAGCTGGCTTTAACAACTACAAGTTCATGAAGGCAACTGCAAACGAGAAGTTCTGCCCGTCTATCAGGGACAAGGTCGAAGGCACCGAGATCCCTGAAGGTGTAAAGGCAGTTTACGAGCTTGTTATCAATGGCCTTGACGAAGACGCAATACAGAAAGCAATGAAAATGGGTATTGAAGCTGCTGTTGCAGTTCCTGGTGTCAAGAAGATCACCGCAGGAAACTACGGCGGAAAGCTTGGTAAATACCAGTTCCACCTGAAAGACCTCGTTTGAGGCTCTTTCTTTTTTCATTTTTATTATTTTTATTATTATATAGACAGTTTTTATTACATGGGTCATTTTGTCACTTTCTTTTGGACCTAGATAATATAACTCTTAGCACTAACACATGTTCAAATTATCAATATATTTATATGCAATACACATGTTAGTACAGTTAGACTGTTTTACTAAAAAACGTTCTACCTCCATAACTTCCCTAAAAAACCATTTTCTTATTTTTTTGCACTCCTAGACAGCCATATTTGAATTAGCATATTTGCTTACAGAAAGAATTATCAGAAATAATTAGAGCAAATTATAAATTACTGTCACTTTTTATTTTCGCCTGAAAAACGAGTATTTCGACAAATGATATTACATATGTCTGAATTGTAAGATTATCTGAGGCCAACATCGATTATCGATTTTGACCACCCGGCTGTTATGAAGAGGCTAAAGGAACTCGCCGGAAACAACCAGAACCCCATAGAGATAGCCAGATTTTGTTTCGAGTTCGTCAGGGACGAGATCAAACACAGCTATGATTACCGTATGAACCCTGTCACCCTGAAATCATCCGAAGTCCTTGAACACGAAACAGGTTACTGCTATGCTAAAAGCCATCTCCTTGCAGCACTTCTCAGAGCAAACTCAATTCCTGCAGGAATCTGTTACCGGCGCCTGAGTAGAGATGACAAGGGAGCACCATTTTGCCTGCATGCCCTGAACGCTGTTTATCTGGAAGATATTGGATGGTATCGAATGGATGCGCGAGGGAACAAGGAAGGAGTGAATGCACAGTTCAATCCTCCACATGAACAGCTTGCATATGAGATCAGGATTGAAGGGGAAACTGACCTGCCGGAAATATGGGCAGACCCGCTTCCGGTTGTTGAAGCTTTATGCAAGTACAAGAGCTATGATAAAGTTTATAATAATCTGCCTGATATTCCATTGATAACATGATAGTTCTGCACGGAATCTGGAAACCACCTGAAAACTTACATGAGCAAGGAAGTTTCGTCCTCTGGGGTGAGGATTCAACTGTTTTGCCAGTCAAACGCAGAGGACGTCCTCCAAAGGTAACCACTCATCGTGTCCATCCTTTTCAAGCCGGGGAGGAGGACCTCAGAAAAGCGATAGGGGCCTTGTATTCTGAGAGTGGTAGCATTATCAATGAAAAGATTATTTCCGATGATGTGCTACTTCTACTGCCTTCAAATCCTAGATCTCCACAAGCATCACCTGACCTGCTTCTGGACCGCTATGAAGATGGCGCAGTGGAGGACCTAGGTCTGTCACAATGGAAAGTAAATGGTCTTGGCATCCGGACAGAAAATGCAGTCTTGCTACTCAACTCTCTTTCAGAAGAAAGGATGGAAAAAAACGATACTATAATCGGGACTGACCTGCGGTTCTGGATCAAAGTTTCAAAATTCGCAATGGAACTTCTGTCAAAACAGCATTATGTACCAGGGATGGTTTTTTCGGGGGAAGAGACAGCATTCTCCCGGTGGCAGTATGTACTGAATGATAAGAACGACACAACTCGCTTTTCAATGCTTGTAGATTCGATGCCCCCTGTTTGCAGGGCACTCGTCCAAAACGGCATTTCGAGTACTTCAGAATCAGTCTTATCTGAATTTATCAACCATTCGATAGACAGTTGTATCCGAAAATGGATCAAAATTCCACAGATCAAATCAAAAAAGAGCATTGCTGGAGCATGGTTGCAATCTCTTGCAACCGGAGAACAGATTAAAGTCCATACATCGGATATCAAAAACCTGTACCTTTCTATACAATCCTGGGAGGCTCCTATTAAAGATATCGAAAAATCAGGGTTTCGCACATGCTTCCGCCTTGAACCCCCGCAAGAGAGGGATGAGAATGATTCAACCACCTGGAACCTGCGGTATTTCCTACAGGCTTCTGACGATCCAAGCCTGCTCGTACCTGCGGAAAAAGTCTGGATGGAATCAAGAGATACACTACAATTTCTAAACCGCAGGTTTGAGCATCCGCAGGAAAAGCTTCTTGCAGATCTTGGAAAAGCCTCAAGGTTATATTCTCCCATCGAAGATAGCCTGCATTCCGCAAGACCTGATTCAATGCAACTTGAAAACCGGCAGGCATATACTTTCTTAAAAGAAGCTGTGCCTTTGTTTACAGAAAGCGGATTTGGTGTACTCATACCTCCCTGGTGGAATAAAGGTACAACGAATGCAAAACTTGGCCTGAAACTAAAGGTTGAACCAAAGCGGGATGCTCCAACCCGTACAGGAAAATTCGGCTTCGGTTCGATCATAGAATACAACTGGCAACTTGCTCTTGGTGATAATACAATGAGCAAGGAAGAATTTGAAAATCTTGCAAGCCTGAAAGAACCGCTCGTAAGTGTGAGAGGACAATGGGTAGAGGTCAAAAAAGAAGAACTCGAAGCTGCCATTAAATTTTTCAGATCCAGAAATTCAGGTGAAATGAGGCTGGAAGAAGCACTGAGATTCGGCCTTGGACACGATGATTCCGGCATGAACCTTCCGGTAAGTGGATTTGTTGCATCCGGATGGCTATCTGAAGTGTTAGAACGTATGTCCGGTAAAGTGGGTCTACAAGAGCTCCCGCAACCACGTGGTTTGGCTGGAGAGTTGCGTCCTTATCAGATAAAAGGCTTCTCATGGCTTTCGTTCCTTCGTCTGCACGGACTTGGGGCATGTCTTGCTGATGACATGGGACTTGGGAAGACCATACAGATGCTTGCACTTTTATTGGCGGACAAGGAAGAAGGTATAGATAAACCGACACTGCTGATATGTCCTACCTCGGTTATCGGGAACTGGCACAGAGAAACAAATAAATTTGCACCCTCCCTCAATGTTCTGGTTCACCACGGTATTGACCGTATGAAAAAAAAGGACTTCCTTTCCGGAATTGCGGGATATGACCTTGTGATCAGTACCTATACACTGGCTTACAGAGACGAAGAATTATTCAAAGAAGTGGAATGGAATGCAGTGGTACTTGATGAGGCCCAGAACATCAAGAACCGATTTACAAAACAGTTCCAGGCAGTCAGAAGATTTAACTCGGGTTACCGTGTCGCTCTAACAGGCACCCCTGTTGAAAACCGCCTGTCTGAACTCTGGTCTATCATGGAATTCCTTAACCCCGGATATCTTGGTTTTGCAGAAGGATTCAGAAAAAGATTTGCACTGCCTATTGAAAGATACAAAGACAAGAATTCAGGAAAACTCTTAAAAAGTATCGTTTCACCATTTATACTTCGCCGCTTAAAAACCGATCCATCAGTCATAAAAGATCTGCCTGATAAAATAGAAATGAAAGTCCACTGCAACTTTACGAAAGAGCAGGCGACTTTATATGAAGCGGTTGTAAAAGAGATGCTCAGGAAAATAGAGGGATCTGATGGTATAGAGAGAAAAGGACTGGTGTTGTCAGCACTATTAAGGCTTAAACAGGTCTGCAACCATCCTGCACTGTTCCTTGGAGACGGATCCGCGCTGGCAAATCGTTCGGGTAAGTTGAACCGGATCACGGAGATGCTGGAGGAAGTAATTGCTGAAGATGATGCTGCCCTTGTCTTTACCCAGTTTGTGGAGATGGGGAACATGCTTAAGATGCATTTCCAGACGATCTTTGCCGAGGAAGTGCTTTTCCTGCATGGTGGAATATCCCAGAAGCAGAGGGAACAGATGATTATGCGTTTTTCAGAAAATAATGGCCCCAGGATATTCATACTCTCACTCAAGGCAGGCGGTGTCGGTCTGAACCTGACACGTGCCAACCATGTATTTCACTATGACAGATGGTGGAATCCTGCGGTTGAGAACCAGGCAACTGACCGTGCCTTCCGTATCGGGCAGACAAGGAATGTTCAGGTGCATAAGTTTCTTTGCGACGGGACCCTTGAAGAGAGAATAGATGAGATAATCGAAGATAAAAAAGCACTTGCTGAGAACATCATAGGTACGGGCGAAAGCTGGCTTACGGAGATGACTACCCAGCAATTACAAGAGTTATTCGCTTTAAGGCATACGGTAATAGAAGACGAGTTATATGATAGTAACGATGAGAAATAATGGGAGGTGCATGAGGATAAATGAGCTGGTCAAATGATTCCTGGAGAGGGTACAGTCCCTCAAAACCAATAAAAACAGATGGCGGCATAAAGACCAGAAGTAAAAGAGGAAGTATTGGAGATACCTGGTGGTCAAAGCGCTGGGTTAAAGTGCTTGAATCTTTCGGGTGGAGCAATCGGCTTGAACGAGGGAGACGATACGCCAGAAGCGGACAAGTCCTTTCTTTAAAATTTATACCAGGCAAGGTTACTGCAAAAGTCCAGGGATCGGCAAAGAATCCTTATTCTGTGAGTATAGAGATAGAGCCGCTTAATGAAAAGGAATGGGACAGGGTCGCAAATGAAATGTCTCAAAAGGCTATCTTTGCGGCAAAATTGCTTGCAGGCGAGATGCCACAAAATATAGAAGAGGCTTTTGATGAAGTAGGAGCTGCCCTCTTTCCCACATCGGATAAGGATATTCACACCAGCTGTTCATGCCCTGATTTTGCCAATCCCTGTAAGCACATTGCTGCAGTTTATTATCTGCTGGCCGAAAAGTTTGATAAGGACCCTTTTATGCTCTTTGAACTGCGTGGAAGATCTAAGGACGATATTATCGCAATACTCCGCAAAAAGCGTAGATGTAGTGATGAAAATACTTCAGAACTGGAAGTATTGCCGGATGTGTCATCAGACAAGAAAAACAAACATGAAGAAAAATTCTTGCCCATTGATGATTTCTGGTCAGGAAAGGATACCGGGTCTTTTTCAGTTGATATATCTCTACCTGAGATAGATGCATCAATCATAAAACGATTGGGAATACCGGGTTTCTGGGACCTAAAAGAAGATTTTATAGAGATAATGACAGACAATTACAAAGAGATAAGCAGACATGCGATTGAAATGGCATACTGGAATCCTAATGATAAAACTAAACAACAAAATATTAGCTCTGGCAGAAATCTGAAATAACAAACACTTAAAGACTACTTTTTCTCATGTTTTTAAGGTTTTTTACTATAGTACCACAAAAGAACTACAATAAATGGAAGCATCATGGAACGGATAGACAGGCTCAGCAAACTCCTGAGAAACACTCCTCTTAACGCATTCTTTGGATGGACAATGGTATTCCTGCTTTCCCTGCTGGGTATTGTGAACATGATGGATGGCAGGTTCATGTGGTTTGCTCTCATAGTTCTTGTCATATGCATCATAATAGCTCCTGCGATTATTCTGCACAAGCTCTCGGTGATGCCTTCGTGGTATTTCATAATATTAACGATCATACCCATCATAGGAAACACAACAGCTTATCATTTCTTTCTCACGGGCATACCCGTTTATTTCTCTGTGGCAACCATTGCACTGCTGCTGGCAGCAGAGATAAGCTGGTTCACTTCCGTGCGCATGCACTACAAGTTCGCCTTGTTACTGGTGGTGATAACGACACTTGCAATGTCCGGTCTGTGGCACCTGCTCCAGTGGGTGCTGGACGTTAACTTAGGAACAGCCTTTCTTCTTGACGGACGCTCACCTGAAGAGATCAATACTCATGTTATGCACAGGTTCATCTATGCCACCATAACAGGTATTGCTGCAGGGTTGCTCTTTGGCTGGTACTTCAGGAAGGTCAGACCAGGCGTTGGTATCGAATTTCCTCCACATGAATCCGCGAATACACAGGAATATACTACATCCAGACCGCCCGCACCTATCCGCAAGTTGCTCGGTATTTCTGATGAGAAGCAGAAGCTTGCAACAAGGATAATGCAGGCATGTCTTTTCATATTACTTATAGTGGCAGTATTTCTGAAAGACATGCCCACTGCCGTGAACGCAGTCGCAGGTCTGTCTATAACATTCGCTCCGGCTTTCATCAAGCATAAATACAACATCATCCTTGATCCCGGATTGACCTTATGGGTAACCCTTGCTATTTTCCTGGATGCCCTTGGGACCTTTGCGTTCTATGATAATGTAGCCAGATGGGACAATATCACTCATGCCCTCTCAGCCAGTGTTGTTGCTGCTGCAGGATATGTGCTGATAAGAGCTATCGACATCTATGTAGAGGAGATATACATACCACCTAAAGTACTGTTCCTTTTTATCCTCTTGTTCGTACTTGCAACCGGAGTGGTATGGGAAATACTGGAATTTTTGACCGACGAACTGACCACAAGGCTCGGTTACAAGGCCATACTGGCCCAGCACGGTATCCATGATACAATGGTAGATCTGGTATTCGACCTTCTTGGAGCCATCCTTGCAGCTACCTGGGGAACTGCTTATCTTTCAGACATATCTTATCGGCTTGCAGACAAGTTCGAAGAGATATCTGCCAGAAAGAATACTAAGTAAGAAATGAGATATCAGGCGACCTTTGGGTCCATAGGTTTATATCAATATTGCCTGATATTATTTTATAGGACTACATTTGCTTTTTGATTCCAAAAAGAATTAGAATTGTATCTGGGGAAATACAATGCAAAATAGTCAGATACAGTTGCTCTGTATAACAATGCAAGGGAGTAACCAGCGGTATCTGAAAGAGCTTTTGCTATAAATGATTTATAAAGGGAGGAAATATGACTAAAGAATTGTATAAATTGCCTGAACTGAAATATGGTTATGCAGACCTGGAACCGTATATTTCAGAAGAACAATTGCGGATCCATTACGAAAAGCACCATCAATCCTACGTAAATAATGTGAATTCATTACTACAGATGATGGAAAAGGCAGTAAAAGACGGAACTGAATATGATTCGAAAACAACTGCCAGAACCATGTCCTTTAATCTGGGAGGGCACGTACTTCACAGTTATTTCTGGTGGGAGATGACTCCTGCAGAAAAAGCAAGTGAAGAACCTGTTGATGAATTATTTGATGCGATAAAGGAAGATTTTGGAACGTTTGAAAGATTCAAAAGTGATTTCTCGAAAATAGCCTCAACTGTCGAAGGTTCAGGCTGGGCAGCACTGACCTTCTGTACCGATACCAAAAGACTCGGTATCATGCAGATAGAAAAACACAATGCAAATATTATACCGGATTTCCCGATAATCATGGCCATAGATGTGTGGGAACACGCCTACTATCTGGACTATAAGAACGAGAGAGGTAAGTTCATAGAAGCATTCTGGAACATTGTTGACTGGGAAGAATTGAACAAGTGGTTCGTGAAGATCTACAACCTTAAGTAGAATAACATGATCTCTGAGGATGCTATCTTCAATATCAAATAGCAGTATCATCAGAGATTATTCAAACTTTATTTTAATCATCCCATTCCAAGAGCTACAAGTCCGGCACTGATGCCATTCCTTATCAACTCTTGAGGATCAATGCCTGTGACCTCAAGCATTACATAGACACCAAGGAAAGTACCTATCATACTTCCAAGATTTGCTAGAGCTGCCACAAGTACGACACGGAATAGATTGTTATTCATCATGTCTGAAGTTGTTTCGATCTCAACCAGTTCCTTGAAGTCATCTGTGGTAGGACTGCGGTATTTGGCTTCTGTGAGACCTGCAAACCACCCTGCTGCCATCATCGGGTTTAAGGACGTCAGCCATGCAACTGAAAAAGCAGTGAGTACAGAATAGGGGTGACCTCTTGCAAGCATAGCACCTGCAGCGCTGAGAACTCCATTTATTATGAACCACCATGCAAATGCAATAGCAAGCTTTTCAAGAGGAACCCCTGATAAGATCAGCAAAGCGAAAGTTCCAAGGGCGATGGCTACAACAGCAGCTCCGAATAATTTCATTATGCTAAAACGCTTTTTTGGCGCTTCAACTGCATAGTTGCCCTGGGGAATTGTTTTTGGATTCTCAAGATAATGCTGGATGCCTGCTCTGTGACCTGCACCTATTACAGCGACTATTTTTTTGTTGCCACCTGCAGCAGCCTTTACAAGGTTGTTAGCCATGTATGCATCCCTTTCATCTATAAGGACTTTGACAGCGTTGGGTGAGGATTCCCTGAACTCTTCTACAAGCATGGAAACCATGTCCTGGTTTGTGATAGTTTCCATATCTATATCCTGAGTGCCGCCAATACCAAGAACTGCAGCTATAAGACCACCAAGCATCTTGAGTTTCTCAATGAAACCCATTTTGCTCCAGAAACGCTGCAAAGTGATCTGTACATCTCTGTCAATGAGAAGGACCTGTGCTCCACTTGCTTCTGCAGCTTCAATAGCGCTTATCATTTCAGCGCCCGGCTGGATACCCATCTGGTCAGCAAATTTCTTCTGGATATGGGCCAGCAACATGTGTACAAGATAGAAATAGACCTTACCTTCCTTGAGAAGCTCTTTTATCGGTATATCACTGTTCTTGACATTACCTTTGATGGCTTCGTATCGGGGACGGCAAAGTTCCACTGCAACGATATCCGGTTTTTCCCTTTCGATAGTTGCGTTTACTTCCCTGACACTCTTTTCAGATACATGAGCCGTACCTACAAGTATTATCTCGCTGGGCTTTTTTGTATCTTCAGAACCTGGACCCGAAATAGATTCTTCAGTTTCTATAAGCTCTTTTACCACTTCTATCTCAGTTGGGCCTGAGCTTGAAAATGTTGGATTCCCCGCATTTCCTTCCAAATACAGATTACCACCTGTGGAAGTGTAATCATAAGCGGAAACATTCTCCTGTGAATCATTTAAATTATCATGTTTCAATGTAGATCCTCTTTTAAAACTACTTAGAACTACTACTACTCACTCAATAACATCAACGACCGCATGAGATCTGACCTGGAAAGAATACCAGTGACATTTTCATTGTCTATTACCAGGACACGGCCTATATTGTTGATAGTCATTATTTTGAACGCTTCTGCCGCATTGGCACCGGAAGGAAGCGAAATCACATTCCTTGTCATGACATCGGATACAAGGGTCGCATAGCGCTCATGCGGAAGGACATTACGTATGTCTGTAAAGGTCACAATCCCTTTTAAAGAATTGCCCTTGATCACAGGATATCCAAGATGTTTATTCTCAAACATGAAATGTGAAAGTTCCTCAACTGTCATTTCAGGAGGGACAGAAATTACTTCCTTTGACATTATATCTGCAACTCTATACTTCTCAAGACTTACGGTCACAGTTGTGGATTTGTCTTCTTCGGATGCACCCATGAAAACGAAAAAAGCTATCAAAATGAGCCATGGATTTGAGAATAATCCAACTATTGCCATCAAAAAAGCGAACATCTTACCAATATAGGCAGCGTAATGAGTTGCTTTTACATAGCTCATCCTTTTTGCATACCAGGCACGAAGAAGCCTTCCTCCGTCCATCGGGAAAGCAGGAAGCAAATTGAAAAGCGCGAGTACTATATTGATGGAAGCCAGGATACCCACCATCAGGTAAATTGGAGTGGTGCTGTAAGTTGGTATGGATGAAACAGCCAGTATGTTCAATCCAAGAAGACCAAAACCTATGATCAGGCTCACCAGCGGACCTGCAAAAGCCATTTTGAATTCCTGGGAAGGGTCCCTCGGGATCTCTTCCATGGAAGACACTCCACCAAACAGCAGTAGTGTTATGTCCTTAATTTTAACACCGTAACTCTTGGCCATATAAGAATGACCCAGTTCATGAAGTAGGATGCAGCCAAATAACAGTATTGTTGTCAAGAGAGAGAGAGCATAACTCTTGGTGGTCGAGCCAATATCTGCAAAACCATAAGGTTGCGGATTTGTCGCAAAAACAAGAGCGAATACGGGAAGTATCAGCAAGAAAGTGATGTGTAGCTTAATAGGTATCCCCATTATGCTTCCAATCTTGAATGAGCTTTTCATGACAACATGTTAGATGGATTCATATTTATCTTTATCTTATTTTTATCTGAAGTTAAATTTGCTGAATGAGATGTACAGAATACTTTCACTCCGCTTGGCTTAAGAGTATATGTGGAAAAGTCCTATTCATAATTAAGACAGGCCTGATGAACACACGTCTTACAAGCTTCAAGGCAAGGTGCCATCAAGCCTTATCCCCTCAATTGTCATCCCGTTTGTTATCTCGTCAATTTTGGTTAAATTGTCTGGAGAACCTTCTCCAGGTCTTTTACAAAAGAATCTATCATTTCAAAAGTTACATGAGGCATGATCACAAGGCGCAAGCCATGAGGTTTCTGGGTGATAGAAACCTGCCAGTTGAATTCTTTTGCCAGCCTGCTTCTGACAAGATCAGGTTTGGAGACTTTCAGTGCAACTACGTTCATGACAGGTTTTAATAAAGGATACACATTGATCCCTGCCAGACGGTCCATAAGATAATGAGTTAATTCCATACATCCGGACACTTTTTCCCGGTAGCCTTCTTTTCCAAGGAAGCTCATAACAGCATATGTTGCTGCCACTGCAGCTCCACTTCTGGTCCCTGTAAGAGTATACTGAGTCGAAACTGTGAGGTAAGGTGTTTCTGCCTTGAGGCTTTCCAGATGTTCATTGGTCCTGAACAGAAGCACGCCGGATGGTATTGTACTCATGCCCATTTTATGAGGGTCAATAGCTATTGAAGTAACACCCGGTAAAATAAAATCAAATTCACATGACATTTCAAGAAATGGAAGGACAAATCCTCCAAAAGCAGCATCGATATGCAAGAAAATATTGTTTTCCAGTGCAATTTCAGAAAGTCTGGCTATCGGATCGACCTGGCCAAATTCTGTTGAGCCTGCTATAGCAACAAGACCTATCGTATTCTCGTCTATAAGAGATTTAACGGAATCTATAGACACTTTAAGATCATCCTCAAGACTTGCTTTTCTGAGTTCGACATCGAGAATATCTGATACTTTGTCAAATGAAAAATGAGCTGAATCCGGCACAACAAGATTGGGTTTTTCGCATTTTGACTTCTGGATGAAAAGATTCCTCATGGAACGGATAGCCTGTATGTTTGATTCAGTCCCACCTGTGGTCATGTAACCTGATGCACCCGGATGATGCAGAAGGTTACTTAGCATACTGAGTACCTCCTTTTCAAGATTGGATGTTCCTTTGAAAAGCCCAAAATCACCCATATTTGATTCTATGAACTGCATATGAGCTTCAACCGCTACTCTATGCGGATAGGTGCACATGGAACTCAGCACACGTTCATATTTCAGGTCCTGACTTTTTGAATCGTTTAAAATGTTGCGTATTTTCTCTTCAGATAGGCCAGTTTCGTTCATTTGATATATGAATACTAGAAGATGCTTAAAAAAATTGTGTTGCACGCATAGCTTGAAAAATAGGTGACAGTCCGTAATGGAACTGCTTTGATACCGGTATAACGTTATGATATACCTTTGTATATCTTCAAACCTTTATCTGAAACTGTGACTACCCATGGATCCATACTATGCGTAGCAGCACGCATCTTAAGGACCTTCATAAAACGGTAAGATACATTCTGCTTAGATGCAATTCCAAGTTCTATTATCCCATCTGCAAGGTAACCTTCAATACCTGCCTTGGGCTGTCCAGGATCAAGAGTATTGAAGGTTTCAAATATTACAAAAGATGTCAGATCCTCTCTGCGTAGCGGTTCAAACAAATGATACAGACGCTTGCGCATTTCATCTTCCCGTTCATCCATCAGTGAATATAACGCTCCAAGAGAATCAAGTGCTACACAGGTGAACTTAGGGCCCCATTTACTTTTGTATTGCATAATCTGAGTCTCAATGGTATTTATAAGATCCTGGGAGTATTCATCAAACTGCAAGCGATAATCACTGTAATCCAGGATACCCAGTTTATCCGTCAGCTTTACCCCCATATGTTCCATATTTCTCATGTGATTTGCTTTACTTTCTTCAAGAGTGATGTAAAGACCATATTCATCAGCACCTTCAAGATAATTGGAAAGCATAGAGAATGTCACGCCTGACTTCAATGTTCCCGGAGCACCCGTGATCAATACCACACTATTCTTTGGGATGTCAGTAAGAAATACTTTGTTCAATCCTTCAATCGTATCTATAAACCTCATTTACATCACCCAGTTTATCCATCATCTTTTTTTTCGCATAGTTCTTTTCAAATTCCCTGAGTCTTTCTGATTCAAAAGATCTCAGCATGGAAGAATTCGCTATCTTTTCATTAATATGATTCCTGATGATTTTCAGGGATTTTGGAAATAAATTGAATTCAACATCAATTAGTCCGCTTTGTATCATGTGATTTATTTTAGATTCAATAGCAAACGATTCTATACCACATAAATATGCCAGAGCTTTTTTGTCCTTCACTCCGAGGTAAATTGCACTAACAAGTCTGAATATACTGTCCTCGTTCTGATCAATAGCATCAGACAAAGCAAAAGAAATTGAGTTTTCAACAGAATCCAGAGTAATCATTACATCGTTTATGGTATGCATGAAGAGACTGACCAGACCAATGTTTTTTTCTTCTATTTTTACTGATTTTATTTGATCCAGGGGAATGAACTGCCATAAACACTCAGTATTTACATGGCCTATAAGCGAAGATGTACCAAATTTCCAGACAAGTTTATTCATCTTTTCCGTAGCTTTGAAACTATTTGTATGATTCCAGCATTTTGCTATCTCCTGGAATGATGAATTCAGATCTTTTCCAAGAGTACCTTCACCTTTTCCCTTAAGCCCTTCAATTATTGCAGATCCTGTAGGAGTAACATATGCAAATTCATCTACCAGATCTCTTTTTTTTAAAACTTCAAAAGCATGCTTTAGCAGAAGTTTATCCCTGTCAAATATAGGAAGTAATACATCCATGTCTGTAATACCGGATGAAAGCAAGAACAACAGCCTGATCTGTTCCGGTTTGAGCTGACCATATACTGCATCAACGCTAAAACCAAGTAATGTCAGCAGATATGATTTTAAATTTTCAATATTAACCTTATCACCGGTAAAAATCATGCTGGAGGTCACATAACCTGTTCCAAACAACGATAATTTTTTGTAATCTACCACAATGTAACTTGAATGCCTGCTTGATGATACTATCTTATTGACAACGGATTTGGGCAATTTTCTGTCTACCAGTTCCACTGCTTTTAAAGGAATAGTATCCCACCCGCCTTCTTTAGGTAACCATATATCCTGATTGGTTATTCCCACTTTCCCATGTATCCATTGGGAACCGGAGATGGCTATATTGGTTACAAGCTGAGGGATATCGGATACATAATCCAGTTCAATTTCTGAATAATCCATTGAATATCCTCATTTTTGATTATCTTTCGGCAAGCTTTTAAAGACATTTAACCGGTTTCATCCATCGTGTCATAAGATGAAACTCCTTTAGATCCAATGCAAGCGAATTAATATGGATGATCATACTTGAATTTGAGTTCATTACAGAATCATTTACTTCTTCAATTGCTTTTATAACAGATTTTATATCGTTGTCCAGACTCAGATATTCAAGACCATCTAAAAAGACAACTCCAAGGTTTACTTTATCAATAAAATTATAAATAGTTGGTTGAAGTTTGTATAGTTCGCTGGAATCAATAAAAGGTTGATCACTGCTCTGATTCTTTGTTAACCAAATAAAAGGCGTTTTTAATAAGCTATAGGTATTTCGTACTCTTGTAGGATTTTGCCGTGTTATGCAAAGACCTGGCACTCCACTTTTAACCATGTTAGAGAACATACGATAACTATCTTCAGTATCTGTATCATCAACAAAATAAATACACCCGGGATCAAGTTTTACATACTTATCTTCAAAGTCTTCAAAAGCAGCTTCGTTTTCCAGAGACTCTTCTTGTAAAGGATCAACAAACAATCCCCTCAGATCTGAAATGTTTTGGAATGTCACAACTATTCTTTCGTCCATCCCAGTTTTGTTTATAACCGACTGTGAAACATTTGCTATTAAAGACGTACCCTCTTTTGTTGTGAACTCCAATATAACTGGTTTACTTGAACCTTTCACAAATTTTTCTGGTTTCACAAGTAAGTTAATGAACGATACACCAATTAATTCGTCAAACACATACCCTAAAACATCAAGAGCTTTTTGATTGATAGTACTTATCATCAACTCACTATCAAGTGATAAAGTTGCAATCGGAGATAGTTCCATTAAGTTATGAATATAATCATAAGTCTGTGCTAATTCATTCCGGGATATTTTTAGGGTCTCTTCTGCTATTTTCTGTTCGGTAATATCCCGGCTTAGACCTACAATACCTTCGACATTATTATTTAAATCTAAAATTGGTGTTTTAATACTTTCAAGATATTTTTTGTTACCTGCTGGATCAATAAAATCAGCTATAATATGAATAGATTTTTTATTTTTGATTATATCGTTATCAGATTGTACAAATATTTCTGCCAGGGAGGTCGGAAAAAGTTCTTTATCTGTTTTACCAATAATCTCAGCTTTTTGGAGTCCAACAAACTTTTCAAATGCTTTATTTGAAACAAGATTTTTTCCGTTAAGATCTTTTAAATAGACTATTTCCGGGATAGTTTCAATTAAAGAATTAAAAATAATCTGGGATTCTTTTAATTCATTCTCAATGCAAATCCTTTCCATGACTTCAGATTGCAGTTTTTGGTTTGAAGCCATTAAATCCTCTATTCTTTCAGCTAATAGAAGTTCTAAATTTGCAGGAAGATTTTCTTGTGGAAAAATTGATTTATCATGCTTAAAGAAACGAATGTAATTGATGATATATTCAAGTTGTTCACTAGAATCATAAATGAAATATGATTTTGTAAAAATATTTTGTGATGTTTCCGGCAGATACGTTTGCTGCTGAAGAAAAGCTTTTTTTAAAAAAATCGCCTCAGAACAATCATTACAAGGAGATGTCTTTCCAAATTGCTCAAAACACTTCATCTTTAAATTTTTATTTTCAGATAAACCTAAAAAGTGGTAACCATTTTTGTTTAAAAAAAGAATGTTATAATCTTTATCAAATATACCAATTGCATAAGGAAGTTTATCTAATATCTTTTTGAATATTGGATTTTGAACAATATCGTTAATAGAAAAATCTTGTGTTAAAAATGATTTTGTATTCTGACTTTTTTTGTTCATATCCTAACCACCATCTTAAATTAGATGAACTATATACATCATTAACTATATGTATACTTATATAAAAGATATACTTATTTAATAATTTTCTTTTTTTTAGAACTAGAACAGCAACCCCATGATTTCAACTGGAAATTACAAAATTCACCAAAATCCATGTTTAATATTTTTAGATTTTATTGGCCTAAGCTACCCCATTGTTTCAACTGGAAATTCATGACAAACCATAAAAACTTGATTTAATTAGTTTTCTTTGCTTTTTTTATTTGTTTGTTTATTTGTTTGGTTTGTTAATAAGAAAAGCTTATATAGTTTTATTTTAATAGTAAAAGCACCATCTTTTTTTAAAATAATTAAAAAGATTATTCATATCTTTTTTTTGGATTCCAGCTGAAACAATGGGGTCACTGTGGTTTATATACTTTCCAGTTGAAACAAAGGGGTTTCATTCCATCAGAACTCCTATTGTTTATATTCTTTAATGAATTAATTATGAAAAAAATGTTGATACCTAATGATTTTGATACAAATTTTAATTATTATATAAGTTTCCAGTTGAACTAAGGGGGTCTAAACCATAAACATTAATAACCTCCACTTCCAATGTAGCGTTTGGAATACAGAGATAAAAGTTAGTCACATTCGTTTTATAATTGACATTTCTGATATCTGACAAGTAAGTATTAGACATTATTCAACATCGTAGTAACATTAGTAATTTTGATAGGAAAGGGTGAAACAAGTAAATGCAAAGTAAATCATTAGATGGCCTGTTCCAGGAATTACTGGAAAATGAACCTATCTTCAAAAATAAAGAGGTTCTAAGACATTCATATACTCCTGATTCTCTTGTTCATCGTGATGATCAGATAAACAGTCTTGCTTCAATTCTTGTTTCAGCTCTTAGAGGAGATACACCTTCAAATATCTTGATCTATGGGAAAACCGGTACAGGTAAAACTGCTGTAACAAGACACGTTGGGATTGAGCTTGAAAGAAAAGGTGAAGCTCTTGGACTTTCCTGTAAAGTTGTCTACTTGAATTGTGAAGTAATTGACACTCAATATAGACTGCTTGCAAATCTTACACGCCAGTTTGGAGAAGATGTCCCAATGACCGGCTGGCCAACTGATCAGGTCTTTTTCAAATTTAAAGAAACAATTGATAGTGAAAGACAAGTTGTTATCATTATTCTTGATGAAATCGACAAACTAATTAAAAAAGGTGATGATGTTCTTTATAATCTCTCAAGAATAAACACTGATTTAGAGAATGCAAAAGTCAGCATGATTGGTGTTTCAAATGACCTTAAATTCACTGAATTTCTTGATCCAAGGGTTAAAAGTTCACTTGGAGAAGAAGAAATAATTTTTCCACCATATGACGCTGATCAGATAAGTGATATTCTTCTTGAAAGAGCTCAGATTGCTTACAAGCCTGATGCTTTGGATGAAATGGTCATTCCTCTTTGTGCTGCTTTTGCCGCTCAGGAACACGGTGATGCAAGACGCGCTCTTGATCTTCTCAGGGTTGCAGGGGAAATTGCAGAAAGAGAGAACAAATCCCGTGTTGAAGAACAGCATGTAAAAGGTGCCCAGGAAAAAATTGAAGTTGACCGTGTCATTGAAGTCGTACGTACTCTTCCAACTCAGTCAAAGCTTGCTCTTTACAGTGTTATGGTACTGAGAAATAACGGATATAAGAATGTCACAACAGGTGAAGTTTATAATGTCTACCGCCAATTATGTTTACAGGTGGATATGGACATCCTCACACAGCGTAGGGTGACAGATCTAATGTCAGAACTGGATATGCTTGGAATCGTAAATGCTGTTGTTGTGAGCAAAGGCAGGTATGGCAGGACAAAAGAGATAGTATTGAGTGTTCCGATTAACAGTACAAAAAAAGTGTTGTTTGAAGATTACAGGCTTAAACCGCTGGAAATCTTTAAGCCTGTCCTTACAACCCAATTACATCTTTAATACATCAGAAGCTTGGAATCATCAATCTGAGATATCCTACATAAGGTATTTTATAACGAGCGATGCCTATGATCCATTCTTCTTTAACAGGCATCAGGTAACTTATTTGTCCTTGCTGGTCATAGTACCTGTTTGTTTGTGTGTTGTCACCTTTTGTGATGTATCCTGCATAAGGAGCTGCAGGCCCACCTTCCCACATGGGTTTTCCCTCTTCAACATAATACATTGCCCTGTGAATGATTGGTGTAACACCTTCCTGACCATAGGGTTTGTATAATATCACATTACCATAATTATCAAAAGACGTATAGTTATTCATACCTTCTTCATATGTAATGACATGTGTTCGGTCAATGCTCTGGATAAAAATAATATCTCCTATATTCATATGTGGCTCCATGCTACCTGATTCAACGGCTACCATCGGCGTCCACATCCCAAAGACCACCTGGGAGAAAGATGCAAATATCAATACGGCAAACAGGACCGTTAGAATGTCCCGTGCAAGTGAAACAAAGAAATTGTCACTTTCTTTGAAAACATGAAAAGTGTCTTTTAAGTTCATTGTTATTACCTGTCTTTCGTCCAAATGAAGAATGTATTTATGAGTTAAAGAATATATTTGCAAAAAATAAAATGTTTACGGTTTAAAATCATTTCGTAAGTTTTATAGGTTATTTTATTGTATGATGATCTACATTTTAGTCTACTATTATTATGAATGAGTTCGATGTCCTAACTGCCTTTATTGAAGAAGGCTACCAGATAAGTCCTGAAGTAGTGGACCTTATATGTTCTCATTGTTCCCCGAAGGAACTTGTGGCATACATACTTGAGAATATCGATCTTTCTGTTCTTGTAATTGATATTGATCATATTGACCTTGAAGGATTTAACACCACCACTTCTGTTGAGACAAAAAATTCCAAACATTCTTTTGAGCCAAGCCTAAAAAGCAGGGAAATTAATAACAACTACAACAGTAACCACAACAATAATAATAAGCACAACTCATACTCTTCTTATCAGTCGCCAGTCATCACTACCATTTCCGGTAGCAGTGCTTGCCATTATGAAAGTCCTCTTTCTATACTTTCTGATATTACGGACAATTCAACCTGTGTTGGCGAATACATGGAATTTGTCCAGTTCTTCAGGAACCGTTACAGCAGGATCAGCGAAATTATCCGTGGCAGGATAAATGCCCGGCCCATAGAGAGCTTGAAAAAAGGTAAAAGAACCAATTTCAAAGGAAGCAAGGAAGCCGGAGAAGTTTCGTTAATTGGTATGATCTCAGAGATAAAGAGCACAAGTAATGGGCATAAGATTCTGGAAGTCGAAGATCCTACAGGCATTTTTTCAGTTCTCATACGTATGGCAGACAAAGAACTTTATGAACAGGCTAGTCATTTCGTGCTGGATGAGGTTGTAGGATTTACAGGTACTCTCACAAACGATGGCAATCTCATGATAGCTCAGAAGATAATCCTCCCTGACCTTCCAAATACAACTATTAAGAGGAAAGGAACGTTTGGAAAGGCAATCCTGACATCTGATATACATGTAGGAAGTTCAACTTTCCTTGAAGAACCATGGGAGAGGTTCCTTGATTTTTTGAATGGTGACACTGACAATGAAGCATTGGCTGCCATTTCAAAGGAAGTTCGCTATCTACTTGTAGCAGGTGATCTTGTTGACGGGGTTGGTATATACCCGGGACAGGAGCATGAACTCTCAATTATTGATGTGTATGACCAGTACAAAAAAGCAGGTGAATATTTTCACAGAATACCTAAACATATCAGGATTATCATTTCTCCTGGAAACCACGATGCTGTTCGCCAGGCTGAACCCCAGCCAAGATTACCTGAATGTATAAGGGCTTATTTCCCTGAAAATGTCACGTTTGTCGGGAATCCTTCAGTTGTGGATCTTGATGGTGTAAAGGTGATGCTTTATCATGGCCGTTCTATAGATGACCTGGTCGCATCTGTCCCCGGGGTTTCTTACCATGACCCCACCAAGGCAATGGTGGAAATGATGAAGTTCAGGCATCTATCCCCAATCTATGGAAGCCGTGTTTCCATAGCACCTGAAAAGAAAGATTATTTTGTTATTGGAAACGTGCCTGACATTCTCCACTGTGGTCATGTACATACCGTGGGTGTTGAATGGTACAAGAATGTCCTGCTTATCAATTCCGGTACCTGGCAGGATCAGACCGAGTTCCAGAAAAGAGTAAATGTCGTTCCGACTCCTGCCCAGGTTCCTGTAGTGGATCTGGCAACTCTTAAGACCACCATCCTGAAATTCAATGAGTGAACTTCAGATAACTCCGTTCTTCTGCTTCTTTTCCTGTATCTTTAGCATGCTGTGGTTCATGGTCTGCTCAGGGCAGATAGTCACACAGCGCCTGCAGCTTGTACCCAGACAGTGCTGGCTGTCAATATTGACAAACCTCTTCTGGCCGTTCTTTTCGACGATCACCAATGCATCTTCAGGACATTCCTTTTCACACAAGTGGCAGAGTATGCATTTTTCCACCGGAGCTTCAAGGATTATTCCTATATCCTTTACAATCTCAAGCCCAAAACGGCCCACATCATCGATATCCCTGACAACCCTTTTTTCGATCTCCACTTTATCCAGGTTTTTGGGGAATGCGGGAATGCCGTACATTTCCAGCATCTGGGTATACATTTCAGGAGGCATCCCATTCTGCCAGGTTGCAAGTTCGCATACATAGATATCCTTGAATGTCTCGCTGGTAGCCATCATTAAGTGATCTGCATGTATCTTTTTTGCAATGGCGATCACATCATTGAGCTTTGATCTGTCAATGGCAATCCTTCTTGCAAGTCCAATGGACGTGTTCCCGAACTGGATGATGCCTCTGGAAAAACCGGGGACAGAACCAATATGTCTTGCCTTTTCAGCATCTACATAGGTGCCGGTGGCTCCTGACATATATGAGTACCTCAGATCCTCGTATTTCAATCCTGATTCCACCATCAGTGTCATATGTGCTGCCCTGATGGCTCCTATGGCCTTACCCACTTCTTCAACATCCTTGTCAGTGATAATGATATTGTCCCCAAGTATCAGTTTACCATTGGGCAGCTTAGGAAGTTTCTTTATGAGTCCCTCTTTCAGCGCAAGTGCCATTGTCGAGATAACTCCTGTACCGGTTACTCCTTTGGGTATTACCATACAGCCTTCAATGCAATCTCCTGTAATGGGATCAACGAGTGGTCCTTTTCTAGGGTTCATAGTATCGTCGAGTACAGTGAGCCTCCACCATTCACCTTCGCTGTTCACATCACATATGGCCCCCGGTCCGGCAAGCATCCCGCATGATATACCCTGTCCTTCGATGGCAGGACCTGCAGCTGCACTTGCGGTTATTATCCTGTCGCCTATCTTCAGCGCCATTTCAGCGTTAGTGCCGTAATCGGTAACAAGGCATGGTTCTGTCTGGTGGATGAAATCTGTTTCCACCATCATAGCAAGGGCATCGGCACCTATCTCGTGCTTGATGGCAGGAGGAACGATTATCTCACAGTTGTCCATTTCGTAGATTCCCTTGAAAAGTTCATTTGCAGGGAAAATCCTGGCATCCCTTTTGACATCCTTCACTCCAAGTGCCGTTTGTTTGTTCTCACCTGCGTATGCAAGGTCCCTTATCTCTATATTCTGGAACAGGGAGAGTTGTATGGGATTGCCGCAGACCGCTATGCGCTCTATCTTATCAGGCTCCACATCGAACTTTTCCAGTATCTCCTTTACCGTTTCAATGATCAGCCTGTGTGCTACATCCGCTCCGGTACTGATGGCAAAATCAAGGTGGTCCATCACATTGCCGCCGGGAAGGGGATGTCCCATTGTTATCACTGTCTTCAATGTCTCTTTCTTCTTAAGGTCGATGAGCTGCGATCTGAAACCGCTGGTTCCAAGGTCAAGGGATATCACATACATGTTCTCTATTCTCCTCTAGTTTACACTTACTTAACTCACATTTCTGGATCTTAGTTCTGTATCACAGAATACAGCATTGAAGCAACTCCTATTACAAGAGGCTCCATCACGAGGTCAACACGATATTTCTTTCCTACATCAGGTGGCAGTCCACATGGTATTCCTGGAGTTGAGACAAGACATCTCTCTTCTATCATACCTTCTGATATTGTGTCTGCATTGGGCGTGGCCTCGAATACCATGGAAAACTTTTTCCTGTCATCGCTGCAGTAAGGTTTTATGCCCAGCTCATCAACAGCTTTCTGAAGAAAATCCTTATTGGGGTCACAGGCATAGACATTGAAACCCTTGTTCACAAGATGGCATGCTCCTGCATAACCAACCCTGCCAAGTCCGATGACAAGTATATCTTTTGAACTGGCATCCTTAAACCTTGAAGCGATATCTGCATATATCACACCTGTAGCCACGTGGTTGCTGACTATCTTCTGGTTCCTCAGGTTGTGTGCAGTGAAAATATGGTCATCTGCCATCATTATTATGTCAGCTCCCCGGGACACGGCTTCATAGTAACCTGTAACGTCCGGGTGCTCTGTTACGAATCCTTCAAAACCGAAGTATTCAGATATGAACAGCAGGGATGATGTGAAATTGCCGATGACACCGTTTCCTGCGGTGATGGGTATGATACCCACTTTTTCAGCACCAGGTTTTGTTCCGTAAAGTGCTTCGCATATTCCCCTTATATCAAGTCCTGTAACCCTTTTAGCGATCTCATCATTTTCCTCAAGTTGTGCGGAAAGGTTTTCCAGGTCTTCGGGTGTCAAAAGTGCCATTTTATTCCTCCTGTGGATTATTCCGGAAATGCTCCTTTATAAATTCCATTCCGTTCTGTCTGATCTTTTCTGTTCTTTCCCGGTCGTTTCCCCAGCTTATAAGGGTGAAGACACTGTTTTTGTCCTTACCCCGGGACTCAAAGATATCAAGTCCTTCAGAAGCATGGAATTGTACGTATTCATCACCCTGGGAGAGTACATGCTCACCTACAGGTTCCAGTCTTCCATTGTTCAGGAGCAGATGCTCGTATATGCAGTAGTTTATTTCAGCAACCTTATCCATCTCCTGAATTCCTTCTGAAAATGCCTGCATGAGCATTTCCACAAGGTTAATTCCAGTGGAATGGTAAACAGCAGTGGGTGTCTGGCTTGGGAACCTTGCATCTATCTCAAGTACCTTTAGTCCCTGGGGACTGTCTATTGCTTCTACATCCATGATCCCGCGAAGACTGAGATTTTTTGCAAGTTCATAGGTTATTTTCCTGAACTCAGGATAGCTATCAATAGGTGTTACCATGTGGCAGTCGTAGGTGCCGTCAATATGGATCTTTGTTTCCTTAACAACTGCAAAGTGCTTGCCATCCCCGATAACTTCAAGGGAGATAACATCACCTTCTACATATTCCTCGATAAGCATTGAAGGGTCAAGCCCTTCCAGTTCCTTATCATCATATATTATTGAGGTTCCAATACTGCTGCTTTCACATGGGGGCTTTACAAAATATGGCGGCCTGGTTGGCTTATCTGCAGGAGCGGGTATATTTATGGACCTGAAATAATCCTTTGAACGTTTCTTATCCATACTAACGTAGTAGGCATCGAAGTCAAAGAGCATGGGGCATGCAAGCTCTTTTTCCATACTCCTGAGAAACTCTATGGTTTCAAGGTTCTCATTCACCGCAATGATGGCATCCACAGTTTTTGAGAGTTCTTTCAGTTTTTCAGGTTCCTCTATCACATCAAAGCAGTGAAAACTGTCTACAACATTGCGTATGAGGGGTTTTTCCTTGCAGTCAACTAGCACAACATTCATACCTGCTTTATGTGCAAGGTACGTGACCTCAAACCCCTGTAGCTTGCCACCGATAATGCATATGTTGATCATGCATGAACCTCTGGCAGTCCAACAATTCCAACAGGTTTTCCAGTGGACTTCTCCCTTATTCTTTTAAAGTCCGCCTGGCTTGCAGGTTCCATACCCATGGTCCTGAGGCGATCAACAACGCTTTTTGGATCCCTGTCCCTTTCTTCAAGATTCCTGTCATAGTTAACCACGCCTTCAAGTGAGGAATTGGCTGCTATTATTGATGTGACTACATTGGCACCTGCATTAAGGCGATGGACCATGCCATCGATGCCTTCAAGGTCAAGAGATGCAGGTATGAGCCTGTCAGGGAACATTAGCCTTAATATGGATATTATCTTCAGTTCTGAGAGACTGGATTCCTGGCTTACTTCTCCAAGCGGAGTTCCTTCCTGTGGAACAAAGGTCATGACACGTACCATGTCAGGTTTATTCTTTTGCATTCCCCGCAGGGACTTTATAGTAGATTCTATATCATTTCCCACGCCTGTGAGTATTCCATCTTCCACACAATAGCCAATCATTTTTGCAAATTCCCTTGCATGAACTCTTTCTTCAAATGACTGGCCAACCCTCAGTTTCCTGTAGAGTTCCCTGTCATGTGTTTCCTGGTAAAGGGCAAGGAAATCAGCTCCGTTTTCATGAAGCTGGATGAGTGTCTTATCATCCAGGACACCAGGAGAGATCATGATTGGCAGTCCGGTTTCATCTTTTACTGTTCTCACAATATCAATGAATCTTTCAGGTTCATTGTGGAAATAGGGGTCTTCTCCCATTGTCAAGTCAACCATATGGATGCTCTCGTTCTTCAGTGCCCTGCAGATATTGCGTATTTCCTCGATATCCAGGCGGTATCGCTGTATATCGTTGCACCTGTTGTAATAACAGAAGGCACAGTTGTTCTTACAGTGGGTCGAGAAGTAAACGAAACTGTAAAGGAAGACCTTGTTCCCGAAAAAATGATCTCTCACTTTTCTTGCTACATAGTGCAGTTTCTGTATTTCATCTTCTTCTGTCAGGCAAAGAAGTTCCCTCAGATTTTCATCTGTGAGTTCTCTTCCATTTACTATATCCTGTGCAAGCCTGTCGAGGTCCAGATATTCTACTTTCTTTATCATAGTAATACCTCACAGGTTAATACTTACTCCGTTGTAGTAGGATTCAGATCTGGCTGCACGCTTAATGTTCTTGAAATCGTGCTTTGCTTTCAGGAGTCTTTCAAGTCCAAAACCGGCCCCAATCCAGGGTTTGTCTATTCCCCAGTCCATGTCCATTGAGATAGGACCTACAACAGCAGATGAGAGTTCCATGTTCTTATGCATGATATCGATGGTCTGGCCATAGACCATGCAACTGTCCTCAGCTATCTCATACTCAATACCAAGGAACTCTAGGAATTCCTCTATGATATACTCCAGATTATCCCTTGTACACCTGGATCCCATCTGGCAGAAGTTGAGCATTGTGAACTCTTCAAGGTGACTGTTCCCGTCAGATTCCTTACGGTAGCATGGGCCTATCTCAAATATCCTTACAGGATCAGGCAGTACATTATCGAACTTTCGTAGGTGGTTGTACAGACCGGGAGCAAGCATGGGGCGCAGGCACATGTTGTCACCCACTCTGAATATCTGCTCAGACAGTTTCTTGTCTTCGCCGACTCCCATTCTTTCCATGTATTCGAAGGGGATGAGTATGGGTGATTTTACCTCAAGGAAACCCATATCTACAAAGAATTCGGTTATATTCCTTTCAAGTTTCCCAAGCAGGTTCTCACGGCTGTTCTCGTAAATTTCCCGGATATCTTTTTTTCTTTCAGTCAGCAGGATGGATTCCAGTTCACCAAAGGAACGCTTCTCCTTTGAGAATGATATCATTTCGCCAGGTCCAAGCAGTGATAGAATTCTTGTTTTTTGCAGAGGTGTAAACTCAGTTTTCCTGGATTGTGATTGCTGCTGGAAAGTCTTATTTGGAATTTTAGAAGGGCTGGAATTATTATTCTTTGATTTTGGAGTTGATACCTGTTTGTTGGTATGGTCGTTGGTATTTACTGCTCCAGCCCTTTTTTCATCATGAACATTAGAAGGAGGATTAATTTTAATTTCCGGCATATTTGGCTGAGAAATTTCTTCATGAACCGGTTTTTCAGGTTCTAAACGGAAAGAGCGGATAATTTTAATTTCAGCTTCATCCTTTCCTGCAATCCTCTTTGAGAATTCCCTGATCCTGTCTTCCGGCAGACGACATTGCTTACAGGGTTTCTGGAATTTATGGTTCCTGAGTGACCTTGCAGATCGGCTTGATTTTGAATTGCGTACGGTGATTACTTCTCCGCAATCCATTTCTATTCTTATGTATTTCTGGGATGTTTCACACTTTTTTATCCCATGAAGGTGTCCGTTACGTGACACCCATAAACCATTTTTGCTAATAAGTGTATCAAGTGGCTTTTTTTCCATGCTAACAGCTCCTGGATTATGACCTTTTTCGTACTAATTCCTAGAATCCCAGATATGCAATTATCCAGTTGTGATTTTTGTTGTTTAATGTCATTTCTTTGCTTCCTTCTGTTATTTGAAAATAGATCTGGTCTTTAATTGTTATTTTGTATCAATTAAATAACCATATGTATCTTAATCATCGACATATATATATATTATCCATAACCAAGAGTATTTATATTTTTTGTATATGGCCATATATCTCTAGTATATATACATATCTCAGAACCCCAATTATCTTTTGGGAAGTGACAGGGATGCTGACATACATCCCTGTTATAGATATAGACCCTTAAATTAGGGGATATTTTACTTTAGAACAAGATGATATATAGCATAATTTGGTATTATTATTTGTATGACATGTGAATTGTCATGTGGTATGATAATTTGTAATATCCAAACGAATCTGCCCGATGATCAGCTTTGAATAATAAATAAATTGATTCACATAAAAATCAACGAATTCCTAAAATAAAAATGTCGATGTTCACAATGATTGGATCCTATATTATTTATTTACAATGTTCACTATGATGCTTGTATAGTGCGATTTCAATTGCTGTTCGCAGGTCGTCTTCTTCAAAAGGTTTTAGTATATATCCATAGGGTTCTGTTTGCTTAGCTCTTTTAAGTGTTTCCTCATCCGAATGAGCCGTAAGATATATCACCGGTATATTAAATTCCTCTCGAATTGTTTGTGCTGCTTGAATTCCATCCATATCTCCTTTTAGCCTGATATCCATAATAACGAGATCAGGAAGAAAACCCCCAGCTTTACTGATAGCTTCTTTTCCAGATGAAGCAACGCTTGGAACCAGGTACCCAAGTTTTTTCAATCTTTTCTTAAGCTCCAAAGCAACGACGTTTTCGTCTTCAACAACTAATATTTTAGGATTATCACTCTTTACTCCTTCCATTTTAATTCCTCTCTCTAAAACTTATGGTAAATTCTGTTCCATTCATTGAATTCAGTTCGATAGTACCATCAATTTGGTCAACCAGTGTGGTCACAAGCTGTAAACCTAGAGATTCAGTATTTCTATAGTCAATAGAAGAGGAAAGCCCAATTCCATTATCTCTTATTTTCAACAAAAAATTACCTTTCAGGACTTTTAGTTCCACATTTATCTCTCCTTCCTTCATTTCAGGGAAAGCATGTTTTAGTGAGTTTGAAACAAGTTCATTGATTATCATACCAAGTGGAACAGCCGTATCAACATTCAGAAAAACATCCTCAATGTTTGAAACAAGCTTAATGTCCTTGTTTCCGGTTCCATATGATTTGGATAGATATTTCAGCAAATTTTTAGTGTAATCCGAAAAATCAATACTTGACATATCTTTGGACTGATACAGTTCTTCGTGTATCAAGGCCATTGAACGCACACGATTACGACTATCCATGAAAGCCTCTATTATATCCAGGTCCTTGAAATTATCAGATGCAAGATATAGGAGACTTGAAATTACCTGTAAATTGTTCTTAACACGATGATGTATCTCTTTTTTACGCACTTTCTCTTCCTGCAAAAGTGCCTCTTCTACATTTTTACGTTCCGTTATATCCAGAATAATTCCCTGTATTGTGATCCTTCCGGCATTATCACGCCGTGTGAACGTCCTTTCATCTACCCATCTCACATCACCTGATTTAGTGAATATTCTATATTCATATTTCAGTTCTACATCCTTTGTCATATAATATTTGGAGATGTGCAAATGCTTTCTTTCAGCATCATCAGGGTGTACGATATCAACATATTTTATGCGGTTTGATGTAAAATCTTCTACAGTATATCCAAGTTTTTTAATGTTCTCTGAAACGAATTCCACTGGCCAGTCAGTTTCTGTTTTCCACTTGAAGACTATAACAGGGCTGTTATTGATTATATTCTCCATTTCTTCTTTTAGTTCATTGGAGTGCTTAAGCTCTTCAGCATATTTTTTAAGTTCTTTTTCTGTCTGTTTTCTTTTGCTGATGTCTCTTGCAATAGTAACGACTGCAGTATGCCCATCAAATTTGATAACCCGGCTACTCAATTCTACTGGAAAGGTAGTACCATTTTTTCTCATATGGACTGTTTCCAGGAGATTACTCTTCATTTTGCATAGTCCTTTAAGGACTCTCATAAAATCTTTTCCCCGATTGGAAGCATCAATGTCCATATGTGTAATCGAAAGGAATTCATCGCGGCTATATCCCATTCTTTCACATGCAACTTCATTTGCCTCCAATATCTTTCCTTGCATATCAGTGAGAAATATTGCATCATTTGGACTTTCAAACAGAGTCCTGAATTTTCTTTCAGAATCTCTGAGAGCTTTTTCTGCTTTTTTTTGTTCAGAAATAGCTATATTTAAAGAGTTTCTGGTCTTTTCAATTCCATTAGTAAGAATATTGAAATCACCTTCCCCATGAACCCAGACTGAGCGTGAAAAATTTTCGTTCTGTATAGCAGTAAGTACTATATTAGAATCTGCAATGATATTGTTCAGGGATTCTGCAAAATTATCTAATGTATCTCCTAAATGCTTGAATTCTCCTTTTAGTTCCAGTTTGTTGCGTGTTTCAAGTTCTCCTTTTGCAAGGGCGTTTGTAACTCTTATGGTTTCACGGATCGGTGCAATTACAGCATCCAATATCATATTAAGCCCTATTGGGATTTCCTTGAAATCTATTTCCACATCTGTTTGTGCTCTGGCATCCAGATTTCCGTCAACTGCATCCTTAGCGATACTTCTGAAGTTATTGACGATCTCATCGATCGGAGAAGTTATTGATGTAGCAATGAGATAAGCGACAAGTCCCATAAAACAGATGGATATCATGGATATGACGGTCAGTTTGTTCCTGAGGTTAGTAACCCCGGCAAACATTTCTTCTTTAGGGACCACAAGCACAAAAGAGTAGTTACCGGTCTTTACCGGTTCATAGAACATTATTACTTCTTTGCCGGTGGCTGGATCGATGGTTTCAATGCTCCCTCCTTTTCCGGTTTTGATATCGTCAGCAGCAGCTGATATTTCGGGTATGCCAAAATCGTAAAGTGTTTGTGATCCTATCTTATCTTTGTATTCGGGATGTGATACCAGTATACCCGTATTTCCTGTCACGAATGCATATCCGGTGTTGAATGCTTTTATGTCGCCTACAACATCGTCAATGTAATCAAGGGATACATCAACGCCGGCAATACCTACGAATTCACCTTCGATGAATATAGGCGCATCAAAGCTAAACATGAAGATACCCTGATAAAAATAAGGTTCTGTAACGAAGTTCTCATGCATCTTTTTTGGAACCTGATAGTAATCCTGTTCTTCATAATATACTAGAGGTTCAACATCTATGTTCCCCTGAATATTGTTCCAGAAGGGTATGAACCTACCTGTAGAGTCATGAGCAGAGGTATTGATGTATTCATTATCCTTTCCATCGAAGGCATCAGGCTCATATCCCACATAGACTGCCGTAAGAGAAGGGTACGATTCAAGGACATTCTTGAGAATATTGTTTACTTCTTCCCTGTCTGCGGTTGTATACATTTCCATTGTTCTGGCAAGAGTATTTGCAATAGCCATGTTTGCCTTCATGTCTCCATCGAATTTGTTTGCATACTCCCTTGCAGTCTCCACAGACTGGAAATATGCAAGTTCTCTTTGTTGTGTGCTCACGGTTGAGATACTGACAGCAGTTGAAACGGCAAGTACCAAAAAAACACTAACGACTATGTATATGATCAATTTAGCTTTTATTGGCATCTCATTTTGTTTCATTTATCTCCACTTCCGATCATGCTCATTTCATATTGCTGTTATCATCCAGGCTTTCATAATTAGGTATCTTGTCTGCCATTTTCTGGTAGTGTTTGAACAGATCTTCTCCCCATTTCAGGGAGCTTTGGGAAAAACTCATGATATCTCTATGGTCATACATTCCATGACTATTGAAAAAACTGGCAAAGAACAAATTATCTGTAACTGCGATCGAAGGAGGGAACAATTCTTTTTTGAAGAGGAATAATTCCATGGTTTCTGAATGTAGCATCTTTTCTATCTCTTCCGGTCTGTCCTCTTTCATTCTCTTAAATACAGGCTCCGTCAGGACAATTGATATCTTGGTTCCTTTCTCTGCAAGTCCAATATAAAGGGGGGAGTACATTGGATGATAAATTGAAAAAAGAGAATACACATGTTTTGATCCCAGAAGGGCTGTAGTGAATTCTGTGGAAGGTTCGAACATATCATTCAAATCGGGCTCTGCAATTATACAGTCCTCTATTTCTCCTATTCTATCCAGCAGATTCTGAGGGATTGCCTTCATATCTCTTTTGACCCAATAATCCGTGTCCTTCTCAAAAAGGTTCAAAATACTTTCTATTGGCCTTACACTCTCTGCAATTATTTTTCCAATATCGGATAGCTTATAGGCTCCTTCGGAGTTACAGACCAGTTCCTCTTCCTTCAGTTCCTTAAGTGGAAGTATCAATGAACGCCATGGGACACCGAATGCCTTTTTCATTTCCTCGGGATCCTTTGGACCGTCTAGTAATAGTAATAGTATCTTTCTTCTTTTTTCAGAGAACCAAATTGTTTCGATCAGTGATGATTCCATTATATGACGACCTAAGAACTATCTCTTATCCAGCCTCTGTTGCCTCTGTTATTTGATAGAGCTTTTTTGAATTATTCCTGTAATAGTCAAACAGATCATGACACCACTTTAAAGAACTATCATCAAAACTGATTATATCCATGTGGTCATATCTCTCTTCCTTATTGAAAAGGCAAATATAACAAAACCAATCTGTCACAGTTATCATTGGTATTTTCAGGTTCTCTTTGCAAAGGAAAATAGTTGTACCATCCATTTCGATCAATTTATTGAATTGATCAAGGTACTCTTTTCTTATCTTTTCCAAAGCTGACTCTGAAAGGAAAAGTGATATATTTGCTCTGGTTTCAGATGCTTTCAAATAAAGGGACATAAATTCAGGATGAAGGTATGAAACAAAAGTAGTGATGGTTTTTGATTTAGGGATGTTATCCACAAATTCCCTGGGTAGTTCAAACATATGGTTGATATCAGGTTCGATTAAAAAATAGTGTCCTATATCCCTGATCCTGCTGAAAAGATGTGCAGGTATAGAATCAAAATTCCTACTTGTCCAGAAGTCTTTATTCTCCTCAACAATCCTTGATGTATCAAGAAATGGTAACATATTTTTTACAATTATTTTTCCTATGATCGTCAAACTGAAATTGTCTTGTTCCTGTTTTATAAGGTTTTCATTTTTCAACGTTTTAATCTGGGGCATTATAGACCTGGTTGTCACGTTAAGTGATTTTTTAATTTGTTCGATATCTCTCTCCCCTTCATTTAATAGTAACAACAGATTCTTCCTTTTATCAGAAAACCAAACAGTGTTTATAAGTGATGTTTTCATACTCATCGTATTCCCATTTCTGCTACAATGCTCCTATCTTCAGGAATCTTTGATTGTCAGTTATCTTAAACCCGTTGGTCAGGAACCTCATCCCCAATACGTGCTTTTTTGCACTATTAATAACGTTTTAATCTAACCTTATATTAATCTAATTTACAGGTAAATTCACATTGGTGCTTGTAATTCACAAGACATATGACAAATCACGAAACCTCTGAAAATCACACTTTCTTTCAGAAATCCATATGAAACTGATATTCTCATGTATTTGTTGAAGTAATTACTGAGGAATCGTGTATCATAACTGCTGAAAATTCGGCAAGGATTATGCTATATGTTGTTAGGTAAATCATGTTCTTGTAGGTGTTATCGATCAGGTAACCCTCATCAGGTGGTTGTTTCAGCAATGTAACATTTGTAAAGGATAGTTGCAATGCTGCAAAAGTAACTACGTCATAAAATATACAAGGTGGATTTTAATGGGAAAACAAGAAATTTTAGACAAACTACGTGATTCGATTGTAAATCAGGATATAAATGGTTGTGCAGCAACTACAAAAGAAGCCCTTGCCGCAGGCATCTCCGCATTCGATGCTATAAGCGAAGGCCTTTCTGTGGGAATGAAAATAATCGGTGACAAGTTTGAAGCAGCCGAGATATACCTCCCACAGATAATGATGTCTGCAAAAGCTATGAATGCTGCAATGGAGATTCTCACTCCTTTACTTGCAGAAGAGAAACCAGGAGAAGGTGTAGGAACAGCTATTACTTTTGTACAGGAAGGAGACATCCATGATATTGGCCACCGTTTAGTTTCAACAATGCTTGGTGCAAACGGTTTCAAGATAGTTGATCTTGGAGTTGACGTACCAAACGACACCATCATTGACGAAATCAAGAAACTCAAGGGCGGCAAAATACTCCTTGCAGGTTCCGCACTTATGACCACATCCATGCTTGGTCAGAAAGACACGGTGATAGCTATTGAAGAAGAAGGTCTCAGGGATTCTGTAAAGATAATGTTCGGTGGAGCACCTGTTTCAGATGGATGGATCGCAGAGATCAAAGCAGATGCAACAGCAGAGAATGCAGCAGATGCAGCCCGTGTGGCATTGGAACTTATGAAATAAGGAGGCTTCAAGATGACATTTAAAAGATCACTGGATTGTTATGAATTCTATGAGCGTGCAAAGAAAGGTCCAAAGATGACCCAGGATGACTGGGACCTTATGACCATTCCGATGAAGGCCATGGAGTTAAAGCAGAAATATGGGCTTGATTTCAAGGGAGAGTTTATTCCAACTGATAAGGACATGATGGAGAAACTGTTCAAAGCAGGTTTTGAGATGCTGCTTGAATGTGGTATATTCTGTACCGACACAAGCCGTGTAGTAAAATATACAGAGGATGAGATCTGGGATGCTATCAACAATGTACAGAAGGAATTCACACTTGGAACCGGCAGAGACGCCGTAAGGGTCCAGAAGAGAAGTGTTGGCGACAAGAGAAAACCAATAATACAGGGTGGTCCTACCGGTTCTCCTATCTCTGAAGATGTGTTCATGCCTGTTCACATGAGCTATGCTCTTGAAAAGGAAGTTGACACCATCGTAAACGGTGTCATTATGACAGTTCGCGGTAAGCCAACAATTCCAAAGAGTCCTTATGAGATCCTGGCAGCTAAGACCGAAGGAAGGCTCATCAAACAGGCGTGTGCAATGGCCGGCAGGCCTGGCATGGGCATATAGGGACCAGAGACTTCCCTGTCCGCTCAGGGAAATATATCTGCTGACTGTGCCGGAGGCATGGTTTGCAGTGACAGTCATGAAGTGTCACAGCTCAATGAGCTTAAGATCGACCTTGATGCTATCAGTGTAATTGCACACTACAATGCTAACAGTGACATCATCATGGATGAGCAGATGCCTATATTTGGTGGCTATGCCGGTGGCATAGAAGAGACTACCATCGTGGATATTGCAACCCACATCAACGCATTTGTGATGAGCAATGCAAGCTGGCACCTTGATGGTCCTGTCCACATCCGCTGGGGCTCTACTAACACCAGGGAAACTCTGATGATCGCCGGCTGGGCATGTGCAACCATCTCAGAGTTCACTGACATTCTGTCAGGTAACCAGTACTATCCATGTGCAGGTCCATGTACCGAGATGTGTCTGCTTGAAGCATCCGCTCAATCCATAACCGACACAGCATCCGGTCGTGAGATCCTCTCCGGGGTTGCATCTGCAAAAGGTGTTGTCCAGGACAAGACCACAGGTATGGAAGCAAGGATGATGGGAGAGGCTGCAAGAGCCACAGCAGGAATGGAAATCGAAACGGTCAACCAGGTCCTCGACAACCTCGTCAAACTCTACGAGAAGAACTATGCAACTGCACCAGCAGGTAAGACCTTCCAGGAATGTTACGATGTCAAGACCGTAACACCAACTGATGAATACATAAAGATCTATGAAGGTGCACGCAAGAAGCTCGAAGAACTTGGAATGGTCTTCTAATCCTTTTGGAATTACTTGCCAGCGAAGATTCTCGCTGGCATTTTTTATCGAAAATAAAGTAATGAATAATCATGTGAAATAAAGTAGAAAGGAGGTTTTCCAATGGATGGATATTGGACGATCATTAACGGGATAATATACTTGCTGGCCTTTGCATTGATCGGATGGGTCTTGCTTGATGCGAGCAAAACTTCCAAAAAATTAAAGAGGTGATTACTTGACTAACGAAATGGCAGAATCTCCCGGACTTGTCAAGACCCTCAGACCTTATCATGTATGGGCACTGGGAGTTGGGATAGTCCTTGTGGGTGAATATATGGGTTGGAACTTCACCGTTGCAAAAGGTGGAATTCTAGGTTCGTTACTTGCAATGCTTGTTGCAGGAACGATGTATGTAATAATTGCTTTGTGTGCAAGTGAACTGGGTTCCGCCACAAAACTGGCGGGAGGACCATATGACTGGGCCAGATTGTTCATCGGACCAGGCGCTGCAGCAAGTGTAGGTCTTGCTGTGTACATGGAATATATAGCTCTGGAAGCTGCTGATGCGATAGTTGTTGCTTTTATAGCACAGGAGATCTTCCCCGAATTACAGGTATTTCCTGTAACATTGTTGGTAATAGCGACACTCACATTCATTAATTACAGAGGTGTTGTAGCTGCATTAACTCTTAATTTCTTTATGACTGCTATAGCTTTCCTTGCTATTATACTGTTCTTCTTCTCAGGAACATTTGGTGTATTTGAGCTACACCCGGAGAACCTTTTCCAGGGGGCAATGCCAAATGGAATGATAGGTCTTTTTGCTGCTTTGCAGTTTGGTCCCTGGTTCTTTTTGGGTATAGAAGGAGCAGCAATGTGTGCAGAGGAATGTAAGCATCCTGCAAGGGCAGTGCCTCTTGGACAACAGGCTGGAATGATCACACTGCTTGTGGGAGCCGCCATGACACTCTTTATATGTGCAAGCCTGCTTCCTTCCAATATACCTGCAGAAGGTCTTGGAGTTTCAGTTTATCCGCTGTTTGAAGCTGCACAGGCCAGTGGTGTGTATCTACTGATAGCCCTTTTGGGACTTGGGACTTTGCTTACATGTGTTTCCAGTGCCAATGGATGCGTTTGTGATTCATCAAGGTCCTGGTTTGCTCTTTCAAGGGATCATTTTGTATCGAACTGGTTCTCTTCAGTGCATCCAAAGTACCAGACACCTTACAAGGCAGTAATTTTCACAATGCCCATTGCAATAGCATTTGCATTCAGTGGTTATCTGGATCAGGTCATCACCTTCTCAATAGTATCCGGTTTGCTTTGCTACGTGCTGATACCATTTGCTTTGCTACGTTTCAGAAAGATGTTCCCAACACACATTAACAAGGTACGCCCGTTCGTAAGTCCTCTGCAACCGTGGATATCTTACTTTGCAATGGCAATAGCCATCACTATAATGTCCACACTATTCTGGGGATACAGGTACAATCTGCTCTTTGCCCTTGCCTTCTATCTGGTAGCATACTTCTACTTCCATAGAAAGCATAAGAAGTATCAGAAAGAGTTCAATTGGGGAAAGGAAATGGGCTGGCCAAACCCAAGTCATCATAAGCCAGAGGAGTGATCAGAATGGACGAAGCTATTGAATCAAGATATAATGGATCATTTGCAAAGGACACGTACTTAATAGCAGGTGCAATAACACTGCTGATAATTGTAGAAGGCTATGTGGTCTTTACTATATTATCCCAGGCAGGCTCAGCAGTCCCTTCCTCTATCCGAGGCCTATATTTATTGTTCTTCGGATTGGTGGTAGGAATTGAGACCATAGGCTACTTGCAGGTGCGGAAATCGATCAAACAGCATATGTTCGATTTCAGATACTATGACTGAGGTGGATCACATGAATGAAGAAATACAGAAACAAAGTCCTTTGATGGAGGCATTTGATATTATATTCATCTTTGTACTTGCCTTCATCTGTCTTGTGGTACCCACACAGATCCAGGGTTCGGTGCTGGTTGGGTGGACAGAGACTGGTGCCATTCAATTCATATGGGACCCTGTAGGCTATTTCAGCTTGCTGGGGGGTATAATAGCATTCTTTGCAATTATGCTCTATCACTCGGTAAGCCACTATAAGTTTTAAATGGCTATGCCAGTGTTATCTGGCATTTATATTTTTAATGGCGAAGTCTATTTATAAGCAAATAATTTTCAGGTGAAATTTATGAAATCGGACATCAGTGTTCAACAAGCAAAAAATTATCAAAATCTTACAGACATGGAAAAAAAGCATATTCCAGTCATTGAAGCTCCTACAGAGGCAATAGCAGGTGAGCCTTTTGAGGTGAAAGTTACAGTTGGCAGTATTCCTCACGTGATGGAAGAAGATCATTATATCCAATGGATCGAATTACATATAAATGGTGATCTTGTCGGGAAGAAGGAATTAAAACCAACAGAAGGAAAAGCTGAAGTAACTTTTACAGTAGTTGGAACTGAGGAAATGATCACTGCACGTGAGATTATGAACTGCAGAGTTCACGGATTTGGTGTATGTGGTACATGTGGTACCCGATCGGCCATTGTAAATCTAACAGCAATTGAAAGTTGCAATGTACATGGTTTATGGGAGGATTCAAAAGGAATTGAAATAATCTCAGCAACTGTAAAACCTGGTAAAAAATGTCAGTGGGGTCCAGAGTTATAATATTATTAAACTAGGAGATCAAATTTATGGCAGAATATACCCCAAAAGAAAGATTATCCCGGGCATTAACAGGTCAGCCTGTTGACCGTATGCCTGCTGTTTCCGTAACTCAGACAGGGACTGTGGAACAAATGGAAGCTTGTGGCTCTTTCTGGCCTGAAGCAAACAATGACGCTGAAAAAATGGCAGCACTTGCCGAAGCAGGTTACACTGTAGTAGGATTTGAAGCTGTGCGTGTGCCTTTTGACATCACCGCAGAAGCCGAGTTCTTTGGCTGCCAGATCAAGGCAGGTACAAAAGAACAGCAGCCCTCAGTTGTTGGTCATGTTGTAAAGACAGTTGAAGATATCGAAAAACTCAAAGGTTATGATCTTGACCATGGTAGAATCGGGGTTGTATGTGAGGCCATCAAGATCCTTACAGACAAGTATGGCGATGAACTTCCTATTATGGGAAGCATGATCGGTCCTTTCTCCCTTGCTCAACATATCAACGGTGACGATTGGTTCATGGCAATTTTTACAGATGAGGCATTTGGTCTTACATTGATGGAGTTCACAACCGAATTCAATGTTGCATATGCAAAGAAAATGGTTGAAAATGGTGCTGATACCATGGTTATTATTGACCCGACTGCTAGTGCCCAGCTAATCGGAGCCGAGTTCTATGACAAATTTGTTGTGCCTTATCACAGGAAGATAGTTGATGCAATGCATAAGCTCAACGTGCCGGTAGTATTACATGTCTGTGGTGACACCACCCAGGGTCTTATGCTAATGGAATCATCTGGTGTTGATGCTATCAGTGTTGACCAGAATGTAGATATTGCAACTGCTGTGGGTAAGGTTGATAAAGCTGTGATCGTGGGCAACCTTGATCCTGTCAATGTGCTCTGGAACAAGGATCCTGACACTATCAGGGAACAGTCACAGAAGGTTTTGGATGCAGGAGTAGGTCTGCTTGCACCAGGGTGTGGTATTGTCAGCAAGACACCAACTGCAAATCTGCAGGCAATGGTTGAGATGGCAAAAAATCATAAATATTGAATAAAAGATATCTCCGGATCGGTCCTTTGTACAAGTAGTACTAATCGTTTCTCCCGGAGAAATCCTTTTTCCTCCATTTTTTCTGAATCCCTTTAACAACAATTAAAGGACTTTTGTTCTCTTCAATGCTCAAGTCTATTGTAAGTTATCATGACTATTTCAAATTATCATGGCTAATGAATATTGTACTAGCTTTTTTTTATATATTACCAGGAAGCTATTTAATATGCAGGAAAAAGTTCTGCAGGAGGAAAACATTGGATCTTAAAGAGGAAATAAAAACTAAGGCCATGGAGAAAGGGTTTCAGCTTTTCGGTGTTTCTGATATAAAGAAGCTGGAGGATGTAGAGTTCCCATCTGGACGAGGGCTTGTAAAACCATCTGAATTAATGGATGATGCAAGATCTCTTATCGTTATGGGAATGGTGATATGGGATGAAGGTATGAATGCTGCAATAAGCACTCCTGGGACTGGTGATTTCAGTGGAGGGGAAGCAGAGTACTATAACTTATATTATGAAACTGTGGAAACACGTGCATGGAGGCTGGCCAATTGGCTATGGGATGAAAAGGGCGTCAAAGCGGTCCCTACACATTCGGTGCATGTAAAAGTGGCGGCTTATCTTGCCGGACTTGGTTTTATAGGTCATAATACACAGGTAATAACTCCTGAATATGGTCCAAGGGTGCGTTGGATAGCTTTACTGACTACACTTGAACTAACACCGGATCAACCATTCCCAAGGGACTTGTGTGCAGAGCAACCTTTGTGTCAGAAGGAGTCATTATGTGTAAAAGCCTGTCCTTATGGTGCAATTATTCCAGGTCCTTCACAGGGAGTTACTCCAGGTGAAAAAGTGATATACGATAAATGTGTGGTATCCCATGAACTTGAAAAGGATATAAACAATAAATGGGAGAAACACATCCGCAGGATAACAGAACGTGGATTTATGGAATGTACTATATGTAATCTTGCCTGTCCCTATGGGAAAACTGTAGAAGCGGATATTGTTCCCAGAAAAAGAGGACTTGTTTGAGATCAAGAACAATTTCTATTATTTAAAGAGGAGTCTATTCCAGAAATTCTCTTAAATCTTTTTTCTGCAAACCTCAAATCAGATGTATTACATTATTTTGAAATGTCTATAACATATGTCCCTATCAACATTCATCTTTCCAGACCTTGCGGCATGGCTTCATTTCTGATTCTTCATATAATGGGAAGATTCTGGTGCAACAGTTAGAATTATTTAAATCTTAATGATGTGTTACAATGATCTCCCCTGATTATAATGGCGTTGTAATAATATCAGGATAAACAAATATTTCATCGTTGATACTAAATTCAAAGGCATTAGACTCATTTTACTGAGTTTATGATATATACGTTTTCTTCTTATGCTTAATCATAACTGATTGCTCTTCAAATCTAAAATTTCTACTATAAACTGAAGGCAAAAGGTGAGGAGGTACAATAATGAGCAAAGAAGAAATGTTAAAAGAACTTTCTGATGCAGTCATTTCCTGCAAAAAGGATGCTGTAATAGCAGCTGTAGAAAAAGCAAGAAGTGAAGGCATTCCGCCTGCTGAGATCATAGAAAAAGGTCTTGCAGCCGGAATGAACGAAGTGGGTATCCTCTTTGAGAGAGGTAAATTATTCCTGCCACATGTCATGATGGCCGCAGGCGCAATGGAAGCTGGCGTCAATCTCCTTGAAGCAGACCTTCCAAAAGACTCTGTCAGCAAGAAGCTTGGTGTCATTGTAAATGGTACAGTTGA
>NZ_MBKP01000089.1 GCF_002243045.1 Methanolobus psychrotolerans
ATTGTATTAATAGATTGCGCTGATATTACAGACAGATTTTCGATTACTGTAGAGGACTACAACATAAAATTTAAGATGGAAGTAGTACCTTCCAACTAAAAGATGGAGAATGTGTGTAAGAGGAAACGTTATTAACAGACGTAATCAGAAGGATAGTTATGCCCTAAAAACAGCAGAGTTAAGGTTAGTAAATGTTTTTGACAATGAAGCTATTACTTTAATCGACAACGACATTGAAATAAAAGTTATGTGGTCTGCGGTTGCTACTTTAAAAGAAACAAAAAAGAGCTATCATGGAACCCAAACAAATTTAAATGACTTTAAAATAAATGAATATAACTCTTCATTGGCAGAAGATTGATATTTCAACATTTTTATTCAGAATTAGTATTCTGTTTGACTTTTTTAAAAAAATAAAAAAATAAAAAGTTCCGTTTTTTACAGTTACCTATATCCCCCCTCACTTATGCGGGGTAATAGGTATCCTGAAATTAAGATACTCAAAATTTTGGAAAGTTGTTTTGTATCAAACTATAGTTTTCAACAAAGTTTATGTAGAGTTATTTTGCTTTTAGTTTCATGGTTTGTGATAAATGTGGAATAAAAGAAATATTGTATTATCAAAGAGAAAAACAAAATGCGAAATGTTGTCCCAAATGTAATGGTTTGCATATATTAACAAAGGAAGATAGCATAAAATTATGTGAAAAACAATATCAGTTCGTAAATGACATTTTTTTACCTGCTTTGAAAAAATACAATAAAAAAAACTTTCTGGTTTGGCTACTTGATTTCCGTGAAAAGTTATACAGCAAATTTATCATAGAAACCCCATTCATTAAACTAAACGAATTGTTGTCAATAAATATTCTAATAAAGAAAGTTATAGAGTACAGTGACGAAACTGGTGGAATTGAAATTGACAAAACAGAGAACGTAATGCAAATTCTTTCTAGTTTTCAAACGCTAATTGAAATCAAAGAACATTGTTATTTAATAGAAGAGGATTTTGGGTACTATATAGTAAAAGAAGATATTGAGATCGAAAATATTAATCCAAGTAAATTGTTCTCTAACTTTGAATTTGTCTATGACGAAGATTGGATAATAGTCATTGAATCTTTTGACCAAAATCTGATTATGACGGCGGAAGAGGGTAAAAAGTTTCTCGATAATTACCAAGAAGAATATGAGAGAGTAAAAAACAACACTACTAATGTTAAAATGAATACTCCTGGTGAGTACATACATAACTTATATCCATTATTGCAAAGTTTTACAGCAGGATTAACTAAAAACAAGTTATTTGAGAGTACATTTAATTTTGATTACTTGGAAGACAAAAAGGTTCTTATTGGTCTTTTTCAAAAACTTATTAACAATTTTGGCTTTCAACATGGCTTATTAACTTTTACAAACAGAGACCAATTTGAACAGTTTTTGCAAAGTGAATTCAAAGACTTAGATCAGATTAAACTTTACAAAGATTTGGTATATAATGGTGAAAACCAAGATATTTTTCCTCTTTTCGTAGAATATGAGGATAAAGTTGTCATTTCATTATATTTTACTAATTTAATTGAATTGTTTTACTATTCTATTTACTACAAAGATTTGTTCAGAAAAGAAACTGAAGCATTATCCGAAATATTTGAAAAAATAGATGTTCCAAATGAATTTCACAAAAACGGGTTTAACGTAAGAGTGAATACGAAAAAGAAAAATAAATTAGAAATCGATACAATTGCGTGGAACAATAATACTTTATATATTGTCGAAAGCAAAATCTGGGATATAAGACCTTTTTTTGAACACAGAAGAGTTCATGGTCATAGGGAGAGAGATTTAAAAGGTATTGTAGATGGGTTTAAATATACAGGTGGGAATCCGAAACCTATACCAAACCTTACAGATAAAGTCAATTATGTGAAAAATAATTTAGAGAAGAATTTATGTGATTACAAAGAAAATATGCAATTTCCTGATCATGCAGATGTTGATTATAACAACATAAAAGAATTTATAGGGGTCGCCGTTACTAAAAGTTATCCTCCAATAAAGGAGTATAAAAATGTAAAAATGGTAGGGTTTAGAGAAATTGGTTCCCTCGGGAAAAAATAAAAAAAAGGAATAAGCTCTCATATGAGCTTATCCGCAAGATTCCTCATAAATCTAGCATTCAGGTTGATCTCTCCGGTTAGCCTGATTGTATCCTGAATCCTCTTCAGAGTACCTCTGTAAGCAACCCCCACCTTTCTAGCTGTATCAGGAGTTAGTTCCAGTATCTTATCCATGATATCCTGCTTATTGACAAATACCTGAGCCTGCCAGATATCCAAAGGCTGGTCATCAATATTGTTAGCTTCCTTTCCAATAAGGATAACACTATCAGCATGGATGTGCCTGCGTTTCATTGGTCCTATATCCCCTTCATACTTGTATTCAGGGTGGTCTGCATACTGCAAGATGGTCATATTCAGAGATTTGAAGTAATGAGATCCCTGTTTAATCTCACCTGTATTGTAGTCTAGAAATGGTTCATAGACTATTTTCTGCGAGTCTTTAGAGTATGGCGACAAGGGTTTAATGGCTTGTCCATTATCCTCTATAGTTTGAAAACCAACATTGCAAAAATTGAAAGGTTTGATTTGTTCAGACCATGGTTTGCCTTCATTGATCTTCTTAAATCTCTTCAACACATTTGAAGTGCTGACAGTAAGCTTTGAGACCGCATAGAGATTAGAATACTTCTCCTCAATGTCAATTGGTTTTATGATCCCATAATGTAAGCGAAGAATATCCAACCAGACATCAGCATGCCAGTCTTTATTGTCATTAGGAAAAGGATTTGCCAAATGTCCCAGACCATGCAGTTTGTAGGACCTCTCATGCTCATAGAAGCTGAAGTTCTCTCCTTCCTTGTTGTATAAAGCATATCTCTTAGAACAAATTCCATAGAACCACATATCTTCTTTTTCTGGCTTCAGCAACGATATGTCAAGGTTGTAAGGGTTAAGTGGCTGGAAGTAATCCACAACATCTTGAGCATGCTCAGGTGGAACAAATACCGAGTCAGTGTCCATGTAAGCATGGGCTGAGCCAAGCTTCTTTACCTTGGCCTCAGCCATGGACAAAAACAGGCGAGAACCTGAAGTAATCATCACTGCAAGCAGTGGATGATAGTACTTTCCGGGTTTCTCAAATCTGTTTTCAGAGGTATCAAAACTATCAAGACCATAGACCTCTATATCGCTCTTCTTGTCCTCAGGATTGAGTTCTATGAAGATTCCATAACTCATAACATTAACAAGAATCTTGATTGCTTGTGCCTGACTTGAAAGGTGTCGATACTCAGAACTATCCCTCTTCATATTCTTCATTCTGATTTGGATTTTCTGCCTTTCTTCAACAAAGACTTGAATGAGGTTGTCTTTCCTTGGATCAAGGTCTATTCCAAGTATGGAGGATTGATTAAGACCTTCTTGCACACCTGAAGGAACAAAACGGACAGCTTCAACAATCTCTGGAACTTTGCCAGTTAACAGCACTGAACTGATTATATCAGGCAAGGAGAACCACATTGGAGATTTGGATGTTAGATAGTTGTCATCGGCGGTGAATAATTCCCCACTTTCGGCGGTTTAAAATTCCCCAGTTCACAATTCCTGACAAAAGTTCAAGGATTGTGAATAATGCTGAAAGCGGAGGATTGGCTATTGATTAGAGATTTGTATTCACAAGGTCTGAGCATCAGTAAGATCTCAGAAAGAACAGGTAAAGACAGGAAAACAGTGAGGAAATATGCCCGCCAGACGACACATCCTGAAATGAA
>NZ_MBKP01000090.1 GCF_002243045.1 Methanolobus psychrotolerans
TATGACGTCTTTGATTTACAATCAATGAATAATGACCTGTCAGCACATTATGTTCTAATGACAGATATTGATGCAAATGAAACTCATTTGTGGAATAATGGAAATGGATTTTTGCCTATAGGTAATTCGTCAGGTTATTTTACAGGCGAATTTGATGGTCAGAATTACACAATTTCAAATCTTTACATCAATAGATCATCAGAGAACTATATTGGTTTGTTCGGTTACATTAATGGTGCAAAAATAACAAACTTAAAGTTATATAATTTTGATGGAAGAGGAAGGAGCGGAGTTGCACCACTTGCAGGCTATTTAACATCATATCAATCTTATGTCGAAAATGTGCATTCCACTGGTGATGTTGTAGCAACTTATCATGGTGGAGGTTTGATTGGTCGTATTACCAATGCCGGATCAGCAACAATTAAAAAATGTTCTGCCAATACAAATGTAACTGCAATTCAATATGCAGGTGGCTTCACTGGATCTCAGGGTGGAGGATACATAATTGATTGTTGTTCACATGGCTCAGTTTATGGTTATCAAGCATCGATAACAGGTGGTTTTGTAGGAGGAGGATCAGGAATAACAAATTGTTACTCTACAGGCGAGATTACCAATGTTGGAGGCGGTTTTTCAGGCCAGTCAGGAACATTCAATTCATGTTACTGGGACGTAAACACTAGTGGTAAAACAACAAGTGGTGCAGGTACCGGGTTAACAACTGAAGAGATGCACGAGCAATCAAATTTTGTTAGCTGGAACTTTGATAATACTTGGATTATGCAGGATTATCCACAGTTAAGATTTGAATCATCTCCTTTATTTCCTATTAATTCATATAATATTGACTCTTTGAATTATTATGATGGCTTTGGGCAGATAATAAAAAAGCTGTCCGAAGGAGAATCAGACTGGATTAGCCAGACAACTACCTACAATGAATTTGGTTTGGTTTCAAGTACTGAAACACCGCATTATATCGATGAATCAGGTTTACCAGTAATGTACCAATACGATTCTATTGGAAGACCAATTGTTGTGATAAATACAGACAACACCACTTTGAGATATAATTATAATCTTGAGAACACTACCATTACCAACCAGAATGGGATAAACAAGACCCTCACAAGTGATATCAATGGCAATATTGTGAGTGCATATGAGTTCAATGATGATGAAACATATGTTACGTCTTATAGTTACGATGCTATGAATAATCTTGTTGAGATTACTCAAAGTATGCCTACTAATACCAATCATCTTACCAAACTTATTGGTGATGGTACTGAATCCAATCCATACCGCATCTATGACGTCTTTGATTTACAATCAATGAATAATGACCTGTCAGCACATTATGTTCTAATGACAGATATTGATGCAAATGAAACTCATTTGTGGAATAATGAAAATGGATTTTTGCCTATAGGTAATTCGTCAGGTTATTTTACAGGCGAATTTGATGGTCAGAATTACACAATTTCAAATCTTTACATCAATAGATCATCAGAGAACTATATTGGTTTGTTCGGTTACATAAATGGAGCAAAAATAACAAACTTAAAGTTATATAATTTTGATGGAAGAGGAAGGAGCGGAGTTGCACCACTTGCAGGCTATTTAAAGTCATATCAATCTT
>NZ_MBKP01000091.1 GCF_002243045.1 Methanolobus psychrotolerans
GCAAAAACGTTTGCGGCGGATATTCAGGCGCCTCTGGATGAACAGGAGACGGAAGGTATCACGATGCTGTTCGATATGTTCTGGGCGGCGGCGGAGAAGGAAGTTACTGAAAAAGTATGGGAACAATATAAAAAGATAACAAACCCGGAGTCAGATGAATATATCCTGAATGATGAAGACTATACGGGCTTACTCACATATACAATGTTTACGGGCGAGGTATCTAAGTAACTACAAGGATAAATTCTAAATGTGAGTGTCATGAGAAAAATTACTTGTTTCGCATGTATGAAAGCAGAACGGCAATGACAGAGATAAGCATTAAAGGTGAGTTCCAGACTCACCTTTTTAATTTTAACTTCAGGTAAAGGTGATAAAATGCTATTGGAACTGATACTTGTGACTCAGGAAAAAACACTGTACGAATTCAGAGAGGAAACGGATGAGCAAGGTAGAGACTGTCGGAAAAGTACACTAGTATGAAATATAGAGATTTTAATAGCAATAATGACTTAAAAAAAACAATAATGTATTTCGTATCAAATGGCGATGGATGCTGATTATCCCATAAGTAATGACTATTTATAGTTAATTACTTATCTTTTCTAACTTATTATCCAGAAACTTCTCAATCCATTTTCTTGCAAAACTAAGATTTGATGAACAACTAATAAACGTCTCAGCAATCAGTTTTTTCATATGGTCGAGATCTTTGACAAAATTACAGGAAATTATTCTTTTGACACTCTTCCAGATGAATTCGATTGGGTTCAGGTCAGGCGAATATGGAGGCAAATAGACCAATTCGATATTATTTTCCAATGAGAAATCCACTGTATCTTTTGCCCGATGTGACCTGAAATTGTCAAGAATGATCACTATTCTCTTTCCCATGTTGCTGTTTTTAATAGTTGATAGAAACGAGCACACGTCCTCTTTAGTTGAATGTTCCTTGAAATCAATAACAGAATTACCATTCAATGAATAAAACCCGAATGAGTTTGCTTTTAGCCTGGTTGTGTTTTTAAACATGACTGGTTTATTGAAAGACCACAAACGAACTGTATTTGACGTTGTTTGAGGGGACGATTCATCAAGAAAAACGACAACGCAATTATCATCAATTAGCGGTAAG
>NZ_MBKP01000092.1 GCF_002243045.1 Methanolobus psychrotolerans
AACCATTTCAGAGCGATTTATATCCCCAGGATATATCATCGGATACTTCAAAAGATCTATGACCTGAGGACTTGTGTTGAAAGGAAAAATTCTAACGAGGTCGTTGGATACAATCGATCAAAAACACTAACCAGAGGTAATGAGTGGGCTAAGTTGTTTGTTTCAATAAGCAACATAACTGCACTACTTACGGCACTGGCAGCATTTAAGGTTGAAAGACTTGACCTGATACGTGCTCCAAGCGCTTTTAGAAAGTTGAGGATTTGAGGGCATAAAAGGAAATTTTAGCCAAAAGAAGCAGTTGTAAGAGTTAATGGGCCATTTAAAGGATTAATGGGATTAATGGATAAACCTCAACTGAGTTCTTATCTTATTTTTAAAGCACTTTTACTAATGCTTATTGTCAGGCGGTTGAGCTTCAGCACTTGTGACGAATGACATATTGAATGGGTTTGTTATCACTGTCGATAACTGGATTTAAATCTGCAATTGGAGTCTCAAATTTTCAATAACAATACATATTATCTATTTTTGAAGGGGGTTTTCCTAGTACTTATTGTCAGGCGACTTGGGCCTGCGGCACTGGTGACAGGAGGATCATGAGAATGAATGTTTGTTATTGCTTATAGAAAAATAGGATTTGCTTTTAAAGCAGAAACAACTATTCATTGTAGCAGTAATCGAGACTTAGATATTCTTCATTCTCCTTCAGACGGAGAAGATTGAGTACTTGTAAATTACCTACAATTCTCCTGTAAGCCTTAATCCCCTTCAGCTAGACATTCCCCTTAATAATCTGTAAAAACCTCTCAAATGAATTATAGAGATTAACCAGAGCCATCTCAAGAGAGTATATACTGCCAGTTATCCTTCGATCAAATTGTTCAATATGTCCTTCACTCCAAGGTTATCTAATTAGCTCCCAAACCCTCCCATTCTAATTAGACAAATCATTTTCAATAAAACCTTCCAAATCTCTGCTCTAACTCTTCTTATATCGAACTTGACCACATCCTTAATGTGTCCATGTTTTGTTTCACATTCCCCTCTTTTCTTGTACAGGCTAAGGAACAATCTGTCTCTCATATTTATATTCCGCAAGTACATTCCAACCTGTTCAGACCTTCCATTTTCATAGAGAAACTTTTGTTTAACTTCAATACTTGCATGTACATCTCCACCTATATCCCACATTTTATTCAC
>NZ_MBKP01000013.1 GCF_002243045.1 Methanolobus psychrotolerans
TTGTTCATTTCGTTCCTATCACTTTATGGATATGCAAAAATTGAGAATTGCATACGCAATGCCTCCCTTACAAAGAAGTATTCTCCAAGGGATTTAATTGAAATGTTCGGTAAAGTCTATATGATGGATATTGATGGACAGATGATGTTGACTGAAGTACCAAAAAAGGTAGAGGATTTAGGAAAGAAGTTAAATCTTGGGTTATTCCCTAAATGAGCAGAGTTAAGGTTTAATAATAATAGTATCTACATTGATTGGAATTGTGGCAACCAATCTGAATTATCTTGTAAATATTCAATATGAAAAAAATAAGTATTTCGGGTTTTTCAAAAAGAATGATGCTATTTATAATGTATTATCAGAAGTAGGTCGAATAGAAAGTATCAACCGATATGCAATATCACACTTTTTTACCGGGTGGTTTTTAGGATATATATATTTCAATTTTGTTATGATTTACATAATTAAAACCTTAGTATTTATGAGTACAAACAACTTCTCTTTATTTTATTTTGACATTGATCCCTATGTTGGAATAAATGGAAAATTAATCGATGCAGCTTATTTTAATTTGACTATATTCTTACTAGCAATTTTTTGGTACATTATATATAAGCATGTGAAATTAAACGTTATTCCTGGTCAATCTGTATCACGGAAATCTAAAGGATTATTATACACATTATGCATTTTAGCAGGTGCTATATTCATATCTATATTTTTAATTTTTATATATATCATTAAATCAATTATCCCAGAATTTATATTTTCAGAACTTACTTATGACCTTTTTTTCTTAGTTCCTTTCTTCATTGGTGGATTTCTGGTAAGTTATTTTTGTATTAAATTGTCGTATAGTAAAGTTATAAATGCTAAAAAAACAGCAGAAAATAATATATCAGAATTCTATAAAAAAGGTTATCCGTATGTAACAATAAGCACATCTTCAAAAAAAATAGAAGGAAAAATTATAACAGTTCATGACAAAAATGTAATTATACTTGAAGAAGACCCTAATAAAACAGTAGCAATCCCGTGGATTAATATTATATTCATTGAGGTATTAGATTATTAATATGGCATCTCCTCTTCCAAAGCTTGATTTATTATGGGATTCCGGTGGTTATTTCCTTCACTTGGCGAAATTGGATAAGCTCATTCAACATATCTTAGCTCTACGTCCTCATTTAGATTTTTTAAACTCTGGAGATTTTAGGGAAACACGGAAATCCCAATTTAATTTATTTTTATTTACAGGTGAGAATCCACATCTGACCATCGCTTCTTTAAACTGCTTATTCGTGATAAAGGAACCATCTGGTGATTCCTCAAAAAGAAGTTTAAGCGCATAACTGGCGTAAGCCTTCTCTGGTGTTTTTTGTGGGAGTATATTTGCCGTTATTCAATTATCCAGGGCTTTTTCTTGAATGTCGGGTAATTCGTATTCACTCATTTTCACTCACTCATATCTGTCATCATTTATCACTAAAGTATCAAGCGCTTCGTTTACACCGGGATCATGAATGTATATCAATACATTCATTCTATCTTTTATTCTCTCCAATAAATCAAACATCAACACAACTATTAACTCATATTATTTGTTTTATACATTTACTTGGTGGTTTAGGTCATTTACCCGGGCTCTGCCATCACCAATCCTTGCATTTGTCATATCGTATAACCAACTGTTTCAGAGATTTCTGCAGAACGTGATTTTAACAGCTAAATGGGCACATTACATAATCATTTAAACTAACAACTATTAGTATAACCTTAATTTTTATTATCTATAATTACATTACTAGTTCTAGAGTTTAGAAAGAGGCTTAAAAATGATTTGTCAAATTACAGATTATAGAGGTTTCGGCTATGAGCTACACAAAAATGGGCTGTTTTGGAACACCTATATTTACAAAAGAGAACTCGGGTTCAACTATCGGCTTATAAACATCATTCGATTTCTGGTTGAACCCAAAATTGAAATCATCTATGAAACTATTGACAGAACAGTTGCTGATATTGGCAGCTAACTCCCTTTTAACACATCATTGAATTTTCTAAGTATTGAATATGATCAGTTGGGACATTATGATTATAACTACTGTATGTGCTCCGAACTATATTCTAAACTATCAATATCAATACTTTTGGATCAGTTTCATTTAAAGCAGCAACATAAGGAGGGATGTTTTGCGTTCATTGATAGCTAAAAAAGCCATAGACATGCTTCGCGTTACAAAAGGAGTCGAAAATGCTTTTCTTCTTAACGAACAGGATATCGGACAAATAAGAAAACTCGAAGAAGAAGATGAGCAAATGAACTCGCGATATTTTGGTAGAAAAAACAATATAGGTGTCAAGAGAGTCCTTCAGGCAGAGATATTAATAGCTTTTATAACAAATAGAGAATATGACTGGCCAAAAGATAACTTAAAGATCACATATCAAGGAGAGGTTATTGGAAAAGATGTCAGTGATATATTGGAAATAAACAGATACAAAAATTCAAAAGACTATTGTGTCTGTGGAAACATAGTAATTAACCATAAAAAAATGAAGGGATTCAGAGACATCGACGAACCACCCATGATGATAATATATGCAAAACCTTGGATCGAAATTGAAAACATGGCCTTCATTTCTGAAGCTTTGATAGCTTCGCCTTCAAGATTAACTGATAATTACATCAAATCAAAGGTCACTTTCAAGAGTAAATTGCATATTGGTACATTTCTTGCAGGAATGAACCTCATTAAGAACATTCAAGAAGAAACTAAAATCACATACACAGTCGAAAGCTAAAAGCATATAATCCCGCATGTTGAACGTAAATGAATGTCATGTGGATGAATATATGATAATTCGCTTATGTCACTGGCACCCTCAAACATTTGAGTTTAGTGATTTCACAACTGTGCTCTTCTTGAAGAAATAGCATACCGTTTTCATGATCTGACCTTCCTTTACTTGTTAATCCGTGTGCTCTTAATTATCCCGATGAAATCAAAATACACCAAAAGATCACCGAGTTCGCTCTCTTGTCCTGTCAAAAGAACATCCTATCCCGGCATGGTTAAATGATTGTGTCCTGTCAAGAATTGAATAGCTATCTATTATAGCGTAAAATGATATCTCTTAGGTATTTCTGTATTTCTCTCCTATAATGTCAACTCTTCTCACACTACACAATTTAAATATCATATAAATGCCATATTTACTAGAATGAGTTCCATAGTTGATAGAATAGTCCCAAAGCAGCGAAAAATGTCAACAAAAGTTGGCGGGTTGCTGATAATCGTGGGAGAGACTATGTTCCTTTTCTCCCTGCTGAATTTCCTGATGATAACAAGGCTCCAGTACTATAGTTCCGGGGACAGTTTCATGAGGCAGTTATTTCCCCATTATCTCTTCTTCCTTGCAGCATTATTCATTGCGGCATTCATAGGCATGTGGCTGACCTACGTTTACGTTTTCCCAAGCAAGCAGCGCTTTGCACAGGAACAGGCTATTAAGGATGACAGAAGTCCTCTGTTCAATAAGGTGCTTGAGATCGAGAGTGAGCTATCAGAACTGAAAAATGCTGTAAATGAGATATCAAAAAAGATAGACAGCATGGCTGAGAAAAAGGACTGAAAAACGGCTGAAGAAACAGCTAAAAAAAGACTGATTATTTAACAGTTAAAATGACAATCGAGATAGACCCGCTTTTCGATGAACCTGCAATTGTAGTAAGCAATGAGACAAAGGCATTGGTAATTGCCGATATACACCTGGGGATAGAGTGGGATCTGTACAGGAGTGGTTTTTCCATTCCAAGCCGCATGAAACACGGTCTTGAGCGGATTCTCGGATACATTGAAAAAGTATCTCCTGACAGGATAATCCTGCTGGGTGATGTGAAACATAATGTGCCCCAGATATCCTGGCAGGAACGAGATGAGATCCCCTATTTTCTTTCAGCGCTCTGTGATCATGCAACAGTGGACATTTTCCCGGGAAACCATGATGGTGGTATCGAATTCCTGCTGCCTGAGGGGAAGAATATAAACATTCATCCGGTGCGTGGTTCTGTTATTGAGGGCGTGGGTTATTTCCACGGGCATACATGGCCTGACCCGGCTCTGCTTGCAGCAAAATACATGATCGCTGCCCACAATCATCCAACTATCCGTTTCACCGATTCCCTGGGATATGCCACAGTGGAGCAAAGCTGGATAAGGACACACCTTAACCTTCAGGTGCTGAGGGAGCATTTTGCAAGCCTGGACCTGAAGGAGGAAAATGGTAACTGGGGTGACCCTGAGCTTATAGTCGTACCGTCGTTCAATGAATTATGTGGTGGCGTTGCTTTCAATGAATCACTTCATGATGACCTTCTCGGACCTTTGTTCTCTTCAAAGAGCGTTGATATCGACAATGCAGAAGCCTATCTTCTTGACGGGACAAAACTCGGGAAATTAAAGAACATAAGGAAACTGGAAGAGAGCAGGATGCGTCCTTCTAAAAGAAAACGCAAGGGGACTAAAAAATGAGTTTTGGCAATCTTTTTGATTTATTTGATCAGAGGATACAGGATTCCCTTGAAAAGCAGGGTTTTAAGGCTCCCACTGAACCTCAGGAAAAGGCATTTCCATATATCCTGAAAGGCGATCATACATTCCTTATTGCTCCTACAGGGTCGGGTAAGACTGAATCCGCAGTCCTTCCTATATTTAATAGTATACTCTCCAAGACAGAGGAGCAGAGAAAAGGGATCTCTGCCCTTTATATAACTCCACTCAGGGCGCTCAACCGTGATATGCTCTCACGTATCCAGTGGTGGGGAAAGGAACTTGGAATTGATGTGCAGGTGAGGCATGGGGATACTTCCCAGTATGAGAGGCAGAAACAATCCCGCAAGCCGCCTGATTTCCTGATAACGACTCCCGAGACCTTGCAGGCAATGTTCACGGGGTCACGCCTGCGGAAGAATCTGGAATCAGTTACCCATGTTGTTGTGGATGAGATCCATGAGATGGCCTCTTCAAAGAGAGGTACCCAGCTTGCAGTGGGTCTTGAAAGGCTTGTGGAACTTGCAGGCGAGTTCCAGAGGATTGGTCTTTCGGCAACAGTTGGCAATCCTGAGGAGGTTGCGAAGTTCCTTGCAGGAACTGACAGGGATGTTTCCATTGTTTCAGTTTCCCTGCTAAAACTTCTGGAATTCAGGGTAATGAGCCCACAGGTCACCGATGAGGATGTGGAAATTTCAAAGAGGCTGGCATGTGATGTGAACTTCGCTGCACATATTCGTTGTGTCAGGGACATTGTCATGGATAATGTTTCAACTCTTGTTTTTGTAAATACGAGACAAAGTGCTGAAGCACTTGCAGCGGGTTTTAATATGCTGGAGCTTCCGGTTGGTGTTCATCATGGTTCTCTCTCAGTGGATTCACGTATAGAGGCAGAGGAATCATTCAAGAACGGAGACATTCGTGGTCTTATATGTACTTCATCAATGGAACTTGGTATTGATATTGGAAACGTTGACCATGTGGTACAGTATGGTTCCCCTCGTCAGGTTTCAAGGCTCCTGCAACGTGTAGGTCGTGCAGGGCACAGGATACATGAGATCTCCAGGGGTACTATAATTGCCATGGATGCAGATGATGTTGTCGAGAGTATGGCAATTTGCAGGCTGGCCATGGACGGGAAGGTTGAGTCGATATCTCCGCATATGAATTCCCTTGATGTGATAGCCAACCAGCTTTCAGGAATGGTGCTTGATTTCGGAGAGATCGGGATTGACTGGATACACAGTATCCTGAAACGTGCATATCCTTTCAAAGACCTGCGAATAGAAGTGCTCAGGAAGGTTATCAGCCAGATAGCGGATTATCGGATGGTCTGGCAGGAAGAAGGTTCAGATTCAATAAGCCGCAGAAAAAAAAGCTGGCAATACTATTATGAGAACCTCTCTATGATACCGGATGAGAGGAAGTATGAGATATTTGATATTGTCACCGGCAGGCCGGTGGGTGTGCTTGATGAGGCTTTTGTTATTAATTTTGCAACCCCCGGAGCTGTGTTTATTACTAAAGGTGACATGTGGAGGGTCATTGAGATGGTCAGTGACCGCAACAGGATCAAAGTGGAACCTGTAAGGGGTATGGGGGAGATACCAAGCTGGGTCGGTGAGGAGATACCTGTACCGTTTGAGGTTGCTCAGGAAGTAGCCAGTATTCGTTCCTTTGTCGCAGGTATGATCCATGAGGAAAAAGAAGATGATTTCATAGCAAAAGAGGTGTCCTCTGTTTATCCTATCGATTCCGAAGATCTGATTGAATTGCTTACAATACTGAGGGAGCATGTTGAAGGGGGTTATCCGCTACCTGATCAGCATATGTTCGTTATTGAGAACGATGGCGACGCTGTTCTTATTAACGTTTGCCTTGGACATAATGCAAATGAAACGCTGGCAAAAGTTCTCACTTCCCTGCTTGCTGCAAGATATGGAAGCAGCGTTGCACAGGAGATAGACCCTTACAGGATACGACTGACACTTCCACGCAGGATAAAGGCAAAGGAGATCGAAACCCTTCTGAGGGATATACAGCCTGAGCATATCGAGCCTATCATTGAGATGACTTTGAAGAATACTTCCCTGATGAAGTGGAAAATGGTGCATGTTGCCCGGAAGTTTGGTGCTCTGAGCAAGGATCTGGATTATGACAGGATAAGCATGAAGAAACTTCTTGAGATATATCGTGATACTGCAATGTACGATGAGGTCATAAGGGAGATATTTCACGATATGCTGGATGTTAAAAAGGTCACGGATATCCTTACTAAATTGGCTGCCGGGGATATTCATCTTGTTGTCAGCACTTCAACACCTATCGGTCGTTCCGGCTTTTCTATGAAACGTGACCTTGTTGCTCCTGAAAAGGCTGACAGGTCAATTGTGATGGCGCTGAAGGAACGTATCATGAATGATAATGTGATACTTTTTTGTGTTCATTGCAAGAAGTGGACATCAAAAAGACAGGTTAAGAATGTTCCTGAAAATATTATATGTCCGGTGTGTGATTCGGGAATGGTGGCCGCCCTGAAACCATGGGAAGAAGAAGAGATCAAGCTTGTGAAGAAGCAGGGTAGCGCCACTTCTGCAGAGGATATAAAACGTATACGGAAGGTTTACAGGAATGCGAATATTGTGATGACTCATAGGAAAATGGCAGTGATAGCGCTTGCAAGCAGAGGTGTCGGGCCAGAAATGGCAACCAGGGTGATACAAAAAATGCGTCATGATGAGGAAGCTTTCTATCGTGATATACTGATTGCTGAAAGGAATTATGCAAAGAATAAGAAATTCTGGAGCTGATGTACTATTATGTGTAAGGCTATTTGGGTAGATAATCTTAATATAAAAACAAGTACAAATTTTATATGGTAAGAATTTTTGATCGATACTAAACAGGCTAGGGGGCTGAAAATGCAATCATTTATAGTTGAACATTACCTGAACAAGAAGATCGATATTTATTGTGGTGGACCTGACAGGTTCTACGGGTTTGTTGAAGCATGTGCCGATGGGGTACTGACGATCAAGGACAATGATATGTATACGCATATTTCCATTGACAAGATCATAGCAATCTGGAGCGATGGTAAAAAATAAGTGGAAAGTAGGTTTAACTTGTATTCGGAATTTCCGGCAAGTTTTTTCTTTAAATTTGTAAGATACTTATTAATATTTATATTTAAACATTTTTGTGTTATTTTGTTTCTGCCAATATATGTGAACATGCCTTATCATGCTCATTACTTCTCTTTTTTCTTTTTTTATGTTCTTCTCTGCTTTAATCCAATAGTTTTATATCTGATGTAACTCAAATCAGGGTGATTAAAATCTACTCAACAGAGAAGGATTCATTATGAACATGAAAGAAAGATTACTCAAAGCATTAAAAGGTGAAGAAGTCGACAAAGTTCCAGTTCTGACCGTTACTCAGTCCGCTATTGTTGAGCTCATGGACATGACAGGCGCAGCATGGCCAGAGGCACACAGTGACGCACAGAAGATGGCAGATCTTGCAATCGCATCATACGAAGTATGTGGTCTTGAAGGTGTAAGGGCTCCATACTGTCTTACAGTACTTGCAGAAGCAATGGGCTGTACAGTCAACATGGGTACAAAGAACAGGCAGCCTTCAGTTACCGATCACCCATATCCAAAGGGCGTAGAGGACCTTAAGATGCCAGAGAATCTCCTTACAATAGGCAGAATTCCTGTTGTACTTGAAGCAATGAAGCTCATCAGAGATAAGGTAGGAGATGAAGTACCTATAATTGCAGGTATGGAAGGCCCCGTAACCCTTGCATCTGACCTTGCAAGCGTAAAGAAGTTCATGAAATGGTCCATCAAGGCACCAGAAGACTTCAATACAATTCTTGACTTCGCATGTGATGCATGTATCGAGTACGCAAACGCACTCTTCGCAGCAGGAGCAGACGTTGTCAGTGTACCAGACCCAGTAGCATCACCTGACCTCATGTCACCTGATACATTCGACAAGCAGCTCAAGCCATTCCTTCAGAAATTTGCAGATGGTGTCAAGGGCCCAATGATTCTCCACGTTTGTGGCGATGTTTCACCCATCCTTGAAATGATGGCAGACTGCCACTTCCCATCAATCAGCATTGAAGAGAAGGTAAAGGACCTTAAAGGTGCAAAGGCAAAGGTTGCTGGAAAGGTAACAATCTGCGGTAACGTTTCAAGCCCCTTCACACTTCTTGCAGGCGACGAAGCAAAGGTCAAGGCAGATGCAACAAAGGCTCTTGAAGACGGCGTCGATGTCCTCGCACCAGGCTGCGGGATTGCACCTGACACTCCAGTTGCAAACATTAAGGCAATGGTCGAAGCAAGAGACGAATTCTACGCATAAAATTTTTACACAGGTATGCCATAGTTTTACTATGGCCCTGTAACATCTTTTTTTGGATTTGTTCTTTGTTTTTGAGGTAACTTTCTTATTGTTGTAATTATTTATATAAAATTAAAATGGAGCGTTTATATGCACTTTAGTCTTGGAATTGATGCAGGTGGTACGTATACGGATGCTATTCTGGTAAGGGATTCGGATGGTTCTGTACTGGGCTCAAGTAAAGCACTTACAACATATCCCGATCTTGTTGTGGGCATCAGGAATGCGATTGAAGGGATAGATCCAAAATACTATAAAGACATAACTCTTGTGTCTGTTTCCACGACTCTTGCTACCAACACTGTACTTGAAGGTACTGGAAGTCCTGTGGCATTGATTCTGGTGGGTGAGCATCCTACTAAGGGTGAGTTTCCCGCAAGATATGTGCTTTCAATTTCCGGTGGTCATGGTTACAGCGGTGAAGAAATTGAAAAACCAGATATCAATGCTGTCAGGAAATTTGTTGAAAAGTTCAAAGACGATGTTGCTGCATTTGCAGTTTCTTCTGTTTTTAGTATTCGAAATCCTGAACATGAGCTGGCTATTACTGGGGTCATACATGAACTGACCGGATTGCCAGTGGTCTGTGGTCATGAACTGTCCCAGGATCTCGGTGCATATGAGCGGGCAGTCACTGCTTCTTTAAATGCCCAGTTACTTCCTATCACTCATAAATTCATCCGTTCTGTTATGGATGAGATAAAAAGAAGAGATATAAATGCCAGATTACTGATGCTGAAGTGTGATGGTACTGTTGTAGGTCTCAAAGACGCACTGGATAAACCTGTGGAAACTATTTTTTCCGGTCCTGCTGCAAGTCTTGTGGGAGCTTCTTTCCTTTCCGGTCTAAAAACATGTGCAGTAGTTGATGTTGGTGGGACAAGCACAGATGTTTCTGCAATAATAGGAGGAATACCGGAGTTATCTGAGACAGGTGCAATTGTTGGTGGATGGAAAACCAAGGTTCGTGCAACAAGGATGGAAACTTCTGCCATGGGGGGGGACAGTCATGTATGGACGTGTTCTAAGTCAATACACATAGGCCCAAGGAGAGTTATTCCTCTTTGTCTTGCTTCTTCTAAATATCCGGGCTTTCTGGAGAAATTACAAACCAGCAGGATTCCTTTGAGAAGCGTCCTTGATAGGAATGTCCAGCCGACTAAATTTTTTATGCGGTCTGGTTTTGAACCTGGTAGTCTTGATGAGTCGGAAAATGAGGTATTCAATACAATTGGCAATGAGCCGATGAGCCTCGATGAGATCTCAAAGCTGTCAAAAAAAGTTCCTTCTACTATTGTTCTTGATTCCCTTATTCAAAAAAGGCTTATTCAGGCAATTGGTTTCACGCCTACTGATGCTCTCCATGTAGTTGGGGACTATACTTTTTGGGATATTGAGGCATCAAAAGCAGGAGCTGAAAAGCTTGGAAAACTTAATGGTATGGAGGGCCTTGAATTTTGTAATAAAGTCAAGGATGTTGTAGCCCGGAATATGGCTTTCAACTTAATGTCTTATATTTTACCAGGTATTGATGTTTCAGGAATCAGAAAAATTGTTGAGGGACAATTTAATGCAAGATTTAAGGTGGACATTCCTGTTGTTTTGCTTGGTGGCCCGGTTGCTGCTTATCGGGAGAATATGGCAGATATAATCGATGCAGATATAATCATTCCTGAGCATGCGGAGGTTGGGAATGCTGCAGGGGCCCTCTTTGGTAAAGGCATTAAAAGAGTCGAGCTAATTATAAGGCCAATTTCGGTTGCAGACCCTGATGGGGGTTATCTGGTATTTTCTCCGGATGGAAGAAATAGTTTTGAGAAATATCATGAAGCAGTGGAATATGCTAAAGAGCATGGTGTGAAACTGGTTTTTGATTACATGGGTGAATGTGGTGTAAGTAAGGATAATATTGATATTAATACTACAAAAAAGACCTTCTCGCCGGAAGATTGGAAACATGATCCTCTTGAAACCACAATTATAATCATGGGTGTAGGTTATCCTAAAAAATTCAATATATAACTCTTCACTCCATTGTTTTATTATGCAGAAAAATCTTATTGATCTGTATATTTTGAGTTACCGATAAACGTAGGTATGGATTTTATCTGTGTTTATCTATTTACTTACTAATAAATTCTAATATTACTCAATAATTTGGGAGTGAGTATCTTAGGTTTAATATAATGTATAAGAATACACATACACACACACATATATATATACATATATATAAATAAAAAGCTCTACAGAGCCGATTCTTATTTTTTATAAAAACCCTAAAATAAGATATACTTAAAACTACGGAATCATTATATTATATAATAAAAAGAAAAAAAGAACAAGTTCTAGATTTAGAACTTGTAGTTTGCGTCTGGTCTGAATACTGCAACTTCTGCCTTGTACTTCTCAAGACAGTCGCTCATGAATGTTTCAGATTCATCTGTCATTGCATCGAGTGCTGCCTTTGCATCTGCAAGTGCATTCTTCTCGAACTTGGACATGATGAGTTTCTTGCTGTCTGCTGCGTTGAGTATGTCGACACAGGATATTGCTGCGTTCTTTGCACGGAGGTAGAGGTCGTCACCGTTCTTTACGATTGCCTGTCCTACCTTGTATGCGTTGTCGTATGCAAGGACGTATCCCTGTGGGTCTCTGTATTTGTCAGAGAGTACGAGCATGTCACGGAGGAGCTTTGCGTTTCCGGTCTCTGTTGCTACGTTAAGCATTGCTGCATCGTAGTTAAGGGTCTCTGACCAGCACTGGACAGATGTACCACCGAATTCACCGTGGTATTCTACGGACTCGTTTGACCAAAGGTCACAGCACTGCATGACGAGGTTACCCATTACGTCAGAGTGAGCACAGGTTGAGGTCTTTCCTTCCTGAGCGATTGGACATCCTGTGATGGACTTTACGATTGTGTTCTCGTATCCACAGTCTTTTCCTGGGCCCTGGGCACCTGCTTCATATCCGGCGAGTGTCCTTGGTGCGGAAATTGCTCTTGCAATGATTGCAATGGTGTGTGCAAGGTTCTTGTCGAGGAGACCACCAGCAATGAACATTGCGGTGTTTGCCTGTGCACAGTCTGTGTCACCAGCTGCAATTCTGCCTTTCTTGTCTGCGATCTTCCTGATGTCTGACCAGATCATGGTCATGTCAATTGAACCGAGGCAGCCAATTGAGTATACGAGACCAGGGATGTCGTTCCTGAGAATTGCGTAGTCGAGGATTTCCTTGCCGCCCATTGTTTCGATGGACAGGAAGTCTGCTCCTCCGTCTGCTACTGCTTCAAAGGATTCCATGAGTACATCGTACTTGTCACCGATCAGTGCAAGAAGGTCACGGTTTTCACGGACGTCACCAGGGGTGTGCCTGAGAGCAGTTTTGATTCCGTATTCTTCGTGGTATTCTTCGAGAATTGTCTTCTGTACGTGAGCGATTTCTCCTCCCCAGGTTGGGTTGTTGGTCATCTGCTCTACGTGCTCTGTCTCAAGTGATACTGCTGGGAAACCGACCTGTACAGCTCTTGCCATGATGTCGGTTGTAAGTCTGCGGTATTCGGAAACGAGTTTCTCCTTGGAGACACCTGCTTCTGGTCTTGGTGCATAGTTAACTTCTGCTGTTACGTATCCAGCACCAACTTCTAATCCGAGTTCTGCTTTGACTGGGTAAATTGACTTACCGAAAATCATGTCGTCAGCAGCTTTGTATGCCATTGATGTGTATCTTTTTACCATTTGACTCATCTCCTTAGTGTTTGTGGAAGGTCTCCTTCAGCTGTGCAAGACCTTTTCCTGCAAGTATTGCATTTGCCATCTTTGGTGCATCTGCTGCTTCTTCACCATATACTCCGAGTTCGTATGTGGTTACGAAGTCCTGGTTTACTGCTCCGCCACCGCACTGGAATGGTATCTTGATACCTGACTCGAGGAGCCTGTCATTGACTTCCTTGAATGCATACATTGTTGTTGTCATCAATGCTGTACCAGTAAGCATCATTGGGCTTTCCTTCTTTACAGCTGCGATAACTTCATCAACTGGGCAGTCACGTCCAAGGTCAACTACTTCAAAGCCAGCTGCTCTGAGGAGTGCTGCTACAATGGTCTTACCGATGTCGTGTACGTCACCTTCTGCTACGTGGCAGACAACCTTTCCTTTTGGTTTAGGTGCAGATCCGCCCTGTTCTTTACAGAATTCGATACCTTCTAACATTGCATCTGCTGACATCATAACGTTTGGCAGGAAAATTACACCCTGGTCGTACATGTCAGTGACGATCTTCATTCCGACCATCAGCACATCGTCGATGAGTTTTATTGCATCTGCTCCGCCTTCGATTGCCTTCTCAAGACCTTCGATAACGTCGTCTTCTTCTCCCTCAAAGATTGCAGCACAGATTGTTCTTGCTGGTTCTGCTTTTGGGTACATCTCAGCTGCCATGTCTTCAGGTGTCTGTGCTTTTTCTTTCTGCACATTGTACCTAATTAATATTTTACTTGGGTCTATATCCATCTAATTCTACCTCCTTAGATCTAGATTCCTTCCTGCCACTTCATACATTCAAACGAAGTATGTTGCTAAGCAGCAGATGGATCTCTGTTAACTCATAACTTTGAACGATGCAGCAAAAGTCTCCACAACCGTTTGCTAACAATCTTTAGTCATTCGTTAACTTCATCTTTCCACATAACCACTTATTCGGGACAGCTATATAAACATAGCGGTTTTATCAATTTATAATAATAGTGATATATATCACGAACGTATGTTTTTATACAGTACTCACTGTTTTATGTTTTAGCTAGGTATTCTCTCTTTAGTATCTGATTATATTTATACAGTATGCACCCTTCTTTTTGTATTTATTCATAAATTCATATCAAAAAAGCACGAATGTATCGGTTAACTTTAAATACAACTGTCTTTTTTGTCGTTTTTAAGTCTCTAACTAAACTTTGCTTGTTATTTCTTAATGAATCAAATAAAAAATATATTTATTTAACTTGAGTTTCTTTTCTACAATTCTTTACAATTATTTAGTACAGTTAGTGTGATCATCCTTTTTTTTTCATAATTTTTAGATCATTCTCTATTTTTTTTATTAATTGTTAACCGTTCGATTTAAGTATCGTCAAAAGTCGAAGTATACATTACATCTTCAGTTATTTTTATCGTCTGTTTCGGTTTAGCTTACATATGCGTTACACTTATATAACGTATTATTTCAAGGAGATTTCACGCAGATACAAATGATGTGTTTAATTTTTTTGATCACATGTATTGTAAACAATCTGCTCAGAGAACACAAATTTTAATAAAAAAAGGAAGTGCAGGCTTTATTAGATTAAAGCTGCATACTAATCAATTGTTATTGATTAGGTCAATTGGTTTTTGGTTACCATGATCATGATTATGTCCATGTGGTTTGTTGTGCGTGAATTTAATCATCTGGGCATCCAGTTTGTATGAAATAGTCTCATTTACGATTTGTACAAGCTTTTCACGATCGATGCTTGATGCGGCAGACAATATTTTAAGTCTGGGCGTTTCCTTGGTCAAGCTATCTATGACCTCCATTGTTATGTCCTGATCAAATGCTGTAAGGTTTGTCTTTATGGTATTGGAATCAGATTCTATGAACAACTTGATGTGTCCTACAAATTCAGGACTTAGCTCAATAACCTTTGATTTTATAGATTCCATTATCTCGTTTGCAACGACCCGTGCAAGTTCGGTTTTTATCCCCTCGTTTAGCAGGTACTCAGTAGCGTAGCTGGATATACCAGATGCTTCTATTGAATCAAGACTCTCAACAAGTGGTTCTCCTGTTCTTTCATCAATCACCAGCGTATCCTTGCTTGTTGTTTTCAACTCGCGAACTTCCTTTTTGGCGGATATCTCTTCATCCATTGCAAGTTTCACAAAGTTATGCCAGTGGTCATCATCTTTGGATGCAGAAAGCAGGACGACCTTTGCCTTTGGATTCAATTGCTGTACAGAAGTCTCAATGATGGGTATTCGTATCTCATCTATCAAATCAATCTTGTTGATGCCCAATATCTCTGCATCAATTATTTGGCGCATGGCAAAATTCTTAGCTTCTTTCATCAACTGTTTGAATCTGCTACCGTCTATCAATGTGACAAGGGGTTGTATGGTTGTGTCCTTCAGATCCATCAGGCTGATTTCATTCTTGATTATCTGAGGGAATGCTATTCCTGTGGGTTCTATAAGGACGATGTCAGGATTATAATCTCTTTTCAGGATGGTCAATGTTATTTTCATATTGACTTTAAGTGAACAGCAAATGCAGCCACTTGTGAGTTCTGTCATATCCAGCCCATATTTAGAGATGACATCTCCGTCAATACCGACTTCACCAATCTCATTCACAATGACAGCAACTTTCTTACCAGTTTCACTGAACTCCTTCCCCAGTCTTATAATAGTGGATGTCTTGCCACTACCTAAGAATCCACCAACTACAAGTATTTTCATATCAATTACCTTCTTAAAAAAAATAAATAAGGAGATTATGCTGATTGTTCCAGCACTTTAAGGTTCTCCCACTGGAATTTATCCTTTGGACATGCGTTAATGCATCTCTTGCAGTTTGCACCGTCACAGAGGTCTGAACTGATCATAACGATACCTTCCTCATCGATGGTAATCGCGTCATTTGGACAGACCTTAATGCATTTTGCACACTCCGGACAATCTACTTTCATTGTAAGGAAAGTACCGACGCGCTCTAGTACTTGAAGTCCTTCTGGGCCAAGTACGGGTATATCCCTTTGCACAGTCTTTGTGACAGTTGTGGTTTTCTCGGGCAGGTCTATCTGTGGAAGTCCTTTCTTCTTAAGGAATTTCTTCAGCATCTTGAAAGGCATTCCTTCGGTCCAGTATGATATCTCCTGGATGTATGCTTCCTTGAATGCAGGGTCAGTTGCAAACATAACGTGGTTGCTTACAATCCTTGAGGCAATTTCCTGGAGTTCCCACAGCCTTTCCTCGGCCAGGAGGATCTCCCTTGCAACTATCAATGATGTGTTACCGATCTGAATAACCTCATCGACATTAAATGGGACCATACCCACCTGGTGTGCCTTCATAGCATCCATGTAAGTGCCCGCAGCACCGGACATATATGCTTTCTTAACATCAGCAACTTCTATTCCTGCGGCATTACAAAGTGCAAGGTGGCCTGCACGAATGGCACCCATTGCGAGTCCTGCTGCTTCAACATCTTTCTCAAAGAACTTAATCTTGTCCTGCAAATAGAGTATATGGTCAGGAGTGTTGATCTTGGGGAGCTGAATAATTCCATTCTTCATTCCTGCTTCGATGATAGCAATGACACCCGTTCCTGTAATTCCTTTTGCTTTAATAGTGTCATCTTCGATTATATCTCCATTGTTTGGATTTATGAGTTTGCCCTTGACAGTGTTCATCTCTTCGTCAAGTACATAGTTGCGTATGTTCCCACTCTCAAATTCAACATCTGATATGACAAAAGGTGATGCAAGGTTTCCGTACTTTATCTGCTGGCCTTCAAGTGCAGGACCTGCAGCAGCAGAACCTGTATAGATCGTACCTTCATGAATAAGGGCCATCTCTGCATTGGTCCCGTAGTCAGTTGCAATAGCTGTTTCCTTTGTGTCCAGGAAACCGGATTTGATGATAAGCGCAAGTGCATCGGCACCAACCTCGTGTCTGATAGCCGGTGGTACTACAAGTTTTGCATTAGGGTATACTTCAAGTCCCTTGATCTCAGAACAGTCTACAATTCGTGCACTTCTGTCAGATTCCTTGATGTTCAGTTTTTCTTTCTTTCTTTCACCTGCATAGGCAAGGTCATCTATCGGGATTCCCTGGAATATTGATAGCTGTATCGGGTTTCCACAAATAGCCATTCTTTCCAGTTCATCTGGTTTTACTCCCAATGTTTCTATAACGTGCTTAACGGCATTAACATGCAGTCCCTGAGCAAGGTTCAGCCCGTAAGTGATGGCAAAGTCCAGATGGTCCATTACATTAGCTCCCGGAAGCGGATTACGGAGAGTAATAACGGTTTTCTGAATCTCACCGGTTTCCAGGTCTATTTTCTGTGCTCTTATTCCACTGGTTCCTATATCTATTGCAACTCCAAGTTTCATATTAATCCCTTTCAAATCTTTTTAAATTTTAATAACGCAGTATCTGTGTCCGAACTTAAAAATATATGTTGCGGTATTTTTTCTCTCTTTGTGTCATTATTTAAACTGATTGAAGTACATTCGAAAACCGCCGTAATTTAACAGTACCTGTTTGCTGTCTTCCAGAAATGGCGGTGGTCTAATTAATTAAAGGAAGTCTCAATATATCGGTTTATGGCTTTGTTTATTGAAAAGTGATTATGGATTTAGGCTGCATTTACTTGTAGCACATCCTTTTTCCCTTTTCAGTAAGCTGGTATGCCTTTCCTTCAAAACTTCCGGTTTCGGTATGGCAGGCCGGTGCCGCACTGCATGAACAGCATGCAGATGTTTTAGGTCCGGAATTGTTGCATAGTTCCTGGACGTAACCCATATGTTGCAGCATTGCAAGCCTGTCCCTCATGCTGCTCTGGCTTATTGCAAGCTTTTCTGCCGCTTCCTGCATTGTGCAGTTATCAATAAACAGGATTTTTAGTGTCTCTATGATCATTTTTATAACCTGCTTTCATTTATTGGCTCGAACATATTCTTCCATTTTATGAATGCAAATAACGGAAGGATGGCAAGATATATTCCGGGTCTCAGGTCGCTGGCAGGTGTCCATCCTATAAAGTCTTCATTTTTAAGAAGGTATGCTTCAAGCATATTCCCTGTGCTTACAAGCATGTATATTGCTGCAAAGATCAGTGATATCAGGATGCCGACATAGGCGTAGGATATGCCCTCAAATATTCCGGAATGCATCTCAATCACGCCGTAAATAAATACTGTTCCAATCAGCAGCAAGACGAATGCCCCAATGATGTCGGCAGGTATGAACAGCAGGTTAGTTAATGGTACCTGCACATCAGGTCCTATGAGGATCCTGATTGCTCCTGCAGATAACTGTAGCAGTCCCAGCAGGACATAAAGAGAGCCGGTAACTGTCGAAAAAACCATTGGTGTACTAGTGTCTTGCACATCGTTCCCATTTTCTCTTTTAATATCCAAGCAGTCTCCCTCCCTGATAAATTAAGAACGCTATTATCCATGCTACAACAATTCCATAGACAATCGCAAAGATTGTCCATTTCCACGAACCTGTTTCCTTTTTGATAACTCCTACGGTTGCCACACAGGGCATGTATAACAAACTAAAAGCCATCAGGCTAAGTGAAGAGAGCGCTGTGACCCCCGAATCTGCCAGAAGTCTTTCACTAAGGGCTTCAGAGCTATCTCCTGTGCCATAAAGTACTCCAATAGATGCCACAACTATTTCTTTAGCAACAAGTCCGAATATGAGCGCAACTGATATTTTCCAGTCAAAACCAAGAGGTTTCATCAGTGGTTCCACAGCATGTCCTATGCTGCCAACGTAACTTGCCTCGCTTCCATATTCAACGCCCCATGGGAATGAAGCCAGCACCCATATAACAACAACACCTGCTAATATGATAGTGCCGGCTTTTTTGATGTACATAAATCCATTGTCCCACATGTGTATAAGACTTGTCTTAAGGGTTGGGACACGGTATGGTGGCAGTTCCATTATGAATGGTGCTGGTTTTCCTTTGACAATTGTTTCTCTAAGTATCTTTGCTGATACTATCGCAATAGCTATGCCCAGTATGTACATTGCAAATATGACGGTTCCTGCCTGCCTGCCAAAGAAAGTGCCTGCAAACAGTACATATATAGGTAGTCTGGCTCCGCAGGAAATGAATGGTACTATAAGTATAGTTATAAGCCTGTCCTTTTCGTCCTCTATGCTTCTTGCAGCCATAATGGCAGGTACATTACATCCAAAACCCATGAGCATGGGTATGAATGACTTTCCATGCATGCCGATTTTATACATTAGCTTATCCATGATAAATGCGGCTCTTGCAAGATAACCACTGCCTTCCAGTAAAGATAACAGGAAGAACAAAATGAATATATTAGGTACAAATACAAGCACAGCACCCACACCGCCGATAATTCCATCTCCCACAAGAGATGCAAGCCAGTCTGGGTGAATACTTGATGACACATACTCTGAAGCCCATGTGGCCGCGAGGTCTATCATATCCATAAAAGGGGTTGCAAAGGCGAATGTAAGTTCGAATGCCCCCCACATCAATGCAAGGAATATAGGAATACCCAGATATTTGTTAGTGAGTACCCGGTCTATCATATCAGATTTGGTCAAAGTGTCATTGGCACGGGTACACATCTGTGGAAAAATGGTATTGATGGCAAGGTAGCGCTTGTCGGCAATTTCAGCTTCATATTCTTCCTGGTCAATTGAATCAATTATTGCCATGACCCTGCCATATACGGGACTATTTACAATTTTCCCCTTTACGTTATCATCACCTTCAAGCAGGCGAATGCTCACCCATCTCAGAGGATATCTCTTATCGCGTTTTTCATCTTCAATAAGCACCTTCTCTATATCAAGGATCTTCTCTTCGATCTCATTGCCATATCCGATCTCATGGCCATGATGCTGTTTTAATTCTTTTTGTTCGATTACTTTGTCAAGAAGGTCACAAAGACCTTTTTTCTGGGTTGCGACAGTTCTTATTACAGGTGTTGCAAGAAGTTCCTGCATTTTGTCGATGTATAGCCGGTCCCCCCTATCTTCTGCAATGTCGCACATGTTAAGGACAATGAGTATTTCCGAACCAAGCTCCATGAGCTGTGTAGTAAGGTAGAGATTCCTTTCAAGGTTGGAAGCGTCCACGACCTGGATGACAATGTCCGGTTTTTCCTCTATTATAAAATCTCTTGCAACTATCTCATCCATGGAATATGCGGTAAGGCTGTATGTGCCTGGCAGGTCTATAACTTCAATGTTATACCCTTTATACGCTACTCTGCCACTTTTCTTCTCAACGGTGACGCCGGGCCAGTTACCAACGTGTTGTCTGGAGCCTGTAAGTGCATTAAAAAGAGTTGTCTTTCCGACATTAGGGTTTCCTGTAAGTGCTATCTTTATCTCCCTGTCTTCCATGGAACAGTCCTCTGGGAATAATTATTATGTGCCAGGATATCTAAAAGGTTTGGAAAAAGCCCCAAACTAAAGTTTTTGGATAAATATCTGTCTTGCTTCTTCTTTCCTGATTGACAGGTGATACCCTTTTATCCTGTACTCCATGGGGTCCCCAAGTGGTGCATTTCTGATAAGTTCAATTTCAGCACCAGCAACCATTCCCATGTCAAAAAGTTTCCTTCTTGCAGAGCCTTTGACACGAACTTTTGTGATACTGGCCTTCTCACCGGGTTTTAGTGTGTCAAGTGTGGTATCCTGGATATCGAGCAAGTAATTCCCTGTCCTTTTTAATGATAGCTGTAATCAATTTTTTAATATTTAGCAATTTCGCATTAGCTAATATGTTTCTGTATACAAAACAAACCCCTGTCAACTTCAATTTTCTGCCTGTTGCACAGGGTAATTTTTACAATATCGCAAATAAGCAAAATAAAGCTATAATCTATGCTTTCTTTTTTCCATGTATGGGACAATTATCTTTCGCAGAAGGATGGCAATTAATGTATTCTCCCGTTTCATGGTAGTGATAAAAGTGGTCAAGCCAGTATGGCCACTCTTCTTTCATATTCATGAATTCTACAAATTTGGTGAGGAGTTCAAAGGTTTCAGGGGCGAGTACGTGTTCTATCTTGCAGGCATCATGGTCTGCAATTTCTTCATCAAGGCCGAGTATCTGTAAAAAGTCCCTGATGACACTATGTTTCTCCATGGTGCATTTTGCAATTCTCTCACCTTCGGGAGTAAGGGTGACACCACCATATTTCTCGTAGTTGATGAATCCCATCTGGGTGAGCTTTTTGAACATGCCGGTAACACTTGGGGAACTGAGCTCCAGCTCTCTTGACACATCCTTTACCTGGGCATAGCCTTTTCTTTCAATGATCTTCTCGATCACTTTAAGATAATCTTCAGTTCTCTCAGTCGTCATGTAAAAACTACCTTTATTTGGTTTGTCCATTATTATTTTATGGCAATATCCGGATTAGTGGATTTATTTATGCAAATCCTATATCTCATAAATTTGTATGCTACAGGTACTATTTTAAGTTTACCTATTTTTCCTACATTATATAGGTATTATAAAAAAAAGTAGATAATTGAGGATCAATACTAATTTCTAAGATACCTTTCCAGCCTGTCCATACCTTCCTTGATATTACTCATGCTATTAGCATACGAAAAGCGCAGATGTCCTTCTGCCCCATGGCCAAAATCGATTCCTGGCGTGATGGCGACTCCTATATCTTCTAGGATCTGCCTGCTCATATTAAGGGAATCTGTGCCGAACTTGCGGGCATCGGCAAGTACGTAGTAGGCGCCTTTTGGCTCGATCATGATTTCAAAACCGATATCTTTCAACCGATCTATAAGATATATGCGCCTCTGATTATAAATCTCGACCATCTTTTTTATTTGGTCCTGTGGCCCTTCGAGGGCTGCTATCCCTCCGTACTGTACAAAGGAGTTGGTCGAGATGAACAGGTTCTGCTGGACCTTTTGCAGTGTCCTTACATGTTCTTTTGGAGATATGAGGTAGCCGAGCCTCCATCCGGTCATAGCATAAAGTTTTGAGAATCCATTAAGTACGAAGGCATTTTCTGTGTACTCTAATATAGTATGGTCTTCACCTTCATAGACAAGTCCCTGATAGATCTCATCCGAGATTATGGGCACATCGCCGGCGATCTCTGCAATCCCTCTTAATGTCGCGCCGGGCAGTACCTGGCCTGTGGGATTGGAGGGTGAGTTGATTAGTATTGCCTTTGTTTTGGTGTTTATGTGTGCGGCAACCTCCTCCGGCTGGAGCATAAAGCCGTTGTCCTCGTTGGTGTATATAAAATCCGGAACTCCTCCTGTAATTGTTACAAAGTTAGGATAGCAGGCATAGTGTGGATTGGACATGATAATCTCATCCCCTGGTTCAATGAGTGCAATAAAAAGTAAAAGCATTGCAGGGCTTGTGCCGGATGTCACTATTATCTGTCCGGGGTCGATATCCACGCTAAATCTATCCCGATAGTTCTTAGCGATTGCATGCCTGAGCTCGATAAGGCCCTGGCTATGGGTGTATTTGATGTTGCCCATGCACATGGCATTTTTTGCTGCATCGCAGATGTGTGGGGCGGTGGGAAAATCAGGCTCTCCTATTTCCAGGTGGATTATACTTTTGCCCTGTTCTTCTAGCTGTTGTGCCCTTTCAAGTACTTCCATCACATAAAAAGGCGGAATATTTGCAACTTTATTAGATAACATGATACTCATCGTTAGTAAAAATTATAGTTAAGGATTGAGCCGGAACAATAAAAGATTTTTGTTCCGGGAAGACTCAGTGGTAAAAAAGTGACAAGAAAAACCAACAGTGTTTATTATAACCTCTGTCTGGTATAACCAGGTCCAATATTTTCTTGCCGTGGGTATGCCAGAGGTGCATCCTTGATGCACCATCGAAATGCCATTACCAAGGCAATTCCCTATGAAAGCAGACCAATGAGTATGCAGAATGCGCTTGGGTTAATATGCAGTATATCCTGTAACAGAAGGATACTATGGATGTAAGGAATTCCCGGATGCAGGTATCCATAGATTATTTTCCTGCACATTCATATTCCCAAACATGCTTTCCATATAGTCTGCAAACAGGTAAATAGGTAACAAGGCCCAAAGAACAATAACTACTGCACTCATTGTTATCAGGATATGGTTTTCATTGAGTCTGACATTATCATGCAAGCAATAATGGACAAATGTACATATCTCTATGGCTGAAGTGAAACAGATGTGGCAGAAAGATGTAGAGGTAATGAACGTGCAATTATCCCCTTCCAGAAAAGGTGGAAGTGAACAGGGAACTAATTATCCCTTTTTTAGAATGCATATCCCGTGAGGATCAAGCGGGACCTTTACTACTTTCCTGGAACCAAAATGCTCTACAAATACCTCATTTTCGGGATTGAGAAGATCGACCATTCTCTGGCCACTGATGTTGAGATTTCCGTCTATGGCAACATAATCATCCCGGGGTTCAGAATCAAGGTTAAGGGTTACAAGTATCTCACTGGTATCCAGTATCCTTGAATATGCAAGGGTGCTTTTCCCGGTGCATGGGAACGAAAAATCTATTCCGTCACCGGATATTTCCCTGAAATACTGTCTGCCGTAACGTAGTACAGGCTCTGTTCTTCTTATTTTGGCTACTTCTGCGATTCCTGAATAGACAGGATGCCACGGATCAAAGAAATGATGGCATGTTGTGCCAAAAGCACCCCAGCTCCCTCCAAACATACACTCCCTTATGTATGCATCATCCTCGCCGCCTCCATTGAAGCCCTGCTCGGTCCCATAATATATGCATGGAATACCCTGGCTGGTGAGCAGGTAGGCTATGGCAAGGACTGCCTGCTGCGGGAAAGCATTGCCATGCATGAAGCGTCTGTAGGGTCTTATCATCTGGTCATGGTTGTCTACAAAAGTCACAAAATATCTGCCTGCTTCTCCATGGTCTGTATAAAGGTTCCTGAATGCCTCATACCTTTCCCGAAGAGCAACCGGATTGCTGAATCCTTTGATTACATCCTCAAGCACGAAATAAAGAGGAAAATCCAGTGCGGCATCCAGGGATGGAAAACGTTCGTTTGTTCCTGGAATACGGCTGTTGCGCCCGATATAGTTCTGTATTGTGGTGTCATCGCCTACAATTTCCCCGAAGATGAAGAAATCATGCTTGCCAATTGACTTGGCGTATTCTTTTAAGGCATTACAGAATATGGCTGTAGAACTGGATTCAAGGTGTTTTACGGTGTCTACTCTAAACCCGTCAACATCTGTCATCTTTATCCAGTACTTGTAGATCTTTATAAGAGTATCAAGAACCTCTGGTTTTCTGATATCAAGCTCTTTCAGTGAAAAGAAGTCACCGTTCACCGCCTGTTCATGGTCATTCCAATCCCATATCTGCCCTCTTCTCTTGTAGCATTCCGGTTGCTGCAATTCTTTTGGCCAGACCCCATCACTATCGTTCAGAACCTTGTCAGGTTTCTTTGTCGGTCTGAATGTCCTCCATTTTCCAAACTTAAAGGGATCTGTGGCATCTTTCCAGTAGTAATAAGGGTAATCCCCAGGATAATCCCAGTTGTCACCTGTATGATTGATCACGATATCAAGGATAACATATATCTCATGACTATGGGCCTCCTTCACAAGCTCCTGAAGATCTTCCATGGTTCCAAACCTTTCGTCAACCCTCAGGAAATCCTGTATGCCATAACCATGATAACTGTCATCCATCTCCTGCCGGTTCCTGAAGACAGGACTTAGCCAGATGGCATTGGCACCCAGGCCTTTGATGTACTCAAGCCTTCTGTTCACTCCTTTTATTTTTCCTCCCTGGAACTTTTTCCCCTGGGAAATGTCAGGTTTCTGCGACTGTGCTGATGGATCATAGAGTTCAGGATCTTCTGCATTGTTGTCAAAACGGTCCACCAGCAAAAAATAGATGAACACATCCCTCCAGTCCGGAGGGGAAGGAAAAACATCATTCGTTGGTGTAAAATCTATATCTGTAATTGATCTGATATTATCTCCCATATAATCCCCAATGGATCATTCTTTTCTGACAGATATATGTTTTTGCATTGAAATAAAAGAATAAGGATTAATTATCAGAAGATTTATTATACCAATCGTATATATAAATATATATCTCTCTATATAAAAACCTATCTCAGAATCACAATCGATTCGATTCATTTTTTTGCAGTACTGAAGCCTATCAAATAATAAGGAGTACAGTGCCGCATGAGGGCTGAGAACAGTCCCGCAAAAGCAATGATAGCAAGCACCCAACGCCAGATACCTGGATCCACAAGGTCAAGTGCCAGGACAGTTATTGCTATTGATCCGAAAAGCGCCCTGAAGAGGAGGTCAAATCCTCCTACGTTCTCCTGAAGGAATAATTCTTTTATATCCATATCTTCACTCCCAATGACGAACTGAAAGATTGTTTGTTCAGTCAGCAATGAAACTTATAGACAAGACTACAGATAAATTTGCCTGTAAGGCAGCAGGATACGAGTATTTATCATCACATCAAAGCATAAACCTCATGTAATATTATTCCAGTCTATTTATGGAGTCAAACCGTGCTTCATCTGCACTTGACCCGCCGGGAGAATAGATCACATGATACAGGATTTTAAAGAAACGTTCAAGGAGGTAGTCCAGGCAGTATTGCCGTTAACGCTAACGGTGCTTCTGTTAATGCTGGTCATTGGCCTGAATTCCGATATGATCCTGTCGTTCTTCACAGGGGCTTTTATGGTGATCGCAGGTATGGTACTTTTCCTTATGGGTGTCAAGCTGGGAATGCTGCCCATCGGTGAGTCCATTGGTTCGGAACTGCCAAAACACAATTCATTGCTGTTCATTGTAGCAGTTGCTTTTGCCCTGTCTTTCATGGCAACCCTCGCAGAGCCTGATGTAAGGGTGCTAAGCACCATGATCGATTCTGTCTCAGATAATAACATATCCCGCAATACACTGATATTTTCCATAGCCATGGGTGTAGGGTTCTTTGTATCTGTTTCCATGCTCAGGATTGTCTATGGTATTCCAATAAAGTACCTGTTGACGGTGAGTTACCTGGTCGTTATAGTACTATCATTTTTCACAAACCCCGAATACCTTGCAATAGCCTATGATGCAGGTGGTGTGACCACGGGGCCCATGACAGTGCCTGTGATCCTTGCACTTGGTATAGGTACTGTGTCGGTGCTGGGGGAGAAATCTGAGCTGTCCGAAGGCTTTGGACTCATTGGTCTGGCGTCCATAGGTCCGATAATAAGTGTGATGCTGATAGGGGTGTTTTCACCTTGAGTGGTGTTGAGCATGGTCAGGGTCTTTTTTCCATCGTTTTTGAGGTATTAGAGGCTTTACTGCCTCTTGTATTGTTTTTCATTGTGTTCCAGCTATTGTATCTCAGGTTCCCTTCTTCGCAACTTATAAAACTCTTCCTTGGGATATCGATGACAGCCGCTGGAATGATATTATTCCTTTATGGGGTGTACAATGGTTTCTTTCCTGTGGGACTGGAAATCGGACGTTTTTTCGGGAAAATGGAACATAAATGGCTAATGATACCGGTAGGATTCCTTCTTGGTTTCCTGGCCACATTTGCAGAGCCTGCAGTAAGGGTATTGTGTTACCAGATTGAAAAATCATCAAGCGGTTACATAAGGTCAAAACTGATGCTTTACACTTTGTCTTTCAGTGTTGCCGTATTTGTTGCCATCGCAATGGCCAAGCTCGTCTATGGCATCCCCTTCATGTACATAATAGTTCCCGGATATCTGTTTGCCCTTGTACTGATGTGGCTGTGCGACAAGGACTTCATAGCAATTGCCTTCGATGCAGGAGGGGTGGCTACAGGTCCGATGGCTGTCACTTTCCTCATGTCAATGGCCGTGGGCGTGGCTTCATCCCTTGAGAACAGAAATCCTGTAATCGACGGTTTTGGCATGATAGCAATGATAGCTCTGGCACCAATAATCTTTGTAATGATTTTAGGCGTATATATGCGTTATATAGGAGGTAAGGATAATGTATGATGTAACTGATCTGGTCCTGATAGTGACCATAGTAAAAAAAGGCTGGGGTGACAAGGTTGTAAATGCATCCCGAAAAGCAGGTTCCAGGGGAGGAACTATTATTTACGGGCGCGGTACTGGGGTGCACGAGAATAAGAGCCTTCTTGGAATGTTGATAGAGCCGGAAAAGGAGATCGTGCTCACGTTATCGGATTCTCCAAATGCCGATAGCATCATAGAGTCCATCCGTGAAGATGTAGGTCTTGATAAACCAGGGTGCGGACTGGGATTTGTAGTTCCGCTTGAGAAAGTGTTCGGAACTGCTCATATACTATGCGAACTGCACCAGAATTGTGATCTGCACTCACTGGAAGGTAATGATCCAAACGGGGACAGTAATAAAAAATAGATTTTGTAAATAAAATTATTTTGTTACATTTATGTCCATTATTTTTGATTTCCTTTTTTTATTTCCGGCCGAAATAGAATATGCCAAGCCCTCCCCAGAATAGCATGATAATTGCTGCAAGGATGAGTATAGGTACCGGACCGAAGTAGAATATGAGGGGGACAGATGCTGCTGTAAATATACCGCCTCCTACAATTGGTTCAAAAAGCAGTTGCTTATAGCCAAATCCCTCAAGGGCCGGAGATCTGTTTCCAGGGTCAGCGATTCTCATAAGAAGGAGTCCGCTTGCTGTCATTCCCATGGACTGTCCGAAATTACCTATGCTCTTTTCGAACCAGTAAGAAGGCATCATCCTTGGTCCCAGGAACATGAACGCCACAAGGTTCCAGACAATACCCACCGTTGCAAGGATCAGGAAAGGCATCAGGTTATTCCCAATGACTGTCAGCGAGAGCGTCGCTATCGCGCTGGTTATCAGTATATCGAGCGATAAGCCTTGTATCCTCATCATGAGGTCCCTGTCAAGGGTCTGATGCGCGTCGAACCTGTCCAGGAACATCTGAAGAATGATGCCACCTATCATTGCTAAAGGAAAGAGCGGGATATGGGCCAGTAGATATATGCCTGTAGTCTGGGCCCATACGATCTCTTCTATCAGTATAAGTGCCTGAAGGATCAGATATCCTATTCCTATAGCAACTCCAACGTAGGCGAAATGGAGTGAAAGAGGTTCAATGGATTCAGGTCTTGTAGTGATCTTCCCGGCAGACTCCCGGGCATCAAAATCAATGATACCGCTCTGATATCTTTCATTGAGGGATATGTGGTCCTTATTTGTCAACACTTCTGTTTTACCTGTTCTTACACCGTAATTAAGGAGCACGATCCCCAAGACGACACCAAAAAGTATTCCCACCGTCGCAAGACCAAGTGCTAAGTCTGCTGCATCTGGAAAACCCAGCTCTTCAAAGGTAGCAGCCATGCCAGCTGCAGTACCATGTCCGCCTTCAAAAGATATCTCTATAAGGGCACCTGCCATGGGATCAATTCCAAAAAAAGGAGTCAGAATGAGAATTGTCACAAGTATCCCGAACACATACTGCCCCCATGCTATGGTCTGTCCGTGGGCTATCTGCGGCCCTGCCAGAAGCCATATTTCACGGAGACCTGGAATTTTCTTTCCAAGAAACAATGTGGCAAATATTATACTTATGAACAGTCCCGGGAGAGTCTTCCATACGTCAAGCATCTCTTCGGGAAATATTCCTCCTGAAAGGAATGTATCCTGGTAACCTGTCCACGAAGCCACATGTCCCAGAATCTCCGGGCCAAGGAACAAGGCCAGGAACCCTCCAATAAGCGAGCTTGGGATAAAGAGCTTCTGAAGTGAAGGGGACATGACTCGCATCCATTTTCCAAGGAGCAGGATAGTGCCAAGTACAAGAAAACTCATTCCGACCATAGAGACAGACATTGGATTAACTCCTATTACTACAAGAACATAATATGCAAAGGCGACAGTTTCGATTTGTCAGGAACAGTATATACCTCTTTGCCTTATTTGCGATAGCTTCGTATATTCTTAAACAGATACCAAATAAACCTATATCACAATTATACTAAATTGTCTGAGGCATACAATAATAAGATATTTATCTATTTGGTCATCTCTCTTCTTTATGGCAGAGGAACAGTGGTGTGGCATCCCTTCAGAGGATGTGTTTACTTTACTTAACAGTCATCCTGATGGTCTGAGTCAGGAAGAAGCAGAGATAAGACTTGTGCGTGATGGGTATAATGAGGTGGCTTCCAAACAGGAGCATGGATCAATATATCGTTTTCTGAAACAGTTTGCAAGTCCTCTGATATACCTGCTGCTTGCAGCTGCTGTTATCACTTTTTTCCTGGGGCTACATGTCGATACCATAGTCATTTTGTTCGTTGTGCTGGCAAATGCTATAATAGGCTTCATACAGGAAGGAAAAGCACAAAATGCTCTTGAATCCCTTTCAAAACTCCTTGTGCCTGAAGCAAGGGTTCTTAGGGGTGGAGTAAGCACCATGCTCCCAAGCAGGGAGCTTGTTGTCGGTGATGTTGTACTGCTGGAAGCGGGGGACAGGGTCCCTGCAGATATGCGCTTCTTTTATGCTAAGAACTTGAGGGCCGACGAATCTATACTGACGGGAGAGTCTGTACCTGTTGAAAAAAATATTGCCCCCATTAGCACGGGATGTGCTTCTTTTGGTGAGCAGAAGAACGTATCCTTTGCTGGGACACTGATAAACCAGGGGCAGGGCCGTGGCATCGTGGTGGCTACAGGTAATGCGACTCAGATTGGCAAGATATCCGAATTCATCAGGGAAAGTAAGGAGATATCCACTCCTCTTCTGCGTAAAATAGCACGTATGAGCGTTGTACTTTCGGTTGTTATCGTAATCATATCTGCCCTGACCTTCGCTATAGGTGTGGTGAGGGGATATGACGCCGTAGAGATATTCATGGCTTCAGTAAGCCTTGCTGTTGCAGCAATCCCGGAAGGGTTACCTGCAGTCATAACCATATCCATGGCCATCGGAGTTAACCGGATGGCTGCAAAGAATACTATTATTCGTACAGTACCTGCAGTGGAGACGCTTGGCAGTGCCACTGTCATCTGCACTGACAAGACCGGCACCCTCACAAGAAATCAGATGACTGTGACCCAGGCATATGCGGCAGGGAACTTGTATGAACTCACAGGTACAGGCTATATTCCCGAGGGTGATTTCCTGCTGGATGGAATAAAGGTTGACCCGCTGGAGGATAATGTCCTTACAGAAACCCTCCGGGCAGGTGTTTTGTGCAATGATGCTTCTTTCAAAGGAGTGGACAATATTGACGGAGACCCTACGGAAGGTGCCTTGCTCATCTCAGGCATGAAAGCCGGGAAATTCTATCTGCCCAGGAAGGATATAGTGCCCTTTGAGCCAGAAGAAAGGTTCATGGCAACCCTTCATGAGAATGAGGATGGTTCAAAGGTCATTTATGTAAAAGGCTCTCCGGAAAAGATAATGAGCATGTGTGTTTCCCAGTTCGACGGACAGAGTACAGGTCCGGTGGATGTGGAAGGTATTACACGTGCCGCTGAGCAGATGGCCTCAGGTGCTTTGCGAGTGTTAGGTATGGCTTACAGGAATGTACCTGTGGATGTGGAAAGAATAGAAGCTCCGGATATAAAGGACCTTGTATTTGTTGGTTTGCAAGGTATGATGGATCCGCCTAGGGAAGGGGTGATGGAGGCCATTGGAAAATGCAAGACGGCAGGAATCCGGGTCATAATGATCACAGGGGACCACCTGAAAACAGCTTATGCCATAGCCACGAAGATAGGCATTGAAACAGAAGGTGCACTTTCAGGGAAGGATATTGAAGAAATGTCAGATGGGCACCTTAAAGAGCGCCTGGAATTGACCTCGGTGTTCGCAAGGACATCTCCGGAGGACAAGCTGAGGGTTGTAAAACTCCTCCAGGAGATGGGAGAAGTGGTTGCAGTTACCGGGGACGGTATCAATGATGCACCTGCCCTGAAAACGGCCGATATAGGTATATCCATGGGTATTACAGGTACTGAGGTTGCAAAGGAGGCTTCCGATATGGTGCTGGCGGATGATAACTTCTCTTCCATCGTAGCGGCCATTGAGGAAGGCAGGGATGTCTACAGCAAGATACAGAAGATTCTGCTCTGGACACTGCCTACTAACGGAGGACAGGCTCTATCTATAGTGCTTGCGGTACTTTTAGGCATCACACTGCCTCTGGTGACCCTGCAGATATTGTGGCTTAACACTGTCACAGCCATTGGATTGGGAGTTCCTATTACTATGGAGCCAAAGGAAAGGGGTATTTTGAAAAGATCACCCAGACCCCCGAAGGAGCCAATACTCATTCCGCTCATTAAGAGAAGGGTTATATTCGTCTCACTGCTTATCGTTGCAGGCGCATACATCAACTTCTTCATGAAACTCGAAAACGGAGGTAGTCTGGATGCTGCACGCACTATCGCACTGAACACCATAGTATTCTTCCAGATATTCTATCTCTTCAACTCTAAGTCCATGTATGAATATGTGTTCAGGGACCTGCTGTCAAACAGGATAATGCTATTGGGTATAGCTATTGTGATCTTGCTCCAGATGATCATCACCTATGTACCCGCCATAAACTCCATCTTTTCCACTGCTCCCATACATGCAGCGGACTGGCTGATGATAGTACTCGTTTCCAGTTCAGTGTTCTTCCTGATAGAGTTTGAGAAATACATGTATAAGAAGGGGTGGTTGTCTTAATATGGATTCGTAATGGAATAGATATGGATTATACCTATAGATACGGATTTGACATGAATGTGGAAAGAAATACCAGAACTTCTTGGGTATCTCTCTATGAAATGTTTTTGCGTTGATGCACAAAAGAATTAAGGTTCAAGCTATGTAATCGGTGTTAATCAGTGTCTGGGAAATAACTGACGCAACGCAGGCGATACCGCTCTGATTACATGGTGCATAAAAAAGAAGAAGTACATCTGCCGGGTGTATATAACGATAGTTTATACACCTAAAACACATATTAAAGAGTATATAACTCGCAATGTGGACGACGTACACTCTTTTGATACTGGTTTTTTAAAGGCAATGGAAAGGTTGGATGAACTCGACACCTCAGATGAGAACAAGGCCACCGTTAAGAAGTTCATCAAAAGCTGCAGGCGGGATGGCTTGGCAAAAAGTACCCTTACTCACTATACCAACCAGCTGAAGAGAATGATTCAAAGACTTCCGGAAAGTGGTTTTGAGGGCACAATTGACAAGCTCGACGAGGATGCTTTCTATGACTTCATCATCTACTTGGAAGATGAAGCGAAGTTATCACACAATGAGATACGGAATTACAAGAAGGTCGTGAGGAAGCTCTACAGGCACATCCATGGAGATGATGTTCCCGGTGGGTAGAGAAGATGAGGTTGGGGACTGTAGAAACGTATGTGCAGCCCCAGGACCTGCCTGAAAAGGATATGATAGACAAGATGATCAAGGTCTGCACAAATGCTCGTAACAGGGCCCTTGTGGCAACCTTCTATGACGGTGGGTTCCTTCCGGGGGCCCTGATCTCATGTAGGGTTGGGAATGTCGAGTCAAACGATTATGGATCAATCGTATATCTCTCAAAAACATCGAGATCAAAGAAGACCACTCCAGCAAAAGGCATTCCTCTTACATGGTCTTCGGGTTACCTGCAGTAATGGTTGGCTGTGCACCCTCTCCGAGACGACCCAGAAGCACCTCTGTGGGTTACTCTAGACAAAAACCACACAGCAATGAGATTATAAGACGTTCTGCGTAACCATCCAGAAGATAGCAAAGGACGCAGGTATCAAGGATTTCTATCCTTACCTGTTGCGGCACAAGGCAATAACCGACTGGATTCTGCAGGGGTTCAATGAGCAGATAATTAACTATCATGCGGGATGGTCCAAGGGTAGCACACAGATGTACAAGGTCTACGGCAATTTCACGGACTAGGAAATGAATGATGTGGTCTATGAGAAGTATGGCCTCAAGAAGGATGACAAGAAGCAGGTCACATTGAGCAATTGCCCGCGATGCCACAACATCCTCCGGCCCGAGGACAAGTTCTGTTCGCAGTGTTCTCTTGTACTGGATAGGCAGGCACTTGATGATATTGGGAAATTTGAAGCCAAGATTCCGGAGATATTGCAGCTGGTGATGAAGTCAGAAGAAGCTAGAAGGTTATTGAGCAAAATGGAGACAGATTAGCTTTTTGTATCAATGTTTTAAAGTGGCTATTTATCATTGTTTTAACTGTAGTCTTGTGGTCCGTGCATAAACAGATCCAAAGATTCAGTGCTCTTTCCATTCCACATAGAATAAAGAGAAAAGAGGATGGAAGGTTAAAATGGCAAACTATCGTTAGTAGATGATTGGATGGCTATCGGAACTCACGGGAATATCAGCGTGAACGAGTTAAAAAATATGATAATGATATATGGTGACTAACCTAAAGGCAATGTATGAAAACATATTTCAAAATAGTCACAGGCATTCTGACAATGCTGATATTGCTGTATATAATCCTCCTTTTCCTTTTCATGAGGTACAAATAATGTGCGGGCTCTTGCAAAGTGTATGGAAAACATGTAGATAGAGACTTATAGAATAATAGAATAAGAGATAGTAGATATTGATGAAGACCTAAGAGGTAGTGTGTATGAAGAATTTACAAACTGACACATTTTCCGCGCCCACAAAGCTTCTATTCGTTATAGTTGCCGTGGTACTTCTGACAATTGGAATGCGGGAGATCGCATCAATATTGATTCCCATCCTGTTCTCACTCTTTGCAACACTCATATTTGCTCCTTTGATATACAAGCTCCAGAAAAGAGGAGTACATCCTGTGATCAGTATCGCCCTTGTCATCCTGCTGTTCCTGGTGATTGTTGTGGTTGTCAGCATCTTTACAGTCAGTGTTATACTGCAGTTCAATGAACTGACCCCTGCTTACCAGAGCAACCTGGAAGAAAGAGTTGACAGCCTTATGGAATATATTCCATACATAGAGAATCTTGATATCTCCCTGGGGTCTATCGCCCGCGATGTGGGAGTTTTCCTGCTGGCTTCTCTGGCATCGATATTTTCAGGAACTGTGAGTGCTGCAACAACAGTCGGTCTCATCATAATCACAACTGCGTTTCTGTTGTTAGACGCGGTAGGAATTTCGAAGAAGGTCCAAAGAGAAACCGAAGAGCGTTTTACACTTGCAGTAAACATCAAGAATTTAGGCGGCCAGGTAATGGACTATGCGGTGATACGTACAAAAACCAATCTTGTGATGGGCATTGGAACTACTATTATTCTACTCATCGCGGATATTGAATTTGCCTTCCTTTGGGGTTTTTTGGCATTCCTGCTAGGCTATATCCCATATATCGGCCTGGCACTAGCCGTTATCCCTCCGGCGATCCTTGCGCTGCTGCAGTACAGCCCCTTGGGTGCCCTGGCTATTGTAGTGGCCGTATTGATCGTAAACGGTCTTTCTGATATCCTCCTGTTCCCCTCACTTGCAGGGAAAGGACTGGAAATATCGCCATCTGTCGTATTCCTGTCCCTTATATACTGGGGTTTCGTATTAGGGCCTGCAGGAGCACTCATCAGCACCCCCCTTACAATGGTGGTGCGAACCGTCTTGGGAAGTTTTGAAGACACACACTGGATAGCTGAGCTTATGGGAGAGAGCAAAAGCAAATGAGGATGCCTATCTTAATGGCATCTATCTGCACGGAACAAAAGATTTTGTCTCCAAATCATCCAGGGAAATATTAACGAGACTTGAATTTTTATCGAATTCCATATGACATAAATCTTTGCTAAGAACCCATAGGAAAATACCGTAAAAAAGTTGTTGCGCACGACTTATTGAGTACATCTGGATATTCATATTCCAAGAACATGCGAATATCACTCATGAACAAATCATGGAAACCATTCTTATACAATTCCCTTAGATAAGGGATCATTGTCGTAAAAATCCCGTCAATCCCTGAAAAATATCATATGCGCGTGTCCTCCCTATGATCGAGAACTAATTTTCGTTGTCAAAAACTATTACCAACATTCTCTCCATTGTTTGTTCTCCCCCTTGTGCACTATATTCACTGGATCATTCGCTCCAGTGGTATCTATGCGACATAGCTTTTTTTGATAAATGAAACTTTGGGAGTCCTATCAATAAAAACTTTGCGAAACATTCAGGCTATCTACAGAGCCTTAATGAGCCTATTTCATAACCTCTCTGAACCCATTTTCAAGGTAATGTGATATGATGAGTTATACCCTACTTTTGCTCTACCTATGGATCGAAAAACGATAGTATCCTCTTTTTTAGTGCTAGAAAATAAGAAAAAAAATCACTATCTATTAATGACGGTGTATAAAAAATTTACTAGTACATCAGCCGGGATTCGAACCCGGGTTCGAGCGTTGGCAACGCCCGGTGATGACCGCTACACTACTGATGTTCTTTGCTTAGGTGCCCAGACCCGGATTTGAACCGGGGACAACTGCCTCTTCAGGGCAGCGCTCTCCCAAACTGAGCTACCTGGGCATAATGACCCGAAGCACCTAATTGTTGCTTTTAGATTTAAATTTATCTGCCAGCCAACTGTTTATGGTGGGCCCGGGGAGATTCGAACACCCGACCTCCGCCATGTCAAGGCGACGTCATGACCAGCTAGACCACGAGCCCATTAACAGTTAGCAAATGCCTGTAAACACCTTACTGCTTAACAGCACTTGAGTACTATTAACGCAAGCCTTGGCGCTTATCAGCACCCCACATAATGCATAATGGTTGATAAATCTTTTGGGTAAACAGGTATACAATATCATTTACCATATAAAGAGCATTTACGATGATGTTCATCAGGGAACATTTCTTTTATTGCATGTCCTTCATCGCAAACGGGCAATGTGGGTTGCGTTTCATTTTGATCTATCGAATATCACATACAGTGTATCATAATACACTATGCATATCATCATTTATCAACAATGTCCAGCAAGTACTTGATAATCGTTATTGCCAGAATACTGTCCATAACGCCCCGGCAGCACATCCCTAACATCTGCATTGAGTCATGTCCTGACAGAGGATTTCGGGCAAGTACACAGGCATCATTGACAATGTAGCGGGTAACACACGTATCCGGACAATCAATGACAATACCATAATCCTAATCCTAATGGTCTTGGATATATTCTTTAATCTCAGGGGTACCTGTTCATTGCAGGCCTTAACCCTCACACAGTTCACTATTTTCTGCATGTGATCACTGTTTCTTTAAAGATTCATACAGAACTTTAAATGGAGCCGTAAAATGCATTTATGTCTCATTAGTTGTAGAAAGTATCAGGTGTTTCGCTCGCATCCAAAATAGTTCGTGAGGATCCATCGGGGTACACAATTGTTAAAATATCTACAGTATCCCCCAGTTCATGGGAATCATGAAGATAGTATTCATCATTCTTACGTGATACATCCTTTACAAAAACAACTGCATTATCCTTTCCAATATCAAGAACCTCCATGTCATCAAAATCCCAGAAGAGATCACCAATTGCAGGTTCCAGGTTGTAGGCCCCCATTAAAAATATATACATACTTGAAAACATATCCAGACTGTATGACATAGAAATCACGGCATCTGTTCCTTGAAATTTAATGGAAACCTGATTAAAGTGAATATATTCCTCACCATTTGAAATGATATTGCTACTGGTTGGGAAAGATGACAGAGAGATAATCAACGCAAAGACTAGAAAAACTGCCAACCTCATTTATATCCTACCCTGAAATATCATACTCTGAATGAAGAAATGCATAGATTCTTATATTGAGATGTCACTTTGTTCATATTAACTTTACTCACAAGTTAAATTTAATAAATTTGAGTTACATAATTATAAAAACCGTTAAGTATATATTTTGTACGCACAACTGTGAACAAACCGCAAACCTTGTGAGAAGACTATGGAAAAAGAGATTACTACTTCTAGCGAAGAGATTGAACTATACGAGGACAATTTCGAAACCACGGACTCCATAGATGTTCCCGAGCTTTTGATAGATCAGATTATCGGACAGGAACATGCAGTGGAGGTGGTTAAAAAAGCAGCGAGCCAGAGACGGCATGTCATGATGATAGGCAGCCCAGGTACAGGTAAATCCTTACTTGCAAAAGCAATGGCTGAACTTCTTCCAAAAGAAGAGTTGCAGGATATAATGGCATATCCTAACCCGGAGGATAATAATAATCCCAAAATACGTTCAGTGCCAGCCGGAAAAGGCAGGGAGATCGTCATGGCGCATAAACTGGAAGCTCAGAAAAAAGTCCAGTCGCGCAACATGCTGATGATGATACTGATATTCGGTATCATTATCTATTCATTCTACGTAAATGAGCTCTTATGGGGGATCATAGCTGCGATCATGATATTGCTCCTGACACGCCAGTTCATGCCTAAAGAAGAAATGATGATTCCAAAGCTTATAGTTTCAAACTATCAGAAGGAGCACGCACCTTTTCTGGATGCAACAGGTACCCATGCAGGTGCGCTTCTTGGTGACGTAAGGCATGACCCGTTCCAGTCAGGAGGACTTGAAACTCCGGCACATGACAGGGTTGAGAGCGGTGACATTCACAAATCGCACAAAGGCGTACTCTTTATAGATGAGATCAACACCTTGAACCTTGAATCTCAGCAGAGTATGTTAACAGCACTTCAGGAAAAGGAGTACCCCATCACCGGCCAGTCAGAAAGGAGTTCCGGTGCACTTGTGAAGACAGAACCTGTACCTTGCGATTTCATCATGGTAGCTGCAGGTAACCTTGATGCGATGGAAAAGATGCATCCGGCACTCAGGTCGCGTATAAAGGGTTACGGATATGAGCTGTTCATGAGAGATTCCATGGAGGACACACCTGAGAATCGTAAGAGCCTGGTTAGATTCGTAGCACAGGAAGTTCTCAGAGATGGGCACCTTCCACCGTTTGACAAGGAAGCTGTGGATGAGGTCATCCGTGAAGCCCAGAGAAGAGCAGGACGAAAAGGACACCTCACACTGAAACTTCGTGACCTTGGAGGGCTTGTTAGGGTTGCAGGCGACATTGCACACTCAGAAGATGCTGCGGTCACAACTGCAAAACACGTGCTTGCAGCAAAGAAGATGGCAAGGTCCATAGAACAGCAACTTGCTGACAGTTACCTTGAACGCAAGAACGATTACCAGCTTTTCAAGAAAACAGGTAGTGCTGTTGGAAGAGTTAACGGTCTTGCAGTAATGGGAGGAGATTCAGGTATCGTTCTGCCTATAATGGCAGGAGTGACGCCATCACTTTCCAACTCAGAAGGAAAAGTAATTGCCACAGGGATGCTAAAGGATATAGCAAAGGAAGCTGTGCAGAATGTCTCTGCCGTTATCAAGAACATAACAGGTAACGACATCACAAATCATGATATCCACATCCAGTTCATAGGTACATACGAAGGTGTGGAAGGGGACAGTGCATCCATATCCATAGCAACCGCTGTAATATCAGCCCTTGAGAACATTCCTATCGACCAGTCCGTAGCCATGACAGGTTCATTGTCTGTCAGAGGGGATGTACTTCCAATAGGAGGTGCAACCTATAAGATCGAAGCTGCAGCCAGGGCCGGCATCAAGAAAGTCATTATCCCAAAATCAAATGAGGATGATGTGCTAATCGAAGAAGCATATAGGGATAAGATCGAGATCGTTCCGGTAACTAATATTATTGAAGTCATCGAACACAGTCTGGTTGGTCCGGATAAAAACAGGATCGTTGAGAAGCTCAAGAGCCTGAGCAGTTTCAAAATGAGTTCCGAACTGCCGGAGATAGTCCCTGTATAAATCGGGGACTCTCATTTATTTAAACTTTTATTTTATTAATACTGGGAGGAGCAAAATTATGCATAGTGTAGACTTTTTTGATACAAGGATCATAGAGGGGACTACTACTTCCGTTGTCCTCGATAATGGCAAGATAGAGCAGATATCGGTCAATTTTACAAAAGGAGCTGCTGTACGTGCGTTAAAAAGGGGTTCCTGGGGATTCACTTCCGCAGATGGGGATTTCGATATTGAAAAAGCAATAAGGGCCGCTACAGAACTTGCCATAAGCATGGATGAGAAATCACCTAAAGACAAAGTTAGGATGAAGGAAATAGCAAAACCTGTTGTCACGAACCTCCCAAAAGTAAAAAAGAACCCACTTGATATATCTCTTGAAGAGAAGGTCCAAAACCTGATTGAATTCGGCAAACATGCCAAAATGGACAGCATCAGCAGTACAAGTGCAGTATACAGTGAGTCAGCTTATAAAATACAGTATACAGACTCCACGGGCATAGAAGGGGAATATGAAGTCGTACGCACTGGTTTTGCCATAAGTGCCGTAGCATCAAGGAATGGTATCTACCAGGCAGGCAGAGAAAGTCGTTTTGGTGTTACGGGCTACGAAATATTCGATACATATAATGCATCCGAACTTGCAGAGGCTGCCGCAAAAAGCGCATTGCAACTCCTCGATGCAAAACCTGCCAAAGGTGGAAATATGCCTGTGATCCTTGACCAGGAACTTGCTGGTGTTTTTGCCCATGAGGCAGTAGGTCATGCATCAGAAGCTGACCTTGTACTTGAAGGAAGTTCGGTCCTAGAGAATCGCATTGGAGAATGCATAGCATCTCCTCTGGTCACAATTGTTGATGACCCCACACTTCATGAATATGGATATTTCCCTTTTGATGACGAAGGCTCACAGTCAGAGAAAACAACCCTCATAGAAAATGGTATACTTAAGTCATATCTGCATTCTAGGGAAACTGCCGCAAAACTTGGAGGAACGCCAGGACATTGTCGAGCACAGGGTCATTCCAGACCCATCGTACGTATGAGCAATACCTACATAGATAACGGGAATTCCAGGTTTGAGGAAATGCTTGAGGAAATAGGTAACGGAATGTATTTGATAGGTTCACGGGGTGGACAGGTAAATACCGGTGAAGGTGTTTTCCAGTTCAATGCTGAAAAAGGATATCTCATTGAAGATGGAAAACTAACAACACTCATTAGGGATGTTTCACTTTCCGGCAAGATCCTTGAAATACTGAATAACGTGAAAATGGTCGGTAATGACCTGAAAATGAATTCAGGAAGATGTGGGAAAGGTGGTCAGCTTGTGCCTGTTACAGACGGTTCCCCACACCTGATGATATCCCAAGCCATGGTCGGAGGTGTATAATATGTATGATCTTGCTGAAAAAGCCCTGAAAGCAGTGACAAAATACGGTGCAAAAGAAGCTGAAGTCTACATCATTGAAAGTCAGAAGACGTCTGTAAGCATACAGAAAGATGTTATAGAAGGGGCAAAGGAAAATATAATAACAGGTATCGGTATCCGTGCTGTTGTAAACGGTGCTGTAGGTTTTGCAAGCACCAACATCATGAGCCTTATTGATGAGGCCGCAAAGAATGCGGTCAGCTCTGCAAATATACAGGACAGTGACCCGGACTGGAGATCATTGCCGTCGAACCAGAAATATCCGGCTGTTTCCGGAATAATGGACCAGCAACTTAAGAACATGGAACTCGATGACTGTATCGCTCATACTATGGAAATGATAGAAGGAACAAAAACCGTACCTGGAATAATAGTTACATCCGGCAGCTTTGGACGCAGTTATGGAAAGAGACTCATCCTGAATACCAACGGAGTTGAAGTATCAGAAGAAGGAACCGGAGTTTCCGGGTTTGTCGATGTCATCACTAATTCCGGTGAAACATCCACAGCCTATGATTTTGCAATATCCAGGAACAATGATATTGATTTTATTTCCATAGGGAAGAATGCTGCAGAACTTGCAAGGATGTCCCAGGACACCATATCAATTGAGCCTCACAGAACAGAGGTAATACTCCACCCATTTGCATTCTCAGACCTGATCGAAAATACATTCATGTCATCAATAGATGCCGATAATGTTCAGAAGGGGCGTTCAAGCCTCATCGGAAAGAAGGGCGAAATCATAGCAAATGAACAGCTTTCAATCTACGATGACGGATTGCTTGAAGGTGGTATCGAAACGGGGATCGCAGATGACGAGGGAGTTGCTTCACAAAGGACCACTGTCATTGAAAACGGGACATTCATGTCATATCTATATGATACCTACACAGCAGGAAAAGATTGTGTGGAAAGTACTGGAAACGCATCCAGGAACTCATATCTTTCAACACCTTCTGTGGGAACCAGGAATTTCATAATAGATTTCCCCAAATGTGATGTTATAGATGATACTGATTCTGGTGTTTATGTAAATACAGTGATAGGTGCACATACAGCAAACGGCATATCCGGTGATTTCTCAGTAGAAGCAAGGAACGCCTTTACTATAAAAGATGGAAAACTGGACAAACCCATTGCATCTCTCATGATATCAGGTAATATATTCGATATGCTTAAGAATATTAATGGGGCAGGCACAGACGTACGGAAAGTTGGTGGTACCATTACCCCCTCTATAAGAGTTTCGGACATCAGTGTAATAGGCTGAGAATATAAATTACATGGGAACATTATCATTCTCATGAGAATCGATCTCTTTTTTTTTATATGTTCTCTTATATGCAGAATTGTACATCATATCTTTTTTATATGTGTATTCTTGCAGTATATTAACAATGATTATAGGCAATAACTATCGATTTTAAACTTATTACTTCTCAAATGTGCGCACATATTAGAAACAATTATATATACATCTAAATTATAAGAGAGTTATATTTAATTAAAAACAATGCTAATTGTACAATCATTTGTTAAGGCAGATAATGGTTACATTACACAAAAAAACATTTGGCATCATTGGTGCAACTCTTGTAGGAATGATTTTGATCATATACCTGAGTTCACATGTTATTATTTTAAAGAGTTTTGATAAACTTGAAGAGCAGGATGCAAATAAAAATGCCATTTGCCTTAAAAATACGTTGTTGTTCGAAACCCTGGACCTTGAAAAAAAAACATCTGACTGGTCTGTCTGGGATGAAACGTATCAATTCATTCAGGATAATAACAGCATTTATATTGAAAATTACTTGATGGATGATACTTTTTTTAACCAGAGGCTGGATTTTATGCTATATTATAATGAAGCGGGGGTTTTGGTCTATAATAAAATTGTACATTCCGGAGAAGATAATTACCGGATAATTCATGAACTGGAAGATCATCTGGGACAAAGAAATGATCTTCTGGAGCATGATAATGAGAATAGCAGAAAGACAGGTTTTTTGGTATTTGCAGGCAAACCTATAATGTTAACTTCCCAGCCAATTGTAAAAAGTGATAAAAGCGGACCAATTGTGGGAACTGTACTTATGGGGAGATTTCTTGATACTGACGAGATCACAAGGTTAGAAGAAACAATAAACCTCAAAATAAAAATTACAAATCTTCGGAATTATAATCCGGAGGGTAACAACAAAAACACTCCTTATGGCGATAAAAATGAAACTATAACTACAAGTATCCTCTACGATGATACTCATATTTATTCATATGTGCATTTCAATGATATCTATGGAAATGAAGCATATTCTCTGGAAACCAGTATGTTTCGGTCCATACACCAACATGGAATTAATGCTATAAACTATTTCCTTCTTATTTTAGTCCTTACAGGAATTATTTTTGGTATTTCTGTGGCTACACTGCTGGAAAAATCACATCTTTCCCGCCTCAAGAAGCTTCAGAGTGAAGTGAAGGATATTGGTGAACGGGAAGATTTCTCCAGGAGAGTCCATCATGAAGGTACCGATGAAGTCGCCAATCTGGGAGAATCCGTAAACAAGATGCTTGAATCACTTGAAAGATCACAGGAACTTGTTTTAAGAAGGGATACAACCATTAATGCTATTTTGCAGGCAATGCCTGACATGATGTTCAAGATTAAAAGGGATGGAACGATTTGCAACTACAAACTCTCCACGGATAACTGCATCTATGAGTCCCCTGATACAGAACTAAATCTTACTCTGGATGATGTTCTTCCTTTTCATATTGCAGAGAGAGAACTGAAATTGATAGAGCAGGCCCTTTTGACAAATACGATCCAGACTATGCAATATACAATGCATGTGAAGGGCCAAATGAGGGATTTTGAGGTGCGGGTAATCGTTAGTGGTGAAGATGAGGTAATGGCTGTTGTAAAGGATATAACTGAAATAAAGCAGGCAGAAGAAATGCGTAGAAAGGATCTGCTTTTAAAGGAGATACATCATCGTGTAAAAAATAACCTGCAGATAATATCAAGCCTTCTCAGACTCCAGTCAAGAAAATTCACTGATAAAGAAACCATCGAAGCTTTCCGAAAGAGCCAGAATCGTGCAAAGACGATGGCTATAGCACATGAGAAACTATATCAGTCCCGTGATCTTGAGAATATCGAACTTGGAACTTATATTGAGACACTTATTAAATATTTGCTTAATGCCTATGCATGTGACCCGGAAGATATCAAAATTGATATAAAGATTAAAAACGTAACACAAGGCATTGATACAGCTATTTCACTTGGGCTTATCATTAATGAGATCGTGTCAAATGCCTTGAAGCATGCTTTTAAGGAGCACAAAGGGGAAATACTCATAGAGGTAAACCACGAGAATGATGGTAGTTACGTGCTTTATATAAAAGATAACGGAATAGGATTCCCTGAAGATATTGATTTCATGAATACAGATTCATTAGGAATGCAGCTTGTTGTCTCACTGGTAGAACAAATAGAAGGATGTATAGAACTTAAAAGAGGCAATGGTACGGAATTCAGGATCACATTTAAAGAATTATCCTACAAGAGAAGGGACTACTGATGGCTAATGAACGGATAATGATAGTCGAAGATGAAAAAATAGTCGCTCTGGATATCAAAGATAGTCTGGAACATTTAGGATACTCTGTGCCATGTATGACTTCCAGTGGTGAGGAAGCTATCAAAATCGCTAATCAATGCCATCCTGACCTTATATTGATGGATATAGTCCTTAAAGGAAATATAGACGGTATAGATGCTGCAAAGGTCATACGTGAAAATTATGATATACCTGTCATTTACCTCACAGCATATTCTGATGAGAGAACACTTCAAAGGGCAAAACTCACAGAACCTTTTGGACATATCCTGAAACCCTTTGATGAAAGAGAGCTTCGGACAAATATTGAAATTGCTCTCTATAAAAGGGAAAAAGAAAAAGAAAAACTTTTCGATCATGAAAAGTGGATTACTTCATTGCACAATAACTTTGGTGATGCAATTATATCCACTGATAACAACGGCGTAATTAAATATATGAATCCATTTGCGCAGGCACTTACCGGATATACGAAGGAAGAAGCCATGGGCCGGCAAATCTGTCAGATTTTTAAAGTTGTTTGTGAGGGCAACCGGTGTGCAGAGGACCCCACAACAAAAATACTGAGGGAAGGTGCTTTCTTTGGCCTTGATGATAACACTACACTCATTTCAAAAGACAACACCCACATACCACTTGATGTGATCGGCTCTCCTATTACCAATAAGAAAAATGAGATCATAGGAACTGTTGTGATTTTCTATGATATCACTGACCGGAAAAAGATAGAAAGATCATTTCGCAGCTTTGAGGTGGCCTATAGTTAAGTGGGCTTATTATTAGTTTTTAATTTTAAGGGTTCTTTAATGCCTGCCAGCACAAGCAGTAATGACAACAACAACATGGTTGCACATATATAGAAAGGCATTTCAAATGAGATATAACCGGCAAGAAGTCCTCCCATAATAGGACCAAGGGCCATTCCGGCTGCCTGGGAAGCTGTTATAGTACTTACTCTGGAACTGACAGAAACCCCTGCCAGATCAACCGCAAGAGCCATCACAGGAGTTTCCACAGCAGCCATGGATATTCCCTGTATCGAACGCAGTACTATCAGCTGGCTAACGTTTTCAACATGGCCAAGACCAATTACAATAGGAATGTTCAGGAGCAGGCCCATTGCTATTATCCTTTTCCTTCCTAAACGATCAGATATTAATCCCATCGGGGTCTGGAACAATACCCTTACTATCACGTAGGCAGAGACTGCAATACTAAGAGATATTTCACCTGTGTTGAGCCTTGTTTCATATTCAGGCAGGAAAGCAAAGATTATCATAATTCCTGCCATCATCATGAACATGGCAACTGCAAGAATGAAAAACTGGAGTCCATGTTCCGGCTTTGATGTACTTTTTTTATTAGGCGTACCATCATGGGTCTCAGATACAAAAAAAGAGATTAATATCAGGCTTGCAAGGCCCAGTAAAGTGCTTACATAAAACGCTGTGGCAAAACCATAATAACTTGCCACAACACCACCTATTATAGAACCAATGCCAAAACCAAATCCCCGCACCGTGGAATACATTCCAATGGCAATACCTCTTGTGCCAGTTGTCGACATATGGGTCACCATTGCAACAATAGCAGGAACTGTTGCACCTGCAGTAATTCCCTGCACCATACGCAGCATTACCAGATGATCGAAATTGTGGGTATTTGCATACATGAAGGAAATCAGAGTAAACCCGATCATGCCTATGACAACAAAAGGCTTTCTTCGGTCAAGGGAATCTGACAACCGGCCAAGGAATGGCTGCGATATAGCATTTGACAGTCCGAAAACAGTAGCTATTATACCTGCCCTGACCACAATAGGAATATCTGAGAAAATATCACTATCCATCCCAATTATGTACAGGGGAAGCAGGAATGCAAGCATCCCGGTACCAAGATCCTTGAACAATTTGGAAAGAGAGAGAATATAAAGGGCAGGGTCCAGTTTCTGCTTATTATTTTGAAGTACCGGAGCATCAGAGTTCATTTTAGGACCTGTGTAATGTGATTATTTGTCAAAGCGTAAAGCCTAAGAATCAATGAATAAACATCCTGAGGACGAACCGGTCATCTATCATCGCGGTCATATGAAACACGAACTTTACCTGGAATCCAGTAACTGTATCTTGTAGCAACGTGAAAACTAAAGATAGCAAGTATAATGCCGCCAACAAAATCAGTTATCCAGTGTATCCCAAGATAAAATATTGTGAACTGGATAGCCAGAGTTATAATAACTGCAAACATCTTGAATCTCTTCAGATCTGTCCTGAAAACGATAAAGAGCATTGCAAGGATGGAAAGGGCTGCATGAAGACTTGGAAAACAGTTGTCAAAAAAAGGGTCCACGGTCTTCAAGCCTTCATATACTATAGGACTTAAATTGTACAGCAGCGGCATTACTTCTGGCAAAGTATGGCCAGTGACCTTTACAGGAGTGAAGATGTAGAACGGAAAAGCAGTCATGTAAATAATGGCAATTGCAATGGCATACTCCCGCAGTGCCTGGGAATGTCTGGTAAATATGAGTGCTACAAAAGTGAATATAAGAAGGAAAGAAAATCCAAAAATGTAGATAAATGAACTTACATATGTCAACAAAGGATGGGTAAAAGCCTGGAACATACTCACACTGCTGCCTTCCATATGGAGTATGTATTGTGCAAGGTCATAATCAGGGGAAATTTCGAATATGCTTACAATCACGCCCTGGGATTTCACTAGAATATAGATGAACGAAACCAACAGCAAATGTGGCAGTATCTCCGATGTGAATGTTTGCATGCTTCTGTAATCTGCTGCGGAAATTCTGTTTTCGATCCTGTATCTGTGGGGTATGAATACAAAATAAGCTATAAGGTTCATAAGGAAAACTACAGGAACAATTATCGCTATTAGATGAATACCTTCCATTGTATCATTCAGTTGTTTTTCAATGCATAAAGATATGATTTAACAAATTTACCTTTAAAGATAAAGATTGTGCCTGAACATATGTTCCTAAAATGCTATCAGAAGATACCAAACGATCATTTGCCTGCAATCTTATTTTACGAAAAAGCAATCAGATTGGTAAAAAATGCAGGATTTAAGGATGTCCTGCTTTGAAGTTCACTCCACGACAATGAAGCCGCCCTTTGTCCAGGGGTGGGTCATAAGCTCGTATTTATAACTGCCCGCGTCTTCGAATACATAGGTAAATGTGTCACCTTTCCGGAGTGTTGGAGACTGGAAACTGTCGCCTCCAACAAGATTGCCTTTTATGATAAAGGCTACAGAGTCATTATTAACCCAAATGACAGTATCTCCAGGCGTGATTGTGGCTGAGTATGGATGGAACTCATAGTTCTCAATGTATATGACAGCATCTGCTTCAATTGCCTGTACATCTGAAGAATGTTCCTCTATACAACCTGAAAAGAATAATACCATCAGGGATATCAGTATGGTCAGGAATACAAGGTTTCTTACTCTCATATTCTTAGAACAATTGCTATTTGCTAATAACACTTTTGATGGCATCTCAGTTCCTTTCACGCTGCAAGAGGTACATTTCCTCAAGATGTCCGATAGTCTCAACATCTTCAACAGATTTGTCAGACCTTACATTTACCAGTCGAGGGAAACGAAGTGCATAGCCTGATTCGTAGTTCACACTTTTCTGGATCTCTTCAAAAGCAACCTCAAAGATTACCTCGGGTTTAATTTCAACCTCTGTTCCGGATTCCACTACAATGAGTTCAGAGAACAGTTCCGTCAGTTCTGCAAGCTGCTCGTCAGAAAAACCAGTGGCAACACGCCCGACTGGCAGGAAACGTCCTGTGTCGGGGTCATGGCATGCAAGTGCATAAGAACCGAGGAAACTTGTACGCCTGCCATACCCCCATTCTGCCCCGATAACGACCAGATCAAGGGTTTCCATAACCGGTTTTTTCTTGAGCCAGTTCTTACCTCTTTTCCCGGGAGAATATGGTGACTCAGGGTTTTTTATCATCACACCCTCATGACCTGCCTTTAAGGCATCATTGTATATCTCCAGGATCTTTTCTGGATCATCGGTGAGATACTGTGTATCAACTTTGATCGTCTCACCGTTTCTCACACATCCGGCAAGTTTCGCCCTTCTCTGAACAAGAGGGTGATCAAGCAGTTCCTCACCATTGAGGTACATAATATCAAAAAGATTGAGTATGAGAGGAATTTCGCGTGCAGTAGCCTGGACATCGTACTTTCGTCTGAAACGTTTCAGTATGTCCTGAAATGCCCTGGGCCTGCCGTTCTCATCTATAGCCACCGCTTCACCATCAAGTATTGCAGATCCGGCAGTGACGTTTTCCTTTACCGCTTCCACTATGTCCGGAAGTGATTCCGTAATATTTTCAAGCCTGCGGGAGAATAGTGTAACGTTGTCTCCTTCTTTGTGTATCTGGACCCTGGCGCCATCAAATTTCCATTCTACTGCGGCAGTGCCGATGTCTGAAAGAGCTGCATCCAGGCTTGGAGTGACCTGAGCAAGCATCATACGTATTGGACGATTGAGCTCAAGCCCAAGAGATACTACCGCATCCCGTCCACCATTCTTCGCGGCACTTGCAACAAGCCCAAGATCATTGGTAAGCATGAAAGCCCTTTCAACTTCTTCTGCCGTAACATCAAAGGCTTTGGAAATGGCATCCCTTACAATTCCCTCGCCAACTCCGATTCTCAGCTCTTCAACTGCAAGGCGTGCAATGTAACTAACCTCTTCAGGCGAGGATGAATTAAAAAGATATTGAAGATTCTTTATTTTAGATGTCTGGGAGCCTTTGCCTGAAGATTTGGAGATAGACCTGAACCTTTCAAATACTTCCAGAATAGAAAGGTCATTAGATTCTTCAAGGAAAGAAGAGAATGTTGCCTGGCCCCCGGAACTTTTTTTTAAAGCTCTTGATGCGGTTTCACCGATATCGCCAGTCTCTTTCACAAGTTCCTTGATGTCAGTTACAGAAAGCCCAGCTGACTTTGCAAGGGCATTGTAGAGAATACCTGCACCAACACCTATTTCTTCACTGCTCCAGGCAGGAAAAACCTCACCCATCACAAAGTGAGTGACAACAGGAAGTTCCTCATGAGTGACCTTTTTGAGCAAGTCGGCGACCAGAGAGGCCATATCAAGCGAACCGGAAGTACCTTCGATGACCTTACAGGCGTAAGCGAATTCTCTGAAACTTGTCATAATGCGCCTTTCCTTAAAAATATAAGACGATAGAGGCCTTTTCATTCCCTGTAAATAGAGATTATATCACTGAGGATCGCACTTGCAGTTTCAATAGAGCCTGCCCCGCGTCCTGTTACAGTGATAGGGCCGGCCAGTTCTGTCTGCATGGATGCAACATTGAGAGTACCGCCCACTGCCAGTGGATGATCTGTCGGCACCAGTTTAGGGGCTACATTTATCCTGCTGTCATTGACCTCACCTATGAGTTTTATGACATACCCGTCATTCTGGGCCAGAAGCAGTGCCTCAGGTGTTATCTTTGTAATACCTGTGATCGTGACATCCTCATGGGTTGCATTCATTCCAAATACACTGTTTGCAAGTATGACCAGTTTACAGGCAGTATCAATTCCCTCTACATCGTAGGTAGGGTCAGTTTCTGCATATCCGAGCTCCTGTGCTTCTGCAAGCATCTGTTCATACGGGGCATGCTCCTCCATCATGCGGGTAAGAATATAATTACAGGTACCGTTGAAAATACCTTCCACATTCGTGATCTTATTACCTGCCAGAACATCTCTTGCCAGGTTCAGTACAGGCATTGCACCACCTACGGTTGCCTCGAACTTGAACTTTGAACCATTTGCAGCGGAAGTCTCCATAAGTTCCCCGTATTTCATTGCAAGAGGACCTTTATTGGAAGTCACGACATCCCTTCCATGCTTAAAAGCCATAAGCATGTTCTTAAGGCCGGCGCCACCAGTTACTATGTTAGTAGGAGTGGTCTCAACCACAAGTTCATGATCAATGTTTTCTATGATCTCAAGTCCTGTGACCTTTTCAAAGCCTACTTTCCCTTCAGTCTTCTTCCTGAAAAGCACAGCGGCAAGGTCCACGCCATCATGATCAATAACAGCTGTTCTTGAGTCCGCAACAGCAACGACCTTAAAATCAAGGCCGATACTGTCAAGATAGTCTTTCTTATCCAGAATAACTCTTGCAACACCCTGTCCCACTGCACCAAATCCTATAATGGAGATACGTATTGTTCTCATCAAACTGCCCCCAATTCGCTTTTAATAGGTTCGATGACAAGCAGGTCTTTCTTTTTGGCAATTTCCTTTAGTAGCTCAATAGCTGATGCGAGATGTTCCTTGCTGACAGCATCTATTTTTAAAGATGCTGAAGATGGCATTTTGATCTTTGGCATTGAAAGGTTAAGGTCAACAACTTCTGCATAGCCGGTATTATCAATAGTATCTATTGTATCCTGGATATCCGTGTGGACGATATGTCCGATAAGAATTACCGCACCGTGCTCAAAATATCTTTTCTCATCGATACGTGCAATACCAATTTCACTCTCTTCAAGGCTGGAAATGATATTACAAAGGTTGTCCGGTTTAGTCTCAAACACTACCTGAACCGGGATAGTGCCACGGGGAGTCCTTTTCTCATGATGGTGGACCACCGAAATCAAATTTCCTTTGAATTCGGATACAGGTCTTAAAGCCAGAAGTAACTGCCCGGGGATATCTTTCAACTCAATGTCCATGGAAACTCGCATGTATACCCTCGTAATGTGTAAATAGAATTATTTATGAACGCTTAACCTCATACACATTAAATGTAGATATATTCTACGTACAAACTTTTTGCTTGTTTGCTACAAATGTGTTAAGATTTAGTTGCAAATCAGTGCTAGATACACTTAAATAGTACTTAAATAATTACATTTATAATTAATTCTATATGAAGGCAGGGATATTATTTCAGTGCTGTAAGAGTATAACAGACAATATCAATTAACAATCTTTAAAAATATAGCAGAAATTGGGCTTTGTAGAAATCCTCAATATTCGAACAACAATTTGATTAAAAATATTATTTAATGTGTTGCAAGATATTGGATTACAACCTCATCTCCAGTCTATGAATTTTGATTTTGATAGGTTCTACAGAGCAAAAATAAGAAATGTATTTAGTGTATCTGTCGTTGTTCCAGCTATAATAGGTGTTACAAGTATCATAGGAATAATTATTATGTCCTGAAATATGAGTATGAAAAGTCATTTTTTCAATGTGGTATAAATTTCTCCTTTTTCCTGAGTGATCGGAGAACTATGGCAGTGCTGCTCAAAGACAAAAGGAATCCCATAAATAACGATGTACCCTACATTCCCGCTTACTCATAACGTGTCCATAAATTCCTCCTTTGATGTGCCTTAAAATCTCCAAAACCTCTTCCATATCGGAGCGAAAGCTTTATCATCGTTATGTATCATATGTAATACATAACGAGGAACTGATACACATGACTGCAATTGTCTATCAAACAGACAACCGATCCGGGATAACCTATGCCTATGAATCCGTATCATACTGGGATAAAGAAAAGAA
>NZ_MBKP01000093.1 GCF_002243045.1 Methanolobus psychrotolerans
CTGTAAGATTTAATTAAGTATGTGGGGGGGGGGTAATTTTATATCTTAAGGTGGGGAATTTTAGACCGACGAAAGTGGGGAAAAGTAAACCGCCGTTGACACATGTTTGTTCTCCACACTCTTAGATTGAAGAGGAAGTATAATTACTTCCTCAGTTGTTGAGAAACTAATCTACTACAAAAGTTAGCATCTATTTCTATATTCAATTACCAAATGCTGCTACTGTACCTTTGTATGTGCGGATAGCTCTGGCATTATCGTGGTCTGCATCACCATGACCGGTAGATGAATTAGTCGAAAATTCGAATTGCATACCACCATATAGAGTAATTCCTTGGAAAAGAGCATACATAATGGAATATCTTCTTATCAGAAGCTGATACTGAGAGAGCGAGGAGGAATAATCCAATGTCAATCAAAAGATAATATTATACCCGTCTCTCCTTTTTGTTCCTTCTCCATAAACTATAGCACCATCCATATTCCAAGCAGTATTAACACTGCACCACTGACAATCTTAACCTGCTTACGATATTCCCGAATATGTTTTGTCAATGTATAGCCACCAACAAGCCCAACTCCAATAAAAGGAGTCAATACACCTACACTAAAGACCAGAAGTAGGGACATTGCCTCTAAAGTTCCCTGTGTAATTGTCCTCTCCAACAAAAGCAATAACATTGGTAAAGTGCAGGGAACCTTGACAAATGAGAACAATACTCCAAGAATGAACAATCCACTGATTGTACTTGCATGTTTCCTTGCAGCATTCTGGAAATATCCCTCTAAAGATACTGGTAGAGAATAAAGTCCCATCAAATAGAACCCAATTAAAAGAACAACTATTCCTGTAATCACAGAAAATAGCTTGATGTCTGGAACAGACGTCTTGAAAATAAATAGCATCAGACCAAAGGCAATATAAGAACTGACCAAGCCAAGACCAAATATCCCTGCTCTTGTCATCCCATTTTTTACTGAATTACTGGTGCCTGCTGTCAAACTCAAAATAAAGCCCAGAATAGCCATGAGGCATGGCGACATCCCAGCAAACAATCCCAGTGAATAAGCAATAGGAATATTCAGATTTATGTCATTGACAAAGCTTTTCACCTGCTGCCCTTCACTATAGTTTACAATCACTGTCCTAATGTTATCTTCAGTGATCTCCTCTTTTGGAATAAGTGTCTCATTATTCACGACAATTGCAGGAACTTCACGAAAACCATATACTTTCCAGCGATCGAGCCCGTCAGCGAAAATGACATCGGTTCTTGTGATATTTACATTGTCATACTCACTCTCTATCAAATCAATGATTGGAGTTGTAATCTTACAATCATGGCATCCTGTCTGATAAAAGTACTCAATATTAACAGCCGAATCGACTACAGATATCGATAGGACAAATAAAATGATTAAAAAGAAAATCTTCCTTGTCATTCCTTTGCCTTCATATCATTTATTATTCCGATTCAGAACTTTCAATACCCAGTTTTTTCAAGTTCCTTTCCTCCTCAAGGCTACATAAGTCAATAAGACAACAAAAAACGAAGAAATACCTACAGGTAATGACTGTGCATTCGTTTCTTCGGGTGTTTTATCAATACTTTCTATAGCTTCTTTATACTCCAGAATAGCATATCCCTGCTCTTTCGCAATCAAAGAATTGCGAATTGCTGAATCTGCGAGAGGAACTGAATTTATAGGTTCTGCGTTTTTTGCTTCTTCAATTCTAATTTCTGCGGTCTCTAAATGAAGTATGGCAATCGGCGCATCAACATTGTTATTATTGCGAAGAGATTCCAATGAACTATTTGCACTTTTAAACTGGTTCTGTGCATAAATTATAGCTCCTTGTGATGTATCAAACTTCTCATTTGTCATTCCAAAATCAATCAATGCTTTGACCTCAGCAGCTGTCATAGTTGCCATATAATAATTTTCTTGGGAATAATACTCCTTTGCAATATCTAAGTGATCTTCACAATATTTAACCACATCTTCTCTTTCTCCTAATTCCCTCAATGTTGACAAACTCTCATCAGCCATTTTAATCCTTTCAGAGGCAACTTCTTCACCTCCACGGGATAATTGAGCGTAGTTAATACTTGGAGATAGTTTGTTCCTTTCTTCTACTACATTTAATAAATTTCTTGTTTTGTATATTGCAAAATCTGTTTTTAGTAATGCATCTAAAGTTGTATTCACATTTGAATTGTTACTATCATTTTGGAAAATCGAATAATATTGCTTGCTTTCTTGATAATCTCTTTCTGCAAGAGATAACCATTCTATACTTTGAAAAGTTAAATCTCCCTCTTTTACTATTGCTAACTCGTTTTCTAATCCATCATCTTCATCTATGATGTCTTTAGATGAATCAGAAATAAACAATTCTGTTCCTTTTGCTGATACTATATCGTTCATAGTCGTTTTCATTACCATTCGACGACACTTTAGAGCTAAATTATAAGCATAAAATGGATGGTCATATTTATACTCGTTAGATTTGTTATAAAAACTTTGCAAAGGAAATGTTGAATTCTCGTGATAATGACTTGATAATGATAATACTTCTTCAGAAGCCAATTCTTGGTAAATATTTTCTACACAAGTTGCTGGAGCCATTACTATCAATGTAAACATTACAAAGTAAACTATTTTTGATATACACATAAAAAATCCCCGATCACCATTTTTGTTGATGTTTTAAATAATTGACATGATTGTTAGAGCCATGACTACGATGTATGCCAATAAATTAGCAACTATTATGTACAACAATGTTCTTGAATATGGCCATTTTTTTTTCCGTCCAATAATTATAGATCCTATAGTAATACCTATAAATAGTCCTATTAAATAGGGAAGATTATTTACCGAAGCTGCATAAATTATTCCAACCATCATTTATTCCTCTACTAAAGATAAAGCAAAACCATCGTAAAAAAAAGTGATGCTATTAGCATATAGCATCACATACCTTGTCGCAACCATATGTTATATCTATGAAACAAGCTGCCAGACATACACCCACACATGCTATGTAGCCGATACCTGTTTCAATTAATACACCACAAAGATAAGGACAAGCTGATCCACAACCAGTACCGCCCAGACCACCGCATGTAGACATACACAAACCATAACAAGTTAGACTTTTGGTTGTTACTTCACCAGTGGATGAATTGTAGATCGTCATTTCACCAGTATTTGAAGACATATCTCCATTAACAGTTACAGAAACCTCGTTTCCTTTATCAGAAACAAGAGATACTTGATATCCACCCACTATTGCTGAAGATGTTACTTCCCATATCTCCTTAACTTTGTAATTTTTAGAGATATCAATGATTTTAAACACCTCAGCTGATTCTTGATAGATAAACAAAAATCCATCGGTATCTACGTTTCTTGCGATTGTATACTCATCAGGCATCTTGATCTCCTTAGAAACCCCATCAATGACCTCTTTTTCTTCTGATGCACTGATAGGGTCTTGTGGTGCCGCTGGTGCACATGCCGTCGCAGGTGCTACTACAAACATACTAACTATTAGCATCGTCATGAACAACGAAGCTACTTTCATTCCATATTTCATTTATTTTACCTCGTTTAACTATTCAAGAGGCAAGGTTACCCAAACTTTAAACTATATTAAAGCAAACATAACAATGCCTCTTAGGCATGAGGAGTTCAGTCTCATCTTCAAATTTGTCTGGACTCCTCACACATAGTATATAATTAAGGTAACCATGTATAATAATTTTTAATTTTTTTTAGGTTATAATAGTTATTTTTTGTTTTGATTAGTTTTTTCTTTTTTTTATTGATTTTTTTTACTTGAATAAATAGTATTTGACTTTTAATTAGAAATGCAATTGTTAATTTAATATTTTTTTGATATTATTAACTAATTTTAAAAAACCAAAAAATTTTTCTTTTGCACTATCCATTGTAAATGTACCCATACAGTTGAGGTATAAAATGATTCAAAAAAATCCGTACATATCAATTCTAAAACTAAAAGGAAGTTTAGTAGACATGTCAGTTGTGGCAATTAATTGTGCCATTCTGGAAATGTGGGATTACAGGGCTTTTCTCGTAATTCTGGCAGGAATTATGATTCATAGTGGTTGCGATATTATAAACGACATTTTTGATAGGGAAATAGACAAAATATGCAAACCAGAGGGAGCTATTGCATCTGGCAGGATATCAATCAATAATGCATACTTGTATATGTTGACGTTATTTTCACTAGCGCTTCTTATTTCTCTGCAGTTAAGTGTGATTTTCTGCTTATGCTTGCTGGCAGGAATAATAATTGGTGGAGTCCTATATTCGCATCCGTTTTTTCGCTTAAAAGATATTCCAGGTATTGCAATGTTAAATATGGCAGTATGCTTTGCTCTGGAATCAATAGGTATATGGAGTGTCTATTCTCCACTAAATGTTGATAGTTTAAAAGTTGCTGCTTACATATTCATATTAATATTTTGCCTCACGTTTATGAAAGATTTCAAAGATGTGAGAGGAGATATTAACTCTTTACCTTTGATGATTGGCATAAAAAATGCGGCAATGATTTGCATATTATTAACTGCAGTTCCATTAATCCCGCTAATTTATATCGTGCTTGACAAAAGTGAGCTATACATAAGTGTTATAATCTATATTGTGCTGGCAATCAGTTGTACTCTAATCTTAATTGATAATCCTGTATCCAGAGGGAAAATACTAAAAAATAGGATGGTAATGACTCTTACAATTCCAAATTTTGCGATATTAGCTCTGGAAGTAATTTCATTGCTCTAGATTTCCCAGATTATTCATGATATCAGGAGATTCTTCTGAAATCTGAAGAAACTCTTTTATTTTTTCGTAACTATTCAGCCTAGCTCATTTCCACCAAGCTGATTTTTCTCTCCAATTAATTCTGCAATATTGGAATAAGTGAACCCTCATAGAATATTGCATTAATCGAGTCTATAACAGACATGGAATTCTTGCTAACAGTAGAAACGTATCCTCTTATCCGGCAGAAATTTCTCGCACCTTGTTCACTACGGAAGGTACCGGATATCTTCTGTTGTACTTTCGTCATTCTGATA
>NZ_MBKP01000014.1 GCF_002243045.1 Methanolobus psychrotolerans
TGTCATTTCTGCAAGAGTCTGCACTGTGGTAATTCCACCTTCTTCCATCCGGGCCATCAGAGGATAGCTGTCTGCACCAAGGTCACCGAAATCAACTGCTGTGTCCCCGATTCCGTCACCATTGCCATCTGCTCCGGTGTAGTCAGAGTAGTAGTTACCAAGAGGACCGTTCAAGGTTACGCCGTTGATTGTGTAGTCCATTGCAGAGGACTGCCAGGTAGAGGGTGTTGCGTCTCCAGTTCCGGCTGTCCATGAAGCTACTGTGCCGACATCAATGAATTCATTGAGATAGATAGTAGCAACACTGTCGCCGGTGAATCTTATTGCATTAGTGCATGAATCAAATGTGTTCTCATATATAGGAGTATCATACAAATTACCTCCATTGTTCACTTGAACAGCAGGGTTACCTCCGATAAAGGTATTACCTGTTAACTCTGGATAACCCACGAAATTAAGATAACCATTTCCACTGTTGTTAAAGACATTGTTCCGGATGATAATTGCGTCTTCATCGTCTTCTGCCCTAATAGACGCTATTCCGAGATTGAAATTGAACTCATTATTCTCAATTAATACAGTACTTCCGGAAGGTATATTATATATACCGGAGATTCCAGTTCCAACACAATTTCTAATTGTACCGCTACCCCCATCAACCTGTATTTTGTTCGAGAAAGTACAATCCTCGACAAGGAAGTCTCTGCAAAATGTTGGCACACCTTCTATTACACTATTTTTAATAGTTATATCTGCGCTTGGTGCATCAAAGAAACCAAAAGCGGTCAGATTTTCCAAATATAACTCATCACCGTCGGTGTACAGCATAACAGTTAAAGTAACCGTCTCAGGTGAGTCACCTATGATAAGAACTGGAATATCCGTAAATATCATATCATCCATGTATTCATAGGTTCCTGCATGCAGGTAAATGATGTCTCCGGCTGTTGCATTAGCAAAAGCGGCTACAAAGCTGTCACCGTCATACAGATGAATTCCGGGTGCTAAGCCGCCTGTTACGGTGATGTCTGTCTGTCCGGATACTGTAGAACTTATATCAACAGGGGGCATTATGTTGGTGGTGCCTTCTATCAGCCCGGAAACCGAAATACTTGTACTGGTGGCACTTGATGTGAGGTCATAGACAATTGTTGTCGTGTAACCGGGTGAGAAAGTATCACTAGACGGTCCCAGCCATTGGCCATCAATAGACTCTGACGGGGTCCAGCCACCATCATTTACTGAAGTGACGGACCATCCTTCAGGAATGGTCTCAGCTAATGAGACAGAACCTAAAACTGTGTCTCCACCCACTGTAATGTCCACAGTGACCCTGACGGTGTCTCCTGCACTAATCTCTGTTGTGTCAAATGATCTGGATGCAGATATCTCGCCTGCAGCAAGTGCCGTAGATGCCATTAAGGCAACTGAAAGCAGGGATACCAGCATCAGCAAACCAGCTATTCTTAATGTTTTCATTATTTGTACTCCACTTAGTTTTTTTCATATCAATTAAATTGGGAAGGCAGGGATAACCCTGATCTCCACATGTTATTTCATATGGGCGCGCTGAACTTCCAGTAAATTCTCATATATGTATTCTGAAAGTGAGAGCGTATGCCATGTACACGGACCAGGTGCGCTGAATTTTCAGTAGATTATGGCGTTTCTGATCTCAGAAAGCATGATGACCTGTCCGTCGATGTTATTAAGTGGATTGAATAGTCCGGTATATAAGCACACAATTAACAGTAATATATATTAGTGCATTAGCTAATATGATGAAACTAAGAGTAACACTACACAGATGACATAAATTATTTAAAAACAAATCAAAAGAAATTGGTGCAAATATTAAAAAGGAAATCTAAAGAAGATTTCCTGAAAATACATTTGCTTTGGTCAGATTTAGTTGAAACAGCCGATATATTTCACGTCGTTACCGAAAACGATGTACCCGTCTACGATAGCTACACCTTGCAATGTATATCCTGCAGGACCAAAGGTGCCAGCAACATCAGGATTCCTGCCATTTGAATCGAAATAGACGCATGATGCAGGTGCAGTTGGTGCATTTACAGTCACATACACATAGTCATACCCATCAGCAGCATCATAGACCACAGGAGATGCTTTTATGCCTCCCCATGTACTTGTAAGGTCTATTGAACTCCTCTGAGACATGGTTGATTTGTAGTAACAATGAATAACAGCAGAATCATCTGTTACGTATACAAAATTACCTGCAACGGTTGGGGTGGTTGTCATCCTGGTACCATGGTCATCATACGCTGTAGCAGTATTGCCTATATCACCGGTAGCTGAGTTAAAACTGTACTTAAATACACTTCCACCAGTGGTGGTGAAATAGATGTAACCGCTGCCGTCGTAAGTGATACCACCGCGGATTGAGCCATCTCCTGCATTGACGCCTTCAACAAGTGCTCCAGTGGCTTTGTTGAATGAACGGACATAACCATCATCACAGCCAATGACTACATAGTCGCCGATAATAGCAGGGGTTGCCCAGTAGAAACCAGCAGCAGAATTGTGGTAGTTCCATTCAACTACACCGGTACTGGCATCAAGGCAGGTTAAATTACCTGTAGTAGTAGTGGAACCGCTTACAACACAGTTGGCTACGTAAACCTTACCATCATCGTATTTGATACCACTGTTGAACTGGTGGTTGGCAGGGAAGTTAGACAGACTGGTGTTAGACCATACTGTCGCACCGGTTATTCCATTAATTGCATGTACACTTGTAGACGTACTGGAGTTACCGTTTGACAGGGCTACGAACAGGCGATCATTCACGGTATCGTATGCTGCAGTACTAAGTTCAAAGCTACCACTGCCGCCACCTACAGCACTGTTAGTCCACACATTGGTACCAGTTGTCAGGTCGTAGGCATAGACATATCCGTTAAAATATATGTCGTAAACAGTACCATTAGCTATTATAGGTGCGCCGTCCCAGCCAACCCAGCCACTGCCCGAAATAGTATGATTCCATACCGGTGTGAATGAACTTGTGGAAGGAGCAACACCATCCACTACACCATTATTGTAATTGTTCTTCTGGAATGATGTCCAGTCAGAAGCATATGCCGCTGAAGACAGACCCAGAATCAATCCAATGCTTAATAAAAGCATAAAAACAGTTCTTTTAGTCATATATTACACCTCTCTTATGGTTTTGCACTTGTTTGGCAAAATAAAAAGTAAATCCCATTTGCCGAAATTCTTAGTCTCCCGAACATTACTAACTTTTCAGGAGCCATGTAAATAATTTATACACATGTATATAAGTGTCATTAAATAAGTAACAGTTATTATCCATTACACTAATATACAAGATGCCTTGAAAAAGTGGACCATGCTAACTATAAAAATTACCACCACAATGTAAAGACCACAATTTCATTTAGGATACGGAAGATATTTTTAATAAAGAAGCTGCAATGGTGCAAAACACCTATACAAAATAATATTTAGACATGCAACAACTACCTGCCCGGAAAAATACCCATGCAGGAAGCAGGATTAAAGGAGATGGCAGGGCAAAACCTCCTGCCCGGGCAATTCATACCGTCATCGGTGAACTGAATTTCCAGTAAACAATCATATTTCGGATCTCACCAAGAGTTATAACGTGACCCGTTTCAGGACAAGGAGCATTAAACTTCCAGTACACGATGGCATTGCGGATCTCAGCTAATGATATTACTGCGCCATCCTCAGAATCAGGATCGTTCCAGGGATTCCAGTCTACATAGATATAGTCAGTCTTTACCAGGGTCTTGTTTCCGTATTCATTGCCTGCTGCAAGGCTTACGGAATACGTACCCTCAGTTTCATAGATATGAACAGGATTCTGCTCGGTCGATGTGTTCCCGTCCCCGAAATCCCATAACCAGGAATGTGCATCATATGACAGATCGGTAAAGGAAACTGCGAGTGAAGGCTCACCTGAGTTGACATTTGCAGTGAAATCTATTATCGGGGAAAGGCAATCCTCATTTGTCAATCCGAAAAGATAACCATTGTCGTTCCCAAAAAATACATATCCGTCGGATATCGACACACCCTGGAGAACATATTCGGTCTTTTCTTCAGGTGCCGTAAATTTCCACATAAGATCGTAATCCGTGCTTCCGGCATAATCCCTTAAGCAGTAAACTGTTCCATTATTTGTGTTGCTTGTGAAGTAGATATATATCTCTCCGTCCCCGTCATCATAGGCAGTTGAGATTGCCGGTGAAGCCGTTACAGGGCCGTTTGTATCGAATCGCCATATCGCCGAAAGGTCAGACTCATCAAGACAATGCAGCGAACCGGTTCCTGCGGACGGACCAAGAGATCCCACATATACCCTTCCATTATATACGGACGGTGTGGATGTTGATTCTCTTACATAGGCCACATCTCTGTCCGAATAGTTAAAAGTACCATCCAGATTGAAAGCAACAGCAAAACAGTATCCACCTTTAGATGTAAAGTATACCCTGCCTGTATCGGGAGAATAGGCAACACTTGATTTAATCTCCTTCATAGTTGCTTGTTTTATGCCAAAAACATCAGGAATATACAAGAAATCCCTTATCTCTCCATTATTCTTATACAAAGAGATCAGATAATCGCTGGAAGTACCGACAACGACAAAATCACCTACAGCAGCGGCACCTGCCCAGTAAAACCCTCCATCATCAAAAGGGTCAAGAGGACTGGACCAGCAATCCGTACCATTAATTTCATAGAGCCCGTAAAAGGATCCATTGTGCCCTTGGAATGTGGAGTCAAAAGTATCTCCGAGAAAAATTCTTCCTGCATCATAGGTTACCGGCGTGTACAGCCATGAACCTGCCTGCAGACACCTTGTAACAGCACTGTTTGTTGCATTGAGAAAATATAATTTTCCGTCTCCTCTGGGAATGAAGAAGGTATTGGTTTGTTCACTGTATGCCGGAGTACCGAGCTGAAACGAACTCGGATCCATTATTTTATTCCTCCACTTCAGGATTCCCGCCCTTTTATCAACGGCACTGAAGTTCCCTCCAGGATCAGCAACATAAACCGTGTCATCAACCACCAGAGGAACGTGATTAACTGCGCTGGTGTAAACCATTCCACTGCTCCCGCTTAAACGCAGATCCCAGGAAAGTGATTCATTCGGAGCAGTTATTGGTGCGGAATCAGAAGTTATTCCGCTGTTATAAGCATCTTTCTGGAACTGGGCCCAATCAGAAGCCAAAACAATGCCTGATACCATCGAAAAAATCATGATACTGCCCACAAACAGCATGACTAATTTGTATGCCTTCTTTTTTTCTTGCATATTTACCTCTCCTTCTAAACGGGTACCTGACATTACCAGTGAACGACTAGATTCCATATTCGGACAGGGTTATTATTGCTCCGTTCTCCTAATCCGGATCATTCAACGGATTCCAGCCATTCACAGCGATTGCATTATAGTTGATTCGGAAGATTTTGGCATTTCCGACATAATCCACAGATTGAACTTGGATCTCACACATTGTACCTTAATTAAACCCTGTTGCAGGGTATAATCTGCCTGTCCATTACCCAACTGGCCTCCCTGACACTGAGGCGGAAATTTCCATTTCATAGTAGTGTTTGATTTTTGCCATCTTCTCATACATACCATGAGATCAGACGGTATTTGGAATTCGAATTTCTAGAAGATATAAATAAAGATTTAAATCTAACTTACACATAGTATCATTCTAGATAACATGCATAAATAATATTTCAAAAATACAACATTATTGTACATGTTGAACACTACATATTGCAAATGAGGAAAAACCAAGTGTATTAGATTCAAATATGAAATACTCATCAGTTTCTTCAACCATTTCAGTAGGCAGATTCTGCCACAAATCATCTGTATATCTGAACAGATTTATAGATGAACTATCTATTTCCTTTTCTTCTATCCACGACCGCTTTACCTTAAAACCTATTAAATGAGTATCCAGTACCAATGGATCAAACCCTTCTGCAACAATCCAGATATTCAGGTGCTTGTATACTGTTTCTGGCGGGTCATTTTTTACAAGAAGAGAACGGTTCCTCAACACTTCAACCTTAACTTCTACATTATCAAAGTAATCTTTTGTATTTAAATGGACATAAACCACGGGGTTTTCTTCAGCATCAAAATAATAAGAAGTAAAGCCATCCGGGACTATTTCACATGAAAGTGTGTCCTTAAAAACTACATTTTCATATTTACTATCCCTTAGTGAAAGGAATCCTTTTCTTTCCCCTACATAAATTCCAGCACCTACTAATATCAAAAGCAGACACAATATCAATATCCATGTGCCGATACCTGATGATGAAGCATTGGTTGGCACTGATTCCACACCTAAAGATTCGTTAGATGAAGAAAGTTCATCTTCTGCTGTCGATCGTAATGCACTCCCCTTTGTATCAGATGATGATTCTTTACTGATACCTGTAATAGCAAATGGTGAAAAACCAGGGGTTTCTGATTCAAAATAGAGATAATTATCATCCTCTTTTACTTTTTGTGTATCAAGCTTTTTCCATTTATTTTCATTGTACCTGTACAGGGAAATCAATGATGACTGGATATCATTATCTGACACCCATGATTTCTCAACTTTAAAGGTAATTACTGTATTTTCAATATTATCCGGGTTTGAAAATCCTGTGTCACCAACCCAGATATTCATATACTTATAAACCTCTCCGGGAGGGGTACCTGATACAAGAACAGAAATTCCCTTTAATGTTTCAATTGTAGTACTTATAACACCAGAATTCTTCAAAGCGATGAAACTGATAGAGGTTATAGGATTATTTTCAGAATTAAATGAATAAGTGGTTACTTTTTTTGCCAGCACATTCTGACTCTTGGACATCTTTTCTAAAATATTATTGTAATCTTCTCCATAATAGCCCCCTCCACTGACATACCTGCCATTTGAAGAACTGCTACTTGTGCTATCTGAAGACGATTGGGATGTAACATTCCATCTCCACTCTTTTTGTGCAGTTCCATTCATATTTTCTGCAAAGATTGTTAGATTATGTAAGCCTTCCTTTGCCGAAGAACAATAATAGGAAGCATTCATTGAAGTACCATTCGTCTGTATACTCACACCATCAAGAATCCAGGTAATATTTGCTATCTCATCAGTAGTGACTTCGAATAGTCTTGAATCACCGACATGATCAGTAACATAAGAACTCGATGGAGATATAAATGAAATAATGATTTGTGGATAAGCAATGATGTAATCAATTTTTATTTCAGTACAATTTCCAGAATTATTTCCAGCTTCAAGAGATACCGTATAATTTCCAGCTTGAGTATATGTGTGGACAAGGTTCCTGTCTGCAGAATAGCTACCATCTCCTAAATCCCATTTCCATGATGTGGTATTCACTGACTGGTCTGTGAACATTACAGTTAAAGGCACCTTTCCTTTTGTTATGTTAGCTATGAAATCAACAAGTGGGTAAGCACCATTAGTTGCATTATTTACGGTAATTACTATTGTTTCTGAATCAGTTGCATAACCATCTGAGACTGAGAATGTGATTTTATAATCACCAGCTTCAGTTCCAGTTGTATCCCACTCAAAGATGTTTCCATTAAGACTTCCAATCTCAGCCGTCGTTGAATATGTTAATTTGTCATTGTCCGGATCCGAAGCATGGAGGATGATCTTTACTATATTAGAACTATTTACCCTTATATTACTAATTTTTTCAAGGACCGGTGCCTTGTTTTCTTTCAGCTCCGCCCAGAATATAAGCTTTCCTTCCATTGAACCAATGCCAACGTAGTCTTCCGGTACGTTTAATTGAACACCGGATTCAATGTATTCTCCCCTGGATATCTCTTTTTTATACATGTTCCAGGAAGCATCATCGAGCTCCAATCCTTCAACATAAAGATCTTTTGCAACATCCAGAACCTCGGATGTAACGTAAACCTTTGAACTTCCTCTACTAAAAATTGTCAGTTTATGTATCTCACTGGATTCACCTGCTGACAGTTTACCGAAATCTATGGTTTCCGGCATTACTTCAATCGATATTGAAGGATTGATCTTTGTAGAAAGAGAAACAGCTGTTGCTTCTGAATTTTCGGAAGCGTGAACCGGGAACATGGGTAAAGCTAGTAAAAATAAAATACTAAAGTAAACCAGTCTGTTTTTTCCCATCCCCTGTTTCACCTCAGCCTTTTCTTAAGAAGAAAGGGTAGAATTATTTTCTACCTTTCATTGTTGCGAAAATACCTGCAATAACCACTCCTAGAATGGTTCCTAATACTCCAAAACCTGGAGTACTTTGTGCGGCTTCCACAGGAGTTGTTTTTTCTTCTTCATTGATTTCAGTTGTAGATTCAAGTTTTTCTACATCTTCAGCTGCAGATGAGGAAACAGACACTGTCTCTTTATTTACCGAAGCAGCTACGGCAAACGGAGAGAAACCAGGTGTTTTGGATTCAAAGTAGACATATGTGTCATCATCACTCAGCACACTTGTCTCAAGCTCATTCCATACATCATCTGAATATCTGTAAAGAACAATGTCATCGGATGTAATTCCATTCTTGTTCATCCATTCTTTTTTAACACTGAATCCTATAGCCGGATTCTCTATATTATCAGATGTTGCAAAACCAACTTTGCCCACCCAGATGTTCATATTCTGATAAATTAATCCTGATGCATCAGAATCTGCAAATGCTGATCTGCCATTAAGAACTTCAATTGTAGTGGATATCTGGCCTGAGTTTTTAAGACCAGTAAACTGTATGTAATCAATTGCGTTTTCATCAGCTGAGAACTCATATTTTATGCTGCTACCCTTGTTGATATACACAGTCTCAACTTCCTTTTTCAGAACATTTTCATACTTTTCACCAGAGGTTCCACCACCTCCGCCTCCACCGCTGGACGATGACGCGCTTGAAGATGATGAAGATGTTGATGAAGAGTGACCTACAGTTACCTGTGTATCACCAGTGATTGTAATTTCTATTTCGGTGTCACCTGGCTGAAGCGCCGGACCATCCGGGTTAAAAAAAGAAGCAATTCCGGAGATAGAGTAGACACCACCAGATGCTGAATCCGGCACTGCAATTTCATAAACAATGGTTTTACTTTCACCTTGATTTAGAACATCGGTATAAATCCAGCTGTTAGTATTGAAATTAGCATTATCCGAATCCACCTCGCTAATTCTCCATCCACTGGGTATCGTTTCTTCAATAAAGAGTGCTTCAATCTTACTATTAACATCAACTGATAATGTCACAGTGAAAGTATCACCCGCATCAACAGACGTGTCTGATATGCCTCTTGTAGCTGTAATTTCATCAGAACCAAGAGCATTGGTTCCACATAAAAATAAAATCAGCAATGAAAGCATAAAGCAGTATATAATCTTTTTAGCTATCATGTGTACCTCTAAATTTAATATAACTTAGTATTTTTTAAAGAATCATTCTCTTTGTATATAAACATAATGAAATTGTACAAGATGTTATGATAATGATAATGATGATATATTTTAATATAAAGATAATGTATGAGATTAAAAAGTATAGATGTAAAATCTTAAATACAAAGTAACAGTAGCACTAAAGATGCAAAAGATATCTGATAAGATAAGAAAGATATCAAGTATTAAAAACAAATACGTAAAATCTTCAGATGTAATTGTTCAAGAATCAGATAATTACGATCCAATTGTAACATTTGAACCTGACATTGACACAGAAGAAATAGAACGCTATTGGGTTGATGAACCTTATGCATTCATATCCATATTAAAATATGATAATGATTTGTTATATCACGTTGCCGAACCCGAACTTGATGATATCGAAAGATCAATACTGGATGAGGTTCTGTTCACAATAGGTGATGTACTTACACTAAAGAAAGTAAAGGATCTGGACAAAATAGATAAAGAGAATAAATACAGTCTTCTCAAAGAGAAAATTAAAGAATTGCTTTCCGACCATTCTCAGCTTTCAACAAACTCTTTTGAGAAGATATTCTATTACATGAAAAGAGATTTTATTGATTTTGGTAAAATCAGTTCTATTATGCGGGACCCTAATATCGAAGATGCCTGGTGCAATGGAGTAGGTATTCCGGTCTATATTTTTCATTCATCCCATGGAAATCTTATAACTAACATTACATTTGAGAATGATGATGATATAGCTGCCTTTGTAATGAGGGTGGCACACCAGAGCTCACGGCATATTTCAAAATCTTCCCCTATACTTGATACGGTAATGCAGGACGGTTCGAGGATCAATATCACATATGGCCATGAAATCAGTCCTAAAGGAAGCTCCTTCAGCATAAGAAAGCAAAAAAAAGTTCCTTTAACTCCCCTTGATCTCATTACCTGGAATACATTTTCATCAGAGATTATGGCTTATTTCTGGCTTTGTATGGAGAATGGGAAAAATATCCTAATCTGTGGTGGTACAGCAAGTGGCAAAACGTCTACCCTGAATGCAGTTTGCATGTTTATTCCTTTAAACATCAGAATTGTAACTTTGGAGGATACGCGAGAGATACAATTGCCACATGAGAATTGGATACCAATGGTTACTCGTGAAGGAATTTCACATGACAATGTTGGCAATATTGATCTGGAAGATCTTCTGCGAGCATCCTTGAGACAACGGCCTGACTATCTGCTGGTTGGAGAAGTCAGGGGCAGCGAATCACAAATATTATTCCAGGCAATGAATGCAGGCCATGCTACCTGTTCAACTTTTCATGCAGGCTCTCCTACTGAGGTAATAAATCGATTTACCAACCCGCCAATCAATGTTCCTGCAGCCATGTTTACAGCACTTGACATAATCTGCATGCAATCCAATACGTATGAAAATGGTACTGAAATACGAAAAGTATCTAAAATAGCTGAAATAACAGGTGTTTCAGAGTCGATTGATATTCAGGATGTTTTCATATGGAATAAGCTTAATGATCATTTTGAATATCACCATTCTAAAGTTCTTAGTGAAATAAGAATAAGAAGAGGATGGAATGAAGAAGAGTTGAGGGATAATCTCAATATCAGAAAACGTTTTTTGGAAACTTTAATTTCCAAAAATATTCGAGATTATAATGAAGTAACTTTCTGGATCAACTATTTCAATAAATCTCCTGCAAAGAGTATCCAAGATTTAAATCTCTAATGAACCTCATGGTTCACAACAAAGTACGAATCATAAAGTAAACTATATATAGGCATTATACTTTAGTAAACAGATATGATTGAAAATACTAATGAAAAAATGAAAGGAGATGAAATATCTAAATTCCTAAAACTATTTTATGCACTCGACAGTGTAACAAGGCTGAATATCCTTCAAAGTTTATTTGAAAATGAAAAACACATCTCTGAAATTGCCCGTGAGCAAAGTATCTCTGTTCCCGTTGCAGCAAAGCATGTCAATATTCTTGAAGATGCAGATCTTGTTAAAAGGAATATCTATGGAAAAACTCATGTCCTTCAGTTGAACAATAAGGATATTGCAAGATCGCTTGATATACTAGCACCCATTAAAACCGTGGAAGTCAAAAAAGGAGCTAATCTTCTGGATATTCTAAAAGATGTAGCTATCATAGAAACAAAAAAATTGCGAGGGAAAGATCACGTAATTTCAACCAATGGCGATGAAGGCTTTTTTATCTATGAACTTGACGGACAGTTTTGTGATCAAACAGTTCAAAACTGTATATTTAGGAAAGATGCAACAGTTGTATGGAAAAAGCTTGAGCCTGTTGCTAAATTGCGTTTGAAGATCAAAGTGAGAGACGAGTGAACACGGGTTTGTATATACTATTCTCGATATAGAGGCGTAAAGTTATGCTTTTCGTACTTTGCATAAAGTATAATTCTCAGACTGCTTATTCGGTCAGAGTAGAACTCTTCTTATAATGCACATTCTTTCCTGATATCCACCAGATCAAAAGCAAGAAAATCCAGTTTTTCTTTTCCATCGATCTTTTTGGCTATCAGGCAGTAATCCTGTTTCCAGGCACCATCGACCTTTCTTGCCTTTTCTTTCAGGTCTTCGATTATGCCTGATGCTTCTCTTTCAGAAAGGTGTTTCCATTTTACCTCACAGAACAAGGCATTACGACTCATTTTGTCAAAAGCGATAAGGTCTATCTCGGTTTCTTTCTTCCACCATTTTCCAATTCCTGTAAACCTGAAAGGAAGTTTTTGCTGTTTATTGAGTTTGATGAGTATTTCTTTTGCAACATCCTCAAACGCATATCCGAAATATGTGTTCAGGTCCTTCTTGACTATACTCTCTGCCAGGTCGGGGTCTATCTCAAAGGTGCCGTAATACTTGTAGATGAACTTGAACCAGAAATTAAAAAAATTGTCCTGCAGGAAATATCTTGAGTTACGTGACCCTCCGGATATTACAGGCTCTTCCTTTTTCACGATCTCATACTTGTGTACAAGTTCATTTAGGTACTTTGCAACTGTTCCCTGAGGCATTGCTGTGTAGTCCGCAATGTGTGCAGGGACTGCTTTGCCTGAAGCAATGGCTTCAAGGATGGAAAAATATCCTTTGTGCTCTGAACCGAATTCCAGAACAAGTATGTTCTTTGCCTCTTCCATGAGTATCTGTGTATCCACAAAGAGCTTTTTGAAAACGCTC
>NZ_MBKP01000094.1 GCF_002243045.1 Methanolobus psychrotolerans
GCACGACGCATGTTCAAGCGCTCCTTGAGATTGCCAAAGGCCTTTTCGACAACATCCTTGTTACGGTAGATCTCAAGGGCAGTAACTGCATCCATAGTTTCATTGGTAATCAGAGCAAAGAAACCATAATAGCACTTGGTCTTACTGACGTTCTCTTCCCTGACCGTTACCTGTGTTCCCCGTCTGGGTGTTGTCTTGATGATGAAATACTTCTGATAAAGTTTCTCATGCTCAGGAACACGTTTGCCAGATTCCAGTTCCTGTTTCAGTGAGAACAATCGACGACCAAAGGCCTTCTCATCATCTGCTGCCTGGTCGATGTTATAGTAATAGTGAATGTAAAGGCGGCGCGATTCCTGTAGAGTATCTCCCTTATACGGACGCTCTTGCGTGTAGTTCCAGGTGGTTTTAACTGTTCGGTAATAAAGCTCATAATTTTCATTGTAATGCTCGAAACCTCGAAACGTATCATAGATCTCGTCCAGCTCTTTTCGGACAAAGGCCAGAGACATCCTGACAGACACAAGGAACTTCACATGACTCTGGTACAGGCAGTTGATGTTGTCCTCACTATAAAACCCTCGATCCATGACCAGTTTCACCTTTGAATAACCCAGAATATCCAGTTCTTCAAGCAGATGGCTGACTGTTTTAGTATCAGGGATATTGCCTGCAAGTTTTCTGTAGTAGAAAGGGAGGTTGGACTCTTGTCCGAAGACGAGAGCCAGATTCACCTGGGGCAATCGGTCATGCTCTTTGTTATGACCATATTGTACTTGTTTGAGAGTTTCTGAATAACTGGATAGAGTTGTCGTGTCATACGCCCAGAATTCCTTTTCCAGCCTTCTCTTTCCCTGAAGGACGAAGAAACGCTGTTTAATGTCCTCGGTGATGATGGAAAACAACTCGCTGCTGCGTTGTGAGGTGATATTACTCCCATGTGGGTGCTTGTGCAGGATCCCCCACTTCTCAAAACGGTATAAAGGTGTGCTGTCTTCAAGGATCAGGTAGTATGCGATTGATAATATTTGCCTGTAAGTATCAGGGAAACACCGTTTCAGGTCCTGGGTGATCCCAAGTTTCTCCCCGATGGCATCTAG
>NZ_MBKP01000095.1 GCF_002243045.1 Methanolobus psychrotolerans
ATCCTTACCTATGTTTTCGGATTTGAATGTTGACAAGAGCACCCGTGATAACAGGGTATGGTAACATTTGACTCGTTTAAATTGATTCTAATATCTGTTTATAGTTGACAAGAGCACCCGTGATAACAGGGTATGGTAACACGTTCATGTCTGTTAGTTCTGCTACAAGTTCAATGTTGACAAGAGCACCCGTGATAACAGGGTATGGTAACTCGTCTGTACAACGTTTTTACCGCTTGACGACAAGTTGACAAGAGCACCCGTGATAACAGGGTATGGTAACACCCTTAAAATCTTTGTAGTACCTATAAATTCCGTTGACAAGAGCACCCGTGATAACAGGGTATGGTAACTGGTCTACCGCGTTCCTGCTTTGTTTATCCTGCCAGTTGTTGACAAGAGCACCCGTGATAACAGGGTATGGTAACATATGTACGTGCCATCTTACCGGCGTGCTCATAGTTGACAAGAGCACCCGTGATAACAGGGTATGGTAACATTTCTTCTTTCTATGAGTACCTTATTTACAAAAAAGTTGACAAGAGCACCCGTGATAACAGGGTATGGTAACCGATTTTTATTAAAAGAATACTTGTAGTCTATTTCTTTTAATGCCAAATGATTATGTTTTACAGTTGTTAATAACGAACCATAGTGAGGAATCTCATGAGAAACGAGTTAGGTGAAAACGTTCCTGAAAATGTCATTCAAAAAGGAAAAGAGATGGGGTGCATGAACTGTCCAAAGTATATTTACATGGATGGTAAATATAATGGATTCCCAGCTGCAAGCATTGGTGGCAAAAAAGCTTCACGATTTCATTCTCTTGGCAGTGCTAATGCAAATAAGGTGATGCTTGGCGATGGCTGGGTTGCTTTCAGGTCTCCATCTCATGGAGGTTCCATGGTAAAAGGATCTGTGAGGCCCTCAGTGATTTCAAGGGGTTCTGCTATGATCGGGGGTTTTGATGGTGCCGCAGGATTATGGAAATCTCTTGAGGAACACAGAGGCAGTATTTATTCGAATAAGTTGAGAAACACATGGGACGAAATACTTGCTGTTTGCCATTCTTTTAAAGACAAGGATGTACAGGTTTTTAGTAGAAGAGATGGATTTTCATGCATAATCTCTGGCCTTAAAGTCCTGCAATTGAAATTAGAATCTTCCGGTCTGAAAATGACACTGTTCCGAAACGTTCACAATCCTGGAAAAAGAAGTGTTCACCAGATTAAAAACCACTACAATATTGACAATTCTGATGTTCAATTACTTCTTGTCCAGATAAAAAACCATCTGGATGAGCAGTCAAAGACCATTGGTCAGCTAAGGAAGAATAATTCAATTGGTTATATGGAAAAATGGTTACATAACCTCTTAATAGAAAGTTTTGAGCTGAACAAAATTGAAGGTTTAGAACTGGATTTCTTGTATTACGAGGTTCCACTGGGTAAAGTGAAGCGGAATATGCAGTATGGCAGGGAACATGCTGACATATTTGCTCGGGATAGCTCCGGTTCCTTGGTGATCATAGAAGTGAAGGAGAGTTCTTTCAACATTGATGATGCTGTAAGGCAGGGTATTTCTTATGTAAAATGGGTGGATGATTACAAGTATCAGCTTAAACCCAGAACAAATGAATTAGGATGGGATGTCGATCTTGATTCCTTAAAGCTCTATGTTATTGCTCCTGGGCATGATATCGATAAAGGTCATATTGAGCACAACCTTGGAGAAACAATAAACGATTATGATGTTACTGTTATTCTCATCAATGAAGACTGGCATACCAGCAGATGTATTGGGATCAACAAAGTGATTACAGTACTTCTCTAATTTTTCTGCTCAAAAGGAACTCAACCCTGTAGTTGATGGAATCCACAGAATCCCTATCCAGTCAGTATATTCGGCTAGTTCTGTTATATTATACTCATTAATCAGGGAGCTGCTCGTTACAATTGATGCGATAAACCCCATCTCATGAGCATCTACAGAGCCGAATTTGCTATACTGATTTTGATCTTAATGAGGAACTTAAATACCTTCACTCCTTTGGGGAAAGCTTGCTGAGATGAACTGGATAGTATCTACAGATGGCCTTAACCCGATCACGATGACATAGTTTTCTTGTCAACATAATCTAATTACCACTACTTTTTGACTAAGTCACCCTTATTCATGGCTGGTTTTTGGTGGTTCTTATTGTCAGGCGTTTGTGCCTTCGGCACGGTACGGGACGAGTGGACATAAAGCATGGAGGTGATGGTGCATTGATGTAATAATTGATGTTGAATCAATAAGTGTTCAGCAAAAAACACGAAAATGGATGATCAGTGGTAATGGATATTATAGGCATTCTACCAGGTTATGAGGTGTGAGGCCGTCTAATTAGAACTTCGGCATAAAAATGTATCTTTTTTTTTCGTTATCCTCAGCACCTATTTTTTTGTGGGGGGGGGCGGTAGTATAACTAGCATAAATCTGGCCCGCCTCATGGCTAAAAAATCTTTGATGTATGGAGGAGTCCAGTTTGAGGCCTTCATTGAAAACTACCTGAACAGAGAAAGTGCCCCAATTTGCCAATTCCTGAACTTCCTCTGCATAGAAGATATTTCAAAGCACGTGGAACGTGCTTATTATGCCAACAATAGTTGGCATTACAACATAACATTTCCTCAATGATAAATATGCTGATTACAATTCCCATTACGAATGCAAAAAGGACAAAGCCCATATCACGATAGTAGAGACCTATCTTGTTTTCATTACACATACAAATGGCAAAGCAGGAGATTCCCCCGAACTTATCAAACGTGTTGAAGCATTGAAAAAATGAATGCAGATATTGATCTTTATTCAGTTGATACGGGTTGTGAACTACCACCCTATAAATAAGATGGCTTCTTGCTTCATCATCAAATCTATTGATTAATTCCACAAGCTTGAACTGTAGTTCCTACAGCACGATTTAGAATATTAATAGCAGCATTATGGTCACGGTCAATAACTAATCCGCAGTGAGGGAAATTATGTATTCTCACCGCTAATGATTTTTTCGACTTTTTGACCACATTTGCTACAAAATTGTGATGTATTACATGGATTGACTAATTCTACAAACTTACCAGCTTCTTCCGTTTTGTATTTTGTAATCTGAATTAGATTAC
>NZ_MBKP01000096.1 GCF_002243045.1 Methanolobus psychrotolerans
TTCCCCGTCTGGGTGTTGTCTTGATGATGAAATACTTCTGATAAAGTTTCTCATGTTCAGGAACACGTTTGCCAGATTCCAGTTCCTGTTTCAGTGAGAACAATCGACGATCAAAGGCCTTCTCATCATCTGCTGCCTGGTCGATGTTATAGTAATAGTGAATGTAAAGGCGGCGCGATTCCTGTAGAGTATCTCCCTTATACGGACGCTCTTGCGTGTAGTTCCAGGTGATTTTAACTGTTCGGTAATAAAGCTCATAATTTTCATTGTAATGCTCGAAACCTCGAAACGTATCATATATCTCGTCCAGCTCTTTTCGGACAAAGGCCAGAGACATCCTGACAGACACAAGGAACTTCACATGACTCTGGTACAGGCAGTTGATGTTGTCCTCACTATAAAACCCTCGATCCATGACCAGTTTCACCTTTGAATAACCCAGAATATCCAGTTCTTCAAGCAGATGGCTGACTGTTTTAGTATCAGGGATATTGCCTGCAAGTTTTTTGTAGTAGAAAGGGAGGTTGGACTCTTGTCCGAAGACGAGAGCCAGATTCACCTGGGGCAATCGGTCATGCTCTTTGTTATGACCATACTGCACTTGTTTGAGAGCTTCTGAATAACTGGATAGAGTTGTCGTGTCATACGCCCAGAATTCTTTTTCCAGCCTTCTCTTTCCCTGAAGGACGAAGAAACGCTGTTTACTGTCCTCGGTGATGCTGGAAAACAACTCGCTGCTGCGTTGTGAGGTGATATTACTTCCATGGGGGTGCTTGTGCAGGATCCCCCACTTCTCAAAACGGTATAAGGGTGTGCTGTCTTCAAGGATCAGGTAGTATGCTATAGATAATATTTGCCTGTAAGTATCAGGGAAACACCGTTTCAGGTCCTGGGTGATCCCAAGTTTCTCCCCGATGGCATCCAGCAGGTAGGTGGCACCGTAAAAGGAACGATTTATTATCTTAGCGGTCTTGGGTCCACATTTGACAGGAGCCTGCACATCTTGGTTCTTTCTGTTCCTTCCATCAGTGGGGACGATCTCTCCCGTCTCTTTGTCCACCCGCCCGATCAATGTACGTCGGGCACGTGATTGTTTCTTTTCTTTATCCCAGTATGATACGGATTCATAGGCATAGGTTATCCCGGATCGGTT
>NZ_MBKP01000015.1 GCF_002243045.1 Methanolobus psychrotolerans
TGGTTCCAATAGCAGCACTTCCATTGTGCTTGATACAGTTGTTCCTGTAGTCTTGGTTGACCCGGTGACCACACCTACTAATGTTAGCAGCCAGACCATAAACGGTAGTGTTGTTGACGTCAATCTTGCTTCAGTTACTGTAAACGGCGTCTCTGCTTCCCTTGATGGTAACAACTATTCTGCGACCATTGATCTTACAGAAGGTGCTAATACGATCACTGTTGTTGCGGTGGACTCTGCAGGTAATAGTGGTTCCAATAGCAGCACTTCCATTGTGCTTGATACAGTTGTTCCTGTAGTCTACATTGACCCGGTGACCACACCTACTAATGTTAGTAGTCAGACCATAAACGGTAGTGTTGTTGACGTCAATCTTGCTTCAGTTACAGTAAACGGAGAGTCTGCTTCACTGGATGGTACCAATTATTCTGCGACCATTGATCTTACAGAAGGTGAGAATACTATAACGGTAGTAGCCACAGATAATGCAGGTAATACTGGTGTCAATAGCACTTCAATTGTCCTGAATTCAGGGCCGGACCCTGTACCTCCTGTATTGAGTGATCTGACCATTGTTCCTGGTAAAATACTAAATATTACCACAGACAGTGCACTTGTTACTGTTAATGTAACGGATGAGATATCAGGTTTGAATAATGTCACAATTGATCTTTCTGAGATTAATGGATCTATAACGGAGATGACCTATCTGGGTAATGATATTTACTCATATTCGATCTCTACACAAATGGTAGGTAACTTTTCCTTCAATATCACAGCTGTTGATAATGCAGACAATGATGTGACCTCTTCTCAATTCTACCTGAATGTTACTACTTCTGATGAAGTAATAGGATCTTATTCAGGGGGAGATGATGATCTCTCTCCTAATGAGATAGAACAGGCAATTGCTGATCACGAAGCAGGTCTGGTATCTGATAGAATAGTACTGGCACTTATTGAGAACTATTTCAGTGAGGTAAGTTTTGGATAAAGGAGTTGGTATTATGAATGTATTATCAAAAAAGACTATTGTATTGATAGTAATGTCATTGCTTCTGGCAATATCCATAGTTGATGCATTTCCAGCTACTTCATCTGAAAGGGTGCTCCCTGCATCAGTGAATACAGGAGAAGTATTTAATGTAACTATAAATGTGAGTGATTATGGATCATTTGGAATGGTGAATGAAACTATACCTTCAGGTTTTGAATTTATGGGTATGGTTTCAGAGGATAACATCACTGTGAATGAAACTGATCCATATTATTTATTTTACTTTTTCAGTATTGATGAATTCACTTATACTCTGAAGGCTCCTTCAACTGCAGGGACCTACAGTTTTGATGGGTATCTTCATTCATCCATTATGGCAGTAGACATCAACAATACGCAACTCAGTGTAGTTTCAATTTCCACACCCTCTTCTTCCAGTAGTGGTGGAGGCGGCGGCGGCGGTGGTGGTGCCACCAATGAAGCGTATGCAAATATAGCTTTGAAGGATGCCCAGAGTAAGTACTTAAAGGCAGACGTCAATGCGAACTATACATTCGGGAAAGAGGGCAATCCTATCATAGGTGTGGAATTCATGCCATTGATCAATACTGGTTCCATTAATGTTCTTATTGAGGTGTTGTACGGTACTTCGTCAACAGTTGATATAGAAGCTCCGGGCCGTGTCTATAAGAATGTTAACCTATGGGTCGGAAAAGGCGGCTGGGCAAGCGAGGATACTATCGCTTCTCCGAAGGTCATGTTCAAAGTAGCCAAGAAATGGCTGAATGAAGAAGGTATCGATTCTGTAAATATAAGATTGGCAAGATATACTAATAAATGGACAGTATTGTCACCTGAAATAATAGGTGAAGATGATGACTGGGTTTACTTCTCTGTGGAGGTTCCTGGTTTCTCACCATTTGCCATCACTGCCTTGCAAGACAAAGTTGAAGGAAATACTATTCCGGTTTCAAACGATGGATCAGAAAACAACGATTCAGAATTAGAAATAGTGGAGAATGCGATAGATGCTTCATCTTCCAGTACGGATGAAGGTTCTAATTCCCTACCGGGATTTGAAATATTGACAGCAATTGCTCTTGTGAGTATGGTATGTTTCTTCAAAAGACGAAGTTAGAGTATTTTTTTAGCAGCACGAATGTGCTGCACTTCTTTTTTATTCATTTTGATTGCAGACGTTGTAATTTATGGAAGGCAGTTTTCTGCCTTTCTATTCTTTTTTTGCATTCATTTGTGCCATCTTCCATTATTTTTCAGGTATTTTTTCTATTCAAGTTTCTCTTTGTTCCTGAGGATAAAAAAGGAATGAAGCGGCATTTTTTATATATAAGGTTATATGGCGTATTAAGTTTTGGATTTATATTAGGTTGTGGATTCAAGCTTTTTATCAGTAATTGGGAATCTGATATGTGGATATTTACCCGTTGTTTCCGTTGCCGTTTACAATTTCCATTACTTCCCTGAAACTCTCAAGTGATGCTTCAATATTCTCGATTATCTCGTTTGCAAGGATGTCAGGATCTGGGAGATTGTCAAGGTCTGCAAGGCTTTTGTCCTTGAGCCAGAATATATCAAGGTTGGTTTTGTCTCTTGATACGATCTCTTCGTAGCTGAACCTTCGAAAACGGCCTTCGGGAGTCTCCTCACTCCACGTTTCCCTGCGGTTGTGGCGGTCTTCCGGGTTATAGCAGGTGATGAAGTCTTCAAGGTCGGAGTACTTCAGAGGGTTCTTTTTCAGTGTGTGATGCACGTTGGTACGGTAGTCGTATATCCATACTTCCCTTGTCCAGTGGTCTTTAGCTGCTTCTTTTGCCTGGAAGAAAAGTACATTGGCTTTAACTCCGTGGGCGTAGAATATGCCGGTGGGTAAACGAAGTATTGTGTGCAGGTCCATTGTTTCCAGAAGCTTTTTACGCACGGTTTCCCCGGCTCCTCCTTCAAAGAGGACGTTATCGGGCAAGACCACTGCTGCCTGACCGCCGGTTTTGAGGATGGTATGGATGTGCTGCACGAAGTTTAGCTGCTTGTTACTGGTAGTGACCCAGAAGTCCTGGCGGTTGTACGTGAGGTCTTCTTTTTCCAGCCCTCCTTCTTCGTTGGTGAAGGTCATGCTGCTCTTCTTCCCAAACGGAGGATTGGTAAGGATGTAATCGTAGCGATCACCGGAATCGGCTATGAGTGCATCAGATATGGATATAAGAGGTTCGCTGTCTATCTCACCGATGTTGTGCAAAAAAAGGTTCATAAGAGCCAGCCTGCGGGTTCCGGGTACTATTTCATTGCCGCCAAAGGTCTTGTTCTTCAGGAACCTGCTCTGCTCCCGGTCAAGTTGTCCATGAGATTGTGATGTCAGGAAATCATAGGCTGCAAGGAAGAAACCGCCAGTACCACAGCAGGGGTCGCCTATGGTCTTCATGGGTTGCGGTTGCAGGCACTCAACCATGACCTTGATGAGCGGTCTTGGAGTGAAGTACTGACCGGCTCCGCTTTTTGTGTCCTCTGCGTTCTTCTGCAAGAGTCCTTCGTATATCTCGCCCTTGGTGTCAACGCCCATCATGACCCAGCTTTCCTTGTCGATCATGTCTATGACCTTGTACAGCATGGCAGGATCACTTATCTTGTTCTGCGCTTTGAGGAATATCTGCCCGAGCATCCCCGGCTTTTTCCCAAGCTCGTCCAGCAGGTTCCTGTAATGTACGTCCAGCTCAGCTCCGCGCTTCTGCCTGAGCACATCCCATGTGTATTCCTCCGGGATGCCAATATCCCTGCTATACGGTGGTTTCCTGTATTCCTCCGCCATCTTCAGGAATATGAGGAATGTCAATTGCTCCAGATAATCTCCATAGCTCACCCCTCCGTCACGCAGTACATTACAAAAGCTCCACACTTTGGATACGATGGATGATGAATTTTCAGACATTTTTTGGTTCCTTGGGTTTGGAATAGTATTTTTGTTTAGAGCTGTTTGGTTTGTCGGGAATGGTCATGAGAAGAAGACCGTTATCTAAAAGTGGTTTTAGTATGTCTTTTCGGAAATGCTCACGGTGAGTCAATTGCAAATATTCCATAATTTCGCTGGTTGTTTTAGGGTCCTTACAAAAATCAATAATAATGTCCTGCTTTTCGACTTGCGCGGTGACTTGCGCGGTGACTTGCGCGGTGACTTGCGCGGTTAGTGGAATGATTGTCTTGAATACATTTCCCTCAATAAACTGGGGGATGCCACCATCTGCATATTCCTTGATAAATCGATTTACATTTAAAACACCAGAACCCAATTCATCTACTCTTCCAAGTTGCATGAAGAATTTTACGATCGCAGGGTTTTTAGGGAATGGAGCAAATCTGTCAGGGTCGATTGGTCCTTCTCCGTGTGGATTGTTGGCATTTTCGGTTTCAACCCGGTTTTCATAGATTATAAATGTGCAGGGATAAGCATTCATATATTCTCTGTGGACGATCAAATTGGCAACTATTTCCCGGAATATTTTATTTCTAAGGCTTACCCGCTGATCGCCCTCCATATAAAATTTATCGGGTAAGTGTTTGGCGATGAATGTCATTAGTTGTTCATAGGCTTCTATTAGGTTTGTCTGGATATATTCGCGATCATCGTAACGATAAATATCTTCAACACGGACCAATGCATCAATTTTAAAGTAAGGGAGTACTTGCTGGATAATTTCATCTTTTCCAAACAGTAAAACGGCTGCAAGAGTGTAACCTTCCTGTGCTGTTTTAATATCTCGTTTCCATAGCCCTGCTTTTTCCAGCATTTGCTTATCTGTCAGTGCTAGCCAGGGATGGTTGTCGTTGTAGCTTCGGATGAGGTTTTTGATTTTTGGGAAAAGGTCAGCTTTGAAATCTTCAAAGCGCAGTGCAGGATAAATTATGCCTTCGGTGTAATGGGCAGCTTTGCGGTTGTGTATCTCTGCGATCTGTTGTGGCTGTGTGACTTTAAAATCTCCGTCATTGCTGCGATTGAATACAGTATTGCCGGTTTTATGTACCTGTGAGCTGGCAGGAACTTGAATATGAATTACCCATTTTCCCTCTAGTTCATAGGTTTGTGGAAATAGTATGAATGGCGGGTCAAGTTTTTGAGGATTATTTGACAGATTGACCAGATTAGTAACAATCGAATCTGTTTTGTTATGTTGAACTCCTGTTACATTTCCACTATCGCCCACTCCTAGAATGATGTCTCCTCCATCCCGGTTGAGCATGGCACAAATTGTCTCGAAGAGATTTACAGGCAAAGCTGTAAATGCTTCCTTAAATTCCAGACGGATGCCTTCCTGCTCTTTAAGTAATCTTTTCAACCTTTCCAATCCCATATTTCCTCACCTCTTTCCGGCTATTGCTTTCTCACCCTTCACTCTCTCCAGCAAAACCTCAGCCGGCTCCCAGTCCTCCGCCTTCCTCACTTCCTCCAGCTCCCTCTCACTCAGCAACTTCCCCTCAAACGCCTTTTTCAGGATACTCTGCCTAAGCGCCTCAGCTTTCTCCAGATTCTCCGCGATGTCCTGCTCCACTTTATCGCAGACTGAAAGGCGCATTTCGATTTCACTGACGATGGCTTGTTGTTCTGGAAGGGAGCAGAGGGGGAATGGTAAATTAGAAAGAACTGTCATATTTATTGAAGCAAGATTTACTGTTTGCTTTCCTTTTTTAAAGAAATAATCTTTAGCCGTTTGTGTTTGTGAAAAATAGCCAATATATGCTGATACAAGACTCTTTGAATATGGTCTTGCACGAAAAACATGGTTTTGATGGATACAATTTTCAATTTGTTCTTTCCAGATGGTTCCTCTTCCAAGTTTGTCTTTATCTCCACCTTCTGTGTATAGTATATCTCCTCTGATTAGGCGATATTTTTCCAAATCACCTTCTAAAACCTCAATGTGTTTTATTTCAGAGAGGTCCAAATAGCCATCCTGCACATTTGCAACCCTTAAATAAGGTAAAATAATCGTTTTTTTTCCTTCTAGCTTTCTACCTTTTGTTACTCCGCCTACTAGATTGCATAATTCTTGTAGCTTCAGCCATTTCCATCCAATTGGGATCTCTGATAAATCTAATATTTCTTCTTCAGTGAGGGTTTTTACATTTTTAATTTTTCGGAGGGTTGATTTTTGAGCCTCTTCCCTCTCCCTCCTAATCTCCACCAGCAGCTCCTCCGCACTCGGCAAATCCACCTGCTGCTCCCGCCATTTCCTCGTAAGCTCTCCCTCAAACGCTTTCTTCAGCACCGCCTGCCTGTAAACCTTGAGCTGCTCCTGTGCCAGTTTGAGATTGGCGATGCCGTTGTCGAGTTCGCTAAAGAGCAGCTCGATCTTGGAGACTATGGCGCGTTGTTCGGGGAGGGGTGGAAGTGGAATAATTTCACTTTTTAAAACTGCACCTGAAATAGCTTTAAACGTAGTCCCAGTTCCTTTTTTATCCAATTCTTTTTCAATTAACCTCAGAAAGTAGAATACATATTTGTTACAAGATGGGTAGCGAATAGCTGCTAATCCTCTGCCAATGCAACACTTTTGATTAGCAATATTTGTTGCTCCAACTGGAGCTCTAACTGAAATAAGAATATCATTTGGCTCAGCAATCTTATTTGGTTTTGAACACCACTTTGAAACAATCGGGTGTAATTCAGTAAACTCTGCTTTTCCCTGAAAAAAAGGTAAACCCATACCTTCAGAATTATAAGTTGATGATGGGGGTGATTGTCCCATTATAATTTCAGTAATATTATTTAGTTCTGCATCTATCCATCCAATTTTTCTTTCTTTGGGTTCAGTAAATTGGTTTAGTCCAGTACTCTCTTCATCAAATGCGGATACATTTGCACCATATTCTTCGCTATCTTCTGCTAAAAATACAGCTTCATATTCTGTTCTTGAAGTATTTTGATCTAATTTTTGGTCAAAATAGTCCAAAGATAAATAGCAGTAAGACTGAGGTGGTCTGAAGTTCTTTTTTAATTTGTAAGGATCAATTTTCTCAGAAAATTCATCTAGATTGCTTATTTCTATAGCATAAGCCGTATCTGAGTTTTTGAAATACTCGAAAAAGTCATTTTCAGGGATTCCTCCATATTCATGGCATTTATCCCATAGTTTTTGAGGTGAATCTTCAATTATTCTGGCAATCTCAAAAGATGCAACTATCTTTTTGATGGGAGAACTGGAATAGATGAATACTTTACTTATGTCCTTTTTCTTGAAAATTGCTTTTCTAAACTCGAATAGCTTTTTGCCTTCTAGGATTTCATTAACATATTTTGGTTTAATTGACAGTAAAACGTTCATCGAGTTTGCCACCAGCTTTTAGGGCTAGATATTGCTCATGGTTTATTTCAGTTATCGACTGTGGTGCAGCTTTCAATATATTATTTTTCATAAGATAATCCAGACTTAAAGGATTTGGCAGGTATAGGTTATGCATGAAGCGGATTACAAATACAGTTTTATCTGCCCACTCCTGAAGTTCCTCTTCTGAATAAACAGTTCTTTTACCTACTATTCTTTTAAGCTCGTCCAAATTGTTGATTCGGACAGGGTCCTGATCAATAATCCCAAGGGAACTTATTACCTTTTGGTCATGTGAACGGTAAAACAGAATAATATCTCCCTTTTTTAGGCTTGTAATTCTGGAAGAAGAAAGATATGCTTTCTTTATTGCATTGCCTGGAATATTGATCTCAAAATAATCAGTCAATTTCATCTGCCTTTTTTTGTAATCAGGAAATAGAATATCATGGAATTTGGGAAGGATTGGAATAACAAACTTTCTTACACTTTCACCATCTTTGAACGATGGATAATATTTTCTGGTAACTTCAAGTGCTGATAATTCCGTCACTTCAGGTATGAATTTTTTAAGATACACAGGCTCGTTATTCTTTGCCAGCTCTCCTACTTTTTCAAAACCAAAGCTCTCAATCAGATAAATTAACACATCATTTTCAGTTTCAAAATGAGTTAGGTAAATCTCAAAGATTTGATTGGTTATGCAATACTGGAAAGCAATTTTCAGAAATAACTCTCCCATTTTCGAACCAGCCAAATCTGCCTTCAGCGTTGCAATTTTAACTCTCTTTCCAGCAGGAATTAGACTATGAGTTTCGATAGGCTCGTCTTCTTCTTTTAGCATCAAAAAAGCTTTAACTTCGCTATCCACTTCGTAAGTATAACATTCGCGGCTTTCCTTGATACACTTGTCATACCACTTTTTAAAAGCCATATCTCCATAATCTGATTTCAACGAGTCAAAAAAAGGCTTTTCTATATCAATTTCATGAGTATAGCATTTTCTCAATAAACTGTGACTAGGGAAAAAACGCTGATACAGGGCATTAAAATAATCGAGAGCAGAATCAATTGAAAATACTCTGTCATCAAGATTAAGTAAATTGGCTTTTCTCCTGATTCCTCTATCTTCTGTAATCAGAAAATCAACAAGATTTCTCTTCAATGAAAAAAGGATTTCGTTGTCATTCTCATCATGTGAATTGACCGGAGTACCAACAACTGATATAAAATCATCATTTGGTTTGGGTGGTGAAGGTAGTCGAGGATAACCACGAAGCTTTGATAACGTAATTTCTCTCCTTTTAACGTCACTATCATTTTCGATATCTTTCAGGGAAGCTGGATGAATAAATTCCAGATGACCATGTTCTCGGATTATTGTTAACAATGCTTGAAGGTCAGGAGTGAGCTCTTTTGGATCTTCAATGTGAATTAAAATATTAGTGTCATATAGAATTTTCATGATTCCAATTCAACTCCATTTTTGAAATATGCCGTATAAATTTTAAATGTGTAACCATGTATAAATATATTTCATTTTGAACCGATTAAACAAAAAACCGCAGATGCACACAGATAAATGCCGATATGAACTTACATCTGTGTTAATCTGCGTTTATCTGTGGTTCATTAATAATGGAGTATTATTCCAAAAATGTGTATTTTCTCCACAGTTTATACCACAGTTTATACCACAGTTTATACTTCAATAATTGAACGACTCAATTACTTCCCAATGTCCACTTTTCCTCGATCCTATGCGCTTTATTTTCCCTTCATCTTTCAATTTGGAAAGGTTCCACTCCACTCCACGTATGGATAGGTTTATTATCTCACTTATCTCTTCACGGGTAATAGTGGGATTATGTTTGATTATTTCCAGGATTTTCTCCGAACTTTTCTCCGAACCTTCACCCAACTTTTCTCCCAACCCAACATTTGAAATTGCATCACCTTTTCGGAAAATCACGGAAAAACTACCATCGAATGAAAACTCAACCGAAGCCTTCTCGTTTTCATCTACAGCCTGTTTGATTCGGTTTATGCCTGTGCCGACCTTCTCTATATAATCAATTCTGTGCAGCAGGGATGCAATAAGCGGATTGCGGGCAACGCTCCGACTGCCGAATTCAGAGGGTTTCAGACCGCTTGGCAAACCGCCGGGGTTTGAAATCTCAACCCTGTCATCAAAAACCTCTACAAGCACATTGGAGCCTCTGTCAAAATAATCACGGTGACAGACGGCATTGATGATGGCTTCCCTGAGGGCTATATCGGGGATGTCGGGAATCTCTTCCCGCTGGATCTTCTCTATTTTGTATTCCACGTTGGTGTGTCTTTTGACAAAAAGGATGGCATTGTCGATGTTCTCAACAATATTTTCCTTGAAATCCTTTTTGTCAAGGATATTCACCTTTTTTGTTCCTTTATACAGGACACAGACAACGATTGCATGATTTAGCAGGAAATCAATATCCTTTGCGAAGAACAGGACCCCGGCATTGTTTAGTTTTCCGTCATCTGTGACACAATCCAGATTTCGCAGCAAAGCCATCTTGTCAATAGAACTGGTAATGCCGGCAAGTTTCAGGAAATTGCGAAATGCCCTCTCATCAAAATCATTCTCAAAATCTGCCTTTCCGTTTCGCAGTTCCTCAAAACGGATACGTCCTTCCTTCTGGAAAAAAGCAATGATCTCATTGCGGTTAAGTTTCTGGGAATTTGCCCCGTTTCGAAGAAAGAACCCTCTGGAACATGCATAAGGCTCCTCGCTCCCCTCCGGCACATCAGCGACAATAAAATTGTCATGCACTTCGATCTTAACATCAAGCTGTGGCTGCAACTGCCTCAGGGAATCCGGCACCCTTGACCTGAAACTATTATCGGTCTGAACTCCCTTGATAACTCCCTTATCAGAAATGCCAAGAAATACCTTTCCGCCATTGGAATTTGCAAAAGCGCAAACCTCCTCCACAAACGACTTATCAAGACTCTCCTTGAACTCGATATGGTAGCCCTCACCAGCCGCAACAATACTTTCTATCCACTTGTCCCTGTCATCCATATTCAAGCCGCCAGTGCCTCATTCAATTCGCTGATGATCACGTTCATCTCATCGCCAAAGAGCTGGTACATTTTGCCACGACCGCCCATTGCATCGAAGGGAGTGTAATCGAGGTCATCTATTTCCAGGTGGAAACTGTTGCTAACGTAATCCTTTATCATGCGCAGCCAGTTCATCTGATCTTCATTGAACTTCAGGGTTCCGGCCTGTTTGCTGAAAACCCAGTCCTGAAAATTGCGGTTCACTGTCAAATCGTAAGCTGTAAGAACCGGGTCTATCTCAGTCACCCTGCGGATAAGGGAAACCAGAGCTGTAAGCTCGTTTTTGGGTGAGTTACCATTGCCCTTTTCCAGTTGTTCGTATGCATGGCAGAGCCTGAAAGGTGCAAACTGGGGCTTCTCCATCTTCAGTTTCTCCAGCACTTCCTTGATCATATTGAAGGTCACTTCCCTGCGCCGGAAGGGCTGGTTGTAGAATATCTTCAGTGCCGTGATCTCATCCCTGTGAACTTCCAGATATGTCTTAAAATCGTTCACAAGCTCCTCTGCATTCGCCACAGCATCCTTATCCCATTCGGCTCTGGTCACATTGTCAATGTTCACCGTATCGATTATCTGCTCATGCACCCTGCGAACATTCTCAATGTATTCGTTCAGCTTTCCGGTAAAAGTAGACCTTGCAACATCTATCAGCTCCTGTTGGGCCTGCACTTTCACCTGCGACTCCGTCATCTCCGGCTGGCGTTGCTTGATGTCAAAAGCCTTCGTCTCAATAATATCAGGATTATAAGCATTCAGCAGGTCCCTCACAGTCTGGTTAACAGTCTTGCCATCTGCCTTCTGGGCAAAATTATCTCTTTCCTCATCCGTAAGCTGCCTGTTCAGTCTGGCCAGCCGGTTGGCAAGTGACACATACAGGTCCTCATCCTGCGCACCAAAGGTCACAGCCGCCAGCAGGTCTTTCAGAGCAACACCTTTCTTACGCTCAAGTGGTCTGCTGTCCGTCTTCATGGATTTTGTCACGCCCACAGCATCCACAATAACAAAATGCGTCTTAGCAGAAACCACCGAAGGTGTAACTTTCTTCAGGTCATCATACTCTATGGTACGTGTACCGCGTCCCTTCATCTGCTCAAAATAATTACGGCTTCTCACATCCCTCATAAACAGCAGGCATTCCAGCGGCTTCACATCCGTGCCCGTTGCTATCATATCCACCGTCACAGCGATCCTCGGATTATAATCATTACGGAAAGCCGCCAGCACAGATTTCGGGTCGTCCTCCGCCTTGTAGGTCACCTTCTTGCAGAAAGCATTCCCCTCTCCGAACTCTTCCCTCACTATCTGGATAATATCATCTGCATGGCTGTCTGTCTTGGCAAATACAAGAGTCTTTGGAATCTCACTCCTGCCGGGGAATATCTCCGGAAGCTTATCCCGAAACGCCCGGATAACATTGCGTATCTGGCTGGGATTGACCACATCCCGGTCAAGTTGCTTGCCGTTGTATATCAGATCCTCATCCAGTTGTTCCCATCGTTTCCTGCGGCTGAGCTTCTCTCTTTTATCTACAAATTCCCTGGCCCTTATCTGCGCACCATTCTTTGTGATCTCAGTTTCAATAGTATAAACATCGTAAATGACATTAACACCATCTGCAACAGCCTCTTCATAGCTGTACTCACTAACCACATTCTCATTGAAAAACCCGAAAGTACGCTTGTCCGGGGTAGCAGTAAGCCCTATCAAAAAAGAATCAAAATAATCCAGCACCTGCTGCCACAGGTTGTATATTGAGCGATGGCATTCATCGATAACTACAAAGTCAAACTCTTCTATCGGTATCTTCTCATTATACACAACCGGAATCGGTTCTTTCGGTTGCCACTTCCTCTCAGCAGGATTCTCCTCCTCTGTTTCTTCATCCAGCTCCTCATCCTTCAGGATCGAATAAAAACGCTGTATGGTGGAAATGCAAACCTGACTATCCGAAGCAATATAATTGGAACGCAGCCGCTGCACATTATACAGCTCAGTGAACTTACGGTTATCATCATTTGGCACATATGCCATGAATTCCTGCTCAGCCTGCTCTCCAAGGTTTCTTGTATCTACAAGGAAAAGCACCTTTTTAGCATCTGCATATTTCAGCAGCCTGTAAATAAAAGTAATAGCAGTATATGTTTTTCCAGATCCTGTAGCCATCTGGATAAGTGCCCTTGGACGGTTATCCTTAAACGAGTTCTCAAGGTTCATGATGGCCTTTACCTGGCAATCACGTAGTCCTTTTGTTCCCAGTCCCGGAATATCAAGCAATCTCTCCCGCAAAGATCTCTCCTTTTTAAGCCATGTCCTGAAAGTCTCAGGCCGGTGGAAGGAAAAAACAGGCCTTGACCTTGGCTTAGGGTCACGGTAGTCTGTAAATCTTGTAAGCTCCCCGTTACTTTCATAAACAAAAGGAAGCCGGCCATTATCCAGAAATTTTAGCTTGCTGGTGGCATATTCTGCGGATTGCTCCTCCACAACCGTCAACTTGTGCCCTTCCTCGGCCTTTTTAGCTTCTATGATCCCAACAGCCACCTTCTCAACAAAAAGTACATAATCAGACGGTCCCACATCGGTCCAGTACTCCCGGACCGCAACTCCTCTGGAAGCATTCCAATCTATCTGGTTCCTTTTTTGTACTACCCAGCCAGAATCATTCAGTTTTCTATCTATCTTGTCTCTGGCTTCCTGTTCAGGGTTCTGATTGTCGCTCATATTTTCCTTTACGTTCAATATTCTGCTGTTTATCAGGAGTTGTCGATAATTCTACAAGGGGGTGAAATGATTTTGACAAAGTTTATGTGTACATTTAATATAAATATTATCTGTTTGGATTCTGATATAAATGTAAAAACAACAAAATAATCATAAAAGAAGTAATTGCTTTAAAATAATAACTATATAAATGAAAATAGTTAGGGAAAAGCCCTGGAAAACTATGGAAGTGCTATAGATTGTGACAACCTGACTTGCAGAATCCTGTTCAATAGGTATGTTGAATTCCCGGGGCTCAATGCGATCGATTTGTAAACTAAAATACAAAAATAAGAGAAAGAGAGCACTTAAAGTGCTTCTCCGTCTGTTTCTCCTGTACGGATCCTGATAATCTTGGCTACAGGGTAAATAAAGATCTTACCGTCACCAATCGAACCGGTTGCTGCAGTCTTTATAATAACGTCAACAGCCTTGTCAACGTTCTCATCACTGACTACCAGTTCCATCTTTATCTTTGGCAGCAGGTCAACGCAGTACTTGCGTCCTCTCCACTGCTGCATTACACCCTTCTGCTTACCACGGCCTTTTACATCGGTTACGGTAACACTCTCAAATCCTGCTTCATCAAGTGCATCCTTGACCTCGTGGATCTTTGTTGGCCTTATGATTGCTTCTATCTTCATCATCTAACATCACTCCTTAAGGATCATGAATTCTGGGTATGCACTGATACCGTGTTCAACTACATCCAGTCCTGTTATCTCATGCTCTTCAGACACACGCAGTCCGATTGTCAGGTCAAGTGCCTTAAAGATGATTAATGAGATACCAAATGCCCAGACTATACTGAGTATTACAGCGACTATCTGGATGAGAAGGAGCTGTACTCCACCACCATAAAGAAGTCCTGCTGTTTCTGCTGTGTATGCTGCACCTTCCAGGATTGAACCTTCACCTGTTCCCAGTGCGAAGAGACCGACTGCGAGAAGTCCCCAGCTACCGGTATATCCGTGTACTGCGATTGCACCTACAGGGTCGTCCAACTTGAGTACATTTTCATTGAACATTACACCTGCATATACTATAATACCACCGATGAGACCAATTATTACTGCCCCCCAGTTACTAACTGAACCACATGGTGCAGTGATTGCTACAAGACCTGCAAGAAGTCCGTTTGCTGTAAGGGATGGGTCTGGCTTTCCTGTCTTCATCCAGGTTATGAACATGACAGCTATACATCCAGATGCACCAGCCAGGAATGTGTTTGCGATGACAAGACTGACAAATGGGTCATTTGCATCGAGTGTACTACCACCGTTAAATCCTACCCAGCCGAACGCCAGTATAAGAGTACCGAGGAATGCAAGTGGAAGACTGTGACCAGGAATTGCCAGTGCCTTTCCATTCTTGAACTTTCCAATTCTTGGGCCTACAACTAATACTCCTGCAAGAGCTGCATATCCGCCAATGGAATGTACAACACCTGAACCTGCAAAGTCGTGGTGTGCAACACCTATTGCATCAACAATGAATCCACTTGTAAGGATTCCTGCACCGCTCCATACCCAGTGTCCGTATACCGGATAGATGAGTGCTACCATGAGTACTGTGTAAATAAGATATGCCTTGAAGTCTGTCCTCTCAGCCATTGCACCGGAAACGATTGTTGCACCGGTTGCTGCGAAGACCATCTGGAACCACCAGCTGTTCCATACAGCATTGTCAGCTCCCTGAAGGAAGAACTGATCAATACCTATAAGACCTGCATAATCAGCACCGTACATGATTCCCCAGCCGACTGCCCAGTATACAACTACACCAAGACAGATGGTCATGAAGTTCTTCATGAGAATGTTGGCTGTGTTCTTGGTTCTTGTCAGACCGATCTCAACAAGTGAGAATCCTGCATGCATCAGAAATACTATTGCACCGGCAATGATCAGCCACATGACTGTAAGTGCAGTTTCAAGGTTTGCAATTGATTCGCTGTTCTCTTCAATTGTTGCAGCTGTTGCTGGAACCATAAATACCATAAATATGACGCTCATCAGCAGTAAAGCCTGCCAGATAATCTTTGAATTGAGTTTCTGTGATATTCCATACATGAGTAACACCTTTGTTCCATTTTAATAGGAAGACGGATGCTATGTGTAGACTTAATATTATTTAAATTAAGCGGTCATATTATCTAACTTTCTACATTATATTGGCATCACTCTTTATTTGTTCGTATAGTTCCCGTTCTACATGACTAAAACTAACCCGATAAATTGTAAATTCTACATATTCTTTATTATAATATCAAAATAATATATATCTGTTTGGTATTTTTGTACTTTTTCCCGTATATATCATATTAAGCCGGGCACGACGTCGATACTGTTGCTTCCCTTTAACATTGTGTGGGTAACACAATGTTGAGAAGATCCATATTTTAACTAATCAAACAAATAACAAAATAAGAAGTTTTTATCTTAAAGGGGAATTATATGGGATCTGGCATATCAGGTAAGAATGATACAAAAGGATTTGAAAGCGAATTAAGTAAGATCCTTGACAGAAAAGAGATACTTGAAAAGATAACAGATAACAGTCCTGTTATTGCTTTTCTCTTGAAGGCAGAATACACTACTGGGGAAAAAATGGACTGATAAAGAGATGTGATATGTAGTTTCCAGATGCACGTCCTGAAATGCACCGAAATGGTAACAAATATCTCTAGGTTCCCTTTCCAATGAAGCTGGAAGGGCTATTTCAGGATGATGATTATCCTCAAAACACCAAATTTATGTCTTAGGAACTTGAGTAGTTCTTCATAATTTTTTCATTTTGCTGTATTCCATTAATGTTGACACTGGGTGCGTATCAGCCTGGATACCAGCTTCTTCTACAGCAGCAACCGAGTTAATGCCTACCATTACGAGGATACCAGTTTTTCCTCTTTCTATAGGTGCATACAGGATATCTTCATCAGGATCTCCGATTGCAATATGACCGCATAGATCATTCTTTTTTGCCATTTCCAATATCTCTGCTGCTCTCTGGGATGCAGACGCAGGAACCTGACGTACATTTGCAAGCATTCTCCCATTACCAGTCTCAATTGCCTCGAGTATTGATGTTGCTTTACGCCTGAGGAAGATCTTTATAGGATCTATAGATGTCCCACTATATGATATGAGATCAACAAAACCTGCAGGCTTATAATCTTCCATTTGCATAAGCCCACCATAAATAGGAACAACAGGAACGCCACTGTTCAAAAGAAAACCATCAACAGTGATGCTGCACACGGTTGCAATGGCTATTTTCCCTTCAGGAACATATACGTCCTGATCGTTGTCCTCTTCAATTATCCCTACCCTGGAGCTTATGGTTGCACCGTGGTCCATTGCGTACCTGATTATCTCCATAGTATGATCGTAATCATCCTTATCGACGTATGTGATATTGACAATAACATTGCCTTTGCCTGTTTCCGGATTGTAGTCCGTCTTATACATTAACTCTTCGATCTTGGTAATGACAAAACCAAACCTGTCACTTATAAGTGCATCATTGAGTTCCTTCTTGCCACGTTCGGTTATGGTGCGCCCGATGTATCCATGCTTCTTTGTGAAACCTCTTTCATCCAGTATGCGTAAATGATACCTGACGGCTCTTTCTCCAATTGCATAACCGCGGTTATGGAGCTCATCAGCTATAAGGCGCGCACCTAGGGGCTTGTCACTTTCACTTATTATGCGCATAATTTCGACAAGCTTTCTTTCAACGTTTGGATCAGTCATTTTTTCACCAGAAGATGGTTGTCAATAGGCATTGTCAACGGTGTACTAGTTATAGTGTATGTCTATTTAATATGTACTGTTCATATTCATATTCTTCCAGTTCTAAGTATATAAACAACCAGCCACATTCCCAAAAACCCTGCCATCAGAAAACCCATGACTCCAAGTAATGGAACTCCCCATATATGGGGCTCCATCCCGGTCTGTATTATCAGGGAAGAGCCTACGATTATGGCTGAAATGATGAGGCTGAAGGAAAGGCGGTTACTTGCTGCATCTATCTCAGCAACTATCCTGTCAAATCCGTGGTGTTCAAACCGCAGATTCAGGTAGCCTCTTTCAGCAATATCCAGTATGTGGGATAGCTTCATGGGTGCCCGGCGAAGGATACGGGTCCAGCTACTGAAATCTCTATAAGCACTGCCTGCAATATTAGTTAAGCGAACACGATCCTTTATCGCATTTTTTGCAAATGGTTCTGCTATAATGGCCAGATTGATCTGCGGATCCATAATGCTGCTGAAACCTTCTATGGTCATTGCTCCTTTTGATAGTAGTGCAATATTGGCAGGAATCTTGATCTGGTATTTTCTCAGGAGGTTTATCATCTCTTCCAGTATCAGTGCAGTGTTAAGCTGGCTAAGGGCTCTTCCATAGTATTTGTAAAGGAGGTGATCAATGTCTATCTTAAGTAATGCTATATCCACTTCATCACCTATAGATCCAAGATCCCTCAACAGCTCAATGTATAATGTAGTGTCCCCTCTTGTTATGGCGATAAGCTCATCAACGAGCAGATTGCGCATGTCATAAGAAAGGAATCCTGCCATGCCGAAGTCAAGAAGCGCTATCCTGCCATCTTTCATGATGAAAACATTTCCGGGATGAAGGTCTGCATGGAAGAATCCATCCTCATATACCTGCTTCATGAATGCCTTTAGCACATCGATTGCTATCTCTTTTCTGTCTGCTCTTATCCCGTCAAGTTCCTCAAAGGAACTGCTTTTGACACCGTCAATATACTCGAGGGTCAGTATTTTCATGCTGGAATAATCCCAATAGACCTTCGGGATATATATGCGTGGATGGTCCTGGAAGTTGCGGGCAAAATGCTCGGCATTCCTGCCTTCCTGGGTGTAATCAAGTTCAGCACGTATGGAGCGTTCAAACTCCTCAACAATTTCCACCGGACGGTACAACCGTGCTTCAGGCAAGTGTTCTTCTGTAAAACCTGCAATACTGTGCAGTATGTCCAGGTCTGCTTCTATTATTTTCCCAATGCCGGGTCTCTGGACCTTGACAACTACATCCTCGCCGCTCTTTAACTTAGCACGATGCACTTGTCCAATTGAAGCTGCAGCAATGGGTATTTCTTCAAATTGCTCAAAAAGGTCTTCAATACTTGAGCCTAGTTCTTCTTTAATAATTGTTTCAGCTTCTTTTATCCCGAAAGGCTGTACGTCATCCTGAAGCTTGGACAATTCTTTGGTGTACTCAGGAGGTATCAGATCCTGACGCACGCTGAGTATCTGTCCAAGTTTGATGTAGGTCGGTCCAAGTTCTTCCAGCATCAACCTGGTTTTTTTAGGACCGGAATCACTCTCTATTAAAAACTTTTCCTTTTTTTTGATTCTTGAACTTAAAGGTCTTAAATCGCCGACCCCTAACTTGTCAACAATATATCCGAATTCATATTTCACGAGGGCATCAACGATCTTACCGTATCTTTTGATCATTGAATATCTGTGGATTTTCCGGTTTCTCATTATTGTCCTTGTACTTTGATTTTTATTTGTATTTATCATTATTTAGTTCAGGCTTTATTATTAAATTATGGTATATATTTGTATGTCAATTTAGAGGAACAATTATATAATTCCTAACTCCAAATTATCATAGTCAGGAAATGTCTGGCGAATTGTTCGAAAAGAATAATAATAAAAGGAGTGATAAAGAATGTTATTTTTTAGTATAAGTTCATGGGATCCGCATGATAGTGAAGAAGTAATTGAACATTTCAAGAAACTAAAACCTCCTGCAGGTATTAACGTTGTCAACCAGTGGGTAGATCTTAACGGAGGAAGGTATTTCATTCTCTATAAGGCCGAAAGTGCAGAAGCATATGCTGAATTCAATATTCCATGGTCTGATATCTGCATTATAGACAGCGTACCGGTTATGGAATCCACAGATTTCATAAAACTTATGATATCAAAGGGACTATGATTCCCTTCCTTCTTATTTTCTGTCTTTAATTCACAACATCAATGTGACTCTTCTTTCTCTGTCACCTATCTTCACGATGAAATCTCCATCTGGAAGTGAACTTGTGTCATATTTGCAATAAAAATTACCCTCTTCATCCGCCTTGATGGTCTGGCTGGCTACAAAATCTATCTTAACTTCATTTTCATTATCCAGTGCGTTTCCTTCGATTACTATTTCATAGTTCCCTGCAGGGACATTCTTTTCAAAAAATTCAGCGACCCCATCCTCCGCATCAAAGCTTCTTTTAAAATCCACAAACATCCGCACGATAAAATCCAGATCATTCACTTTCTGTGACCTTACCAGAAAACTATTACTTCCACTAGGTATCCTGATATTTTTGAATATATAGCTATATCTGTTGTCAATAACCGGAACGTTGAGTGTGAATGAAACTACCATTCCTATAATCTCATGAGGATTTGTTTTTCCGGTAATGTCCAGCACATCTCCTGTGCAGGGGCTGGAAGGGTGAATGCTCCAACCATTTAAAGGTGCATTCTGGTTCTCTTCCGTCTGATCACTTATTAAAGAATAAAGTGCTTTTGAAAAAGTCAAAAAGAGACTATTACTTTTTCTAAAGTTCATTCCTCCTTTTTAAGGCTCACATGTCCTTTTCTTTATCATTGGAACCCACAAGCTTGTCAATTTTCTCTTCGAGCTGTTTAATGATGTCTTTGAGTTCCCTTACTTCATCCTTTGTTGCGATGTCCGCCTTAGTGATAGTATCCTGGACCTTGGATGAGATCTTTTTCTCGATATCTTCCTTCTGTTTCTTTTGTTCATCAATTACTTCACGAACAAATTTCTTGCCTTCTTCTTTCTTTATTTCTCCGTTTTCGATAAGATCGTCGGCAATGTCTTGTATCTTCTCTTCTGTTAATGCCCACATCCCTATTCCGAAAAGACCGACTTTTTTCATAATGTCTGTAATGTCTGTAACATCTTTCATTTTAAACCTCCAATGATTAATTATCATGTGTTATGATAAATATCTTGTTCTGAGGAAGTTCAAGTCTGGCACAGGCTAAGTTTCCCGGAAAAACGGATATTATCTAATATTATTAGGCACGTCTACGAGGGTGAATAATATATAAAAGATAATCTGGAACGTTGGGATAGTTTTCAATTAAAAAATGTTATTGGTGCACAATAATAATTCGGAATCAAATAGTGTAAATAGTATCAATCTATGTCTGAAAACTGATACAATGCAGGTGATACCTGCACGATGGAAAGGAACGTATAAGATCCAGAAAAAGATGAGTTTTCAGTTATCAACCAGTTCACTGATATCATGTTCCAGATATTTTGCATGACTCATTTCTATGAGTTTGCCGCACACCTCTTCAGGCTTACCGTCCATAATTATTTTTGCATTGTCAACAAGGATGGCCCGGTGTGCCGCCTCCTTTACAAAGTCCATGTGGTGGCTTACAAATACAATGGTTGTGCCGAATTTCTTATTAATGTTCTTCAGGGAATTTGTAACATCCCTGAGAGTCACAGGGTCCAGATCACCGAAAGGCTCGTCAAGCATCAATATTTCCGGGCGTGATACAAGTGCCAGTGCGATGTATGCTCTGACATGTTCTCCACCACTTATCTGGTAAGGTGTTTTGTCAAGCACCGACATTGGCAGGTCAAGGGCTTCAAACACCTCCGCTGCATGCTCATCAACATTCTCCTTTGTGATCAGTGGGAATAGCCTGGAATATATCTCGATGGTCAGGTTCATTTCCCGGAGTGTTTTGTCTTTCTCCTCCTCGGCAACTTCGGTCAGCTTATAAAGTGTATCAAGTTCCTCATCCGATATGCCAAGTTCTAAAGCTTTCTGTCTGGCAAAATCAAGTGACCTTTCACCTTTCAGGCGCAGTTTGAATGCAAGCTGTTCTCGTATGGTGGAATGGGGTGAAAGCGTGAACTCCTGATGCATGATACTCATCTTCCTGCGTAGTTCAAGGCGTTGTCTAGTGAAATCAACTATGTTCAGCCAATTTCCATCATGCAGGTAACTGATCTCCCCTTCTTTTGGTATCCTCAGGCCTTCGATCATTTTCATCAGTGTTGTCTTTCCGGCACCCGACTGTCCGATAAGTGCAGTGATCTCGCCTTTGTTTATATCAAGTTCAAGGTCTTCGAACTTAAGTACCTCTCCTACTCTTAACAGAACAAAGCGGTTTGAAAGTCCTCTTACTTTTATGATCGCTCCGTCATTCGTCTTGTCCGGGAGTGGGACCTGTTTTTGTATGTCCTTCAGGAAATGTTTCAGTACCTTTTCAGGTTCACCTGTTTCCACGATTTTGCCTTTTTCAAGGTATACGACCCTGTCTGCAAGGTAGAGGTGGATCTCGGGAAGGTGTGAAACGATTATAATAGGAATCTTGAGTTCTTTTTTGATGTTCCTTATGACATCAAGGATCTCCTGTTTTGTACCGGGGCCGGTCATGGTCACAGGTTCGTCCAGGAGTAAGAGCCGTGGTTTTGCTGCAAGTTGGCGTGCAAGTATGAGTCTTTGCTTCTCTCCGCCACTCAACAGGTTGGAGGAATGCTGTGCTTTGTGCTCAAGTCCCACAAGACGCATGTAATACATGGCTTCTTCGTATAGCTCGTCATAGTTAAACGCGTCCGGTTCTGGTAATCCTTCATTTCCCTCTATCTGAAAATTCAGCCTGCGGATTATATTCTCAATAGCAGGTCCGTTCCAGAGTCCGAAATTGCGCTGAAGGTGTATTGCGCTTGTATGTGCAAGGAATTTCAGTTTGTCCTTTTCGGAATCAGGTTCGATCCTCTCGCCATCAAGTTCGAAGTATCCTGAATCAAAGCCCTCTATTCCTCTGAGTATCTTTAAAATCGTGGTCTTGCCACTTCCACTCTTTCCGGTAATTCCGAGTATTTCTCCGTCTGCAACATTAAAACTGACATTGTCCAGAATTCTGTTCTTCTCATTGTTGAATTCATATTCTTTTACGATATTGCATACTTCAAGCATCATCAAACCTCTGTGAATGGTTTCGGTCTGAAAGGATAAAAGGAAAAAAGGAGAGTCCTTTAATTACTTCTTAATAGCTGATACGAGCTCTTCGATCTTTGCAGTGACATTGGAACTCTCTTCAAGGATGGTTCCTGTTACTATCATATCGGCTCCTGCAAGTGCGCATAACTTTGCAGTTTCACCGTCACGGATACCGCCACCAACTATTAACTTATTGTCTCCAAGGACATGTTTTACCGCGCCTATCATTTCAGGCGTCACGGCCGCATTTGCACCGGACCCTGCTTCCAGATAAGTGTAGTGCATGCCGAGGTATTTTCCCGCAAGTGCATAGGCAACTGCAAGTTCCGGCTTATGCTTTGGTATCAGTCTTGCGTCACCAACCCAGCCAACCGTTCCTCCTGGCTCTACTATTAAGTATGCCATTGAGATTGGTTCAATACCACTCTTGTATACAAGCGGTGCTCCCATTGCCTGGTTGGTTACGATGAAATTAATGTCACGGGAATTTAACAGGCTCATGAAAAATATAGCATCAGCGTACCTGCTGACACCTGCTGCATTGCCTGGGAACAGAATGGTGGGCTTGTCGGTCTTCTCTTTTATTTTAAGGAGTGTCTGATCAAGGATCACTCCTCCGGCTCCGGTGGAACCACCGACCATGATGGCATCTGTACCTCCAAGGACAGCAGCATATGCTATTTCTGCAGCCTCGTCAGGAGTCTGGGATGCCGGGTCGATAAGTGTCAAGTGAACTGTACCTTCGCTTTCAGCGATATTATTAAGGTACTTTTCCACTTGCATGAAAACGATCAGCCACCCTTTGCTTCCTTGGATTTCATACGCAGGGCTTTGCCACCGCATTTCCTGCATCTTGTTGCACGTACTGCATTGCGGGCATTGCAGTCCATACAAATCTTCTTAATCAGTATTCTGTTTTCAGCTTCTGGAAATCTTGCCATTGTTTTCACCTAAATGATTATGATATATAATTAGAATAATAGGCTGCATACATGATGCTCAAAACATATAATTGTTTTGGCAAAACCATGCTTCGTTTCGCACCCTATTTGATTAATCCTGTCACTCTCTTTTATGCTATAAATATTCATGCTTGTTCTTTTCCACAGGACAAACTATTTAATTAATATAATCATTAATAATGAACGATTGATATGTCAAAAGAGGAACTAGAGCAAAGAAGGCAGGAATGGTATGAGAAAGTAAAAAATGAGGGCAAGCTCAATAAGAGTCCCATTGAGGATCATAATGCAAAACTGAAGACCCTGCAGAATCCTGTCCGCAGGGATATCATCAAACACTTGAATGAAAAGAAAATGACCTTTGCTGAACTTAAGGCCGAATTCAACCTGCAGGATATGCAGATGAAACTGCATCTTGGGATGCTGGAAGAGAATCTTTACGTTGAAAAAGAGGGTGATGCGACCTATGTTATCACGCCACGCGGCGAGGACTATCTTGCAAGTGTTGAACCAAAGGATGATCTGAAGAAAAGAAGAGATGAATGGTACGAGAAAGCAAAGAAAGAAGGTAAGCTCAAGGAAAATCCTACCGAAGACCACAGGGCTGGTTTGAAAGCCATGCAGAATCCTGTCCGCAGGCACATTGTTGAAAGTCTGGGCGAAGGGAAAATGACCTTTGATAAGGTCAAGGCCAAGTTCGATCTCAATGATGTACAGGCCAGACTGAATCTCGATATGCTTGTAGATACCCTTTACATCGAAAAAGAGGATGATACAACTTACGTAATCACAGTACGTGGTGAGGCATTCCTCGAGAATGCTGAATCAAAACATGAACATTAAAGTCCAATAACTTTAAACAATAATATCAAAAAAAGTATTTAAATGGGGTAGACCACCCCATTTGAGTTAAATTATTCATCCAGTTTCGCAAGCAATTTCTCTCTTGCCTCACGGGCATCAGCACGACCTTTTGTCTTCTGCATGACCTTACCCACAATGAAGTTAAGGGATTTTTCCTTGCCGGCACGGTAGTCTGCCACAGCCTCCGGGTTCTCAGCTATTGCCTCTTCCACTGCTTTTGCAACGATATCATCCTCTACCTTGAGAAGTCCCTTCTCTTTGACAATATCCTGAGGTTTGCCTCCGTTATCAAGGACGGCACGTATGATCTCAACACCGCTCTGCTCTGTTATTTTGTTACTGGTTACAAGTTCGATAACTGAAACAATATCTTCCACTGTGAAAGCATCGACATTCAGATCACGGTAATTAAGCTCTCCTTTGAGAATATCTGCAACCCATACTGCTGCTGCCTTAGGGTCAACCTTTGATGCGACTTCTTCATAGAAATTAGCCACCTTAATCTCGGTTGTAAGTGCCCTTGCATGCATGTCGATAATACCATACTCTTTTATGAAGCGGTCTCTCTTTGCATCAGGGAGCTCCGGCAATGTCTTGAGTACTTCCGGTACCCAGTCTGCCACTCGCAGCGGTACGAGGTCAGGTTCAGGGAAATAACGATAGTCATTCTCTGTTTCCTTGGTACGCATAGACAGTGTAACGCCCCTGGCCTCATCGAAGTGCCTGGTTTCCAGTGTGATCTCTCCGCCACGTCTGATGTGGTTCTTTTGCCTCATTATTTCGTAGAGTAAAGCTCTCTCAGCTCCCTTGAAGGATGAGATATTCTTAACCTCAACACGTTCTCCCATATACACGGAGACGTTAGCATCCACCCTCATGGCTCCCTCCAGATCGCCATCGAATACGTCAAGGTAGTCAAGTATGCTCCTGAGCTTGTCCAGATAGCGTCTTGCTTCCTTGGGGCTTCTCATGTCGGGTTCGCTGACAATCTCAATAAGTGTCATGCCTGAACGGTTGTAGTTAATGAGTGTACCCTTGGACTTGTCAATGCTTCCCATGTGCTGGAGCCTTCCGGGGTCTTCTTCCATGTGAGCACGTGTTATCCTGATGACACGTTCTCCATCCTCACCTTCAATGACTATTTTCCCTTCACCTGCTATCGGGAAATCATACTGGGTGGTCTGGAAGCCCTTTGGCAGGTCAGGGTAGTAGTAGTTCTTCCTGTGAAACTGGGTCTGTTCTACGATGTTACAGTTCAGTGCAAGTCCTATCTTTATAGCAAACTCAACTGCCTTTTCATTGATAACAGGCAGTGAACCGGGAAGTCCCAGGCATACGGGGCATACGTGGGTGTTAGGTTCAGAGTCATGGTAGTTTGTGGAACAGCCGCAGAACAGCTTTGTGTTGAGCTTGTTCAGCTGGACGTGCACTTCAAGTCCTATCCTTACTCCGTCAGGGTTCTCGTAAACCATTATGCCACCTCCGGGGGTCTTCTGCTGTTATGATCAGTATTCTGCTCGAAACTGTAGGCTGCCTTGATGATTGTATTCTCATCGAAGTGCTTACCTATTATCTGCAGTCCCACAGGCATGTCGCCTGCAAATCCACATGGTACTGAGATGGATGGTACACCTGCAAGGTTGACAGGTACTGTGTTGACATCCGCAAGGTAGAGTGAAAGCGGGTCCTCTATCTTCTCACCGATCTTAAATGCCGGTGTTGGCATGGTTGGTGCCATGAGCACATCAACGTTAGCAAGAGCCTTATCAAAGTCCTGTTTCACAAGGGTCCTGACTTTGAGTGCTTTAAGATAGTACTTGTCATGGTAACCTGCCGAAAGCGCATATGTTCCAAGTAATATCCTGCGTTTGACCTCGGTACCGAAGCCTTCTGCACGGGTCTTTGATGCCATTACATGCCAGTTCTCGCCTTCGGTCCGAAGTCCATATCTGGTTCCGTCAAAACGGGCAAGGTTTGATGAGGCTTCACTCATGGCTATAATATAATATGATGCAAGGGCATATTTTGTGTGTGGCATGGATACCTTCTCGTAGGTAGCTCCCATGTCCTCGAATTTGCCGATTGCATCCCATACAGACTTCTCTACATCCTTATCGATGCCCTCTCCAAAGTATTCATCAGGCACACCTATCTTCATTCCTTTCACATCATCCTTCAGGGCATCGCTGTAAGTATTCTCCCTGTTGATCGATGTACTGTCCCTGTGGTCGTATCCTGCTACAACATCCATGATAGTTGCGATGTCTGCAACATTCGTTGCCAGAGGACCGATCTGTTCAAGTGAGTTTGCATAGGAGATGAGCCCGTATCTTGAAATACATCCGTAAGTTGGTTTTAGTCCTACCACGCCACAGAATGCTGCCGGACACCTGACCGAGCCGCCGGTGTCAGAGCCGAGGGATACTGGTGCCTCGCCTGCTGCAACGACAGCTGCACTGCCACCGGATGAACCGCCCGGGACCCTGTCCATATCCCATGGGTTAAATGTGGGTCCGTAACAGCTTGATTCGGTGGATGTGCCCATAGCAAACTCATCCATGTTTGTCTTTCCGAGAATTACCGCGCCTGCTTCCTTTAACCTCTCAATGACGTGTGCATCATAAGGTGGCACGTATCCCTGAAGTATCTTTGATGAGCAGGTTGTAGAAAGTCCTTTTGTGGATATGTTCTCCTTGATGGCGATAGGGACGCCTGCAAGAGGTCCTGCGTGTCCTTTTGCGTCAATTTCACGGGCTACATTTATTGCCTCGTCCCAGACGGTTGTGAATCCGTTAATCCTGCTCTTGCCGATTGTCTCTATATAAGCTGCTGTGACCTCTTCGGCTGAAGAGTCTGCGATCTTTTGTATGATGCCTGAAATGTCTGTCCATGCTGCCATTTGTACACCTCACATGATCCTTGGGGCTTTGAAGTTGCCTTCCTGCTTGTTCTCAGTGTTTGCAAGCACATCTTCCTGCGGCATCGATTCTTGTACAACGTCTTTCCTGAACACGTTCACAATGTCCGCTACATGATATGTGGGTGGCACATTTTCGGTGTCGACCTCATCGAGCTGCCCGAAATAATCCAGTACGGAGTTGAGCTTCACTGCATACGCATCGGACTGTTTTGCATCGATCTCGATACGTGCGAGCCAGCCTACGTGCTCTACTTCTTCTTTAGTGATCATCGTAAGTTCCTCAGATTTGAAATGGGGTATAATATGTAGATATTTAAGTGTTAGAAAAGCAGACGATTATATTAAAAATGTTGGTTACTAAAGATCACAATCTGATTTTAATGCAATAAAAGTAACTATAAAAGTGTCACTGCTTTTTGCACCTATCATACAAAGATGATACATTGCTTGGAAGTTGAGGTGAAGTTATCAAAACCGTATTCTTCATAGGAAATTGAATATGATTGGAATGCAGGAATCCTCGGAATTCAGACCAGATCTTGAGCAATCATTATTTTAATGTACTACATAATAGTGCTAGTAATCCTCCACTTTAGTCAATTGATACAGATCATGGTGGTTTTTACAGAGCCAGTTGGTGATATTATAGTGACTGCCACAATAAGTGACAAAGAATCTAAAAACAAAAACTTTGAAGAGCGATTTATAATAGAAAAGGACAGGCTTCTGAATTTCATAAAGGAGAGGAATGATTATATTAAAAACTTGCCTGAAGTTGAAAAGAAAGCATTTTTAGCCTCAATAGAGACGATAAAGGAAAGCAAAGACAAAATCGAAAGATTACTGCTGAAAAAAGAGCTCAATAAAGGTATTCATGAACTTCTTTTCTCTTTTGAAGAACTCCCTCTTTTTGGCAAAGAGTACTGGTTCATGAAATTCACAGCAAATGATGGCTCAAGATGCCAGTTTTTTCTCATGTTCGGCAGGTCTGCAGGGGATATTGAGGTCAATGGCAGGTATGTAGAGAACAGTCGGATAATAAATGATAGAACAGATGGATATTGTGTTTGCTGGGCATATGATGAAGTCCAGAGAAAGATTACGGATCATCTGGGAGTTATTGAAGTAAAAGAGGATGAAGTGACCTGTTCTACACAAGATATTCAGGCGAATTTTCATGGATCATTTCCGGAATATACACTTGATATCTCAAGTGGAGGCAAAAATATATGCCGTCTGGACATCAAAGAACCAGCAGATGGGATCTACAATTCAGAGTTGTCGGAAAATTTTAAAAGCTTATTCGGCTACAGAGTAGCTAACCTATATTTTGATTTTAAGGGTGTGTTGTTTGAGAAGAATTTCTCAGGGAAATGCTATGTTCAGAAAGTAATTGTTATAGGTCCGCTTGTTCCGTGGAAATGGTCGAGAATTGTTTTCAGGAACGGGTCAATCCTTACTTATTACATCCCCAATATCGAGTTTGTAGGATTGGAATATAATATACGTAATTTTATGGAATTCTATGATGGTGATACTAAGAGTATTCAGAGATTTAAAAAAGCCAAAGTGCATGAGTACCCTTCTGAAAAAGGAGATAAAAGATGGGTAATTACTGCAGAGGATGATAGGGTATTTGTGGTTATGAGGAGTTATTGCAAGGAACATTTCAATTTCACAAAAAACTTTAATTTCAGTTATGTAGAAAACCTCGTTGATGTCCTGGATCTGAAGATCGAGACCGATGATAAAGTCATAACTCTGGAAGAAACAGGCAGTGGGTTAGGCATGGTTGAAGATACATCCGGGTTTGTGATATGATCTTTGGCCGAAGTCTTAAACCCTTAAGTTATATTGAGGAAGCTAGAGGATCTTTGTGAAAAACGATGAATTAAAAAGATGGCTTTGAAATATTCATTATTTGATGGAAGGAATATGTCCGGATCTTCAAACATTTCATAGGATCTGGATGGGATACTTCCAGACCGATCGATGTTTGATGCGTAATTTTGTTATGCACATACAACATATTCCCTGATTACTACATTTTGTGGAGGTTTTATCTATGGGCATAATAAAAATGGTCCTGAAAGCTTCTTTAAAGAAAAAGTTCTACAAGGTCCAATTACTCACAAAGACGCTCTCCATGGCAAGTAAACGTCCTGATCTGCCTTTGTACACCCGGGTGCTTGCAGGTGGTCTTGCCATTTATGCTTTAAGTCCTATCGATCTTATCCCTGATTTTATTCCAATTCTGGGTTCAATTGATGATATTATCCTTGTTCCTCTGGGGTTCATACTGGTAATGAAAATGATCCCTGAACCTATTATGAAGGAGTGCAGGCATGGGGCTGAGCAGGAGCTGGCCAATAAGAAACTACCAACATCTGCCTGAGAAAAGTGGTACTTTTCCCCGTTGCTGGTAATAACATATATCTTATGCCGTGATAGTATCTTGAATACAGTGATCTTTTAAGGAGTTTGAGAACGGATGGGTGAGCAGGCAAATCCATGGGAATGCATTGAAGGAAAGGATATCCCCGCAACCATTGAGCTTGACCCGATAATCTTCTGTTACATTCCACCCGGTGCCCATGTCCTTGATATTGGTTGTGCAACTGGAAAAGTGAGTATTTCCCTTGTATCACGTGGTTTTTCAGTAACCAGTGTTGACATCAATACGGAAGCACTGAAAATGACCCGCTCTTCTTCAGGTTCACATAACTGTTCTCACATGCCGTTATTCGTGAAAGCCACTGCGACATCTCTCCCTTTTGCTGATGCGAGTTTTGATGCTGCAGTTATGCAGGCTTTCCTGACCATCGTAGTTTCAAAAGAAGACCGTGCACGAATAATCAGGGAAGTTTGCAGGGTGCTAAAACCAAAGGGCTGTCTCTACCTTGCAGATTTCGGACAGACGTGGCACTCGAAGATATATCGTGAGCGGTACATCAATGACCTGCCGGTGACAAAGGAGGAGGGTTCATTTTTGGTATATGACCAGAACACCGGAGAGATTGCTTATGTTGCTCATCATTTTACTGAGAAGGAACTTGTCTTTCTGTTGATCGAGAATGGGTTTAAGGTTGAGTTTTTCAAGAGGGATACGTTTGTGACGAGGACTGGGAATCGGGTTAATGGGTTTGTGATTGTAGCTACAAAAGTCTGAGATTATTTTTGTTTTCCCATCATTTTCTCAAAATCCCGTGCAGTATCAGATCAATGGATTGCTCCAGTACATCACGTGGTTTCTGCGTATCACTTTCACGTACAGCGGCAAGGATTGCAGCCATCTGGCCGGATGACACTATCAAGAGTACAATTTCAGGCGGATAGTCCCTGATCCAGCCTTCATTGATTCCGATTTTTATCTGGTCGATGAGGAACATAAAATTTGAAACTCCTTCCTGCTGGGCTTCTGTTGAAATGAATGGAGAGTAACAGAACTCTTGCATAAAAATTATCTTGGAGGGGTTCTCTAGACTCCATTTTGCGAAAGCCATGCTGACATTGCACAGCTTTTTCATGCAGTCCACCTTACTCCCGGCTACCTCTATTAATACGGCTCCAGCTTCTTTTTTTACGTCGAGGTAGAGGGTCTCGATAAGTTCCTCTTTCGTTTTGAAATAATGGAAAAGCGTTCTGGTCGCCACTCCAGCTTCCTCTCCATCACTCAGTTTGTCACCATCGGTGTCTGGGTTCAGAGGCTCGGTGCCATATTCATTTTCAGTAAGGTCGTCAATGCCGTCACCGTCACTATCGACTTCTGTCGGATCGCTTATCACGTGTAAGAAAATCTTGCCATCATTATCGATCACAACCCCGGCTTCTTCCCCATCTGTCAGTCCGTCGCCATCGGTGTCAGGATTCTCAGGATATGTATAGTACCAGTTACCAAGACCATCCCTGAAGCCGGATGTTTCGGTGATGTCAGGGAGCCCGTCTTCATCAGTATCTACAAAACTTTCGGAAATGGCCCTGAAAACATCAGGAAGGTCGTCGGCTGATGATACCTAGAAGCGTTGTTAGCCTGATTAAAAAAAGATTACAAGTTCAACTTAGATGAAGTCAAGTCCATACAAATTTGCGACATTCTCCATTTTTTTTTGCTTTATTCTCTTATTCCACTATCCCCTCCGCAAAATAGAAGTACAGACCATGCCCTGTCTCCTTCGCATCCTCCGCCGCTTCCAGCACGATCTCAGTCATCTCCCTTATCCAGTCTTCAACACTATCCATTGCAAGCAGTCTTTTGCATTCCTCAACAAGAGGTTCTGGGTCAAGATAGCTGCCTGTAACATAGGTCTCCATTAGCAAAGCAAGGTTGGGGTCATTTCCCAATTTCGAAACCTCGGCACAATATCTTTCCACTTCATCGTTGCTCCCCAGGAAATCTTCGTAACCGCCTTCAAGGGTTGTTATCACGATGTTGCCCGGTACCTCGTCATCCAGCAGGAACTCTATTTTCGGAGGAACCTTCCGGGACCCGGCCTGTTTTTCATCCCCCGCCGAAGATTCTGTTTTACTCTGATCGTAAACACCAAGTTCGGTAAGAGCATCGACAACAGCTTCCCTCACGTCTTTGTCAGGGTCGGCAAGAATGGCTTTCAGAGGTTCGATGGCCCTGGGATCATGTATTTTTCCAAGGGCTATAACCGCCTCTTTACGGAACAGTGTGTTTTGATCCTGAAGTACAGGAATGAGGACATCAACTGCTTCCTCGCCGATATCAACACACTTGTCACATCTTCTTTTGGTAACCCAGTAGATAGCAGCAGCCCGGCTTTTATCCGGTTCCCAATTCATTTCCAGCAGATCACAGAGTTTCTTGAGTATACCCTTGTCTTTCTCAAGCAGCAGGCTTTCAAGCAACGCTTCTGTTATCTCCGGGGAATGGATACGCAGCAGTCCGTCATAGGCTTTTTCGCGAATTTGCTTATCTTCATCCTTCAGGCAGGCAATGAGTGGTTTGATTATTCTTTCGTCTTTCATTCCATTCAGTGTCCAGGCCGCCCTTAATCTGATCTCCCTGTTCTCATCCTGCAAGGCATCTATCAAAAACTCAACAGCAGCAGGTCCAATTTCTCTCATTGCCTTTGCAGCCGTCATCCCGGAATCCTGATCTTTAAGGTGTGACGCGAAATAGGGCAATAAGTTCTCATCCCTGAACATCCTTAATGCACCGGTAGCCGAACTACGTACATTGCCATTGGGGTCACCCAGAACAGCTATCAGGGAATCTTTAGTGCTTTTATCACCGATTTTCCCAAGAGCAGATATTGCATTTGCACGTATTATTGGTTCCAGATCTAGTTCGTAACCTGGTTCAATGCTGAGCTTGTGAGGAAAAGAACCATTTTTCAGAAAAGGAAGGAGGTATTTAAGGGCTTGCGGATCACCTATCTGAGCCAGTGAGTCAATTGCAGTAGAAACCTGAAGCCAGTCATCTCCTTTGAGATTCTTTATTAGTTGTTCGATTGCAGGAGTTCCCATGCATCCGAGTAAGGATTCAATGGCTACGTATAATGAAGTATCAATGTCCTGATCCAAGTATTTGATCATTTTTTGTAATGCCGGTTTACCAATTCTCACAAGTGCACGGGAGGCATCATTGCGAATAACGGGGTTTTCATCAACAAGATGAGCAATCAATACTTCTACATGTTCTTTATTATCTTTTAGATTCTCTGCTGAAAAAGCGAGTTTTCGAAATTCACGCTTTCTTTCGTTCTCTCCAGCGGCTTTTCCTGATTTAAAAGTATCTAAGATTGAAGCAACTGTCTCCTTGTCGTAACGTCTCTCCAAATAATTTCTAATATCTTTTTTATATTCAAGTGACCTGCTATCACCTATTATAGCTAAAGAATATGCAGCTTCGTTAGCCAGAAAAGTACTGGGACTTCCAAGACATTTTGTCAGTGCATCTACAGTTCTCCCGTCACCTATACGTGCAAGAGCTCTCACTGCATGTTCCTGAATGCTGCTGTTTCCTTTTTCAAGTATCGATATCAGTGGTTCAACTGCACGATCATCCCCGATTTTTCCCAGAGCCCACACAGCATTATCTACTACCTGGGGTCTTTCATCTTCAAGAGCTGCAATAAGAGCATCCACAGCAGCAGGCCCCATTAAAGCCAGAGAATCTACGATATAAAAGCTGGTATGATTGTCAAAACACCATTCATAGTCTTCATAATGTTCAAGAATCTCCGGTACTGCTTCAGGTTCCCCCAGCTTAGCAAGGGTCTGGATAGCTGCTATCCGCTTACATGGATCAGGGCTTTCCTTAAGGATGTTTATGAGGCCATCAACATCCCTATCATTGCGCATTTGAGCGAATACTTTGCGTTCTTCAGGATTCACGGGCTTATCCTCCTATCGTCAGATTGTTCGTCAGTGTTGATAGCATAAACATCTGCAAATTTCTCTTTCAGGTGGAAGTAGTAGAGGTAGGCTTCGAGTTTATGCCTGTTTTCTCTGAGGCTCTTTATGAAATCCTCTATGCCTTTCTTTGCATTTTTCAGATTCTCCTCTGTGGGGTCCAGCTTGTATTCGCATAAAGGGATTAGGGCTTTGGGAAGGGCGTACTCAACGACACGCCACATTTCTACTCCTGATTTTTTGTACCTGTCAAGATAGGGGACGACCTGCACCAATAGTTCAAGTGCTTCTTCGTATTTTCCCAAGTTGAGCAGGGAATAGCCGCACCAGAGATATGCAACTGCGATATCGTCATACATCCCATGTTTCATCCAGAAATCATAATCATCTTGGGGTACGACGAAATTCTCGGCTGCCCAGCCAAATAGTTTATCAGCAGTGGCTGGATCAAAATCGGAAAGATTGAAATAAATAGCCTTCCTAAAGATATAATTACTGGCATCATGGATGCGACGGATATCTTTGTTCTGTTTTTCTTCTTCAGTCACTCCATAGAATTTTGAATCTGGAATTCGAAACGTCGTAAAATACTTAAAAAACCATATTGATTTTTGCTTGTTTCCAAAGTATCTATATGTTTTCCCCAATCCAGCATAAGCTTTGGCCATATTTGAATCAATTTCGGAGGGGTACTTTTCGAGTACCCCGTTTTCCTTCAGATAATTCTCCCATTCTGCATGTTTTTCTTCTAAAAAAATAGAAGATTTGTTTCTTTTAGCCATGCTTCCTCCTCATTGACTTACAGCTTCGATGGTAATTTTTACTGTGCTTGATATTGTGTTCCCTGTGTCAGGATCTATGTACTTATATGGTACTTCAGACAATCCACCTAGCTGTGATATCAAGTTCTGTTTGACTGCAGCGCTGTCAGGACTGTTTATGTAAAGTACAAATTCTTTATTAATAGTTGTATCCTTAAAGTATGAATTGTCTCCAAATTTATCAGTTACATAATTTGTGTTAAATTCTAATTCACCTGTAACTTTATTTGGTCCAATGTAATTCTTCAACTTTGACATTGACAAACTCTGTACAGCCTTTGCTTCTCCTATTTTCAGCGTATGCGGTGGGTTGCCGAAACGACCTGCGTAATCAATACCACCTTTATTCACATGGGATATCTGGACTACTGCATCTCCTCCGATATGCTTTGCCAGCAGATCTTCCGTATATGCACCCTTAAGGTTATTGACAAAACCGTTCACATGTGTGGATTTGCCTGCTTTCTGAGCTGCAGCTGCTTTCTTTGCATTGAATGTGCATCTGTCTTTCATAATCTCACCGGTATTGCCAATCTGTGACTTCAGGAATGTGTTCAGACCGGGATAGTCGGCAAAAGCATTTGTAGCATCCAGTGCCCTGTTGAATTTGACAAAGTCAATACCCTGTTCACTTAGTTTGATTATGGAGTTGTCGTCGAAGCCTTTAGCAACCAATCCGTAGTAGTCACTGCTTGACATTGCTTTTAAAACATCGGCCTTGAGCGACAACGACGGTATGTAGGGTACCAGCTTGATGGCAACAGTTCCAGCCTCGTCTGCATGTTTTGCACCAAACTCTCCTACGTTGGCTACTACTTTAGCCCCATCTCCCCACAGTGGAACAACGGCAGCAATATTCAGGACTGTACCAATCTCATCTCCATGGCTTACTGATGCCAATAAGTCCCTAACATCCCCGACAGCAACAAAACCGCTTATTAGGTGACCTGTCAGGTAGTAAACACTGTCATGCTCATCATAGCCAAATTCTCCAAGAACAATTCCAAGTCCTATCTCCTTAACAATTTCATAGTGACTATATCTCTTTTCATAGACCAGTGGATCATGATCAGGGTCATTATATTCCTCATAGTCGTTGTATCCGTCAAAATCGGTGTCCTTTATGAGTGGTTCTGTCCCGATCTCAAGTTCAAATCCGTCACCCAGTTTGTCGTTGTCACTGTCCCAATCCATCATGCCTGTGGAGAATTCTGCCTCGTCGGGATCGTCAATGCCGTCATTGTCTGAGTCAATTCTTTCTGGATTGCTGGTTACGTGTAAGAAAATCTTGCCATCATTATCGATCACAACCCCGGCTTCTTCCCCATCTGTCAGTCCGTCACCGTCTGTATCGGGATTCTCAGGATCTGTATAGTACCAGTTACCAAGACCATCCCTGAAACCGGATGTTTCGGTGATGTCAGGGAGTCCGTCTTCATCAGTATCTACAAAACTTTCGGAAATGACCCTGAAAACATCAGGAAGGTCGTCGGCTGATGATACCTAGAAGCGTTGTTAGCCTGATTAAAAAAAGATTACAAGTTCAACTTAGATGAAGTCAGTCCATACAAATTTGCGACAGCCTCCATATTTTTGTTTTATTCTCTTATTCCACTATCCCCTCCGCAAAATAGAAGTACAGACCATGCCCTGTCTCCTTCGCATCCTCCGCCGCTTCCAGCACGATCTCGGTCTTTCCCCTTATCCAGTCTTCAACTCCATCCATTGAGAGCAATCTTTTGCACTCTTCGGTCAGTGGCTCGGCATCAAGATGACTTCCGGTCACATAGGTTTCCATCAACAGGGCAAGGTTTGGAAAATCACCTAATTCCGAAACCTCGGCACAATATTTCTCAACCTCACTGTTGCTTCCAAGGAAATCTTCGTAGCCACCCTCAAGGGTTGTTATCATGATAGTTCCCGGCTCTTCATCATCCACAGGGAATTCTATCTTCTTCTCTTCAACAGCCTTTTTAACCGCAGGTTTTGCATCGGCAGGCACGCCTTCTGCTTCATATACATCTGCGAACTTCTCTTTCAGGTGGAAGTAGTAAAGATAGCCTTCAAACTTGTCTTTCTTTTCCCGAAGACTCTTTATGAAATCTTCAATTCCTTTCTTGGCACTTGCAAGATTCTCTTCCGAAGGATTCAGCTTGTATTCGCACAGTGGTATCAGAGCTTTGGTTAAAGCATACTCGACAGTACGCCACATCTCCACCCCGGTTTTCTTGTATTTATCAAGATAAGGTACGACCTGCACCAATAATTCAAGAGCTTCTTGATATTGATTTAGTCTAACTAAAGAGTAACTTCGCCAAAGGTGACCATAGGCAATATCATCATAATACTTGTGCTTTATCCAGAAATCAAAAGTACTTTCTTTGACTATAAAATCCTCAGCAGCGAATGAAAACATTCTATTAGCAGTTTTCAGGTCAGAATTTGATAAATCAAAGAATATTCCTTTTTTTAGTGCATATTCACCGTAGCTAAAAACAAGAGTTGTATCATCTTCATTAGAGATGCCCTCTAATCGTGAAGATGGGACATTAATTGTGGATAAAAACTTAAAAAACCAAACTGCTTTCTGTTTATTCCCTAAATATTTGTTAATCAGCCCTAAGTCACTATAAGCATAAAGTATTTCGAGATCTGTTTTTGGATTAAGATGGGAGGGGTATTCTTCGAATACACCCCTGTTCTGTAAAACTTTATCCCATTTTTCTTTCTTTTCTTCTAAAAAAATAGAAAACTTATCTTTCTTTGTCATGTTACCCTCTTCATTCGCTCACCGCTTTAATTGTGATTTTTACATATTCAGTTACATCTTGTCCAAGAGCATCTTTATACTTATAAGGTACTTCGGACAAACCACCTAATTGTGAAATCAAACTCGTTTTGATTGCAGCGCTGTCTGGGCCATTTATGTAAAGAACAAATTCTTTCTGAATAGATGGATTTTTTAGATATTCATCTCCAATTTCCTTTCGAGCATAATTCAGATTAAATTCTAGTTCGCCAGTTATATCGTTACGCTTGATATAATTCTTTACGTTAGACAATGACAAACTCTTCACAGCCTTAGCTTCTCCTATTTTCAGCGTAGTGCCGGAAATATCTGCATAGTCAATACCACCTTTGTTTACTTTAGATAATTTTACTAAAGCATCTGGGTTTTCACCGATGTACTTTGCCAGCAAATCTTCTGTATATGCGCCTTTAAGGTTATTGACAAAACCTGTAACATAAGTGGATTTGCCTAGTTTCTGGGCGTTAGCTGCTTTCTTTGCATTGAATGTACATCTTTTGTCCATGATTTTACCGGTACCATCTATCTGTGATCTCAAGAATTCGCTCAGACCTGGATAGTCGGCAAAAGCATTTGTAGCATCCAGTGCCCGGTTGAATTTGACAAAGTCTATTCCCTGTTCACTTAGTTTGATTATGGAGTTGTCGTCGAAGCCTTTAGCAACCAATCCGTAGTAGTCACTGCTTGACATTGCTTTTAAAACATCGGCCTTGAGCGACAACGACGGTATGTAGGGTACCAGCTTGATGGCAACAGTTCCAGCCTCATCTGCATGCTTTGCACCGAATTGACCGAACTTGGAGAGGACTTTTCCTGCATATCCCCACAGTGGAACGACGGCAGCAAGGTTCAGGACTGCACCTATTTCATCCCCATTATTCACTGATCCAAGGAAATCACGAAGGTCTCCAACGGCCACAAATCCACTGATAAGATGACCTGTCAGGTAGTATGCGCTGTCATGTTCATCATATCCGAATTCTCCAAGGACTGCACCAAGTATGACTTCTCTCGCAACCTCATATCTGGTTAATCTTTTATCATAGACAAGGGGATCATAATTATTATCTACGAATTCAGCTATGTCATTATAACCATCGAAATCAGTGTCCCAAAGCAGAGGTTCGGTACCCAGTTCTAATTCATGTCCGTCGCCCAGATAGTCGTGGTCACTGTCCCATTCAAGCATTCCTGTGCCGAATTCTGCTTCATCAGGGTCAAGGATTTCATCCCAGTCGGAGTCAACTCTTTCCGGATTGCTGGTTATGTGTAAGTATATCTTACCATCAACATCCATTACAACTCCGGCTTCCTCGCCGTCGGTAAGTCCGTCGCCGTCAGTGTCTGGATTCTCCGGGTCAGTGGTGTACCAGTTTCCAAGTCCGTCCCTGAAGCCATGGGTTTCCATTATGTCCGGAAGGCCGTCCTCATCGGTATCCTCAGATTCCAGTTCCCCGGAAATGGTTCGGAAAACATCCGGCAGGTCAGCGGCTGATGATACCGGGAAGTACTGGCCGCCTGTGGCTGTTGCAATGCTTGTCAATAAGGCGGTATCCACACTGCTTCCAAGACCGACAGTGTAGACGGCGATGTTATTGGCTATAGCTTGCTGGGTGCAATTGTTGCTGTAAAAATCCTATAAGTTAAATTTAAAAAGAGACGGCAGACTCAACTTCAATTGAAGTTGAATCTTCTTGTCCTAATTGCACTATATAGTAGCACATTTAGACCGAGAATTTTAATTTCTAGTGAGTTCTTCCTGAGACTTCTCTCTTTCTCGAAGAATCTTTGAAGGGTGCCTCCACCAGAAGCTATCTGGATAATAGCCACGCTCGATATATGGACATTCTTTCATTATCAAATTGATATTCGATTCAAACTGGCATCTTAAAACATCATCTAAAGCCCTTACTTTTATCCTTATATCACGAAGATCATAGTCGTCATCTAATTCCTTTAGTAAATATTCGATATCATCCCTTGAGTTCAAATCGTTTTCAACTTCCATATCTATAGGATCCAACTCGAGGAAAAAGCAAATCATAGTGGGATATTGATCAACAAGAAATTTAAGTTCGGCATAGAGTTTATCAGTATAATCTCTTCCTCTATTCTGCATAAAAGTCATTAATTTTTTGTTTATTCGTTCCTCTTCCTTCTTAAAATCCCGTACGTCTGCACCTTCCTCTAGAAGACTCTTGAATAAAAAGGATATACGGTATTTGCAGATTATCGGATCACCTGCCATATATCCTTCAAAGTTATCTGTTGAATCTAAACTTTGATCCAACTCATCGATTGTTCGCTCAAAGTTTTCTAAATCCTTTCTAATCCAATTAATTGTTTTTTTGTCCAAGCAATCACTCCATTAGGTTTACCAATGTGCCACAATTAACTAAGGTATCTATGTAAGTTGCTCTATTCTTGCGGAAACTTTGGATTTCCCCATCTACATTTCCAATCACTAGTTCTTTTGTCGTTCGATGATAAATGAGCATGTTTTGTCTTTGAACGTTGTAATAAATCTCAACTTCTTGCCTTTTGTTAATCAAATGCACTGCCATATCAACATATTGCTGCTTTCCTACAAGATCAGATAAGTCTCCACTCAAACCAAACTCCCTCCCATGCCTCATAAAATGGTCATTCAAATTTACTGCAGCGTTTTCAAATCTACCAGGCGACCACTTACCGATATACATAGTACTCAATAAAGTTTGAACTCGTTTTAAATCAACTCCTGCATCAGCGAGCCTCATGATAGTGTTGGTCGGAACATAGTGAGTGCTCTTTAAAGCTGAGGCAGCACCATCGAAAACAGCATCCAATGTTTTTATTTTTACAAGTTCAGGGGCATATGGAAGTACATGCTTTGCCAGTACCTTTGCAATATCAACAACCTTTGAAGGATATTTAGTGACAAAGAGACCTACTGCTCCCCCTACCTTTACTGCATCTCCTATTCCAGAGAAAGCACCTGCTGCATTGAATGCAGCACCAAGTTTATCACCATTGATTAGAGCCTGCACCGCATCTCGGGCATCTGCGACAGCACCAACAACAGGTACCAATGAGAAACCAATCCAGCCAACTAGATAGTAAGGTGAGGAAGCTATAGATTCATCAACAAAACAGCTGGCATTTCCGCCTTCTATTCCGGTTTCACCGAATACTGCTCGATGACTATGGCCCTGCCGATTTCAAGTACTTCTATATCAGGATTCGTCTTAAGAGTAATTCTTCCGTAAAATAAAAAAGAATAACAGATGACTTCAACCAAAGTTATCTGTTATTCAAGTTCGTTCACAAATCCCATGCTATTCAAAAAGATTCCAGGGAATATATCCCTGTACTTTTCTTCAATGTCATCAGGCTTAATATCTATTCCTTTATCACTTGCCAACAACAGGAGTGCACATCCAGGCAATCATTTATATTGCTAGTTTGAAAAGAATTCTTGATATGATTTTTCTGCTTTCTCAATCGCTATCCGAAACTCTTTTACTTCATCAGTATCAGTAAGTTTTGGATTCATACTTAATACTCTGTTAAGGAATTCTTTTGCCACTCGAATAAATTCTACTACTAGAGCATCAAGAGACACAGGTAGTCCCTCGTCAGGAATATTTGGGTTATAGCTTTTACCGTTAAAATCGTAAAAGCCCACATTAACCACATTTTTACCAGACATCTCCAGAATAAGATCAAAAGGAACACTTTGGTATCGTATAATGGCTCTCTTATTTTTTAATACGCCATCGATAGAAGAAAGCATTTTCATCAAATTTATATAGATATAATCATCTATCGGAAACATGCCTTCATGAGTTCCTGTCAAACATACTTCGTCAACTTTGACATTTATTCCAGTGAGTGCGTCAATTTCACCCATTGAAATCTGGCTTTCGAAATCTTTACCATATTCAATAATTATGGTTATATTCTTATGTACATCAGATGACATTGATCCACCCTCCTATGTCGGGATCCCAAGCCCAGACATTACTTCCTTTTATAGGGTATGCTGTTTTGATATTGCCTTTACTATCGAAAATAACTCTCATTTCATCGATACCATAGTTAAAACCATTGTCCGAAGGTTTGAATATATAGGCATAAGGATCATTAGGATCTATATTTCCTCTCTTTACGGCTTCGCATATTAGATCCTCCACATCCTTTTTGTCCATAACTGACGATAAAGTTCTTGGCACACCATTTCTTGAAATTGTTTGTCCAACCGGGAAAAACGTAGTGTACAATCCTTCTTTCAGTGTTCCTTCTATATGTCTGCCGTCAATATGAACCCATCCTCTTAAATCGTCACCATTTTCGAGCCATCTTATATCATTGCCATTTTTGGCAACACCGATCACCTTTGAAAGATCAACATCCTTGTCAGCAAGCGTGACTAGATCAGGAAGAATTTCATTTCCATGTTTATTCACCAGCCTCGTAGCCGCACCATCAAATATTATATCCAGAACTTTAAGTTTTACAAGATCAGGTGCATGCGGGAATGCGTACTTGCCCAATGCCTTGGCGACATCGCCTCCTTTATCCGGATATTTAGTGATAAAGAGACCTACTGCTCCCCCGACTTTTACGGCATCTCCAACACCTGAGAATGCCCCAGCAGCGTTTAGCGCAGCACCAAGTTCATCACCGTTGATAAGAGCCTGCACAGCATCTCTTGCATCTGCAACAGCACCAACAACAGGTACCAATGAGAAACCGATCCAGCCTACGAGATAGTAGGGTGAGGATGCTATTTCATAATCAACAAGGTAGCTAAGACTTCCGCTTTCAATTCCGGTCTCACCGAATACTGCTCCGAGAACTATGGCCCTGCCGATTTCAAGTGTGGGCGGGTCGATTATTTCTGCCGTATGTGTCAATGGGTCGGGGTCCACGCTATCAACGGGTTTACTATCTTCGGTATTTGAGTTTATAGATAAAAAAAGAAATAGCAGACTCAACTTGAATCTGTTTATTTGGTTTTGTAATATTATACCGTCTTTTCAGCACACAACTCAGGATTGAAACTTAGCATATTCTTCTCTGGATTTCTGTACTTCAAGGTAAATTCTGGATGGATGCCTCCACCAAAAACTCTCGGGAGCAGTTTCAACTTCAATAAAAGAGCACTCTTTCATGATCAAGTCAATATTCAACCGAAACCGACATTTTAATACATTGTCAAGAGCTTCCACTTTGATCTTCATATCATGAAGATCAAAGTCATGGTCCAGTTCCATCATCAGAATCTCTAGAATATCCCGGCCGGCTATGTCATTTCCAGTTTCGAGATCGATAGGATCAAGTTCAAGAAAGTAGCATACTGTGCTGGGGTAGGCTTTGATATAATGCTTCAATTCCTCGAAGAGTTTTTCTCTGGCATTACCTCTTTTCTGCTCAAAGGCTTCTAATCTCTTATTGATTTCTTCATATTGAACTCTTATCTCTGAAAGATTGATGCCTTTTGCTTCGTACCTTTCAATTGCAGATGCCATGGAATGTTTGCTCAAATATGGATGGGTTATGCTGTATTTACCAAGGTGCTTCAAAGATTCATAATTCAAATCCGTCTCTTCGACATCTTTCTTATATAACTTCAAACTATTTTGGAGCGTATCAATAATATCTTCGTTCATAATGTCCACATTCTGATTAATTTAGGTTTATAAGTTTACCTTCATTTATGAGATTGTCCACGTAATTCACTTTTGATCCATCAGGTTTCTCAAAAAGCCCAGGTATGAAAAACGTCTGAATTTCTCCAAGCTCATTTCCTGTAGCAAACTCCCCTGTAGCTCTGTTATATACTGCCATGTTCTCTATTCCTCGTTGATAGTAAATCTCAACCCCAGCAGGTCTGTTGATAAGATCAGTAGCTTTTTGCCTGTATTCTGATTCAGTTAGTATTCTACCCCATTCAAATTGATTCACTACGTGCTTATTATAATGGTTCTCAAAGTTCTTCGCCGCATCTCCAACTCTACCAGGTGACCATGCCCCGGTATATACAGTATCCAAGAGGGTTCTGGCCCTTTTAAGGTCAATTCCTTTATCGACTAGCTTTTTAACGGTTTCATAAGTAACTCCTTTGGCATTCAAGGCAGAAGCAGCCTCATCACATGTAGAATCCAGGACCTTTAATGCTGTATATGGTGGTATGTCATCAAGTACTTTGATCAGTACCTTTTGTATGTCACTAATTTTCGAAGAATACTTTGTAACAAACAAACCAACCGCGGCAGCCGTTTTTACGCCATCCCCTACACCCGAGAACGCGCCCGCAGCATTCATTGCGGCACCAAGTTCATCACCATTAATAAGCGCCTGTACCGCATCTCGGGCATCTGCAACAGCGCCTACAACAGGCACCAGTGAGAAACCGATCCAGCCCACGAGATAGTAGGGTGAGGATGCTATTTCATAATCAACAAGGTAGCTAAGACTTCCGTCTTCTATTCCGGTTTCACCGAACACGGCACCGAGAACTATGGCTCTGCCGATCTCAAGTGTGCTTGGACCGGAGCTTGCTTTTGTATGTTTAAGTGGCTCGGGGTCTTCGTCGTCGTCCAGTCCGTCGTGGTCAGTATCGGAACTCAGCGGATTTATTCCAAGTTCGTATTCTTCTAGGTCATTAAGGGAATCATCATCACTGTATTCCTCCGTGGGGTCGCTTATCACGTTGAAACTGTATTCGATATACGAGCCGGCGTTTGTCTGAAGTACTCCTACCTCCAGGCCGTCGATCAGGCCATCGCCATCGGTGTCAGGATTCTCAGGATCGGTGCAGTAAACATGG
>NZ_MBKP01000016.1 GCF_002243045.1 Methanolobus psychrotolerans
AAGATCAATGCAGATGTCTATTTCAGTCTGAAGGAGAAGGCAGCTCATGTTAAATGGTTCACTGAAAGAAAAGAGTATTTTGCACTCATCAGTAAGTCTGGTTTTACTAAGAACTTGCATGAGATAGCAAAGCAGGAAAATGTTTTGCTGCTGACATTGGAAGATTACTTTTCAGATTCTATTGTAGAGTGAGTGACAAAGTTATTATTGCCGGTTATTGAAATTGCAATCGGAAATGTATGCAAAAACCTCTTTCCATGAAGAACAATAAAGAAAAAGAAGCGAGCTGGGTAATAATACCCAGTGTCTACTTCAAAACAACTATTGAATACACAACCTGACTTCCGTTTTTTTAGGCTCATAAAAGTCTCTTGATACGGAAATATGTGCTTGTATTTTACTACATTATTTAGTTTGGCAAGAAGTAAAAATCAAATTCTAGTGGCATTTTCTATTTACATCTCCTGTTGATATGCGCTTAAAACTTGGGAACTCAGGTTTAAAACAACCAGTGGACTGGCCAACTTTTTTAATAAATTGTTTACATTCATGAATCGGAGGAGGTTCAATACAGGAATCTGTAAAGGTAAGTTTCCACTCGAGATAGCACGAAACAAATATGGATGATGCCCCTACGAAACTGTGTTTATACTTTTGTAGTAGTGGTAACCATCTGTTAATAACAACTATTTAACTCTTATTTTTTAAAATAAGAATGCAAAAGAGTGTATTAAGACAACGGATTATTTAAGGGAGAGATTTTTAAGAGGGTTTGGCCGGATTTGAAGGGTGATCCGAAAATAATAGAAAAGTCTCTAATTTATGGAGATTTAATAATGTTTAGATAATAAGGAAGCAAAAATAAAGAAATGTTTTAAGTATGAATTATATTGGCATTTTGATTGATTTATGTGATTGTTTTTTTCTTGAACAAATTGTATACTACAAATAATTTTTTTGTGGTAATTTAGAACCAGTTGATATCTGTTTAATACTTCGGCAAAACCAGCCTATATCTTGCAAAGTATCCGAATTGTGGTATAATTGTTCATCAGCAAAACAAGCCCTCTGATATTAAGCTTCTGAAGGGCATCGTCAAATGCAAACTCATTTAGTACCGTCGCTTTATTTGCTTCCTCTACAGATACATCGACATCGGTGCCAAAGGCGTTGCACAGGTCCTTGTAGAGTGTTTCCTCATCCCTTTTAAGAGAATAACGTTCAGAGGGCTTAAGAGGAGTGGGGAGTTCCCTGTTTGTCCAGTGTATCATATCCATACTGAAGTCGAAAACCTCCTTTACATCATCTTTGAACATTCGGCCTTATGCTGAAGCCTTGATACGCCATACTCATCAAGGGGGGCGAAGAACCCAAATCTTGATTGTATTTCAAACCGCCCATGTCTATTACGTCGTTCTTGAACTCATAGGTCTTCTCAACAATGTAGCTATCCAGGTTCCCGGGAATGGAGGGATTCATCAAGAGTGAATCGATAAGATATGCATTGAGGATGGGATAATCTTCCCTGCAGTATTCATTGATTTTCTTTCTGCTTTTGACATTATCTACATCAAGTATTATGGGAATTTGCATTGGCGTCATTTCCAGGTTAAGATATGACAGGCTGATTTCTCTTCTCTGTCCGAGATCGACTGCCTTATCCTGCTCTGAGATCCTGTAGAAATAATCCGATGATACTCTTTTAAAATCAGAAGGAATGACAGAATTCATTGAGCCCGTATAACCGTTCCAGTTCTTCTGTTTTCCAAGAACTGCTGCATTAATGCCTCCTGTCTTTCTGCCACATGGAGGAGTTGAATTGATATAGATGCCACTGCCAAGGCCTATACATTCAATTATTCCTTTATCTCCTACATAGGGCATCTGCAGATAGTCTATCACCTCTTCAAAGTCCAGGATGCTTCTGGGCCTGGTGCTGGTGTTAAGGTCAACAGGTTCCCATGAAGCTACTATTTTGATGATAGTTTTGGAGAACCCATCAATGACCTAGTCGTGGACAACTTCTGTGTCTATTACGTGCACCTTTACAAGCTCATTTTGGGAAGGTGCCTGCCTGTAAGGTGAGTTCCAAGTTCACGGCTTAGCATACTTGCATTCGAACCTGTGACGTACACCTTTTTCTTATCATCATGAAGGCGTATGACAAACCTTTCCCAACCCTGTATGTTCTGTATCTCGTCAAAAAAGAAGGTATCTCTTTCACCATACAGCTCTATCAGCAATTCATACATTGTCTGAAAGTCTTCTATTGTAAAATCAAAGAACCTTTCATCGTCAAAGTTTACAAAATAGCTCTCATTCAGATGGTCTTTTCTGATCTCGTTCATGAGCGTTGATTTACCAGCTCTTCTAAGTCCGGATACAATAATGATAAGGTCTGATGTTTTATCTGTAATCTTATCCAGCAGCTCTCTTTTTTACCAGGCCCTCAACTTCTTTTATTGTATCGTTCTGCTCTTTTAGAATGACCTTTAGTTTATCTTTGTCCATGATTCTTAGTTGTCTTTTGTTGTTTATAGTCTATTTGGTTTGCCAGACCAAATAATATATGCTTTTCTTGGTTTGCTAGAGTATATATTTTTACCACAAGATTATTATATTCAAATATTAATTCATTTTACATATGGTCTTTTTAAAGTTTTTTCCATGGATTGTGTTGTTTTTGGTCATATGTTCTTTCAGTGGATGCGTTGAGGATGACCAGAGTTCTGTGCATAGTGATCCGGTTAGTGATGTTGCAGATGATAAGAACGCCGACCTTAACTACGAAATTCACAATGCAAGCTTGAAAAAAACAGCTATCTTCGAATTAGAGAACGGATATTCCCTTAAGGTTCTTGAGATCAAACGAAAAGAAGAGTTTGTACGGATTTCATTCCGGAAAGATAATCAGGAATATGCCACACAAACAATCTATCTTGGACAGACATATGATGTTAAAGATCCGAATAAGAAGAATGTTGTGTACTCTGTGCATGTAGACAGAATACTTGACAACAGCTTCGTCGTAGAACTGACATGTACCATAAGACCGGAGATCGATTTTGATTCATCCGTTCCTGAAAGCATGCTGGAGGCTAAAGCGGAAGTCAAGATCGATACTGATACCATGACCCGTACCTACACCTGGGACTATGATGCTTATGAGTTCACGATCCAATCCGAGTATTACATAGATGCGTATGATGACTATTCTGAAAGAAGTAGGGCTCGTAACTATGATCGTTTTGTAACGGACCCTTATGATGACGAACTGATCTCCCAGATCAGCAGCCAGCTGGAAGATCTTGCTCATAACGCGGGTTATGGGGACGATGAGATCCCATATATTGCCATGACATTTGTTCAGTCGCTTCCCTATATCAGTGATAGTGTATCGTCAGGGTATGACGAGTACCCAAGGTTCCCGTTCGAGACACTCTACAATGGTGGAGGGGATTGTGAAGATTCATCTATACTGCTTGCATCGATCCTTTACGATATGGGTTATGGGGTTGCCCTGATTGAGCTGCCCGGACATATGGCGGTTGGAGTGAAGGGAGCTGACAGTCTCGAAGGGGCTTACTATGAGTATGCAGGAACTAAGTTCTATTACCTTGAAACAACAAATTCCGGGTGGGATGTCGGTGAGATACCTGACGAGTTCCTGGATGATGAAGCACTTATATATCCCATTTACTACGGTTTTCCGGAGCTGAGTATCGACTTTGAGGGTATGTCCGTTAACGATGCTTACTACAGGTATGTGGACCTGGACATCGAGCTTGAGAATGTGGGTTCTGCAACTGCAGAGGATGTGGTCATATATACCTCTCTTGAGACAAGAACTGAAGGGAGGGTATGGGACCAGATTGCAAGTGACGTTATTCCTGCATTGAATGCAGAGGAAGGTATTAAGTACAGCGTATCAAACCTTAAAGCACCTGTGGGAGAGCGGTATCGTGTCCGTATCGTTGCGTGGGGTTCGAACACCGAGTCGGTATATGTTTATAGTGATTGGACGACTGCTTGAGGTCAGCATTTTCGAATCCTATTTTCCTTTCAGGCTCACAAACTTCAATGTGAACTCCCCATCAGAGGTCAAAATATACTCCTTTTCCTTCTTACTTCCTTCGATATGCTTTTCATCGATAAGATTCCAGTTGAGAAGGTCTCTTGTTAAGGAATTGAATACGCCATCTTTAAGGTTCCTGTCAGCTCTTTTCTTATCTCTTATTGGAATATATTCCTTTGAGAGTTTTTCAAACAATTTTTTTCTTGGCAGTTTTTTCAATTTTTCATCACTCGAAGGCTTTTGTTCGTCCAGAATTCTAAGTATAGTTACCCTGTTAGGGTTTGCCTGGAAATCTTCAATGTGAACTTTTGGTATTGAGATTGTTTTAGCTGTTTTTTCCATATCTACATGGTAAGGTATTGCTTCGAACCACAAAGCCATCATGAACAAGCCTATTGATAGTGCTTTAGTTCCTCCTGATACGTTAAAGTAGTACTCAGCATCGGGATTCTTCTTATATATCTCAAAAACTGCATCCTTGATATGATCAAGAGTGTCGGCTTCTATAATTTTCTCATGCACTCCTTTTTTTGCAATCGGTGTGGCTAGTTCTTTTAAATTCTCTATAGACCTTCTGATAGCTTCTCTTGTTTTCTGTTTGTCTGGATCATCTGAATCCTCATAGATTCTCTTTTCAGCAATGACATATACCTCGAATGCCGGTGAGATGTTGTAGATTGCTATGGAAAATGTGTTATGCACATTCGCCCCGGCACTCATTATGTGAATTTTCTCTTTTTTTGTCATTCTATGTTTCATTTTAAGTTTATTAATTAATAAATCTATTTATTAAATAATTAGTAAATTTAAAAAATTATTATGTACACTGGAACGAATTCTCAGTTGATGACGAATACAACAATAAAATCTGTAAACTGGCACGTGACCATGAATTGCAACTACAAATGCAGGTTTTGTTTCTACAAAAACATGAGTGGGGAATTCAAAGATATTGAAAAAGCCAGACATAAACTTGAAACTTTAAAGGAAAAAGGAATTGAGAAAATCAATTTTGCTGGCGGAGAGCCTTTGTTATACAAAAATCTGAACTACCTTCTAACGATGGCAAAGGATATGGGATTCATCGTTAGCATTGTCACAAACGCAGCTCTGCTCAATGAGAATAATCTCAGGCAAATGAGTGAGTGTGTGGACTGGGTAGGTATATCAGTAGATTCTGCGGATGAATTAATCGAAAAAGAACTGGGGAGGGGAAACGGGAATCATGTGGAACATGTCCGTAAGGTTTCCGAACTTGTCCACGACTATGGCATGAAGTTAAAGATCAACACTACAGTCACCAGGATGAACTACTCTGAAGATATGAAGCCGTTCATATCATCCTTGTGTCCGGAAAGGTGGAAGGTCTTCCAGATACTTCATATGAAAGGCCAGAATGATGATGCTCTTGATCTTATTCTTAACCAGGAAGAATTTGATATCTTCAGGAATATAAACGATGGACTTGTATTCAAAAATGGCACCTCACCTGTCTTTGAATCTGTTGAAGATATGCTGGAATCATATTTCATCATAGGTCCGGATGGTGATATTCTTCTAAGTAAAGGCAATCAGCGCTCAACAATTACTTTTGAATCGCTTCATCATATGGAGCTTGCAGATCTGGTTGATGCAGACAAGTACAATGGAAGGAGAGCTGTCTATGACTGGAACTAAACCGGTCTTTTCTTTTTCAGATTCTTCTCTGGATAATCTGAATTCATTGAGAAGGATCTGCTTTACAGGTGTAAGGGGAGTTGGAAAGTCACGTGTGCTTAAAGAGATTAACAAAGAAAAGCTGAATTTTATTTTCACTTCAGGCTCTGATATTCTTCAGGATATGATGGGGGAAGCTTACTCTCAATTTGAATTCTTACCTGAATACAAAAAATATGCTTACAGGTTGAAAATCAGGGATTCACTTCATAAAATGCAGGAAGTAAATGGAAAGGATTTGCTGGTTGATTCCCACCTTACGGTCTACAATTTGAAGTCTGGAGAAATTGATGTAATCTTTACCCATGAGGATTACGGATTTTATACGGACATTATCCTGCTTGATTCATATCCTGAACGTATTCTTGACCATCGACAAAGAGATACTAACAAGAAAAGGATCATTGATCTGGATGTTATCAGGAAAGAGCTTGATTTCGAAAGGAGGAAGGCTTCAGAAATATCAGAGGAGTATGGGATACTACTTCATGTGATTCAGATGGGTGAGGACGCTGCTGAAAAAATGCTCGATATTTTACACAGGTGCAAAGTATGAAAAATCTCACAAAAGGTTTTCAATCAAGTACTTTCCTTGATTCAATCAATTGGCATATTACATTGAAATGTAATTACAATTGCAAATTTTGTTCTGTCAAAAAACAAAAATCAACGATTACTGAAATACTAGACGCCGAAACTATATTGTTCAGATTATATGATATGGGATTTGAGAAAATAAACCTTGTTGGTGGAGAACCTTTACTTTATCCTTTTATATATGACATTACAAAAATTGCAAAAAAGATGGGATTTGTAATAACTCTCAGAACTAATGGATCACTTTTAACAAGCTCGAAAATTGCAATATTATCCCCTTATCTTGATTGGATAGAACTTCCTCTTGATTCAAGTAAAGAAGAAATTGAAAAAGAACTGGGAAGAGGATGTGGAAAACACATACAGAACATTCAGAGGGTTTCGAATATTCTCAAATGTACGGATGTAAAATTGAAGATTAACACCATTATTACAAAACTAAACTGCAAAGAGGATTTGAAACCATTTATAAGAGCCTTAAATCCTGACAAATGGGAAATATTTAAGGCACCTAACATAAAGGATGAAATTTATTCAAAATTCTTAATAAGTGATCAAGAATTTCTAAATTACCAAAAATTGAATGAAGATATTATATTGAAATCAGGAGATAAACCTGTTTTTAATCAACATAAAAACACTATTGATTTATGTTCTGTGTTACTAGCTTCAAAAGACATTAATAGTGTCTCATAAAATATATATTCGATGTTGGCATTAAATAGTGGTGAAAGTATTGCAGCAATTGAAAAAAAGTATTCATTATTGAATTCATCTGTGTAGTAATTTTTCTTTGAAGTGAGTGAAAGAATGAGTAAAATAGACTATAACATAATTAAAGAATTTTTCTTTGACACATATCTAATTGATAGTCATCTCAAAGTAAGGGAGAAATTCAAACAGTGCACCACAAAGATGGAAAAAGAAGAGCTTTACCATCATTTTCAATTGAATAATCTTTTTTTGATCAGAAGATGTCATGATCCTGGTTTTTACCTATATGTTCTCGATAAAGTAAATAAAAATGAAAAAATCAAAGCAACTGTAAAAAAATATACTAACAAATTAGTCACTTCAAGCTTAAATTTTGAACAAGAATTATTTGGATCATTCTCTAATGAAGTTGAAGATAAATTGATTGACAAAGAGATTAAAAATCCAATAACTTGGCCATTTTCATCGTCATTAGACAAAGCCAAGAACTTTGATGAAGTAAATGACAATTCCTTATATTATTTTTCTAAAAGACTTCAGCATGCGATTGATAATGGGGAAGAAAACGAATTCTTTGTACTCTCACAACTTATTAGCGATTATAAATCTGGATATTTCAAGGGTTATCAGATATTTAGTGAGGATAATTTATATGGGGAACAAGTAGGTTCACATCGCTGGTTATACTCTCAGAGCCAATACATGCTTGAAAATATAAAATTTTGTTCACATTACTACTATTCCCATTCTTTTAATATTCACAATTTAGTGAAATTAAATCCTCATGATGTTAAATTTGTGAAAAAGCTTGTGAAAATAATAAAAGAAATGACTGATGATAAAGAACTCTCAATGCTAGATACTTTAATGAACTATAATAAATTCATAAATGATGCTTTTTCAGTTGCTTCTCTCATTTGGTTCAATTCGCATAACGAAATGGATAAAATAAATATTTTGAATAGTGAATACCCTTTCGAAATATCTGATAATATACTTGAAGAATATAAGTCCGCTCTATGCGAATATCGATTTTGTAATAATGAGAAAAATGATTATTTTGAGTTATCTATATTTGCAAATGAACTTTTTCAGTCATGTTTTTTTGAAGAAGCAAGGATAATTTGGACCTCTATCCTGAAAAGCACTGAGAATACAAATACTAAGTTCAGTTGCTATGATAATTTAGCAACAACTCTTCGGGAACTTGGAAAATTTGATGAAGCTATAGATTATTACAAAAAATCACTTGTTTTAGCGGAAGAACTTAGCAAATCAAAGGAACTGAACGAAAAAAATAATGTTGACTGGAATCAATTGACCACCGATGAAACTGAAAAACAATTATTAAGACACATCGGTAAATATGTTGACAAAAACTGCAATTATACACATAAAATGGCAGTTGAGTTAAAGAATATTGGGGAAATGTATTATCAATTAGGTGAAACTGAAATTGCCGAAAAATATTTCCTTGAAACTGAAGACAAATGTTCAGAATTATCTCCCTCTGAAAAAAGTAATATTTATTTCAATTTAGCCTGCGCAAATAGAAGATTGGGCAGATTCAATGAAGAATTCACGTATTTATCAAAAATATTAAATGAAAACGGCATAAATCCACTGGCAGAAGAACGTGCTCTAGAGAGAATGAGTATACTTAATTCTATGGAATTTATGCTGCAAGATGGTAGTTTTGATTATAATAAATTGAACAAAATTGAAAACATAATAAAAGTTGATGAACTATCAAAAAATGGAACATCACTTTTCCATACATTTCAATTCGCAAAATCAATGGACTATTTTGAAAAGGAGTATAAGATTGAAAAACTCCATGGCTTTTCTTGTTTCAATTCTTTAAATTATAATGCGACGTATAATCTATATTGCGGTAATTTTCTAAAAGCAAAGGACTTGTGCAAAGAACTAATCGATAACTCTCAGGAGCCCGTTTATGCTGCCATTGCTAAAATCGATATTGGTTTAATTGACATTAAAGAAAATAATTTTGATGAGGGGATTAAGCATCTCGAAGATTCTTGTGACATATTTACTCAATTAAACAATGGATTATTGGAATTTATAATTACGATTATTAACACATCAACTTTGTTGTGGTCAAAGGGAAATGTAGATAAAATCATTGATTCACTTGAAACGAAAATAATCTCAAAGGATATTAATTTTCATCTAATAGCTGGCTGTGCCTACCTGGAAGTAGGATTCTTCGAAAATGCATTTGACTATTTTGAACGTGGACTGAATACAAAAGCAGACAATGAAACAAAATCACTTCTCTTATACAATAAAGGACTTGCATATTCTGGCATTGGTAAAACAGATAAAGCGATAGAGAACTATCAAAAATCTCTTGATTGTTTGAAAAGTGTTTATGCCTGGGAATCAATGGCAAAAGAATATAGAAGAGACTTAGAGACCATAAAAGCAAAAGAATGCATTGAAGAAGCAATAAATTTATCTTCAGAAGATGACAAAAAGAGACTCGAAAATATTAAGGAAGAACTTGATGCACTCTCAAGCAAAAGGCTGAACCTAAGCTCTTTAAAAGATGATAATATCAGAAAAACATTGTATTCTGCTGAAAAACTGATGATCAGCGACATCAAGAAAATGGAAGATATCAATGAACGTGATTTCTCTACATCTTTGCATTATTATGGCAAAGCCCTGGAGAATATGCTTGACAGTCAGATCTCAAACCAAATACGTCAAATTATTTATGATGAATTTGGATATTGTGTTTGTGAAGATTACAGCAAATTTAAAAGAAAAGAATTCCCTCAATACCTAAAGTACATGCTGGATAAAAACAAAAAAGGGTCTATTGGACTAAATGGTTGGAGAACAATACTGCAATATGTAAATGAAAAAAGTAAGAATCCTGTATACCAAAAGTTCAAAGACGAATTAATAAAACGTTATTCTCCAGAAGATATGCAAAAAATCAAATTTGCATGTGGTATGATTAGTTCTTATAGGAATGACTCGGTACATAAAAATGTAAAAAGTTATGATGAGGTGCTAAATGTAAGGCAAAAGATTGTATTGCACTTGAATAATGCAATCTATATCTTGTATAAGTAGAGTTCTATACTTTCCTCTATTCTACGTTTTTTATCAAAAGATGGGTAATCAAATGTCAATAAAAAAGAACTGTAATCATCATACCAATATCCAATACAGAATTTACCTTGATATGGACAATGTAATCACCGACTTTGACAATGCCTGCAACAGCATTTCATCTGGGCTTATCAAACTACATAGTTCAGACAAAGATGAGTTCTGGAAGATAATCGAATCTCAAAAAATCACTTTTTGGTCAGAAATGCCCTGGAAAAAAGATGGCAGAGAACTTGTTGATTATCTACTGAATTACAATACAACAATACTATCAGCACATCCAAATCCTAAAAGAGGAAACGTAGCAGAATTCAGTAAAAATGGAAAATATGACTGGCTGGCCAGAGAGATTGGTAAGGACTTTGCAGATAAAGCTATTATCTGTAGACGTTCTGATAAAAAGACATATTCATCTCCTAATTGCATTCTTGTAGATGATAATGCTCAAAATATTAAAAGTTGGGAAGAAGCAGGTGGAATCGGCATCTTGCATTTTACTGCTGAAAGTGCTATAGGTAAATTAGAGCAGTTATTTGTAGATATGGATTAGCTTACATGAAAGATAAAAACATGAAAAGGTTTGTAGCAGAAGATGCTGTCTTTCACAATTTAGGAAGGTATCTGGTTATGGAAGAAGATCAATGGAGATTTTTAGTTTATTTTTCACAGCAATAATATGATATACCGCCTGAGGCGGTTGGCTGCACTATTTTTAGCTAAGCAGACATGGTTGCAAGGTATATTTCTTTTGGCATTGTTATTCAAACATAGCTAACTCTTTATTCCTATGTTTCATTAAGAGCAAAACAGAATATTTCAGCATTTCAAGGCTTTTTGTATAACACTTTGACTTTCTCCTTAGTCTTGTCAGAAAGTGTCTGAGTATGCTGTTGTATCCTTCGACAGTATACGTTTCTGCTTTTGATCGTGTGTGAATTTTTCTAGGAAGAAATGCCGCGTATGCTTTCCAGTAATCAGTCATTATTTGGCCAACTGCTTTTGTTTCTAACTTTCTCCATAGTTGTATTCCTGTTTCTGTGCCCCTGCTGCCAAAAGAGCAGTCGATGAATTTTTTCCCAACTCTATCAACAGCAATCCAGATCCAGCAATATTTTTTTTGTTACTGATATAAGTGTGCATCTCATCTAATTCAACGATCTCTATCTCATTTTCACTTTTTAGGGCTTCTAACTCCTCGCCAAATTTCTTAATCCATTTATATACTGAAACATGGCTTACTCCTAGAACTCGTCCGATAGAACGAAAACCTAATCCTTCAAGATAAAGTTGTAACGCCTGCCTTTTAACAGAAATGGAACTAGCAGTTGATTTTACCTCGACGGTATAATTATAGCCACAATCGTGACATTTGTAGCGTTGACGTCCACCGACTTTTCCATTCTTTTTGTGATCGGAACTCTTGCATCTAGGACAGTTCATGTTGAAGTATAAGCTCTCATCTATCTATCGATCTATGTTTGATTAACAAAGTCCTTTATTTTTCTCCTGATCGGACACTTATAGAAATTATTCCATAAAACCACTCACATACGCAATATACTGCCCTGCTTCAGTGATCTTAGTTACTGTTATTCTGCCAACCTTTTCCCGCTGAATGTATCCCATTATCTCCAGTTTGTCTAAATATCGCTTATTAAGTAGCATAATTAAATTCCTTTTTTTACTTCTCCGCTCATATCTATCCATATCTTCGGGCAGCTCCTCAAAACCCTGGACCTCTTTGTCTTTCAGAATCCTGAATATCTCTTCATTATCCATTCCATCAGGTTTCAGGGAAAGCCTTGATAATAACATTTTACTAACATTGTCAGGCATCATTATCTGGAAATTGTGAATAGGGGTAATTTTCAAATTTTCACATCTGCTGATACCGTGCTCCTGAATCTCTTCTTCTGACGAGGAATAATTATCTGCATGAACATAATAGACATTTACCTGATGAACCATGGCAGCAAGTGTAACTCCCACCGAAGTCAATCTCCCACAGGCTGACATGTTGATGTTGATTATGTTGTTCATCTCTTTTTCTTTCATTATGATTGAGGATACCCTTTTCATTACTTCTTTGATATCAAACATATCAACATTAATTGATATTACTTCGATACCTTTTGATTGCAATAGTGTCTCTACTTTTTTCACATAATCTCGCTGCTTTTTCAGCATCATCTTTTTCAGTGCAGCATTTTTCGTAACTGCAAGGATATAGACCCTGTCAGCCTTGTATTTTTCAAATGGTTTTAAAGCTCTGTCAACTTCATGACCTAAAGGAATGATATGAACTATTTCTTGTAAGCCTTTCATAGAATCACTATTGTTCATTATGTTCATAATGTTATATTGAACATAATTATTAACTTTCCTGTTCATCAGAAATCTAGAGGTAAAAACCTTGAGAGAACAATACACAGGAATTTCGGAGAACTATATAGACACAGTAGAGAACATTGAAGAAGCTTGTAGAAAAGTAAGCATGTGGTGATTGATCATGACTTTTGAACCTAAATTTTTAGATAAAGAACGAGTGAAAAGAGTTGATTCGTTCTTAGATCTTGTTGATATTGCAGAGTGGTACAAAAATTATAGTTGGAACAGAGACACATGGAAAAGTGGTTTTCCTGAAATTTTAAAACTAGAGATTGCAATTGGTGGAGCTGCAAAGAACAATGCTATCGATAAATCTCATTTGATCCAGATAGCAGAATGGGGAAGACTTAGGGACCCACATAGAGTAGAGCTGACAGGCAATCTGGATATACCTTTTTATGATGAAGATACAATATTTGAGTGGGTTGAAAGGTACCCTGGGATGCACCTTGATCGCTTAAGCAAGGTTATTACTGGCTTTGGTCCCACATATTCAACAAAACTTCTTCGTTTTGCAGTCCCATCTGAATTTGGTGCACTTGATACCAGACTTGTAAGAGTATTTGGCCGAGGGGATAGCAAGAATAAAAAAATAGATTTTCTGAAACTTGCCGTCCAGAGTTCTAATGGTGGGTCAATAAAAACAAGTAGAGATACATGGCCAAGTGAATACGCCATCTGGATCAATATTTTGAGATACATTGCACATAAGCTGAATGATTCAAGTATCCTCTGTCCTCATCCTGAGGGGTTTGTTGAAGCAGGATTGAGAGAAGATGGAATCTGGCAATGTGCAGATGTTGAGATGGCTCTCTTTTCTTATGCCACACACTGCATTTACAGCGGGAAATGATGTACTATGTCCCGAATAAAAGTATGTCCCATGTGTGGAGCAAGGAAGGCATTGCCAATGGTCTATGGACTTCCAAGATTTGAAAGTTTTGCTAATAAAGAAGAGCAGGATTGTATCTGGATGGGGTGTTGCATGCCTTCTAATCACAAAACAATGTACAGGTGCACGAATTGTGGTCAGGTGTTGACAAAAGATGAGGTTAAGGACGAGGCTGGTAACAATGAATAACAATACATGTTCCGAAATATATGATTGGTTCCCTTACGCTGAATATCGTCAACATCAGCGTGAAATGCTTGAAGTTGCACAACAAATAGGATTAGAAGGAAGTATTGGTCTGATCGATGCTCCCACAGGGTCTGGGAAATCAAGTATAGTAGCTTCACTTCTGAGCGTTCTCGAAAAGAAGAAGGCATCAGGTGAAGATAAAAAAATTCTGGTGGCAGTAAGGACGAAATCTCAATTGAATACCTTTATCAATGAACTTGACAGGATCAGAAAGGAAAAAAGAAGTGATCTTACATTTTGTTCTCTGATTGGTAAGCAGGATTTATGTCTTATTCCATGTAAAGAGGATAAATATGAAGTATGCAAGGTACTTCAACACAATTCCAGAGAACTAATACAAAAGGGAATTGTTCCTGAAGGTCATAAAGAAGAGCATTTGACCAACTATGATTTTACAGATGCACCTATATTTGAACAAACAAAGGTCTGCCCTTTTTATCTTAATAGCAGAGAGACTAATGATAAAGGACAGATGGTCTTCACAAAAGAACTTGAATCACTAGCTAATTTCATTCTTAAAAATACATTATATTTAGACGACACTGTTAATCTCTGTAAACGTGAAAACGTTTGTCCCTACGAAGCTGTTCTGGCAGCAACGAAGAATGCAGATGTGATCATTGTTAATTTCCTGCACATCTTTAACGATAAACTCAATCCTGGCGAAATACCGACCAATTCACTTATTCTGATAGATGAAGCACATAATATTGGAAATACAGTTCAATCCATTCAGACAACTGACATTGTGAAAAAAGATTTTGATTTCATCAGGGAAGATATTGATGCTCTTCTAAAAGATCGTCCACAATTAAAGAATCATGCTGATAACATATTCAGTCTTGTTGAAGCAATCGAGCTTTTTTCCCATATGCATGTCATAGCTGAGGACAAAAATGATGTATTTCTCTATGAGAATCTAAAAGAGATTATTTTCAGGAAATGTGGTCCGGAAAAAAGAGAATTCTGTGAGGATAATTACTTGAAGGTTTATTCCAAGTTAAAGGATGATCTCAACATAATCTCCCATGAGATAGAAGCACGGAAGATCAATTCAATGGACCTTACAGGTAATTCTATCCAGAGGCTTCAGGCTTTCATGGAAAATCTGGAAAAGTTGAAATCGATTTCATCATTTTTGCCTGTTTATTCAATTGATGATAAATCTGAAGTGAATCTGGAGATAAGGAATATCGATCCAAGTGAAAGGATAAAGCAGGTTGCAAATGAATATGATTGCTGCCTGATGGTCAGTGGTACGTTATCCCCTCTGGAGGTCTTCAGTCAATATTATTTTGGGAATGAGAAAGTGGTTACACATTTCGTACCAAATGCATTTCCAGAAGAAAATAGAAGACTCATATGCATAAAAGATGTGACTTCAGCCTATAAGAAACGAAATTGTCTGGACAATCTCGAAAGAACTCTCAGGTGCATGGAAACATTCTGCAGCATAGATGGAAATCTGGCCATATTTTTCCCTTCATACGAGGTTCTGAATATCTACAGGACTGAAATTGAAGCCCGGATCAGTAATAAAGAGTTGTTCATTGAACCACGTGATTCAAAAGAAGCGGAAGAGGTAATCAAAAAGTTCAAGTCCTTGCCTGGTGATGGAAAATCAGGATTGATACTCGGTGTTTGTGGCGGTAAGTTGTGTGAAGGTATTGATTACCCAGGAGACATGCTTGTCGGAGCATTTGTCTATGGTCTGCCACTTGCACAATGGAACAATATCCAGAAACGGATCAATGCATATTATGAGAGTAAATATGGTTCTGATGGAACATTTATAGCATATAATCTTCCAGCCATCAATAAAACTATCCAATCCCTTGGAAGAGTTATCAGAAATAAGGATGATAAAGGTTTCTTGGTAATAGCTGATGAACGCTATTCATTCCCATTATACAGGAACAATCTTTCACCATGGATGAAAGAGGAAATCATCTATTGTGATTCTGTGGATTTCGAGGGATATGTCGGGGACTGGACAAAAGACGAATAATGATGCATAGATTCTCACTTTGACAGTTTATTCTATGAAACTAATATGGAGACTGTTTGCAGATTTGACATGAATTTAATATAAAAGATTTGCCTTAATTACGTTACTTAATATGTGTATACTATACTACATCCAATTCACCTCTACCTTCTAAATTTGGTAACTATAATGTCATGCGAAAAAATGGAACAACTCAAATCCGTAGTAACAGAAATCAAACAGCAGAACCGCCTGATATTTGCAGGTTACATATTAATCCCTTTAATTGTTGGCATATTCCTGATCAAAACTGCCAATCGAAAAAAGAATGAGCTATTGAAACTGAAAGAAACTATCATTCATGACGTTAAGAAGGAGAATGAAAATAGATTAAAGGAATTAGTTGATATCGTTGATTCCATAAATGATACTTATTTTTCTTACCACAAAAGATATTCAACAATCGTAAAATGCGATCTGTGCATTGACGATTTTCAATTCCTCAATAAACATAAAAATCTGTTTTTAAATGATTTCAATGAATACGTTAATGAATTAATCAATTCTATGATAACACTGAGAAATAAATTTAAAGCTTATGATAATACTGCTTTTGTCGAGGAAATGATTACAGAATATGACTATCTTTTCAAGAAATCTCCTTTCCCGCTTGATCAATCCCAAAAGATTGCAGTCGTAACGGATGATACTCATAACTTAGTTGTTGCTGGAGCAGGTTCAGGTAAGACAGAGGTTCTGATTACAAGGGTTGCGTACCTAATCGAACGTAAACCAGATACAATAGATCCTAAAAGAATTCTTGTTCTTGCTTTTCAAAGCAAAGCTGCCAAAGAAGTATATGAAAGACTCTATTCAAGATTTGGTTTTGATGTCAAAATAAAAACGTTCCACTCGTTGGGTCGTGAGATTCTAATGAAAGTGCATCGAGATTCGGGAATGGACACACCTCTAATAGTTGATGAAAATGAACAACGACAACTTATTCTTTCAATTTACAATGAAAAACTGATGGATAGTAAGTTTCAAAATGAGATTGTTAACTACATGAAAGCATACGGTGACAGTGAAGTACGCAAGTCTAAATCTGATTTTGATGAAAAAAAGGCATACTACGAATATATGCGTAATTTGACATATAAGGCATTAGATGGTACCATAGTGAAAAGTGAAGCCGAAAGAGAAATTCTCAACTTTTTTATAACTCATGATCTGAACGGAAGAAGAATGAAAGTTCTCTACGAAAATCTTGCTGAATGGATGGCTTATAATAATGAAAATGGTGAGACTCATATTCCAAAACCTGATTTTTTCTTCCCGGATTATGATATTTATCTTGAACACTGGGGTATAGACGAACATGGCAAAGTTCCTGAGTGGTTTGAAGGGACCAATCCTTCAAAAGCCTACAAAGAAGGCATGGAGCAAAAAAAGAAGAAGTTTGCAGAACAAGATAAGTATTTACTTGTGGAAACGACACATAAAGATTATAGGCAAAATGATTTTATCGAAATTTTTAAAAAACGGCTGCTTAAAGCATTAAATGAAAAAAATCCAGGGACTCATTTTGAGTTCACCAGTATTCCATATGAAAAACTTGTAAAAAGAGTATGGGAAGAATGTGTAGTTTCTGTACGGAATCTTCCTCATCATATTGGCAATTTCATAACTATAGCTAAAACATATAATTTAACTCCAGAAGAAATAGAACTAAGAATCAAGAATGAACCTTGGTCTTTGAAACAAATAGAATTTACGAATATAGCCCTTAATGTTTACTCTGGTTATGAAGAAAGACTGCAGTTTGAGAACAAAATCGATTTCTCAGATATGATTAATCTGGCAGTCAAAAATCTCAAGCACAACGAAGATTTATACAAAAACAGGTTTGACCATATTCTTGTTGATGAATATCAGGATATCAGTCAGCAAAGATATGAACTCATTGAATCTCTTATGGACAAAAATAATGGCTGCAAGTTATTTTGTGTTGGAGATGACTGGCAGAGTATAATGGGTTTCTCTGGTTCGAACCTGGATTTTTTCGTTCATTTTGATCAATATTTTGATCATCCTTCTGTAACGTATCTTACTGTGAACTATAGAAGTTGTAAATCAATTGTGGATACAGGAGCAGAAATAATTAAACATAATGGTGGTGCTCAGCTAAAAAAAGATGCATTTGCCCAAAAAGATGCCGTGAAACCTTTAAGAGCTTTTATTTCTGTCCACGAATCAAAATCAATGAATGATTATTATTCACAGGTTGCTCAGCATTGTGTAATTGCCATTAATAGTTACTTACAAAAAGGGTATGAACCACAGGAAATAATGATCCTCTCAAGGATAGCCAATAATCCTAAAATGAAAGGGAAATTACAAGAATATTCAACACTCTTTAATGTACCCATTTCTTTTGAAACAAAATCAATAAACAAAATTCGTTTTATGTCGGTTCATTCAAGTAAAGGCTTGCAAGCAAGGGTAGTATTTTTACTTAATGTTGTAGAAGGACTATATGGTTTCCCATGTGAGAAAGAAAATCCTGATATTTTTGAACCTGCTGCAAAAGGAAGAAAAAAGGATAAAGAGGAAGAGGAAAGAAGACTTTTCTATGTGGCAGTAACCAGGGCAATGGAAGATCTGGTCATTTACAGCCAAATGGGTTCGGAAAGTAAGTTTCTTGAAGAAATTAAGGATCATGTTGTTGTAGATAATTTACGAAATTGAAACTATGGATTATTGTTCATACATATTTTCCTATGAAATTGGTGATAATAAGATTGATTGATTGAATAAGACTCAATCATAAACAAAATACAGTAGTCATCTAAATAAAAAGACCATCTTTAAATAATTTTAGAGATAATAAGCAGCAATCATGAAGCTCGAAGAAAGACTGGAACTTTTAAAAGAAGAACTCCAAAAAGAGGATTTTTTAAAAGCAAGGGGTCTTGGAAACGAAGTTCCTTTCTGGATATTTGATTACCCTCCTGAAAAAGAATTACTTGTCCGGGATACAATAGCAAAGATAATACCGGCTTTAGATAAAAAATCAATTCGGGTCCTTGAGATCGATCTTTATGAGGTATGTCTTGCGATTATAGAAAAGAAAATATCTGCAGAAAAGATCAGTGCTTTTGAAGAGAGCAAAGGTTCTGATGAACTGCTCAAAAAACTAAAGTTAATGTTAAAACCTGATATCCTAAAAACTGCCATTCAACAAAAAATGAATGAGAATGGTGGTTTCCAGCTAATATTTCTGACTGGTGTGGGTAAGGCCTGGCCAATTGTTCGCTCTCACAGTGTTCTAAATAATTTGCAGCCGCTTCTTGGCAATATACCACTTGTTACATTCTATCCCGGAAAATATAGTGGTTTTGATCTTAGCCTTTTCGGAAAATTCAGGGACGCAAATTATTACCGTGCTTTTAGGCTTATAAACACGGATAATACTTCTCAAAGTTAAGGTTGTTGAGTTAATGACGAATGAGATTGAAATACAGGACCTCTTTCTGAAAGACATCAAAAGAGAGATCAATGGTGTTATTAAGGTCGATCAGGAAGACGATGAGAATATCTATACTGAACTTGATGAATATGTGGTCACTAAAGAATCACTGAAGCATCTGGACCTTTTCTTTGAGAGATACTTCAATGCTACAGAAACTCCAACGGATAAGGTTGGTGTCTGGGTATCTGGTTTCTTTGGTTCGGGTAAATCCCACTTCATCAAGATGCTGTCCTATCTTCTGGAGAACAGAGTCGTTAGGGGCAAATCTGCCTTGGAGTTCTTCAGGGAGAAGATAGATGATCCACAGTTGTTTGCTAGCATTGAAAAAGCTGTTAATAACGGAACAAAGGACGTTATTCTCTTCAACATTGATTCTAAGGCTAACACACTTAATCGAAACGATGAACTCATTGTTAATATACTGATGAGGGTTTTCAATGAGAAAAGAGGGTTTTTCGGGGATGTTCTTTGGATCGCTGAAATGGAAGAAGATCTGACCAACAAAGGCCTCTATGAGAAGTTCAAGGATGAGTTCAAGCAAATAAATGGTGATACTTGGGAAGATAAACGGGACACCTATGCTTTTGAGACGGATGACATTATAGATGCCCTTGTCAAGTGTGAGTATCAAAGCAGGGACGCTCTGGTTGGATTGTTCAATACTGATGGCAGTAACTATCATTTCAGCAATGAGAAATTTGCGGAGAAGGTGAAGAAGTACTGTGATTCAAAGGGTAAGGATCATCAGATAATCTTCCTTATTGATGAGGTTGGTCAGTATATTGGTGAGAATAGTGAATTGATGCTGAACCTGCAGACCGTTGTTGAGGAACTTGGAACGAAGCTTGCAGGGAAGGCGTGGGTTGTTGTTACATCACAGGCAGACATTGACACGGTCACGAAAGACCAGGTCAAAGGATATGATTTCTCAAAGATCCAGGGGCGTTTTGATACACGTTTAAGCCTGTCCAGTGCGAATGTGGACGAGGTTATCAAGAAGAGGATCCTGGCAAAGAAACAGGTGTATGTGGAGTCTTTGACCTCTTATTATACGGACAAGAAGACGATAATGAAAAACCTGTTGACCTTCTCTCCAGGCGGAGCTGAGATGAAGCTGTACAAGGGAGATGAGGACTTTGTTAATGTGTATCCTTTTGTACCTTATCAGTTCCTTGTGCTGCAGAAGGTATTCGATAAGATAAGGCAGACAGGTTTTACGGGAAAACACCTTGCAAAGGGTGAGCGTTCCATGCTCAGTGCTTTTAAGGAGGCAACTGAGAAGTACGCTGAGAACGAGCTTGGAGTACTGGTGCCTTTTTCCACATTCTACAACACGATAGAGAGTTTCCTTGATCCTATTATTACACGGACTATTGAGCAGGCAAAGGACAACGATTGCCTTGAGGATGGAGATTGCGAGATCCTGAAGATACTTTTCATGATAAGGCATGTGAATGTGCTGCAACCGAGTCTGGATAACCTTGTGGTGCTTTCGATATCTCATGTTGATGAAGATAAAAGGAAGTTGAAAGACAGGATATCTGCATCACTGCAGCGTCTGGAGGCACAGACCCTGATTCACAAGTCCGGTGACAGGTATTATTTCCTTACCAATGAGGAACAGGAGATAAATAGGGAGATCAAGAACATCGATATTGAAAAGCACAGAATCCTTGATGAGATGTTCTCTTACATTTTTGATGAGATATGTCCTGCTAAGTACAAGGATTATAAGTTCCATAAATCCATTGATGACAAGACCAAGCCTACAAGTGGTGCAGATCTGACCATCAAGTTCATGACGCCTTTGTCTGACGATATATTGAGAGGAAGCGGGCAGAGGTCTTTGAGCGGGGAGAACTTAAGCAATGTGGATTCCACTGATACTCTTCTTTTTGTGTTCCCGCAGGATGCTGAGTTTGTTAATCAGATACGGAATTACTTGCGGATAAACAAATACCTGACACAGAATACCTCTAATACGAATATTGGTGAGGTCAGGGAGATCCTCAGTGCCAAGAGGGGGGATGAGGAAAAGCTTCGGGAAGCTGCGAAGAAGTCGATGGAGGATGGAGTTTCCGAGGCCAGGATATTCGTTGATGGGAAGGAAGTCACAAGCATTGAGAAGAAGAATCCTAAGGAAAGGATAAAGGATGGCCTAGACCTGCTCTTTGAGAATGTTTACAAAAAGGCCGGTTATGTTAACAGGGATATTGTAAGTGACAGTGAGATCCTGAGGATACTTCAGGCAGATGACCTTGAGAAGTTCGGTGTTGGGACGTCTGAAACTAACCAGCTTGCTCTTCGGGAAATACTGGAACATTTGAATGTAAAGAATCAGAAGAATGATGTTGTTGTGCTGCAGGATATCAAAGATAGGTTCAGACGCAAACCATTTGGCTGGAATGAAATGACGATATCGGGTCTTGTAGCTACGCTGTTTGCAAAGGATGAGATAAAACTCAGGTATCAGAAAACATACCTGATCCTTAAGAAACCAAATGCTGAAGAGATCGTGAGATATCTCACACGGAAGGAATATGCGGACAAACTTGTGCTTGAGATAAGGGAAAAGGCAAATGTTGAAGTTATCAAGACTGTCAGGTCGGTCCTGAGGGATGTATTCGAGAAGACAAATATCCATGAGAAGGAGAATGATCTCTTTGATTTCACGCATGGCCTGTTCAATGATGAATATATCAGGACAGAGCAGATCGAAGCAAAGTATGAAGAGGAGCAGAGATTCCCTGGCAGAGAGGAGATCAGGGGTTATGCTGCCTTCCTTAAGCGTATCCTGAATGTAACTGACCCTTCTTCATTCCTTCAAAATGTTGCTGATGAAAAAGATGAATTAATACGATTGCGTGAAGAGGTCGAACCTGTTACCTCTTTCTTTGGAAGCACTAAGGTGGAGATATTCAGAAGGGTTTTGAAGAAGGTAGAGAATTTCAGAAGGGACCTGCAATTCATGGATGAAGGGACAAAGTCCAAGGTGCAGGAAATTGCAGTCATTCTTGAATCAAAGGAGCCGTATTCTGATATCAAGTCACTCCCACCATTGGAGAATGAGATTGAAAGTGCCCTTTCGGAAACTCTTTCTGAGCTTAAGGAGGAGACTTTCAAAGATATAGGGACTATTACATCCGAGCTGGAAAAGGAGATGGTGGCACATCCTGAGTTCACCCAGGTGTTCATGGATTCTGTGCTGCAACCGTTCTCTGAGATCAAAAAACGTATCTCACAAGCCGGGGATTGTGTGTTCGTGCAGGCACAATCCACTACATTGGATTCTCTTGAAAGCCAGGCATATGATAAGATAAGCAAGCAATTGCAGATAATCAAGGAACCTGAAGCAGGTTCAGAAGAGGTTGTCGTTCCTGTACGGTCTACAAGGGTGATAAAGGATTCTTCGATATTCAGGTCAAAGGATACGATCAAAACTGAAGAGGAGCTTGACAAATACCTCAAAGAACTGCGTGCATCCCTGCTAAAGATACTTAATGATAACGATATCAGGTTGTTCTGATCATGGATAAGGCAAGCATCATCAAATTCTCGGACACTGTGCGGGATAAGCTTCACCAGGAAGTAAAGGACAGAGCTGCATTCTATGGTATACGTCCGAAAGAGATCCTTCCTGTGGATTCCGAGCATTCGGATTCCATGGTTATCGGTGGTAAGGTATTCAACAGGAAGATAAAGGAACAGAGAGAGCATCTGGTGAAGGAGGTTAAACTCAAGGGTTATGAGAAGGTGATGGATGAGGTCACTTATACCTGGTTCAACCGCTTTGTTGCTTTGAAGTTCATGGAGGTTAATGATTACATCCCGGTAAAGGTGTTCACTTCCGATGATGCGGACAGGACCGAGCCGGGGATCATTACCCATGCCCTTACGCTGGATTTTCTGGAACTTGACTCTGACCTTGTGCTTGACATGAAGGCTGAGAATGAGGAGGAAGAACTGTACAAGTACCTGATACTGCGGCTGTGCAATTACCTTAACCGTACCATGCCTTTCATGTTCGAGAACATAGCTGATTACACGGAGCTTTTGTTCCCTGAGAAGCTGTTACATATTGATTCCATTGTGAAGGACATGAACGGGATCATTTCTGAGGACGATTGGAGAGAAGTGGAAGTTATCGGCTGGATCTACCAGGATTATATTGCTCCCAAAAAAGATGAGGTTTTCAAAAAACTGAAGACGAACGTCAAGATAAGCAAGGAGAATATCCCGGCAGCGACCCAGTTGTTCACGCCTCACTGGATAGTTCGCTACCTGGTGGAGAACTCACTGGGCCGTTTGTGGATGCTGAACCGACCCGGTTCCAGGCTGCATGAGCGGATGGACTATTACATCAGGCCGGAACAAAGTGAAACGGATTTCCTGAAGGTCAATTCCCCTGAGGATATCAAGGTGTGCGACCCGGCATGTGGTTCAGGACATATGCTGGTCTATGCTTTTGACCTGCTGTATGCTATCTATGAAGAGGAGGGCTATGACCACTCCGAGATACCTGAAATGATATTGACCCACAATCTTTTTGGCATTGAGATAGACGAGCGTGCCGGAGAGCTGGCGGCTTTTGCGCTAACCATGAAGGCCAGGAGAAAGAACCGCAATTTCTTCCGCAAACCAGTCCATCCCAATATATGCGTTTTGGAGAACGTTTCCTTTGAGGAGGGCGAGCTCAATGCCTACATCACAGCCGTTGGCCGGGAGCTGTTCACCACTGAGGTAAGGGCCACGCTGCTTCAGTTCAATGAGGCTGACAATTTCGGTTCCCTCATCCGTCCGAAAGCCGCGGATGTTTCGGCTATTCTGAAAATACCGAAGTCAAAGGTTCTTTCTGAAAATCTCACTCTTCTTTCCACTCACCAGAAGGTACTCCAGGCCCTGAAGCAGGCAGATTATCTTAGCCCTAAATATCATGTAGTGGTTGCCAACCCGCCGTACATGGGTGGCAAGGGGATGAATGACAGACTTAAGAGCTTTGCACAGGACAATTATCTCAATAGTAAATCTGATTTCTTTGCGATGTTCATTGACCGCAACCTTGACCTTGCAATGCAGAAAGGCATGGTGGCTATGATCACCATGCAGAGCTGGATGTTCCTTTCTTCCTATGAGAAACTCCGGACAAGCATTCTGGACGACCGTACCATATTGTCCATGGCACATCTTGGGCCGAGGGCTTTTGACAGTATTGGTGGGGAGGTTGTTTCTACTACTGCTTTTGTTATTGAGAATGCACAGCATCCGGATTATAAGGGAGCTTATATACGGCTTGTGGATGGTAATAGTGAGGCTGAGAAAGACGCTTGGCTGCGTGAGGCAGTGATGCAGGCCAGAGATATTGATACAGATCAAATGGAGGCCTAATTATTCTCCCTATCTCCCAGCTCATCACCATGCCTGAGGGCAAGACGCTGGAGTTCAAGCGTGATATTTCCTCGCCAAAGAACATTATCAAGACGCTTGTAGCATTTGCCAACACTGCTGGAGGGCGTTTGCTCATAGGGGTGGAGGATGACACCAGAGAGGTGCGGGGGGTAGAGAATCCCCTTGATGAGGAGGAGCGCCTGTGCGATATTATTGCTGATAATATAGCTCCACGCTTAGTGCCTAATGTGGAGTTGATGTCCGTTGAGGATAAGACCCTGCTGAGCGTGGAGGTGTATCCGAGCGGGCAGCGTCCTCATTGGGTGAGAAAGGAAGGGCCTGATGAGGGTGTTTATGTACGACTGGGGTCTACTAACAGGAAGGCTGACCGGGAACTTATTGCAGAGTTGAAGCGTACCTCAGCAGGTACTTCTTTTGATGAATTGCCTTTGCCTGATCTTAGTGTGGAAGCACTGGATATAGTAGCAGCAAAGGAGTTATTCAAGGGGAAGCGTGATCTGGGTGAGCGAGAGATAGTATCTTTGAAAATGCTCACAGAGGCGCAGGGACACCTGGTTCCAACTATTGGTGGAGTGTTGCTTTTTGGGAAGGAGCGTGAAGAACGCTTTCCCGATGTCTGGATACAGTGCGGTCGTTTTGAGGGCACTACAAAAAGCGTGATTTTTGATCATATCGAGATACATGAACATTTGCCAATAGCTGTTGAGCAGGCAATAGATTTTATTAAGAAACATTCCATGCGAGGTGCGGATCTCTCACAGATCAAACGGCGGGATGTGTGGAGTATTCCTCTTGACATTGTGCGTGAGGCTGTTATAAATGCGATAGTGCATGCTGATTATTCGCAGATAGGTGCTCCTTTGAGAGTTGCCATCTATGATGATAGAGTGGAGATAGAGAATCCTGGTATCCTTGTGCCAGGTATGACCGTTGAGGATGTCAAGCAAGGTGTGTCCAAGATACGCAATCGTGTTATTGCCCGTGTTTTCAGAGAACTGGGCCTTGTGGAGCAATGGGGCAGTGGTGTTCCCCGTATCTTTGAAGAGGCAGAGGCTTTGCAATTGCCAGAACCTAAGATCGAAGAGATAGGAATGAGAGTTCGTTTTACTATCTATCTGAAGGGGTCAGCGATCAGGCCTCCATATAAGGGACCAAGTGGGGACCAAGTGGGGACCAAGTGGGGACCAAGTAGGGACCAAGTAGGGACCATGTTTGAATTAACTACAGAGCATATCAAGGTCTTGCATGCCTGCATTGAAGATTCCGGGATACTGGAACTGATGAGCGTTACCGAGCGCAGTAACAGGACCAAGTTCAGGAATAATGTCCTGGTCCCATTATTGTCGAATGATCTTATCGAAATGACCATCCCCGAAAAACCCCGCAGCAGCAAGCAGAAATACCGCCTGACGCCCAAAGGCCGCGCATTCTTAGCCCAGGAAAAGAAGGTGAAGAAAGAATGACCTTCCGACACCATGTTAGTGAACTTGTTGCCATAAATGGCACTAAGTCATGGCCCAAGTCACAGTCTAAGTTACGGCCCGAGTCGGGACCAAGTGGGGACCATGTAGGGACTAAGTCAGGACCCAGTTGGGACCAAGTAATATTCAAATCACCGACCCAGTTATCGACCCAGTCGCCGACCCAGTTGCATAAGATTTCCTTGCCGAACTATTGTATCAGATCTGTTACCGATCAAGTAGGCGAACAAGTAACCGAACATGTAATCGAACAAGTATCCGCTACAAACCACAGAGGACACAGAGATATTGCAGATGAAATCACAAATCTGCAAATTTGTCACAAGCCATGTGATGAATTGACCACTCAACAGATGATCTATACAATTCGCTACCCAATGGGTAACGAATTAAACACTGCTTTTAATCCTCAGCTTGATCACATTGTAGTCAAAATAGAGGTTAATTATGACAACTGATAATAATTCATCAACCACCCCCGTCCCCAATTTCTATCGCGCCTCTGCGGCTGATTTCAAGAAGATTCCCGGAAGTCCGATTGCTTACTGGACTACTGAGAGAGTTAGAAGCATCTTTGAGGAAAATCCCTTAATTGAAAACAAAGCACTTCCTAAGCAGGGGTCAACAATTGGAGATAACGATCGTTTTCTGAGGGTCTGGTATGAAATATCTTTTCCATGGAAGCCGAAATGGATAAAATGTGTAAAGGGTGGAGATTATCGCCGTTGGTTCGGAAATTGTCTTTATCTTGTAAATTGGGGAGAAAACGGTCAAGAAATTAAATCGACAGGTAGAGCTACTATCAGAAATTCGGATTATCTTTTTGAACCCGGTATTGAATGGAGTCGTATTTCTAGTGCAATTACGTCCTTCCGATTGATGCAAAGTGGTTTTTTTCATGAAAGCGCCAGTGGTGTAGCATTTCCCCCAATAGATGATTGCAAAACTGTCCTTGGATTGTTTAATACGACGATTTCAAGATATTTTCTTGGAATGTTGAATCAAACCTTAACTTTTCAGTCAGGTGACATTTCAAGAATTCCTTACATAAAAGTTGATTGCGATGCTAATGTCGAAAACTTAATTAGTTTTGCAAAATCCGACTGGGACTCCTACGAAACCTCCTGGGACTTCACCACCCTACCCCTCCTCCAACCCGAATACCACCAGTCAACCCTCCGCGAAACCTACACCAAACTCCGCACCCACTGGAAAGAAATGACACTGGAGATGCAGCGGCTGGAGGAAGAGAACAACCGCATTTTCATAGAAGCCTACGGCTTGCAGGATGAACTCACACCTGAAGTGCCATTTTCGGAAATCACACTGACATGCAACCCGCATTATCGCTATAATGGAGATAGAAGTGAGGATGAACTGGAAGTATTGCTGCTTACGGATACGATAAAGGAGTTCATCTCCTATGCTGTTGGCTGCATGTTCGGGCGGTCTTCGCTGGACAAACCGGGGTTGGTGCTTGCAAACCAGGGTGAGAAGATAGGAGATTATCTGGAACAGGTGCCAGAGCCTAGCTTTATGCCGGACAGAGATAACATTATACCCATACTTGAAGACGAGTACTTCGAGGATGACATTGTGGGCAGGTTCAAGGAGTTTCTGAAGGTGACGTTTGGAGAAGAAACGCTTTCCGAGAATCTGGATTTCATTGCAGAGGCTCTTGGCGGTAATGGAAAGAAGTCCTCGGAGGCTGTGATAAGGGACTATTTCCTGAAGTCGTTCTACAAGGACCATGTGAAGATGTACAAGAAACGACCCATCTACTGGCTGTTCAGCTCAGGCAAGGGCAGGGCTTTTAATGCGCTGATTTACATGCACAGGTACAATAAGGAGACGCTGGCAATGATGAGGACGGATTATCTGCTGGAGCTTGAAGGGAAGCTGGATGCTAAGAGGGAGATGATCAAAGCGGATATTGGGAAGGATGCTCAGGAGAAGGCGAGGTTGGGGAAGATGATCGACGAGATCATGGCTTATGATGAGGTGCTGAAGAACAAGGCTGATGAGTATATTGAGATCGATCTGGATGATGGGGTTGTGGTGAATTATGGGAAGTTTGAGGGGTTGGTGGAGAAGATATGATTCTTAAAAACGCTTACATCGAAAATTTTAGGAACATCAAAGAGTTGAAAATAGAATTTTCAAAATTAACAGTAATTGTAGGTGAGAATAACATCGGAAAAACTACAGTACTAAAAGCGATTAACAAGATACTAAAAATGGGGGAAAGTCCACGCAGAGTTAGATTTTCAGAAGAAGATTTCTACATAGACACAAAGACAAATGAAAGAAGTCAGAAGATTGTAATTGAATTAACTTTTTCAGAATTATGTGAATCGGAGAAGAGTGCTTTTGTCTGGGCAGGTATAAACTTAGATAATGATGAAATAGCTGTTCGTCTTGAAGCAAAATGGGAAGAATTGAATAATGATGCTAGTGTGGAAATATATTTTGTTAGAACCGATGATATTGATGATGAAAAAGGTGAACATGTTTCTTTGGCAGATAAAACATATATTCCATTTTACTACATAGATGCTTATAGGGATCTTTGGAAAGAAGTGAATTCCTCTAAAGGTGATTTGAAGCAGATTTTTAAGGAGCATAACAAACACTATTTGAAACCCTTAAATGAGCAAATTACTCTAGCAACAAAAAATATCGATGACTATCTTGTCAATTATTCTAAATCAGAAGATCCCAACATCATAACTGCATTAGAAGAGATTAAAGATGATTTAGAATCTTCAAGTTCAGATCTTATTCATAAGGAAGAGATACTTCAAATTTATATTTCAGGTATAAAAGAGGATATAAAAACTTTAACCCCAAAAGATGAAGGTTTGTTAAATAAAATATTAAACATATTAATCAGCATTTACCATAAAATAGGGATACAACTATCAATCGAGAAATTGCAACTCAAAGTCAACAATTTGGATGAAATAACCAAAATAAAAGCAAATTTGCAAGAAAACTTATCCATATTTGTTCCGAATAATGATATAAGTGTGGAATTAGGAAAGATTGACGAATCAACGTTGTTTGATGAAAACAATATTTGTGTGGAAGATATTTCAATCTTTAACCAAGGTAGTGGTTTCCAAGGATCATTTGTAATTGCTTTAAAATTAAGCAGATTATTTACTCAGTTAATGTTTTCTGATGAATCAGCTAAAAGTCTAATAATTGGAATAGAAGAACCAGAAGCCCACATGCATCCACATCTTCAGCGAAGTTTTATAAAAAAGCTAAAAATGAGGCAAAACAAGTTACATGAAGATGGTTACACTGTTCAGATAATAATTACTACACATTCACCATCAATTTTATCACGAATTGATAAATCAGAAATCGTTCTTTTGAAGAAGGAAAATGATGGAATTTGCAAATCCATTTCCTTTGATACTAATTTCATAGAGGAAATCAAAAGAGACACGTCTCCTGGGCAAATCAAACATTTTGACTACATATTCCGCATGTATCCTGAAATATTTCTTTCTAGAGCTGTAATCATTGTCGAAGGTAAAACTGAATTTGGTGCACTACCTGAATTTGCAAAAATAATTGAGAATGTTGATCTTGACGAATTGGGCCTATCAATTATTAATGCAGAAGGCAAAGATGCAATAAAACCTCTCTATATAATTCTTAATAAATTCATTAAATGCGTTGCTATTAGGGACAACGAAGGTACCAATTCTGATGAAGATTTAATTGCTGATTTAAATGAAGCTTATTATAAAACAAGTTATAAAGACTATGAAGAAGAACTGGTTCATTCTGTAGAACCATTAAAGTTAGTAAAGATTCTAATTGAAATGAATGAAAAACCCGATAACTTCTATTTGCATCGTATTTATATGCATATTCCTGCAACAAGAGGGTTGAGTAGAGAAGAAGTTTTAGAATGCTGGGATTCCATTGATTTCAATCCTTTTTTGGAAGAGATGAACGATTCAATTGAAGATGAGTTTCTTAAAAGTTTAAAAGAAGACTACAAGACATCACTTTCAGCTTCAATTGTTTCCTCTAAATTGAGTGAAGACGAGATTCCAAGTTGCTACAAAAATGTATTGTTAAAAGCAAAAGAGTTGGTGCTTGAAAATGAAAGATGACTCTCAATTGAAAGCAATTTATCATCCAGTTGAATCATCTGCTTTTGTGACAGCTCCTCCAGGATATGGTAAAACATACGTTATGACTAAAAGGATTGAATATTTAATTTCAGAAGGTGCTGTGAAACTTCCTCATAAACTTCTTGCTTTAACATTTTCAAATGCCGCTGCAGATCAGATGAAAAAGCGAATAAAAACAAACATACCTCAATGTGAGAATTATGTTGACGTAATGACCTTTCACACGTTTGCATATAAGCTTTTAAGATGCTATGGAAATCACGTTGGTCTGAAAAGGAAATTCTCAATACTTAATGAGAGAACTAAATATCAATATAAAAGTGATTACTATAATTCAGAGATATCTGGAGAATCATCAGATTACTGGGGAAGAAGAGTTTCTTCCTTTATCTCGGGTTACAATGAGTGGTATAATACTAAATATTTACAGGGGAATTCTGTGTACGAAGTTCCTGGACAAGACATATATGATAAATTAAATAATTCAATGAAAGAGGATTTAATCAATGAATACACCATTGATTTTGATAATTTATTATTCAAATCTATTGAATTACTAGAAACTAATGAAATCATCAAGAATCTTATTTTTAACAAATATTCTTTTCTATTAGCAGATGAATTTCAAGATACGAACCATGCTCAATATACTCTATTTAAACAAATAGCTACAAACACATTTAGTGAAAAAAAGAGAGTCTATGTTTTAGGTGATAAACGACAATCAATAATGAGATTTCAAGGTGCAAATCCAGATAATATTGATTTTTTAATAGAGGATTTTGGTTGTGAACCACTTGAACTGGAAATAAATCACCGTACTGACTCAGAGAATATTTCAACTTTAACTTCAAAACTGCGGGATTCATCCTTTGTTGTTAGCAAACCCCAACATATATTGTACATAAACGAATCTGTAGAAGATGAAATGAATCGAATCGTCGACTACATTTCATATCTATCAAAAAACGAAGTTAAGTTGCATGACATTTGCGTATTGTTTCCACATAAAGCAACTTCGTCTGTACTAAAACAATACTTGGAACAAGGAGATATTGATTATATTGATATAACTGACTTTAAAGTAGATTCTATTTGCAAAAATTATTCTGAACTAATAAAAGAAATTGAGCAGTACATAAATGACAAAAAATTTACAGGATCAGTAAGTTCTATAGTTAATGAATTAATCCACAAATATTATTCTTCTGAGCAAAATAATATAGTACTCAAAACTTTCCGTGATTTTTCGAGGATTTTTGATGGAGGCAATTATTCATCTTTCAAAACTTGGGAACGCCTACAAGAGTTTTATAATTATTTCCAAATGGAAATTGATTGGAGTACTATCATCAAATCCCATGTTAAAAACAAACTATATTTATCAACAATACATAGTTCAAAAGGCTTAGAATTCGATTATGTATTTATGTTTGGAATCACTCATCACAGAATGCCATTTTTTACAAAATGCTTCCCTTGTCAAGACTTTAGGAGTCCTAAAAGGGTTGATGTAACTGAGTCAAAAGACTTGTTTTATGTGGGTGTAAGCAGAGCTATTAAAGACGTAATTTTCTTTTTTAGTCAACAGGATGAACAAAATCTTACTAAAACAACAAGAAAAATAAGTTGCGTGTTTAAGGATGCAATTGATTGTTTAAAATTCATAGATTACTCTAATAACGAATATAGTTTCGAAGATGGATTTGTTCAAGATTTGTTTTGTCAACCTAGATGTCAATAACTACTCTTTATGAATGTAAAATGAAATAATTGAAACCTGACTTCCCATTGAATTAGGCACATATTCCAAGTGCACATAATATCTCCTTTTGTTTTTTTGTCCTTTCCATAACAATTTGTTCTCCTTCTGCAAGAAGGAGAATTTTGTTCTTTTCAAGCTGCATGATCAAGCTTTCAACAGAGAACTTTTTGTTGAGGTTGGCCTCTTTCATTTCCTTCATCAGCTTCATTCTAATGATCAAAGAAACAAAACAAATGAACAAATACCCTTTGAAAGTACTGTTTTTCCTGACATTGGCTGGTGTAACTTCTATGTAATTTTTAAGTGAATAGAACCCCTTCTCAACTATATCCTTGCTTCTGTAAAGCGACAGACACTCATCCCACTCCAGATTTCCCCTATACAGCAGAATGAATTTTCCCATCTTGTTTACTCTTTGGGACACTGCATTCTTCTTTACTGTAATTTCAAACTTGTTGTCCTTAACTTTCCATGTCAAATACGAAGCATATCTCTTTGCCACACTAATGAACACCGTTTTAGGATCCATCCAAGGTCTTAATTCTGCCTTCTCAAGCATTTCAAGTGTTGCATGAAGGCCCTTGAAAAAACTATTTCTTTCCTGTTGCTCTCGCTTTTGATCGTAATAAGCATAACCCTTTACGTTCAGTTCTCCAATGTTGAGGTCTATTTGCATCGTGAAAACAGGTTCCCCTTCGTAGACGTTGAGGTTTTGTGGTTCATATATCGTTTTGTGTATCTCAGACATTTTTTCCTTCACATTTTTAATCGTTTGTGAAGGCGGAACTATGAAGGAGAGATCGTTGGATACAAGTGATTCTATGTTAGCTGTTGAAAAGAATCCTTTGTCCATGATCAAAGTATAATCATGAACTCCCTCCTGCTGAAGCTTCTTGATCGTGTTTTTCAATGTAGTTACATCCGATATGCTTCCAGGATACAGGTCGTACATCAGAGGAATCCCTTTTTCCTTATCCACGATCATCGAGAAGTTTATTTGTGGCAGTTCAAGGTTGTCTCTGTTATAACCATACTCCAGGAGGCTGATCATCTGTGAATAAGTCGAAATGGAGGTGATGTCATAAATGAGAGTGTTGGAAGTGCATATCTCTTTTATCAAGGACCTTGAGAAATCAATATGTACAGCACTATTTCCAATTGAGTCCAGAAGGTTTGAGATGGATTGGGAAGATAGAGGCAGCTCTGGATGGTCCTTAGAGAGAATAGTACCTTCATACCATTCCTCAATATGATCATATGCCAGCGGCTTTATTATGTGGTTCATCGCAAGGGTCAGGATCGACCACGCTTGTTTTTCTGTGAAGGTTCTGCTAAGCAGCAGATCAAGTTTTAGCTCCTCAACTATTTTTAAGAGGGGAAGGTACTCTCCATAGGAGAGTACCTTTTCAGGGATGGATATCAGTGGTTTCTTTTGAGAGCGGACTTTTAGTGGTTGATCATTCACAAGTTTCCCAAGATACTTGCTCTTCTGTCGGATTTTCTTTTGTACAGGATCGTAATAGGGCGTGATCTCATAGAGGTATTCGATTCCCTTTATGACTTTGACTCTTGTAAACGATTTCATTGTGCATAATAATTAGGCACATAATAATAAATACTTTTCGCTAAGAGAAGAAACGAAAAAAGAGTAAAAAGCAGGAGTTGTGCCTAACTTATTGGGAAGTCAGGTTGAAAAGAAAGAACATTGTCTTCATGTAATAACAAAGATTGATTGTCTATGTGACAGACTAAACAGAGGAATAATGTGTTGTACTCGGGTTTATGAGACTGAAACCTTCAAATTTGTAAAGAGATTAGATGTTTGAAGTAGACGTTAACAAAAAGACTCTGGACGTGAGTTTAAAGATTATTTAAATGGTTGTGAAAAAGATATGAAACATAAATTAAAGCAAGAATTTCAGCCATCTGACAGATTGAATCAAGATGTTGAAAAGAAGTTGCCTCTATCTTGTAAGATATTCGAAGATATCGAAAGAAGCGAATTTTCAAAAGATAGAGATCGTATTCTATTTTCACGACCTTTTAGGCGATTACAACATAAAGCACAAGTATTCTCTAACGAAGCCGGAGATCACTATCGAACAAGATTAACACACACTTTAGAGGTTTCCCAGATATCACGCAGTTTAGCAAGATATTTGGATGCAAATGAAGATCTTGTAGAAGCTATAGCTCTTGGGCATGATATCGGGCATACACCATTTGGTCATCAAGGAGAAAGAGTTTTAGACGAGGTTATGAGTGGCGAAGACAAACTTGGACTAATAAAATATCCTTTCAACTTTGGTGGATTCAAGCATAATTTTAATGGTTTGCGTGTTTTGGATGTAGTTCAATCAAAATTTGAAAATTATGATGGATTAAATCTTTCATGGCAGGTTTTGGAAGGAATTCTGAAGCATACAAAGGTAAAAAGGCACAAAGAATGTGAGAATTGTGGGGAATGTTGGGACATCAAGCGGTTTGTTGGTAGTCCCATTTTGATAGAAAGATTATGCATGGAACACGAATTCTCGGTTACACTTGAAGGGCAGATTGTGGCTATAGCCGATGAAATTGCTCAACGACAACACGATATAGATGATGGTTTAAGATATAAAGAACTGGGCTTTCAATTAAATAAATTGTATGAAGAAATAGATGACATTATCCTTAAAATCCTTTCTGAAACATCAAAATATGAAACTATGGACAAAGAGCATTTTGGGAGCTTGATTGAGTTATTGACCCGACTTAGAGATAATTTACTCAAGAACAAAGACACACCCAAATTGCTTAAAACAGATTATTTGGTAAGGAACATTATTGAATACTTTATCCTTGATGTTTTTGCCAATTCCCGTATGTCTATTATGGAAAATTCTAGATTAACCCAAGATGGAGAACGTAAAATATTATTAAAATCTCTTGTTGATTTCTCTCCATTAGGTAAGGAATTAAATAAGGAACTGGAAAAGGTTGTCAAGCACCGAATCTTAAACTCATATGAAGTAAATAAATTTGATGGGAAATCCCGTTTTATAATAAGGCAGCTCTTCAAAGCATATTATACGAATCCCCATCAAATGCCATCATATGTATTGGGTAGGCTTGCAAAAGAATTGAATCAGAATTGTACAATTGATACAATTCATCTCACCAATGAGAATGAGAACATATCATTAGATTGTATAGATTTTAATAAGTTGAGTCGTTCTGAAGGAAAAATATTAATCGATTCTTTGAAATTGGAAAACTTGAATCATTGTTTAGTAGCACCACCCAAGTTGAAAGCAATACTTCAGGGACCAAAAAATGAAAAAGGGATTAATGAAGCATTCTATACAGCTTTGCAATCGACTAACTCTCTTGAATCAAATAAAACAATTACTAATATGGACAAAATGTTAAAATGTCTGGTGGAAAATCACTATGCTTATCTTTCTACAATTTGTGATTATATAGCTGGAATGTCAGATAACTTCGCAAAAAGTGAATACAAGAAATTGTATTTAGTAGACTGATTGCCTACAGCAATTAATTTAAATATAATCGAGTTTTATCTTCAATATACCCGCAAAAATCACAAAAATATCAATTAAATCTGTATAATGGGTTGTTATCAACATGTTAATTGAATTTAAAGCTGAGAACTTTCGATCAATAAGAAATGAGATTACTTTTAGTTTATTGGCATCATCTGACAGGGCGCTTGAGGAGAATCTGATCGAGCCGGATGCCCTGAAGAAGAATGACAGGCTGGTGAAAAGTGCTGTTATTTATGGGGCCAATGCATCCGGAAAGAGCAATGTTCTTTTAGCAATGTTCAACCTGCAGAACCTGGTGATGACATCGGTCAAGAATCAGGACGGAGACCTGCTTCCGTTTGAGCCGTTCAAACTGACCCCGGAGTGCATGTCAAAGCCTGGCAAGTTCAGTGTTTTTTTTGTGAAGAATAATATCAGGTACAAATATGCTGTATCTTTTGACAGAACTAAAGTAATTGATGAAGACCTTTATTATTACCCGAACAACAGGGAAGCACTGGTCTTTGAACGAAGGAACACCACCGAGTTCAAATTCACAACCGATAAAAGGGTCCAGAGTGACATCTCAAAGAGGACTTTGAGCAATGTTCTTTATCTCTCCAACTCCGCACAGCAGAATTACGATAAGACCCTGGAAGCCTTCAAATGGTTCAGGGAAGACCTGAGAATAATAGGTGCAAGGACATTATCTGAACAGGGCGAATATACTATAAGAATGCTCAATCAGGACGACGATTCGAAGAGAGCCATCCTTGAATCACTTGAAAGAGCGGACCTGGGCCTAAAGGATATTATTGCAAGCATAGAAGATATAGATCCGACCGACCTTCCTGTTGAAATACTGAACCGCCTTCCCCAGAGCTTTGACAAAGCCGGTGGGAAACTGCAAAGGATAGATATCAACACATTCCACCTTGCTAAAGATAAAAATGGCAAGGAACACAACATCCAGTTCGATTTCAATAAAGAAGAATCTGAGGGAACAAAGAGATTCTTCTCTCTGATAGGTCCCTGGCTTAATGCACTCAACAAAGGACAGGTCCTGTTTGTTGATGAGATGGAACTAAAACTACACCCAATGCTGAGTGAACACCTAATAAAACTCTTCCACGATAAGAGCTACAATAAGAACAATGCCCAGCTGATAATAACAACCCACAACACAAACCTGCTCAACGATGAGCTCTTCAGAAGAGACCAGATATGGTTCACAGAAAAAGATGCAGATGTGGGAAACACAAATCTGTATTCGTTGCTGGAATTTCAGGTTCGTAAAGATCAGAATATCCTTAAAGGCTACCTGATGGGAAGATACGGAGCATTGCCCTTCATTTCATCCTGAGAGGGGTTTTGACATCAATGACAGACACAGCGATCAGAAACTCTGAAAAACTGGAACAACTGCATATTAATAACGGAACAGAAATAAATACTACTAAAAGCAATCCATCAACACAGGTTTGTAACATCATTGAAGTAATTCAACAATTCAATAATATTTCTGAAACAAAGTAACTTTCCTATAAACTCTAATTATGGATGTCCGACCGTGTTAAACCCCGAAAAAGCTCCCTGAGCCTAATATAAGAAGGTTTAAATCTATTTAAAAGACAGGATATATAAATGATGACACTAAATCTCACAGAGGAATATTATGGCAAACAAGGACCTTTTCATCAGTTCTTATCTTGAAAAGATATCTGGTAAGTTTGGAATAAACGAAGACCAGGCATTTGAGATATTTTCAATAGCTGCAATGCTGGACAAGACATTCGATGAGGTTTTTGACGATGTAATCATTAATCAATATTCCGAAAAAAATGGTGTTCCTGACGGTGGGATAGATGGCGTATATTTCAATGAACAGGACGGCTTCTATGTAATGGAAGTGTTCCAGTGTAAAAACTCGAAAAGTCTCAAACAGAATGAACTCGAAAAGTTCAGGCAAGACTTTATAGAGGTTTTTGAAAAAGGCAGGCGTGATAAGCCAAACACTCAAAACCTAATGCCTAAACTGGATGAATATATATCGATAACCCAGAAAGGATACATAATTGAACATCGCCTCAACTTCCTTTTTAATGGAAGTATTGAAGATAAAAAGTATGCTGCAAACAAAGATATGTTCAGGTCATATCATGATCCTCGGAACAAATTCTTAATCTATGATTCAGATGAACTCTATAGGAAGATAGAGACCCTCATAAAGACAGATAAACGTCGTAATGAAGTCAAATTCACATTCAGGGCACAAAAGTCTAATATCTCACCCAAAGAGCCACAGGCTATAATATCATACTCAATACTTAATATCAAAGCTGTTAACTTCAGAATGGAAGCTCTTCAGCTATGCGAACTTGTTGATGAAGAGATTAGGGTAAACGGCGTTGAAGACAAATTGTTTGCCGAAAACATCAGGGGATTCCTCGGATACACCAATAAGACAAACCGAAAAATCCAGCAGACATTAAACACAGAATCAGAATCTATCTACTTCCCTTTCCTTAATAATGGTATCACTATACTGTGTAATGAAATGCAGATTCCCTCCAACCCGCAGGCAGGAGATTATATAATCCCTACTTATAATCCTGTGATAGTAAACGGTCTTCAGACCAGTAAAATTCTATATGATACTTACAAAAAAGACAAAGAGCGAATTAAAGATATTTACGTCACCATAAGATTATACGAAACAAAAAACCAGGATCTTGTTGACAAAATAACTGAAGCTACTAATACTCAGTCAGCTATAAACTTCCGCGATAAAATCAGCACCAAGGATTTCCAAAAATATGTAAAAGTACTTTTTGAAAACAAAGGCATAGGTTATCTTTCAAAAAGAGGGGAAACATTCACCAATGAACTAAGCAAAACAATGCAGGAATCCATCACCAGCGAGAAAGCCATCAAATTCTGGTATGCTACATATTATGAAAAACCAGAAGTCGCAAAAAACTCCATTTCAAGTGTTCTGGAAGAAGTTTTTGATGCAGTAAATGAAGAGAACCCTCTTGCAAAACTTTTTGACGGATCAAAAGATTCCCCTGTATATGAACAGATCTATAATGCCTACTTAATAATGCGAACAGTTTCCGAAAATAAAAAGAAGCAAGATGTTAAAGAGGACTATATTAATCACTGTGATGAATTGCTTTCCTATGGCATATATAAACGTCTTTCTTCTAACAAATCGAAAATAAACTTGGAAAATATAGACATCATTTATGATGCTGTAAGCAAAATAATCAAAAAGATAGTCAGTAATGAAAAAAAGAAGCGAGAGGAGAATAACTCCACCTACTCGCACAGTAGTTATTTTAAAAGTGCCCAATCTCGTATTGACTATAATAGAGAAGCAAATATCACTGAAACCTATGACCTGGTAGACAAATTGCTTAATAATGATTTGTCAACAATTGGCTGAATAATCTGTAAAAACCCGGTTCTTGGAAACTTGGTAATTAAAGGCAATAATATGCTAAACCCCGAAAAAACCACCCAGAGCATACTTAAAAAGTTCGAGACACTTGGCGAGTTCGAGAAGAGGAAGATAGTTTTTTGGTATGATAAGGACCCGACAGCAGATGAAGAAGGTCTAGCATACATAAGCGAGGCTCTGGTTGAGAAAGGGATCAAACTGCATGTGCTTGACAACAATTTCTTTGCCACCAAGAAAATGCTGGAGAAGGATGATACGGAGTCCAGTTATCTGATATATTCAGATGAGGCCGAGAGGGACCCGGAACTGAACTGGCTGCTGGACATCCAGTTGTATTCGGGGAGGTTCGAGAACAGCAGGATATCGGACATCAAGAGCGAATTCGGTATTGGAGGGTATGACCTGGATAGGTTCCTGGAAAAGCACCAGCAGTTCTTTGCAAGCAAGAAAAGGGTTGTGCCACTTAAGAGGATGTACCAGGCCGACTGGAGGGACGAGGAGTTCACACTTGGGTTCCTGGGGGTGCTTTCCGGTTCAGCTACTACAGATCTCAAGGAGATAGTAAGGAAGATACTCATCAACTCACTGGATGAGAGCTCCAACACCGTATGGGCGGATATCGTCAGGTTCGAGCTGGTTGAAGAGTTCTGGGACATGGTAAACAGGTACTTTGGCTACAAGTCCGAAGAACCCACATTGAAGAAACTCTTCCTGAGCTTTGTGATCACGCACATCTCAAGGAACACTGACATCGACCTCAAGAAGTATAAGGCTTACAGCAATTCCCTAAGCAACGAATGTGAGATATTCATCAAAGGCTGGATGGACAACTCCAAGGATTCAGGATTTTTTGACGAGTATTGCAGGCTGCTGCTTGAAGATAACAACGGTCAGTTGAACAAGTACCTCAACACCGAGATCAAGAAGCATGATATTACCGACTACATGGAAGCTGAATCTCTGGAACTGTTCGATAAACATATCGTCCGCAAGATAGTCGATGAACTCGATAACGACAAAGAGGACTTTGAAACCTATCTCGACTGGATAGCCAACAGGAAGACAAAACACTGGTATCCTGACTTTGAGAACATCTACAATGCCCTGGAATATGCTGTAAAACTGCACCAGTTCGCAAAAGAGTTCAACGAAGAGAACCTCAACGACCAGAATCTCAACCGCTTCTTCAGGAATTACACCGAACGTTACTACTTAATGGACTATTACTATCGCAAGTTCTACTATCACCATGACAAGGACAGGGAAAAAGAGGACCTGAAAACAACAAGAGAAGGCGTAGAAAAACTCTACAATAACAGGCTCCTTGACAAACTGCTCACAAGATGGAGTGAACTCATATCCAAAGAAATGGACGGACGATGGAACATAGAACTCATCGACCGCCAGGACGAATTCTACAAGCTCTACATAAAGAACATCATCAACCGCAATGACAAAGATAAGATAGCGGTCGTCATCTCCGATGCCATGCGCTATGAGGTAGCTGCAGAGCTTCAGGACGTCCTTAACAAGGACACCAGAGGCACAGTTGAACTCAAGTACATGACCGGTTCTCTGCCATCATATACCAAACTGGGTATGGCAAGCCTGCTCCCGCATGAGAAACTGGAATACAGGAACCAGAGTGTCTTTGCAGACGGCATCAGCACCGAAGGAACAGATAACCGTGGTAAAATACTGGAGAAAATGACACCTGACTCCATCGCTATAAGCTATGAAGAGCTTATGAACATAACAAGAGACAAGGCCCGTGAACAGTTCAAAGGTATCAGATTATTCTACATATATCATGACAAGATCGATGCCACAGGTGATCACTCAGCATCAGAACACGGTGTATTTAATGCAGCTGAAGATACCATTTCAGATGTCAAGAAGATAATTGAGAAACTAACTAACTTCCAGATACTTAATAATCTCATAGTCACAGCAGACCATGGTTTCATCTATCAGAGAGATGCATTGGAGAGCTATGATAAAGTCGAAACAGGCAATTTTGACAAGGAAAAAATAATAGCTTCAAGTAAGCGTTTCATCCTTAGTGAAGAAGATATCGAACTCATGAACGTACATAAGTTCAACATGAACTATGTGATCAGATCCGAAGCCCAAAAAGAGATATTCGCATACGTTCCCCAGGCAGACCTAAGATTCAAGATGCAGGGTGCCAACAAAAACTTTGTGCATGGAGGAGCTGCTCCTCAGGAAATAGTCGTACCTGTACTCAAGTACACCTACAACAGGGTAATTGATCTTGATAGAAAAGGCATAAAACACGGAAAAGTAGGCTTAGCCGTAATCAATCCAAGCAGGAAGATAACAAGCAGTCCATTCTCAATAAACATCCTTCAGACGGAAAGAGTCACAGACAAGTTGCTTCCAAGAAGGTTCAGAATAGCCCTGTGGGATATGGACGGCGATGAATTCAAGGTGAGCGATGAAAAACGTGTCATTGCCGAAGGCACATCCGATGAAGCCTCTGCCAGGCAGTACAAAGTCACCCTCACATTGAGCGGTGAAGTTGAGAATAAGGTATATTATATAAGACTGATAGATGAAGACCCTACAGAGATCAACAAGGAAATCATAGATCCCATGCCCTTTGAAGTAGACCTGTTGATAGTGGATGATTTTTGAAAATGAGCATACATTGAGCGGATATCATGCTGACAGATGACACAGACATTGGAACTGACGAAAAACTGAACTTATACTTCCAGGGAAAAGTGGTCAGGAAAGATCTGACAAAACTGGTAAAAGTAGGCCACAACGTTCCGGTCTATGTCCTGGAATACCTGCTGGGTGCCAACTGTGCCACCAATGATGAGGAACTTATACAGCAAGGTGTCAAGAAGGTCAAAAGCATCCTGTCAGACAACTACGTCCGCCCCGACGAAGCAGAGAGGATAAAATCAAAGATAAGAGAAACAGGCTACTACACCATCATCGACAAAGTCACTGTCACACTTAACGAAAAAAGGGACATATATGAGGCTCTCTTCTCCAACCTTGGCCTGTCAAAAGTACAGATAGAACCGGAATATGTCACAAAATACGACAAGCTCCTCGGCGGTGGCATCTGGTGCATAATCAAGATGGAATACAGCGCAGAAATGGTGCCTTCCCCATTTGTCATATCAAGCCTAAAACCCATACAGATCCCGAACATCAACATCTCAGAAGTTATTGAGCAGCGCAAGAACTTCACTAAAGATGAATGGATAGATGTCCTTCTCCGTTCCATAGGTATGGAGCCAACACAACTGGAAAAGCCTGCCAAATGGCACCTGTTGGAACGCATGGTGCCTCTTGTGGAGAATAACTACAACCTCTGTGAACTTGGCCCTCGTAGTACTGGAAAGTCGCATATCTACAAGGAAATATCCCCAAACTCCATACTGATATCCGGCGGACAGACAACCGTGGCAAACCTCTTCTATAATATGAGCACACGCCATGTAGGTCTGGTAGGACTCTGGGACGTCGTAGCTTTTGATGAGGTAGCAGGCATTCGTTTCAAGGACAAAGATGGCATCCAGATCTTAAAGGATTTCATGGCATCCGGCTCCTTTGCAAGAGGCAAGGACCAGATCAATGCCAACGCATCCGTTGTCTTTGTTGGTAACGTGAACCAGAGCATCTCATCCTTACTAAAAACATCCCATCTTTTCTCCCCATTCCCCGAGGCAATGAACAGTGACAGTGCATTCTTCGACAGGATACACTACTACCTGCCAGGATGGGAAGTTCCAAAGTTCAGGCCAGAACACTTCACTGACAGATATGGTTTCATTGTTGATTACCTGGCAGAATTCCTGAGAGAGCTGCGAAAACGTTCCTACAGTGATGTAATATTCAAGTACTTCACCCTAGGTAACAACCTCAACCAGAGGGACGTCATTGGGGTCAAAAAGACCTTTTCAGGACTTGCAAAGCTCATCCATCCCGATGAGGATATCTCAAAAGAAGATGCTAAGGAAATACTCGAATATGCACTTGTAGGAAGGCGAAGGGTCAAAGAGCAACTGAAAAAGATTGGTGGCATGGAGTTCTTCGATGTGAACTTCTCCTATATCGACAATGATGACATGGAAGAGCACTTTGTCAATGTCCCTGAGAGCGGAGGAAACAAGATAATACCACCCGGCCTTACAAAACCAGGTCAAGTATATGCGGTAGCTGCAACCGAGTCTGGAAAGATAGGCATCTACAAGACAGAACTCCAGGTAGTATCAGGTTCAGGCAAGTATGAAGCATCGGGCCTCAATTCGAATGCAAAAGCAAAGGAATCCGTAAAAACAGCGATCAACTATTTCAAAGCCAACGCCAAGTCCATAAGCCAATCGATCTCCACTAAAGAAAGAGATTATTTCATGAATCTGCAGGATGTCTATGGAGTAGGCATATCTGATGGCCTGTCACTGGCTGCTTTCATCAGTCTCTGTTCAGGAGCCTTGGAAAGACCTGTGCAGGAACAGACGGCCATTATCGGGACAATGACCATCGGCGGTTCCATTTTGAATATTGACAATCTGTCAGACCTTCTGCAAGTCTCCCTCGATGCCGGGGCCAGGAAGGTATTGATTCCTGCATCTGCAACATCGAAGTTGGGAACTGTGCCTGCTGATCTGTTGAGTAAGTTCCAGCTTGCATTCTATGCTGATCCGGTTGATGCGGTGCATAAGGCGTTGTTCTTTTCATCTTGACTTTAAAGAAAAGAAGAGACGTAAAAAGTATCTACAACTGGACCTAATACCTTCATTTATTGTGAATTTACAATTTCATGTATATTCTTCAAAGCATATGCATGAGGAATCTTTTCTTGTTCCAGTCGATTATTTTCTTTTAAATTGATCAGGTGCTCAAAAAGCTCATGTTCTTCAGGAGTAAGATATTCAAGTGCTGTCACCTTAGTATCTGTTCCTGTAACGGCCAGATTTTTAAATTCTCTGAAGGTTTCAAAATCCATCATGCAAGACTGGGTTTGAGGAAAATATCCTCTTATCTGGGACAATATCTGAAAACCATGAGCATCAATATCTCCCCAGTAAATGATTTGCTTGTTGGATAACCATACTGCATTTTTCAATACACCGATACCAAATCCTTTTCCAAAGATGGAGATGGAGTCTTTTATCACAGGAAGAGATAGGAAATTGAATATGTTGGAATAATTCGTCTTGTTTTCAAGGATAAAAACCCTACTGCAAGGTATATTTAATTTATTGAATTGGCTTTGAGGAATGCTAAGGTCATCTACTCCACTGAAAAGTTCTTGTGCCATCTCATAATCAAGGATCCGTAATCGTATCAAAGGTTCACTATATTTCAGATTAAAACGCATCTTGAAATCGGATTCATCTTTATTTAGGTGCTCTCCGATGAGGATATCCAGAAGGGTTCTAATAATGGCTTCATTTTCCTCAACAAACTTTGTGGATATATCAAGGGGTAGCTCTCGAATGTAAATATTTGGTTTTGGGCATTCAATGAAATACCTGCATACTTTGATTATGTCATTCCAGTTATCAATATTATCAAGTACTTTCTTTGGATTGGATTCTATCCATGGCTGCAACTGTGGAAGTTGAGCGATGATCTGTTGTACTGCCTGCATGAAAAGATGGTATTCTTTTTCTTTATGAAGGAACTTGAGATAATCATTGAGATCTTCAAAATATATTCTGCTTGGGAAATACTGTTTGCCAATTTTCCGGTCATTTTTCAGAATATATTCTGTAGAGTAACCATACCCCTTTTTTTCTTTAGATTCATTTCTCAGCTTCTTGATTTCATTATTGATAACTGAAAAGTTCTCAAGGGTTTCATTGGCCTTAATCTTTCCAAATGAGATCTCTATGGGAAAGGAAAGTGTACCCTGCACAGAGGAACTTAAAATATTCAAATACATACGCGAAGCTTTTGTTTTGATCTCTTCCGGATGTATCATATTATCATTCCACTTTGTTGGATGAATTTGTCCTCTCTATATTGTTCAATAGTGATATCTCTGGTCTTTGAGTATTCTCCATTTTCGTTCGATAACAGATGAACATAGTTAATATAATCCTCAACAACATTGATCTTTTGGAGTGGAGTAACTATCAGGAGTTGTAGGTTCAGCTTTTTGAATAGATCAAGACCATATCGAGTACTGTCATCTGAACTGCGGCCAAACGCTTCATCAATTATTACAAATCGGAATGAGTTTGATACTGGTTGATCTCCTGCCGGACCAAAGCGATATGCTAAAGCTGATGCGAGGATAGTATATGCAAGCTTTTCTTTTTGCCCTCCGGATTTTCCAGATGAGTCACTGTAAAACTCTTTTTCGGTATCGTCTATGCAGAAATTCTCAGCTGCAGAAAAGATCAACCATTTTCTAACATCAGTTACATTCTTAGTCCAGTTGCTATCGGCTGTATTTGCACCTTTGAACTTATCCAGCAATCGTTTGACCTTATGGAACCGTTCTTCATTATAAACATCTTCGTTACCAAGGGTTTCTGCAAGGCAATCCTTTAATTCTGCCCTGAATTCTCTTATATTGCCATCTGGACTATTGTCTGATCTTAATTCAATATATGTACCAGGGTTATACTCAAGTTGTCTCAAGAATTCGTTTATTTTTCGAATGTTCTTGTTTATTTCTGTAACTTCATTATCCAGTTTCGATTTGAAAGTAGCAATTGATTGAATGGTATGCTCACGAAGTTCTTTTTTGAAATTCTCTTCATACTTTGGCAGGTTTTCTTCTTTTAGTTTATTATATATCTTAACGAATTCCTGCATAGAATCAATAACTGTTGGAATATCATTTGTCTCTGCAGGATAGTTGCCTTTGTACTGAGATATTTGGGCTACGATATTTTGGCTTAATTTTGTTCTTTGACTACCATGTTGACGTTGCTTCAGTTCTATTCGTTCTTTGGTATCTGCTTGTTCTTGATCTATAGAAACAATCTCAAGAACCTTAGTTTGCATATACTTAGTGATATCTGGTAATTCCTGTTTATCTTTAAACGGATTAATCTTTAGCTCAAGTTCACATTTTTGTTGTTTTTCCTTATATATATCAATCTTCTCTTCGAGTTTACCTTTGTTTATCTCAAGTTTACTTTTGCTACCATCTTCTTTTTGAATTTGTTCTCTTATAGAGATCAATTGCTCATTCAATGTTCTCAATTGGTCAGAGGTTTCTTCGAGGTCTTTAATATCCTGTCTCCTTTTTTCAATTTCAGTAACATCTTTTTCCCAGTTGAGATCATCAAAATCATTAATTTTCAGAATATCACGGATATCATTTTTCCGTTGCTCGATAATTTTTCCTTCTTTCTTGAAAGAGTCATGCTCACTAATACATTCATTGATTTTATTATACAGAGATGCCATTTGTTCTTTGATACTATCAACTTTTTCCAGATTGTTCCATCCAAGGACATAGTTTTGTTGGTCATGGATATTCGTCCGATCGTCTTTCTCATGACGGCCTCTACTTCCCTTGATCTGTCCGTTTTTAGTGATTGATTTGCTTTCTTCCTGAAATTGTTCAATAGAATCACAACATGCGAAATCAAATTTATCAATTAATTCATTCTTTACCCAGCTATGAAAAGCAGAGTCTGCCTTGATCTCTAATTTATTGACCACAGATGTTTTGCCAGGTTCATTTGTAAGTATGCTCGAAGCAGAAGCAGGTACTCTGAAGTAAACAAGTCGTCCTTTGAGATCATTTTGGTTAACATACTTGCTTATTGTCTTATAATGGTCCTCTGAAACCAGAATGCTCAGGCCAAAGTTATGGAGAAGTCTCTCCAATGCACCCTCCCATTCTTTTTCACTGGGTTTAACCTGAATGAGTTCACCGATAAAAGGTAGTTCTATGCCTTTTAATGAACAGTTTTCAAGGATGGAATTGCGAATACTTAGATTCTTGCCTGGGATCTTTGTTTTCCTCTGGCTCAATGACTTGAGCTCGGATTCATGTATGTTATATTCGCTCTGAAGCTTTTCCCTGGATGCGAATGCTTTGCTCCTTTCATCTTGTTTTCTTTCCAAGTCTTCATCTACTTGCAATAAGAGCTGGTTTGCTGTGTCAATTGACTTTTTGAATGTATGTTCGTCATCTGCAGGTGAGATTCCAATTGATGAGCATAGCTTGTAGTATTCCTCTCTTTTTTTAGATTTCAATGCTTTTGTTTTATCGAGATCAGTTATTTCTCTTTTTAACTGTTCTATTCGTTGACCTTCTATGTTTTGATGCAGTGCAATTGAAGTCTCGTTTTCACTGTTCCTTAATTGTCCAATAATTTCTGTTTTCTGTGTTATTTGACCAGTTAAGGTGTCCATGTCTTTGGTAGAGGATTCTATTGCTTTTTTAAGCAGCCCGTATTTTCTATCTGCAAAGAAGAATGGTAAATAATTCAGGTACTCCTGCAGTTCGTTAATCTTCTGTGAAGTTTCCTCATATTTACCTATGTCTTTGACCATGGGCTCCAGCTGGTTTATTTGTTTCTTGGCTTTTTGGACTAATTCATATGATGTTGTGAGATCGTTATAATTATTGATCATTGCCTCAATCTCTTTTCTAAAATCAGTTTCTTCCAGCATATGATCGCGCATGAATTCTGTTAATTTACCGATGGATTTCATTGAAACTGTCTGGAAAAACAGTTCAAGCACTTTATCAGATTCAATTCCAAAAAATGGGCGGAACGCATCGCTATATCCTTTAAAACTATCATGGACATTTGTTTTATCAATTTTCTTGATACGCTTCTTTAAATAAGCGATATCTGTTTCTCCATCTATAAGTGAGAAATGTTCCATGATGTTCAGGTCTGTTTCGGATGTCACAAAAAATCGGTCTACGCTTCCATTTTTCATCCAGAATACCTGTGCTAAAGTAAATCCTTTGTTAAAGCCCTTGTTATAAAAATAACTCAGTATTACGGAATAATCTTCTTCTTTCCTCAGGTATACAGGTTTTGAATTATTATACTCGTCTCTTTCGTTTTTATGCTCACCACGGACATACGACAGAAGGTTCCTTTCCTTTTTTTCGGCTCCAGCTGCTTTGTTGTAGGTAATTTTGTGTGGCTGGACCAGGAGGGTGGTTATAGCATCTACAAGTGTTGATTTTCCAGATCCATTGTCACCTGTAAGAAGAGAATTAAATCCCATAGGTTCAATTTTCCAAACCCTTTTGTTAAAAGTACCCCAATTGAATACTTCTAAGCGATGCAGACGAAAACCTTTCTGGAGATCATCTCCTGAATAATCAATGAGTGAGTTTTGCATGTTCCATCAATTTTTCCTTGATTTCCAGAAGGGTATCAGCTGGTATTTTAGCCATGAGTATTTTCCGGACTTCTAGCTTATTCTCATCCGTACTCAACCGCTTTAGGAAACCATAATTTACTAATTTATTGATATCGCTGTCAATGTCACGTATAAATTTTGTTTCGTTAGAGGTTTCGGGAAGGTAGGTCCTCATTAAACTGTAAATATCTTTTTTGTCCAGAATAAGCCTGGGAGAATCCCCGCCTTTAAAATCGTGTTCAATTAACTTTTCTTCAAGCAGGACACAAAGTAATGTAACAGAATAACTAAGTGGTGTTTTTCCAATCAGTGATGGTAAGGATACATCCGATGATTCCTCATATTCTTTTTGTGTAAGAAATGCATATCCATCAGCTTCATTGATAAATACCTCAACTCCGATACTTGAAAAATGTTTTTTGATACCCTGTTGGTATTGAATAAGACTATTCCATGTTTCGATGTCATCTTTGAATAGATTGCCTTTAAGCAGTTTTATAACTACTGCACTATAGGGAAGGAGATCATCATTGTCTGTCATATTTCGCTCCTGCAGAAGATCACTTGGGGGATTTCAATTTTGAAATGTTTTTTACTGGTTGCGTTCCAGATGATGAATGTTTCAGAGACATTCTCGTTAATAACAGCTCTTTTGTTTTTAGCTGCAATATCTATATACGTTAATATCTCGACCAGGCCCTTGTTGACCGGGTATTTCTCGACTATCGCCCTCAATGTGATCTGTGTGTTTGTTTTCAGGAATTCCTGTATCCTGTCCTTGAGTTCTTTGGGGTCGATATTGAATTGATTATACAATACTGATGTATTGACTTCTTCCGGAGAACCATATTTCATATCCGGTTTGCGTAGTTTTGTGTTTGAAGACCCTTTCCATAAAGGCCTGTCCATGATCATTTCAATAATAGGCTTGCTTTCAAGAGTAATGAACTCATTATTATCCGGAGAATTGTTTTTCATTTCAACTGCATTTGATTTGATGTCTTTGATTATTCCTATTATTTTTTTGTTTTCCAGATATACCCTTTCATCAAGGAACTTTCGCAGCTGTTCTGCAAGGGAGTAATTGATCTTGTTAACTCTGTCACCTGCGCGGATAAGGCGTATTTTCATTTCTTCGAGGGTATCATCGTTTTTAATGCTCCGGACTTCCGGGAGAGCTAAGGTCATTTCGATCAACTTGTCCAGTTCATCCTGTTGTCTTGAAGAGAGCAGAAGTTCCCAGAATGCGTCAAGGCTTCTACCCTGATCAGTATTTTTGAGTTGGTCTTTAGCAAAGAAGATATCATGCAGGATCTTATCTTTTTTAATGCCATCTTTTATTTGTTTTTCTCTGATTTCCATATCAAGCTGTTTGAAATTGTATTCTATTTCTCCAAATTCAGAAAGCATTTTGTGTATTGTGTCACATATTTCAAAGTAGCGTTCTTTGATCTGGGTCTCACTTAGCTTTTCAATAATACCAGCGTTGATATTGTCTATCTGAGTTTCAATTTCTCGTTTTTGTTTTTCCAGTTCTGCCAATTTTTCAGTGGGGTCATCTGTGTTCTCATAAGCAATTTCTTTCAATGTGCTTATTATCTTAAGCAGCCGGGATTCAGTTGCGACAAATTTCCTTTCCTCTACCAAGTCCCGAATCCATTCAAGTGCTTTTTCAGTATAGTGGGTTATATCAAAATATGCTACATCATCTGAAGAATAGTATGATCTTAAAAAATTAGCATTTGTCCAATCTTCAAGGTATTCTGAAGGCGTTTTAGGATATGTCTCACTACCTTCTGTTTTTCTTAAATGGAATAGATAATCAGAGAGGTTTGATTCCAGTTCATTTTTTGAGATAGTGGAGATATTATTCTCTTTGAACTTATGGTAAAGAAAACTGATAATTAATGGACTATTGTCTGCATTTAGTAACCTAATAGACGGATGTTTTTCCTTTAGATTTTGTATTTGCTGATGGTCCATATTTTATCTCCAAAATTATCTTACATTGACATTACTCTTTTTCACTTTACCACTCACATATTCCCTTATAATCACAAAATTTTTTACATAATTCTCTGTGTCTAGTTCTTACAGTCTTGATATTATCACTTCAGCACTGATTTTACAAGGATTTCTAATTTTCACTCAACAAGATCCACCATACCATTTGGCAAAACCTTCAAGTCATTCTTACCAATCATTTCATTGATCACACCTTTTATCCTCTCTACAGTCATCCCACTGGTTGATCGTATTCCAAACAAACGTGATGTTTGCACCACAAGCTCATCGGGGGATGTAGCATGCTGGTTTTTAAGGACCAGCTTTGCAGCTTCAGCAATCTCCTCATTGCAGATCATTTCGACTTTTGCAGGAACTCCATTACCACGCCGACGAATCTTTACATCATTAATGTCCAGCCAAAGGAAATCTCCACGCTTAGTAAGCTTTCCATTCTTTTCAGAATAATTTACAGCTTCTAAGATTGCATTTTTGATTTTCTGACCACTTCTTTTTAAGCCGTGGTTTTCACGAATTCGTTTTATCAACTCATCTATATGCACAGGTGATTCAATTTTTAGGATTTGGGTGATGGCTCTTTCAAGTTCAGGGCGTGGTAGTTCATGTATTTGTGTTTGTGTATCTATATCGATTGTAGAACATGTTTGATATTCTGAAACAAGATCCAATAGTGATTCTTCATTAGAAACACAACATTTACTACTATCTTCCCGCTCAACACCTGAATCCATAATTTGTACTGGTTTTTCCAATGTACTTTTTGGAGTGATTGTAGGTTTGGGACTCTCCATCTTAGCCTTCTCAATGGTCTCCCTTAACTTTATTTGACAATCTTTTTTATTGCGATACCAGTCTGTAGACCATATACGATAAATTGTCCAGCCCAGATTTTCAAGGATCTGTTGGCGTAGTCTATCCCTGTCCCGTGCAACCCGGGATGAATGGTATTTTGCACCATCACATTCAATTCCTAAAAGGTATCTTCCAGGGTATTTTGGATCAACAATTGCGAGATCTATACGATATCCAGCGCAACCAACCTGTTTTTGGACATCATAGCCACAATCACGAAGGAATTCATAAACCGACTCTTCAAAGGGTGAATCACTATCTTCTCCAATAGCACCAATGCTGTGAAGATTTCTGTTCTCAGCAAAGTCCAGGAACACTTTCAAAGATCTCAGACCAAACGGAATAGTTGGAGTGATTGCAAGATCTGATGCCTTGAAATTGGAGAACACAACACATTTTTCACGTGCACGGGTTATAAGGACATTTAGTCTCCTTTCTCCACCTTCCCTATTGAGTGGACCGAAATTAAGGCTAAGCTTGTTGTCTCTATCAAAACCAAAACCAACGCTTATAAAAATAACATCTCTCTCGTCACCTTGTATTGTTTCTAGATTCTTTACGAAGAAATGATCTGGACGTTTAGTCTCGAAGAACTCAGTCATATCCGGGTTTTGAATAAGCAGCATTTCTACTTCTTCCAGTATGGCTTGCTGTTGTTTGATGTTAAAAGTACCAATTCCAAGACTTTTATCTGGATATTTTGCGAAATGTTCCAGAGCGGCTTGAGCCACAGCTTTTGCTTCTTTCCTATTCGTAGAAGTTTTTCCCCGGTCATAGATGGTATCAGGTAAATGAACAAATTTCAGGCCCAGGTGTTCCATATCAGCTATAGGCGAGGGATATATCACAAGATTCTGATCATAGAATTCCTGATTAGAAACCGCAATTAATGATTCGTGTCTACTACGATAATGCCAACGAAGATTTTTAGTTAGGAAACTGCGCTTACATAAGTGAAGAATGCTTTCGATATCCGATAAAGAAGTTGTATTCTCGTCATCGTAATTATCAATTGAATCCACTATTTTGTCAAAGAAACTTGTAGGCGGAAGCTGACGGGTATCTCCTATTATCACACACTGATTTGCACGCAATAGTGCTCCTAAAGCATCTTCCGGTCGCACCTGACTTGCCTCATCAAAAACAACTATATCAAAATTAACATTGAGAGGGTCAAGAAACTGCGCTATTGATAGTGGACTCATCATGAAACATGGTTTAATTTTTTGTATTAAGCCACCAGCATTCTTAATTAATTTTCTAATCGGCATATGATTACGCTTTCGATTGAATTCTCCTAGTAGAATTCCTGCTTCAGATTTAGGGGATACTCCTTTGGGAATTGATGGTTGCTTTTCATAAAGCAAATATGCCAACCTCTGCCGGTTTTCTAGAATTAGTTCACGATCAAGTTCGGTGAAAGTTTTTATCTTCTTTTCGTGAAGTTCACCCATAAAACTTGCCAGTGTTTGCCTTTCCATGAATGCGCATCGAAGAAGCTCATCTGCAAAATTACCTTCAAAGCATGGAATTATATCATCTGATTCCAGGAGATCTGAATCAATAAGATTTATAATTGGAGCTGCAAACGTTTCAAGGCAATGCTCTCTACGAACAGTAAATTGACTCCATTTCTGTAGTTCTGAGACTCCTTCTTTCCACAACCTAAGTTTAGAATCAATGTTTTCAACATATACACTATCAGCATTAGTACCAAATACTTGTTCGTAATCTAGATTTATCCGACTAAATAATTTATCGCGGTGTTCAACAAAGATGCCAACTGCTATTGATGCATCTTCTATCGCTTTTTCCAGTTCTCCTTTGGAAACCCCTGAACTGATTTTATCGACAACCTGATTATTGAATGTATTTTTCAATAACTGCTGACGGAAGGATACAATCCATTCTGCAAAGGAATCAAGCATTTGCGGATTACTTTCTTCATCTTTCCAGTGTGAACCAAAAAGATTCAGCCCACTTTCATGCAAGTCTCGAATTTGTTTTCGAGATTGAACACATGCCGATAATTCATGTAGATCCAAGATAACCGATTCTGTATTTTTAGGAGCAATGCCTTTGTAAAACGAAGATATTTCTTTTTTCAAGTAACGATACCTGCTATTAAATAATCGAATGATGACAAACTTAGCAGATAGTTCTTTATATTCTTTGAAAATAGACTCGATGTCCTGTTCAAATGCAGTCTCCCTAAATTTGGAATGCAAAGCAGAACTTTGACTCTGAAAATCATCTACCAGTTTAATTAATAATTTTGCTTTATTGCTCAGCTCATTCCATTCTTGATTTAATAAAACCTCTTTGTCTATAGGTTTTGATGCTGCCACAACCTTTGCAGCAGAAATAGAGGATTCTATTTCCCTTAAAGTGAGAGGATGATGGATCGAACCGCTCTCACATACTTTATTGATTGTATTCTTAAGAGTATCCAATGAGCTTTTACAGTCGTCAAGTAGTTTTTCAATTTCGTATTCATCGGATGGAAGCACCATTCCCGGCTTACAGCCTTTCCATTTGTGATCATTGACTGGTTTTACAAGAGGTAATATATCCGAAATATTCGAGAGGGTGGATATTGATTCTGTCCACTCCTTTTGACTACATTTTTCAATATTGGAATATTTTATTTTTGCCATTTCTCTTCCAACACTTTCAAAATGGCGTAATGCACCCTCTTTCATACAAAAAAGATTAAATGGGGATTGCTTGATATATCCAAAAGGTTCCCGCAAAGCATTTGCATAATCATTTAATTCCGCTTTAAGCGATTCTAATTTATCAAAATGGTTGTCTAAGGATACTGATTTTGGAGGAGCTAGGGATACAGTGCGTTCGAGTTCTTTGAGTAACTCCTTTTTGTTTGCTTTTCTACTATGCAGTTCAAGACAAAAATCACCCAATCCTACTTGGTCAAGGCGACTTTTGACCACTTCAAGGGCTGCCATTTTTTCACTAACAAAAAGCACTGATTTTCCTGCTGCAAGAAGTTCGGCAATGATGTTTGTGATAGTTTGCGATTTGCCTGTCCCTGGTGGCCCTTCTACTACCATGCTCATGCCTGATTTTACGTCTTCGATAACAGCAATTTGGGATGGGTCAGCATCCATTACATGATATACATTTCGGGCATTAACTTTTTTATCAACATCATCTTCCGAAAATTCGGTTTCACAAATTTGAGTGTCTGGATCAAATATACATTTTATCAATGGATGCTTGGCTGGAGAACTATTTTCTGGCCATGCCATAGGATCAAGATCTTTATACATTACAAACTTTGTAAAGCTAAAAAAACCCAAGCTAATGTCAGATAAAACATTCCAGTTGGTTTTTTTTGCAATAGCTTCTACAACGTCCTGATAATATTGATCTATTTTTTCCTTCTCATCTGGCATTTCAAATTCAGGAAGGGAAATACCATCATCAATCAGTTTCGCCTGCAGAGAGACATTTGTGAATATATCCTCTCCCGTCCATGACAACTGAAAAGAACCACCGGCCATTGTACGAACCAGTTCAACGGGAATTAGAATTAATGGGGCTTGCCTTATTTTGGAAGTATCAGTAGGGTCTTCCCACTCCAAAAATCCAAGAGCCAGATACAGAACAGTATATCCCTGCTCCTCAAATACCGATTGAGATTGCTGACTAATATAATACATTCTTTTTTGAAGATCATCATTTTTGAGAGTTGTTTGAAGAAAACGGTCTATGTGTTTGCTTTCCAATTCTCCATTGGGCGGTGACATTTTCCAAAGTATAGACGATTCATCATCGTCAATATCTTCGTTTGGCATGTCTGGCTTGCTTTCATCAACAAATGTATCATATTTCTTATCTTGGTTTTTTGATTTAGGATGAAACTCCATTTTCTTTTCTTGAAGAACCAATCGATCATAAACCTCTTTTGGTATTTCATCCACCACTCTTATTTCTCTGGTTTTTGATGCATGGAAATTCAACAATGAGTTGCGCATTGTGAGATCTAATAGATTATGTCTTGCTACTTCCAACTCCTTCTTAACAATACTCATATCATTGCCCCGTCTTAAATATATTAATTGAAGTTCCTGCAGATTGCCGTCAAAAACTCTGCATAGGATGAATGGCATGCATCTAAATTAAAAATGCAGTAATATCTTAGAACAATCCAATCTTTATATATTCCTTTTGAAAATGTTTTTCAATTTATGTTTCATGAAACTCACATATTCTCTTATAATCACAGAACCGACAGGTCGGCTCCTCCCTTACCTCGAAGTCTTCCTTCAATATCCGATCCACAATCCCCTTAACTCTCTCAACCACTGCTCCCACAATCCCTTCACTCACATCCACCACTCTCAATTCAGCAAGTTCTGGATGAACAAAGTCAAGATTATCAGGATTCCCACTTTTTTCCAGCTCCTTTAACTGGGCCAGCATTACAAGGGATTCAATTGCATGCGTCAATTGTCCCTGCTTAGAATACATATTGATGAGACTTTCCTGCTCTGCCATCTTTCTCTTAAGCGGTGAATCAGTATCCAGCTCGAATTGTTCTTCGACCTGCTCAGCCTCGATCAACTCTACCAGAGGGTTACTGGCAAACCTGATGTCTTCCAGGAACTGGCTGGATTTAACGCCTTTTACATTGCCAGTATATCTCTCAGGGAAAACAAGGTAAAGCTGCTCTTTTGCGCGGGTCATGGCAACGTATGCAAGTCTTCTTTCCTCTTCAAGATGCAATACTTTTTCATCCACATCCCGCTGCACACCTTTTATAAGTTTAAAAGGCACCGTGAACTTCTTACTCTTGTATTGCAGGGGCAGATGCCTAGTGGCCATATCACAAACAAATACCACCTTTGCCTCTTTACCCTTGGATTGGTGGATGGTCATGACCTTTACAGTATTATCATCTGTTGACTCACTGCCCTCTATCTCAAGGTCAAAGACAAGTTCCAGGTGCTCCATGACCAGTTCAAACTCAGCACTACCGTCTATCAATTCAAGATCTTCCACTATCTTCACCAGGGAATTTAAAACCTCGATGTTCCTGTGGGAATTTTTGCTGTTCTCATGTGCCTGTGAGCGGTAAAGGTCCGTAATGTTCATCAGCAGGTGCTTCAGGGTATCCGAAGGAAGATGTTTCTTCTTGTATTCGATCAGCTCCTGCAATCTCTCAAGTATGGACTTGACAAGGTCTGCCTGTTCAAGGTCAAGTTCATCCAGATGATGCAGCAGTACAGAATAGATGCCATCTCCCTGCATATTATCCATTTCTTGAAGCTTGCCTGCCATTATATTGATCTTCTGCAAGGTATGCTCTGTCCCCCCTTCCCTAAAAAGGATATTGGCAAATGCAACTCCATTATTGAAAGGATCAGCAACAAAATGCATGTAAGCCAGAGCGTCCTGTATCAATGGTAAATCATTGATCTGCAGGCTACCAACGTATTCCACCGGAACCATATGACGCTTAAGAGCATCACTGAACTTTTTCCCGTCGGCTCTCTTACGGGTAAGTATGTAGATATCTTTTTGTTCCACTATTTTCTCATCCAAAAGTCTGCATATCTCACCGGCAACCCATTCTGCTTCGCTCACATCGTTTGGTGCCTTCACTACCTTAACAGGTGCAATCCCACCATTATTTGATACAAGCTGTTTTTCCTGTCTGTCAGGATTCTGGCTGATCAGCTCCTGTGAGAGTTTTACTATGGGCTCTGCAGACCTGTAATTGATCCCAAGGGCAATTTTCTCAAGAGATGGATATAATTCACCCAGCTGATCGATATTTGAAAGATATGCACCCCTGAATCTGTAGATACACTGATCATCATCAGCTACACATGTCAGGTTTCCACCGCCGTCGGCCAGAAGATGTACCAGATGCAATTGTGCATAGTTCGTGTCCTGAAACTCATCAACAAGCATGTGATCATAGAGCTGTTGTATCCTTTTTCTGACAATCTCATTGCGCTCCAGCAGTCTGCATGCCAGAGTGATCATGTCATCGTAATCAATGAAGTTGTTATTCCATTTGTATTTCTGATAATTATGGTAGAACTTAGCAAGGTCTGCGAGTTTCTGTAGCTTATCGATCTCATCTACATTCATTTCTCCTTCGGATGACAATTGACCTTGTACATATTCACCCAGCTCTTCAGGAGAGATCAGCTGGTCATGGAATTGTGAAGTCCCTTCCAGTAAGTTTTTAATGAGGTCTGAAGGCATAATTGGAATAGGAATATATTCAAAATTGAATGAATCGATGTTCTTTATGCTCCATACATGTGAATGTTCTTTGGAGATGAGACGAATGCCGTGGTTGATGCCTATGTCCATGGAGAAATCCCTGATAAGATCATTACAAAACGAGTGAAAGGTAGAAATTGTAATTCCGGTAGCATTCCCAATTTTTTTCTCAATTCGGTTTTGTATTTCGTCTGCAGCTTTTTCAGAGAATGTGAGAGCGATGATTTTTTCAGGAGGTGAAAAGCTTTCTATTAACCGTGCTACTTTGTCGGTTATTGTCAATGTCTTTCCGGAACCGGGGCCTGCAAGTATAAGCAAAGGCCCTCCTGTGCAGGAAACTGCTTTTAACTGATCATAATTGAGCTTTGCTTCAACCAATCACATTCCTCCATATCAAGATTCAACTAAAATCTGATTAAAATCTTCTATCACAAATTAAACATTATTACGATTCAAGAACATAGTAATTTGAAATATATTTTGTATTTTTTTAATTTCTTACTAAATATAAATATAAATACAGTTTATCTGATTAAAACCTTTTTATGTGCATCTGTTGAAGTTTCACAATTCAGAGATAATACCGTTTTTGAAGCAGCATAACCAAATTCGTGGCCATGCTGCATTTCCAGTTACTTTTGTACCCCCAGCAGTCCCAACCCGCAACCACTATTCACCAAACTAAATACATATTGTATTTATTAGTGAATACCTACTATTAACAAACCTTGATGAATATATAACTTTCGACATTTATAGCAAAACACATATATCTACTAAATAAAATTATAGTATAAAGACCAATTAAAAATATATAGTATTCATACTAATATAACGTCAATGACAGATTCAACTCTGATAACCACTCTTTATAATCTCGAGCCTGTGCTGATATGCGTGACCCGACTATCTCCTTCAAAAGTGATCATATTGACCGAAGAAGGTGCAGTCGATAGAAAAGTCCAGGCGGAAAACACTCTTGAAGCCACCTTTGGAAAATTTATAGAAATCAAAAAGGTTATTACATCACTATATGATCCTGTCAGAGTTGCGAAAGATGTTGCAGACATTATCGAAAAAGAGCATGCTTTGAGCAGAAATGTCCTTATCAATGTGTCAGGTGGAAGAAAACCACAGGCTTTTGGTGCATTATATGGTGCTTTTGCACGAAGTGATATGGTCAAAAAGGTAGTCTATGTCACAGAAGAAGACAATTTCATGATAGAGTTCCCTATTCTTAGCTTCAATTTGTCCCCAACAAAAAAAATGATTCTTGAACTAATACAAAAAGGGACCATGTCAGTGGAAAATATTGCTGCTAATGTAGGCATCTCAAAAGGTATGACTTATAATCACTTGAGAGAACTGAAGACCATGGGATATATTTCAGATGAAGAAGGATATTCTCTGACAGATTCAGGGAGACTTGCAGTGATATGAATAATTCAGCTATGCAGAAATCATCATTTGAACGGTAATTGAAAATTTACTTTCATAAGTTAAATCAAAATAATCCTCTTCACAAAGGGTAAATATTTGTTAAACAATGTCTATGATCGAAAGGCAAAGATGATAACCATCGTTTTTCAACCGCTTAGTTAACAAGAGAACTTGTGATAACAGGTATGATATTATTTTAACTATCATTGTTGACACGAGGATCAGCGATACCCCTGTACACATATGAGTTCCAATTTATAGTTAATTACTTAATTTTTCTAACTTATTATCCAGAAATTTCTCAATCCATTTTCTTGCAAAACTAAGATTTGATGAACAACTAATAAACGTCTCAGCAATCAGTTTTTTCATACAGTCGAGATCTTTGACAAAATTACAGGAAATTATTCTTTTGACACTCTTCCAGATGAATTCGATTGGGTTCAGGTCAGGCGAATATGGAGGTAAATAGACCAATTCGATATTATTTTCCAATGAGAAATCCACTGTATCTTTTGCCCGATGTGATCTGAAATTGTCAAGAATGATCACTATTCTCTTTCCCATGTTGCTGTTTTTAATAGTTGATAGAAACGAGCACACGTCCTCTTTATTTCTCTAATGACTTGATATGTTTAAGCAATTCTTCGGATGAAAGATGGCGCTCTATAGGAATTTGTTCTGGTCTAGCCATAAGGTATTATTTGTACTTAATTAGTAATAAATGTTTAGTTAATAACTATAATTTCATTTACCATCTAATATTCATTGGTAAAAATAAATTTGTGGCTTACACATATATAAAATAAAATTATAGCAAATATAAATTTATTTTGAAAAAGCATTCCGCATATATAAGTGTTCCCTGAATTTGTTCAGAAAAACTTATATAGCACTACTACGTTGCATTGCCTCTGCAATGCGATTACTAAAGGAATACAGATATATAGAATAAATTCCATGTATAGTTTGTACACAAAAATAATGTGTACATAAGATAAATTATTTCAAAATCCCCAAAATTCAAGAAATCAAATAATTTGTAAAAATTATTATTATGGACATTAGTTGAAAACACAGACTCTTGATAAAATGAAGAAATTAAGCATGGGTTAATTTCCATACTAATTCTTTGCAAAAAAAAGGGGATTTGAAATGGATTTATTATGAGTAAAGTAATAAATGGTGAAAAAATGAATAACTGTAAAAAAGGAATTAATCGCATACGAATAGTTGATTGTATTTCAAAAGAAAATGTCGGCCCCATTGCAATGAAAGAGTTTCTGACAGAAGCTTACTACTTTACTGATGCAATGCCGAAAGTTCTTAGTCCAGAAATAATTGATATACTCGAAAATGATGTATATTCCAGTGATGAGATTGAAGCATTGTACGAGTGGGCTACAAAAAGATACGATGCCCTACTAGGATTATAATAGGGATTGTAGAAGGTCACAATCAATATTGATTGATGGCCTTTTTCAATATATTTAAAACTTAATCATCTCTCCTTTTTCGGTAACTCCCTTTCCAACTATCACAATTCCATCCTCTTTCATCTCCCAGATAGAAAACTGACTCCCATATATCTGATCAGGATTCATTTGCTTTACATGCTGCCTTTCAAATTCTTTATTGCTCTTCGATAAAAACTCTACTGAATTGCTGGAATACCATTTAACTCCTTTTACCTTCACCGGTACTACATATCCCCATTCCTGAAAGAAATATACATCAAGATACATTCTGTTACTCAAATAGTATAATGCTACCTTTTTGCGGTGAATAGCAAGTTGTGATTGTTGATCTTCTCGCACCAGTTTAGATGGATTTACAGGTTCTGCTTTCTGTTTATTATTGAAAGATTGAGTTTTTTGATTTCGCAACTGCTGTTTTAATTTATAGTTTTCTAGGATTACCTCATTATATTTAATTTTCAAAGCATCATTTTCAGACATTGTTTCGACATAATACTTGTCATTGACAATCAGATCCTCTTTTTTTTCTTCCATCTTCTCAATGAGATTAGTTATCATTCCAATGTCAGAATAATGAGTCCCTAGATTACTATTGACATATTGAACTAATGTTTCAGGCGACATCTTGGATCTTTCTTCTGCCAGCTTTTGAAGAAATTCCGGTTGCTGTTCTATTAGTCGCATTATTCGTTGATGTATCCCTGTTTCTTTTAGCTGCAATCGTTCCTGAGGATTATCCAAAAATTTCTGGCCCCTGGATGTTAATGCATACATACGTTTCCGATGGAACGGATTTTTCGATGACTGACTAACACCGTCAAATCTAACGAACCCTCGTCGCTTTAACATATTAAGGCCACTTCTAGAGACTGTCGGAAAAGTCCTCAAACACGACAATTTTTGGCATGTGTGCATAATTAAATAGTCATAAGCACTAATTAAATCACTATCTGTAGATACTTTGAAGAAAACTGGAATTGGTATGTTCTTGGCCATTGTTGTTATAAGTAGTCCTAATATTCATACTGATCGACTTTTCCGACAGTCTCTTCTAAAGGAATTATAACTGCTTTTATATTCAATGTGTTTGAAAATATCCCCGCAGGTGATATGACCATCTGCAATAGCAGAGCATACTAGGTACTTCAGCTCCCCACTCTCATAGTTTTTCATTTGACCACTCCACAAATTTCTACTAATGTCCACTATTAATTGTGGACACTATATAAATTTAATTATAAACAAGATTTGAGAAACAGAATGCTATTGATAGATATTTCCTGAAAAGGCAAAGTAAAATGTTACTTAATTTTAAGGAAATATTTTAAACAGATATTCAAAGACGTAGTTAATTGATTTCCTATAATTTCATAACCCAAGGTAGAATTAACCATTCATTAAATAATGGCTTGTAAAAACCTGTACTTAATTTTAACCACAAAGGTTGCAAAAAACTTCTTAAAGGAATTATGCCTCAAACGTCAGCTATCGGATACCATCTTTAATTGAATACTTGCAAAAGATAACTGACAAGATATACTCTTGAGATGGCCTTGGTAAATCTCTATAATTCATTTGAGAGGTTTTTACAGATTATTAAGGTGAATGTCTAGCTGAAGAGGATTAAGGCTTACAGGAGAATTATAGGCAATTTACAAGCACTCAATCTTCTCCGTCTGAAGGAGAATGAAGATTATCTAAGTCTCGATTCCTGCTACAATGAATAGTTGTTTCTGCTTTAAAAGCAAATCCTATTTTTCTATAAGCAATAACAAACATCCATTCTCATGGTCCTTCCGTCACCAGCGCCGCAGGCCCAAGTCGCCTGACACTAAGTACTAGGAAAACCATCTTTAAAATGAGTAGATATATGAGGCTTAACCATTTGCCTCTAAAATTCTTCTTTTCCCCTAATATCTTCTTAAAATACTTGTTTCTGTAAAAATTTGCATAAACATAGCTTAAATCAAAATCTAAGTTATATAGAAAGGATTATACTTAATTAAAGCTATTTTAGGTTTGCAAACATCAAAATAACTCGCAAAAAGGTATAATCCATGATTAAGATTATTGGCAAGGGATATAAGAAAGTATTGCTTCAAGTATGTGACTTTACAGGAAATTGTGAAGTAAAAACAATAAGTTTAAAAAGTGTCAACGGCATAAAAGAATACGAAAAATTATTTGGAAAAAAGATAGAGGCCAAAAAAGAAAATATAAAAGTCCGTATCATTCACATAACTCAGACAATGCTTAGCGATTTCTTTAACCTGTTTGAAAGAACCATATCCAAAGCCACAATATTAAGTTTGATAACACAGAACAATACAAAATTTAAATTTATATTCTCAACAAAAAATACACA
>NZ_MBKP01000097.1 GCF_002243045.1 Methanolobus psychrotolerans
TTTACTAACTTGTTTATGCGTCTGCACCCTCAGGACACTCGGTGTTCTGGACCCAGTAGTGCACCAGAAGCTGGAGCCTGTTAGTTGTTACAGGTTCACCGGTTGTCGGAGTATTCAGATCATTGAGCCAGCAGTTGATGGCTGCCTGTAGTTCACTGGTTGTGATGTAAGCTGCTCCATCGGAATCAACATCGTTCCATGGGTTCCAGTCGGTAGCAGATACGTATACGATCTCTTCTCCGACTACTGGAATGTCGTTTACATCTGAATCATCCACATACGCAGAACAGGTTCCTTCTATTGGATATTCATCTTCGGCTGCAGTTGCAGGAAGAGTAAGGATATATACTACGGTCTTGCTTTCTCCTGAATCCATTTCACCTGTCCAGACCCATTCATAGCGGTTAGCTTCACTGAGGTTCTGCTTGAAGACACCGTCATCATTGTTAGATGAGGTTATTGTCCAGCCGGCAGGAATGATTTCTTCGAAAGTAAGGGAATCAATGTCTTCCATTGCTGTAAGGGTTACTGTTACCTTTGTAGAAGTCAGACCGTAATTGGTCAGCAGCTCTTCATAGAAGTTCTGGTTTGCAATATCCCTCTGGGCAATGACAGGGTAGTCGACTTCGTTTGCAGTCAGGTGGACAACATACAGGGCTTCTGCAGGATTTACTCCGCCCCAAGTTCCGTAGCCGTTTGTGTCTTCAGCATAGTACCAGCTTATGTTGTCACCATCGTTCAGTACGTTACCACCAAGTCCACTGCCTGCAGCTACATCATTAATGTACAGGAACCAGGCATAGTAACCGCCAGTTGATATGTAGTCTTCACCTTCGATTCCAGCAAGGCTGTCAAGGTAGAATGAAGAATAAGATGCATAGCTTTCATCGTTGGCTTCAAATTCGAGTCCACTCTCCATCATGACAGCCAGATCGGTCATAGCATCGATTGTGTACTCTTCGTCGGGATTGTTGTATGGAATGAACTTATAGTTCTCACCTGCTACCTGATCCACTGTCATTTCTGCAAGAGTCTGCACTGTGGTAATTCCACCTTCTTCCATCCGGGCCATCAGAGGATAGCTGTCTGCACCAAGGTCACCGAAATCAACTGCTGTGTCCCCGATTCCGTCACCATTGCCATCTGCTCCGGTGTAGTCAGAGTAGTAGTTACCAAGAGGACCGTTCAAGGTTACGCCGTTGATTGT
>NZ_MBKP01000098.1 GCF_002243045.1 Methanolobus psychrotolerans
GGACCTTGCAGCTATGACAGGAATAATCTGTTTATCGAGCACAGTTAAATTCGACCCGTGACTATCAGGTCCGGCATCTGCTATCAGCATGACAGGTTTTTGAGCTGTTGATTGTGTACACTTATCTATCGTTTCCTGGAATATAGTATTGTCATTTTTACTCGCATCCACAGCATCCCAGTAAACCGGCAATCCAAATAACCTGTCAACAATACAGGTATCAGTGTACCATGTACCTGAAAGTACACTGTACTTTCCGGTTTTCTTAACATAATGTCCTGCATCAGGGTCTGAAAAAGTACCGGTCTTCTTATCCTTTAAACCGTTGCAGTTGCACTTGAAAAATCTTCTATCCCATACCCATATTTTATCATCGATCAACTTTAAGTCTCTGCATTCCTGTAGCACTATTTCTGCAAATTTATCAAGGTGCCTGGAAATGATCAGTAAATTTCGTCGGTATGAAGTTAACGATATCTTTTCATCACTTTCAATACCTAATTCTTTCCTTAGAGTGCTATTTTGATTGAATTCCCTCAGGAAAGATTCAAAATTTAAGTAGCCGAGCTTACATCTTGAAATTTCCATCTTTATTATGTTGCTCAGGCTTAATGCTTCTAAGTATGGGTTATAGGATATCTCATCCTGCAGTTCATTGAAATAGATATCTATCGACGGATTTAGTACAAAAAGATGATCAAGATATCCTTTGAAATTCTCGTAATTGCTGAAGGCCACTACTTCATCAGGTCTGATGCAATCTTTAATCTGAACATTGCTTTCTGAGGTCTTAGGAATAATCCTGTAAGGGAGTCGGATATTGTTTTTTAAGATGCTCTTCTTGTCTTCAAGGAAATCTTCAAGCAATGTCTGGAAAATATGAATAACGTTCCTGACACTCTTTTTTTTTCTTTTTGAGGTTGTGTATTTTTTGTTGAGAATATAAATTTAAATTTTGTATTGTTCTGTGTTATCAAACTTAATATTGTGGCTTTGGATATGGTTCTTTCAAACAGGTTAAAG
>NZ_MBKP01000099.1 GCF_002243045.1 Methanolobus psychrotolerans
AGACGATCGATCTTTATGGTGGAATGTATCTCAAGACAGAGGATACCAGCAGTCCGGTCCTTAAGATGACTCTATGGATGACGAAAACCATCAAAGCCCCGGCATCTGCAGATGCAAAGGTTGTTGAAGAAGAGGCGGTAAAAGAGGATGATGTTGTAGTTGTAGACCTGGCTGAAGCAAATAATGAAAAGGAAACTACAGCTTCTGTTGATGACAGAAAGGAATCGTCTATTGCATCTGATGCAGGGAATAATAAAGTAGTGGAGAGTTCCGTAAAGGCTCCAGGATTTGAACTTTTGATAGGTCTTCTGGGATTATTGGGTGCAGCAATGTTCAGAAAATAAAGTTGGATATGGTTGGAAGTATCTATTTCCAACCATTTTTTGTTTATAATATTTTTGGAAAATTCTAAAAGATATAGCGGTGTTGTTCTTATTTACGGTGCTATTGGTGACGCTTGCCTCAGCCTCGATCAATAGACTGCTTGAGTGAAATTAGGTATTCGTCGTGTGCCACCACATCTTCACTTTTGTGGAACTTGCATCGTAAAGATAGTTCCCATTATCTTTTTTGAGATTCTCTTCCAGATACTTTTCAAATATTGCTTTCTGTTCATCATTTGCAATTGCGAAATGGTTTGATAGTTCTTCTACAGCCTCATTCAGCGAAGAGTAATTTTCGGTGCGTCCAAGTGTGAATGTTTCCATGTTGGGATAGATCCCCATGTTGTACAGTACATTCAGTACTTCACTAATTTTCCCTCCTTTTTCTCCTTGCCGCTATCTATCTACCTCAAACACCGCACTACCAATTAAACCCTTAACTTTCTTCTGATCCATCCTCAACAAACAGGATAAATCTGTCAAACCTGAACCTATCCCCATCAATTGTTTGAGGACTTTGTTTTACAATCGTAAAATGCTTTTTCTGAATGAAGACTTCTTCTATAGAACGTGCTAACTTTCCGAGACTTCCAGTTAAGCCCATAAACAACAGAGCTAAACTCTCTGTCCAAACAAAGAACCCCAATCAAGCGACCTAATTACACTGTTAATATATATATATATA
>NZ_MBKP01000017.1 GCF_002243045.1 Methanolobus psychrotolerans
TCTCTTCCAGATGCTTGACACGTTCTTCCAGTTTTTCTATTATCAAAAATAGCTGAGTAACAAGTTCGACGACTGCCTCAGGACCAGCATCATAAACTGCAAGTATTTCTTCCCGTTCTATACAAATCCCCTCTGATCAATAAAATCTTTTTTCTGAACGTTAAAATGAGGTCATAGTATATTGATTTTTACTTTAGTGCTGGAAGGATGGCTGAATAGTTACATTTTTTCTATAACTTTTGTATCAATAAAGAAATCATTTATTGTTTTATATTTATTTAGTAGCATATTTATTTTTATCTGCGGATACTTTTTTACTAGATAATTTTTACAATAAACTGCAGCATCTTGATCAGAAGTAGCTCTACCAACTATAATAGCCATATTTTTATCTCCAAAGCAGTGATAAACATTTTGTAAAACTACACAACCTGAGATAGTAGGAGTTACAACAATATCACCAATTTCAGATGCATATAGCTCTGCTTCCATAACATGCCTTTTTTCAATTTGAAGTAACTGTTCTTCGGTTTCAGCTTCTGCAAGTATAATGAATTCAGTTGACAAACCTATTTTTTTCCAGTTAGGAATAATTGTGTATTTGTCTATGATATCCTCTTTTTGCATGTTACGTATATGGTAAGCAACCGAATTACCGTCCTTGAAATCCAATATTTTTGCAAGTTCAGCATTTGTAACTTTACTATTCTCCATCAATGTCAATAAAATGAAAGTATCAGTTTCGCTAATATAGGTTGTTTCTGATATTATTGTCGATATTTTCTTATTTTTTTCTATTTTTGCATCTGTCATTATTATCACGAGAAAATTATTAATTATTATAGAATAGGAGTAATAACATAAGTACAAAGTTAAAAGTCTTTTCTGTTATTCATCTGTTGCTAATTTGACAATTTGAACTTAATCCCAATAATCTATAGAACTCCGACCTTTCGCAGATGTTCTGGGAATTTTGATAATTATCTGGATTGCAACTATTTACCAACTACGCGTAATAATAGTGTTATACATATAGCAATTATTAGAACTTTTGCTGTAATAAATATACTATATTCCGGGTCAAAGGAAAATATCTGTTTTTCTCAAGACATCTGCGGAATGTGAGAGAAATCATCATTCAAATAAACTAATAGCAATACAAAACGTGTATATTTCCTTTAAAATAATACATCAATATATATTATAACCATAAAGAAAAATAAGAACAAAGTTACAATACAAGAAAAATCTGATATTAGATTTACATAAAAAAGAAAAGAGCTGACCGGCTAAAGCCGGTCTTCTATTTTAAAATTTAATGGTGTGCGTGTTCGTCTTCAGCCTTCTGCTTTTCCCATGCTTCATGTGACTCGTTTATTGAGCCAAGGCACTTCTTGCAGAGCTGTACTGTGTCTTCCTCAGCACCCTTTGAGAATGAAGGTCTGCTGATTGTTACATCGTAAAGCTGTGCAATGTTACCGCAGAATTCACATTTGCCTGCGGTTCCGCAGCTTGGAGATTCTGCCTGCTTGTCATGGGCCTTCTTTCCTGCATTCAGACAGCCTTCACAAAGACCCTGCCACATGCCATGTGGATAGGAATGTGCATACTTTGGCTTGAACACTCTTACAGGAACCACTGTGGGAATAGCAACTCCACAAAGATCACAATCTGCCATTTAGAAACCTCCGGGAATCAATACTTTTGCAGCTTCCATTGCCCAGTAGACAAATGGTTCAGACCAGAAACCAATTACAAGTACACCAATAACGGCGATTACCATTGCAATGGTGTATGGTAGTGGTTCTGATATCTTCTCACTGTCAGTTGGAAGGAAGTACATGTATTTGACGATCTTTGCATAGTAGTACAGTGATATTGCACTGTTGAGTATTGCAATTACTGCAAGCCACACAAATCCTGCCTGGATGGTTGATGAGAACAGGATGAACTTGCTCATGTAACCTGCTGTGAGCGGGATACCTGCCAGTGCAAATACGAACACTGTCAGACAGAGAGCAGTTACTGGCATTCTCCTTCCAAGACCCCTGAAGTTGTCAATGTGATCTGGATCATTTGAATCCTTGTTCTCAGATAGTACCATGTATGCTACTGCAGCAGTTGCAATGAAAGCTCCAGCCTTCATGAAACCGTGTGACAGTGCATAGAATATACCACCACCAAGTGCCATTGGTGTGAGTACCACAAATGCCATTGTGATGTAACCTGCCTGTGCAAGTGAGGAGTATGCGAGCATTCTCTTGACACTTGTCTGGTTCAGAGCTACAATGTTACCATATGTCATTGTGATGACTGCAAGTATTGCAAAAGCAATCTGCCATTCAGCTTTAAGGGCAATCAGTGCAACTACAAATATCTTGAGAGCTGCTACAATACCCATCTTCTTGGAACCGGCTGCAAGCAGTGCAGATACCACAGACGGTGCGCCCTGATATGTGTCAGGTGCCCACATGTGGAATGGTACAAGAGCTATCTTGAAACCAAATCCAGCAATCAGGAGAACCACTGCAACAAGTCCCATGGGACTTGATACAAGTAAGCCTGCATTGGCAGCTATTCCCGGAATACTGGTTGTGCCTGTCGCTCCGTATACATATGATATACCGAGAAGCATAAGGGCTGCTGAAAGTGAGCCTATGATGAAGTACTTCATCGCAGCTTCCAGTGACTTTGGGTTCTTCTTCTCAAAGCCTGCAAGTGCATAGGTTGCAAGACTTGCAAGTTCAAATGCAACGAACAGTACCATAAGATCGTTTGCAGATGCAACGAACATCATGCCTATGGTTGCGAATATTCCGAGTGTGAAGAACTCTTCAGTGTGACTGTTGCCTTCTGTGTACTTGATACCAGATATCGTAAAGAGCAATGCAACTACAAGGAACACTATCTTAAAGAATTGGGACAGGGCATCAATAGATACCGTGTCATTAAACACTGTCGCCTGTGTTCCAAGACTTGAGACTGTGAGGAACAGGGAAACAATTACACCAAGGCTTGCCAGGTAACCCAGTATCTTCTTTGAATCTGTCGGAATGAAAAGTCCAATTAGCAATACTGCCAGTCCTGTGATCGCAAGGGTAATTTCAGGAGCTAATAACATCAAATCCATTCCTTAGACCCCCATGACAGCCATAAGGCTGGTTATATGTTCTGAATTCGTCAACATCATATCAAGCACCGGGCTTGGGTTAAGTCCAAAGTACAGTATGAGGATTACAATGATGCCCATTGAAATAGTCTGATAACTATTGATATCGGCAACTGTACCGAGTTTCTCATTGTAGACACCAAACATTGCCCTCTGGAGAGCCCATAGATGATATGCTGCAGTTATCACGATTGCCAGCAATGCAATAATTACGTATGCTGGGAGGCTCACAAAGGCTCCTGCAAGTACTGAGACCTCTGCAATAAAACCGCTTAGTCCAGGGAGTCCAAGGGATGCCATGAAAGTCACTACCATGATGACTGCCAGTTTTGGCATCTTCTGCGCAAGGCCTCCGAGATCGTTGATGATCCTTGTGCCTGTTGCATTATTGATGATCCCGCATGACATGAACATAATGCTCATGATAAGTCCGTGTGAGAACTGTTGGAACATTGCTCCTGAAACAGAGAGTGATACAATACCAGCTGCACCGAGTGTTACGTAACCCATGTGGCTTACACTGGAATATGCGACCATTTTCTTGAGATCCTTCTGTGAGAGTGCGAGGAATGCACCATAGAGTATACTTACAGAACCAAGAACTGCCATGATGGTTATCATCAGGTTTGGTGACGCTGTAAATGGCAGCATTGGCAGCATTATCTTAAAGAGACCGTAACCACCGATCTTAAGCATGACAAAGAGCACACTTCCGGCAGTTGGTGCCTCAGTGTATGCATCCGGAAGCCATGAATGGAACGGGAAGCTTGGTATCTTGACAATGAAACCGAAGAGAAGTGCAAGGAATATCATATCTTTTGCAATTCCTGATTCAATGAACTGGAACTGGGCAATAAGTATTGGTATGTCCAGTGTCGGGGTTCCTGTATTCTCCCATGCTGCAAAGTAAAGTCCGAATATACCGAGCAGCATCACAAGAGAAGCCACGTGGGTGTATATGAAGAACTTTATTGAAGCGTGGTGCTTGTTGGGCCCTCCCCATATGCTCACCATGAAGAAGAGCGGTATGAGAGTAAGTTCCCAGAACACATAGAACAGGAAGAAGTCCAGAGCGGTGAATACACCGATAACTGCACCTTCTGTTGCAAGTATGAGTGCGTAGAACTTGTTCGGTGATTTTCTGTCATCGTTCCATGTAAAGAGAACGAGTAGTGGAAGTACAATTGCATTGAGAAGTATCAATGGCATTGATATTCCGTCAACACCGAGATGGTAGGTTATTCCAAGGGAAGGCACCCACTGTACAAGTTCCTCGAATTGGTTATCAGCAATGCTACTATCAAAGTTAAAGTACATGTATACCGTGAGTAACAGTACTGAAACCGTAGCCACAAGGGCAAGTGACCTTGCCTGTTCTTTTGTTTTTGTCAATAATGTAAGTGCTGCAAATATCAGAGGTATAAGCACGATCAAAGATAGTATCGGCAACATCAGAGTACCTCCATTACCACTTTAATGAGTATGACCAGAAGACTTACTCCGGTTATAACAGCCGTGGCGTAGTTCTGTACTTTTCCTGTCTGGAACTGACGAAGTGATTCTCCGGCCTCCAGTGTCAGGTCACTCATCCATTTAACTATCCAGTCAAAACCTCTGTCAATGGCACGTCCTGCAAAGGCAAATCCTTCGTATATGACCTTGACCGAGAAGAAGTTTGTGAATATAGCATTCTGGTAGTACCTGTTATACAGGAGTTTGTAAATTGGATTATTCCTTGAAACAAGGCTGTCCATGTTTACAATCTTCAGTCCGTAGACAAGGAAGGCAATCAAGAAACCTGCAAGTGCAACTATCAACGGCATCCATAGTATGAGTATTGGCTCATGTCCTGCATGTGAAGCAAGGTGATAGCCACCAATTGATGCAAGCTCAGCGATGTCCATGTGCACAAAGTTGTTCACGAAGGTCTCGCTGACAAAAGTATTGAACCTCTGTGAAGTTAGACCACCGAAGACAAGTGCAAACACTGCAAGTATTGACAATGGAATTGTCATCGATGCCGGCGATTCGTGTCCTCCGTAATCCGTACGTGGCTTTCCATAGAATGTCATGAAGAGCAACCTGAAGATATATAGAGATGTAAGCAATGCTGCAGCTATTGAAAGTGCATATGGGATCCATGTGCCGGTCGTTTCTCCGAAAAGGTATGCACTCTCGATGATGGCATCTTTACTGAAGAAACCACTGGTACCTATGGATGTCCCGGGAATACCAATGCCTGCAAGCGCCAGGGATGCAGCTATCATTGTTGCTGCTGTTATTGGCATTACTTTTGCAACACCGCCAAGCTGCCTCATGTCGTGTGTACCTACTGCGTGGATCACGCTACCTGCACACAGGAAGAGCAAAGCCTTGAAGAATGCATGGTTGATCAGATGGAAGATCGAAATGCCTACTGCCTCAGCACCGATTGCTGCACCGACACCAAGACCAAGCATCATGTAACCGAGCTGACTTATGGTAGAGTATGCAAGTACACGTTTAATGTCATTCATTACTATACCCATTGTTGCTGCAAAAATTGCAGTGAAAGCACCAAGATAAGCCACTATCATCAGTGAATCCGGAGCTGCGATGAACATCGGGAATGTCCTTGCAACCAGATAGACACCGGCCGTAACCATGGTTGCTGCGTGTATTAGAGCTGAAACGGTTGTCGGACCCTCCATTGCATCAGGGAGCCACACATGGAGCGGGAATTGACCTGATTTACCAACAGCACCACCGAAGAACAGGAGTGTTATTATTGTGATGTGACTGACATCCATTCCAAGAATATTTGCATTCAGTGCTGCAATTTCCGGAATGTGAGTAAAGATCTCATCGAACCGGAGTATGTAGACACCCTCTGGGATAGTACCGTTGAATATTTTGAAGAGGTCTGAGAACAGGATAACAATTCCTGCAAGGAACATCACGTCACCGACCCTGGTTGTCAGGAAAGCCTTCTTGGCTGCAGATGCAGCAGATGGCTTTTCATACCAGAAACCGATGAGCAGATAAGAACAGACACCCACAAGTTCCCAGCAAATAAAGAGTTGGAGGATGTTGTCTGAAAGGATAAGACCAAGCATTGAAGCTGTAAACAATGCTGTCTCTGCAAAGTATCTGGATGGTGCCTTGTCATGTGACATGTAGCCTACTGAATAGATGTGGATAAGCAAACTTACAAATGACACCATTGTAAGCATAACTGCTGCCAGAGGATCAACAAGGATACCTATGTTGAACATGGAGAACCAGTTATATGACTGATTCACAACTTCTTCAGGATTTGCAAGCAGGTTCAATGTAATTAATAGTGATATCACAAATGATGTCGCAATAGCTGCTATTGGAATTATAGCACCGCCTGTTGGCAATTTCTTCCCGAGGAAGAATGTCAGCACAAAGGCTAGTGCAGGCAGGAGTGGTATTAAGAATGCGAAATCTTCTACTGCCATTTTTACCACCTCAGTATATTAATAGTCTCAAGACTTATCGTATCCTTCATTCTATAGATTGCCATAAGTATAGCAAAGCCGATTGCTGCCTCACAAGCTGCCAGTGCAATTGAGAACAGTGCAAATACCTGCCCTGTAAGGTCACCGTTGTAGCTTGAAAATGCCACAAGGTTGAGGTTGGCTGCGTTTAGCATAAGTTCCACGCACATGAGAATACGAATACCACTACGCTGTGTCATCAGTCCATAGAGACCTATGGAAAAGATAATTGCTGCAAGAGCAAGGTAAAAGGCGATTGGTATCATTGAGTATCATCTCCTTTTGCCATGTAGATGGCACCCATCAATGCGGACAACAATACGATAGATAATATTTCGAACGGAACCACGAAATCAGTGAATATGAGCAGTCCGATACCCTCAATATTACTCTGGTCTTCCAGATTCTGAGGTAGTTGGTCCAGTGATGGCCAGCTTGTAAAAGCAATTGCCACAACCATGACCGAAAGGAACAAAAGTGCAATTATCATTCCAAAGATACGTGGTTTAAGGTAGTTATACACAGATGTGATAACCTCCATTGCTGTAAATGAGATCTCTTTATTCAGCATCTGTACCAAACTCCTTCTTTGTAAGCATTACAGCGAACAAGATCAATACTCCTATTGCACCGATGTACACGAGTATCTGGATAACACCAAGGAACTGTGCATTGAGCAGTATATACAGAGCTGCAACAATGAACATTGTAATGATGAGCGCAATGGCCGCTCTAACTACATCCCTAGCCGTTACCACAAACAGTGCGAACACTATCGATGCAAGAGCCAGAATCGCAAAAACGATCATTTCAATGATTGAACCTATTGTGGTGTCCATCTGCTCACCTCTTCACCTGCTTCTTCTTCAGCATTGATGTCAACTTCCCTTGCCAGCATATCCGGCGTAAAGAGAAGGTCCTCATGGTTCCAGCGAATAACACCTGTCAGATACACTTTTGTACTTGACAATGCTTCCTTTGGACACTGGTCTATACAAAGACCACAGAATAGACAGTGACCGATATCTATTGCAGGGAACCATCTCTGCTTATCACTGCCAGGACTTACACGTGCCCTGACTATCTTAATAGTATTGTTAGGACATGTATTGGCGCATATTCCACAACCAATGCATTTGCTTTTATCCAGTTTCTGCAAGCCTCTGAACCTATCTGAAAGTTTTGTGGGTACTTCCGGGCACATTCTTGTTACAGGTGGACCGAAGTAAATGTTCTTAACTGCCGTAATTATATTTTTAATAACCATTACATCCACACCTCCAGAAGACCCAATCCGATTACCCATCCAAGATTAAGGAGAGCTAATGGCAGGAGTCTTTTCCAGCTCAGGTCCACGACCTGGTCGATCCTGAACCTTGGAACTGCCCATCTTATCATGATAATTGTAAGAATGACCAATACTACCTTTCCCAAGAAGAAAGCAGTTGGGAGTATTATACCAAGGATAGTGTTTGCAGTCAGTGCTGCAGGCAAATTCCATCCTCCAAGGAATAACAACACAATAAGCATTGAGCCAAGAATAAGGTGGATGTATTCCGCGAAGAAACCAAGACCGAATCTCATACCTGTGTATTCAGTGATCCATCCGGCAATGAGCTCTTCCTCAGATTCGTTCTGGTCAAAAGGAAGACGACCCATATCCGCCATGATGGCAATGAAGAATACAATGAATCCGATAGGCTGTTTGATTATGAACCACAGAGGACTCTGCGCCTGAGCAATCTCTACAATGTTCAGGGAACCGGCCATGATCGCAACACTTACGATACAGATACCCAGAGGAACCTCGTATCCGATCATACGTGCAAAGTTCCTGAAAGCACCAAGAAGAGAGTACTTGTTATTTGAACTGTATGCGATCATGAAAATACCGATAACAGAAATGGCAGAAACCGCTTCAATATAAAGGATACTAATATCCATATCAGTTGCCGCAATCGGATAAGTTTCACCGTTGATGATTATCGCACCGAAAGGAATTGCCACAAGCATAAGGAAAACAGATCCCATCATAAGGATAGGTGCTGATACGAACAGTAATCTGTCAGCGTTCTTCGGGATAATATCCTCTTTCGTGAACAATTTGATAGCATCAGCAACAAGCTGGAGCAATCCATGAGGACCGGTCCTCATTGGACCATATCTCTGCTGGATGTCAGCAGAAAGTTTACGCTCAAACCATACAGCAGCCATTGCACCGAGGAATATGGCACCCATGAGACACAAGCCAAGAATACCCCTTAGAAGCGGGTTGTAAATTATATCTTCTAACTGCATCATGATCACCTGTCAACCTCACTGGTACATGTGTCCATACTTCCTGCAATAGCTACTATATCAGCAACACTCACACCTTTAAGAAGTGGCGGTAGTGTTTGCAGAGTAGGGTATACAGGTCCTCTCACCTTCACACGATATGGTTTGTCTGAACCATCAGATACCATATAGAATCCCATTTCACCTCTTGGGGCCTCCACACGGTGGAAAACCTCTCCGGCCGGAATCCTCATAACAGGTGACCTCTTGCCATACGGAGTACCTTCTGGGAAAAGCGGACCTGATGGAATCTGGTCAAGACACTGCTCAATAATATACATGCTCTCGCGCATTTCATCAAGACGTACCTGTATTCTGGCATAGACATCGCCTGCTTTCTGGGTACATACCTTAAAATCCAGATCAGCGTAGACAAGATAAGGTTCATCCTTGCGAATATCAAAAGCAACGCCTGTTGCCCTGAGAGGTGGTCCCGATACGCCAATGTCCTTTGCAACATCTGCGGTGAGAACACCTACACCTACAGTCCTTGACTTATAGATAGAATCGGTACTATACAGCTCTTCATATTGATCAATAGCCTTTCTCAGGTTTCCAAAGACATATTTCACATTATCCTTGAATCCTTCAGGAAGATCATCCTTCACACCACCAAAACGCAGGAAACTGTGAGTGACACGTGCCCCTGTAACGGAATCCATAAGAGTCAACACATCTTCCCTGTCCCTAATAGTGTACATGAACATACTCACAAACCCGACAAAGGATGCATATTCCCCCATACCCAGCAGGTGACTCTGTATCCTGGAAAACTCTTCCATTATAACACGGATGTACTGGGCTCTCTCAGGCACTTCTATACCTGCAAGCTTCTCAACGCAACCGACATATGCCTCTTCATTGGTAAGTGCTTCAAGATAACATATCCTGTCCACAATGGTTATACCCTGAAGATAGGTCTTGTTTTCTAATATCTTTTCGATCCCTTTGTGGATCCAGCCTATCTCAACCTCGGAGTCCACAACGGTCTCACCCCTCAATTTCGCATTCAATCGGAATGGTCCTGGCATCATGGGATGTTGTGGGCCAAGGTGTACTATCATTTCAGAAGGTCCAACTGTTTCTTCCATAATAAATCCTCACACCAAATTCTTAGCCGTCTTGTTGGGGAAGCCTTGGTAATCCTTACGCAATGGCCACTCACCGAGCATCTCTATTGGAAGTACAAGAGGTTTAAGGTCGGGGTGGTTAAGATACTTCACACCAAACAGTTCGTACGTTTCTCTTTCGTACCAGTTCGCATTCCAGTAAACAGGTACTACGGATTCAATCACCGGATTTTCTCTTGGAAGGATTGCCTTCATCGTAAGTATGACCGGGTGTTCGTAAGAACCTATAATATATACTACTTCGATCTCATTCCTGCCCGGATAATCAACTGCAGATTCACAGCAAAGATGTCCAAAAGACAGGTCTTCCTTGAGGTAGCGGCATACATCCACTACATTGTCAGGCTTCACTTTAGCAACAGTCCTGATGTCAGATTCAATATCTGCATCATATACTTCTTCCGGGAACTTGCTTGTAAGTGAAGCAATTATAGATTTAGCATTCATCGATCCACCTCAATAATCCGTACCTCTGTCCTTCTTCGCCTCTATCTTCTTCTGAAGCTCAACAAATCCCTGAATGAGAGCTTCACATCTTGGAGGACATCCTGGAATAAAGACATCTACCGGGAATATCTCATCAACATTCTGGAAAGTACTGTAAGATTCATAGAACGGACCACCACTTATGGCACAATCGCCATAGCATATTACCCACTTTGGTGCAGGCATCTGATCCCAGATCCTTTTCAATGCAGGCAGATACTTTTTTGTCACATATCCACTGATGATCATGACGTCAGCATGCCTTGGGGAGTTACGGGGAATTATACCAAAACGGTCTGTGTCATAGTGAGCCATTCCTGTGGAAAGCAGCTCAACACCACAACAACCCATTGCATTTACCATGAACCATAATGAATTCTTACGACCCCAATTAAGGACATCCTGGATCTTTGTTTTCTTAATGATGTCACTAATAGTATTCGTATCGGTAAGCACCATGCCGGGAACGTCATCATATCCAACGTTCTGGACTGTAGTTTGTTCGACATTCGTCTGCTCTATTTCATCCATTTAAGAGCCTCCTTCTTGATTAGGTACACGTAGCCAAACAATACAACAAAAATAAAGACTAACATTTCGATGGTTGCTATTTCAGTAATACCATGTCCTTTGAAGATAGTAGCCCATGGATAAAGGAAGAGGACTTCAATATCAAAGAGAACAAAAGCAATGGCATAAAGGTAGTATCCAACATTGAACTGTATTCTGGCACTTCCTACTGGAAGGGAACCAGCTTCATATGTCGTGTACTTTGCTGATGATTTACTCCTCGGACTTAATGATTTCACAAGGAACATGGTCAGAGGCGGCATCATAAGCGCCACTATAAGAATGATTGCAACCGGTATGTAACTATTGGCTATGTTACTAATATCGATTATTCCTGACATAAACTATTCTCCTGAAAGTTATAAAGGTAGATAGACTATTCGTATAAAACACCTTCGTGTAAGGGACTAATACAAATACATCTCAAATACATGTAGATAGATTAACTGTATCTATTGATATATTTTTTAATAGATACTGCTGGCTATTTATTGATAATAATTCATCATATTTAAATTGTCTTAATTACGATGCTGAAAGCCTGCAAAGCAGATCAAAAAATAATAGGATAGAAGCAAGGAAAATGTGTGGAATAACGAAATGTATTAAAATTCATAGTATACAGAATATCAATTAGCACCAGAAGAAACCTCGGGAAGCTAGTATAAATATCAGCCATATATTTTACCAGCGACATCATGGATACGAATATGATACCTGCCTTTAAAAAGAGAAAATTGCACTTACCTAAAAAGGAAAAAAGCGTTCACACGCTTTTGAGACAGCAATATTTCTTAATAACGGTGCCACATTCAGAACATGATACAACCATCCAGTCACCCACGTCCCTGCGGGTGTATTTCTCAAATATAGAAGCATTACATGTTGGACACACATAATAATCCTTGAAATAGTAGTGATAGAAGTGAGGAGTTTCCTCCAGCCATTCAAGGACCTTTTGCATGTGTTCGAAATAGCGCCTTTTGGAAGGATGGTCACTTCCATTTTCAAGTGCATCTGAAACACGGGAAATGACGTCTTTTGTATGCTTTTCAGATTTCTTTGATAATTTCTTGTAATCTGAAATATACCGCGTAGTATTATTGAGATAATTGATGTAGGCAACATGCGCCTTTGGCTCACTTTTCCAGATGGTACGAAGAAAATACTCGCCCATGACATCTTCCATTATATCCGCACAGGTAGTGCAGATATTATATTCTGCATAGTGTCTGGAGTCCTGCAGTTCCCCGCATATAGCACAAGTTTCCATTAGAAATCCCCCTGATCATTTAAAGGTTTGCGGAGTAAGTGCCTCACGAGTAAACATTATCGGAAAAACATTGAGCACTGCAAGTAGATCTCCCTCATTGACTTTTCCTGTTTCCTGACCCAGCACATATGCAGCATTTATTATACGCTCACTGTCAACAGGCCTGGCACCTCCCTTTGCACCAACCTTGATCAACGAAACCAGTGCGTGATGGGAAAAAGTACACGGAATGGCAACCATGTCAGGATCCAGCTGTATATCTTTAACGTTAATCTTTTTGAATTCACCTGCACGAATATCCATATCCTCATCAGCTATCACCATTTCCCATTTTGCACGGGTAGCAATAGTGAATTCATATGGTGCGGCTTCAACTCTCTTAGAGACCAATTCCCCGTTATTCCTGGAAACAACCTGAATTACTTCTTTCTTCATAAGTCCACCTAAAAGTAAACTGATTTTTAACTATAAATAGATTCCTATATTCTTAACGAATAATCATGATATTAGTTCGATGGATTGAATCTGCTAGACATAAGAATGCAACCCCATACCCAAGCATCATCTTTTCAGAATAATACAGCTTTTCTCCTTATGGCATTTTGTAGTTAAAATACTCTGAGAATCCTTTATACCATCCATATTTCCAAGTACCTGCAACACATTTTCTTTAAGTGAATGGATATCGAAGGTCCTTACTTTCAACAGTATATCATAAGGTTCAAGTAATTCATATATTTCCAGCACATCATCGATATTTTTCAGGCGGTTTATTATATTGATCCTTTTGCTTTGTTCAATATTAACCCCGATAAATGTTGTGACATTCAAACCAACTTCCGCAGTTTCCACCTTTACCGTAAACTCGCGGATAACACCTGTTTCACGCATTTTCTCTATTCTTTTATGCACCGTAGATGTTGCAAGATCAAGATCTGTTGCAATTTCAGTGCTGTGCATCCTTGAATTCTTGCAAAGGTATTCTAATATTGCGAGATCAACATCATCCATGATAATATAATTATTAGTGGATAATAATAAATGTTTCTATAAATGATTCCATTTTAAGTAGTATATGAAAAATATGTGAAACAATATTCAAATAATATTATCAAAAAAATTCCCTTTTTGTGGAAGATAAAAACAGATAAAGAGTGATAAGACTTTTTATCATTAAAACCCTTATACAATGAAATCCGGTGAATTATACTATGAAAGTGAATAACAACTGTGTAGGATGCGGTCAATGCGCTGCTTTTTGTAAATTCGGGGCCATTGTAGTGAGAGGAAAAGCAATTATGACCTCCTCCTGTGTAGAGTGCAGATTATGTATCGCATACTGTCCGGTTAAAGCAATAGAGGCATAGATGAAAGCAATAATTATTGGTTCAGGACTTGGGGGGCTTTTAAGCGCAGCTAAACTTTCAAAAGCAGGATATGAAGTAGAGGTCTTTGAACGTCTTCCGATAATAGGAGGCAGGTTCACGAATCTACCATTTAAAGGATTCCAGTTAAGCACAGGTGCATTACACATGCTTCCACACGGACCTGCCGGACCCCTTGCACAACTTATTGAAGAGATAGGAGCAAATGTAGAAATTGTCCGCAAAAAGCCTATTGCAGTAATAAGAATCCCCAGGAAAAAAGGAGATACAGATTATAAGTATGGTTATAAGGACCTCCTCTTTGAAAATTTCAGAACCCCTTTTTCCGTATTTAACCGTATCAAATTGGTGTATTATGCAATAAGCACACGGAAAAAATCGCCATCTGGTGAATCTTTTGAACAGTGGTGCAAAGCTCATCTTGACCAAGACTGGACCGTCCGCATATCAGATTCCTTCTTTGGATGGGCGCTCAGCCTGAAAGCTGCAGACGTTCCTGTCGAAGAAGCATTTGCAATAATCGAGAACCTCTACCACTACGGCGGACCAGGAGTACCTATGGGAGGATGCAAAGCCATCACTGACGCGCTTTCAGATATAATACAATCTTCTGGAGGAATAATACACACGTCATCTGAGGTAACAGGTCTCAAAATAAAAAATGGAACCGTTGAAGGCGTTCTTGTCAATGGAGAATGTTACCTTGCAGACCTAGTAATCAGTGATATCGGGCACACGGCTACAGCTACCTTGATAGGCGAAAAAACAGGCATTACTGGGATGGAAGACTATAAGCGTAAATCCAATAACTTGAAACCTTCAGCCGGAATAAAAATATGCATCTCATCAGATAAGCCACTCATAGGACATGGAGGTGTACTGCTCACACCTTATGCAAAAAGAGTAAACGGAATTAATGAAGTAACCAATGTTGACCCTAAATTGGCTCCCGAGGGAAAACATCTTACAATGGCTCACCAATGTGTTCACTGGAAAGATGTAGATAATCTCGAAAAAGAGATAGAACTCGGGCTTGAAGACATCAAAGACATTTTCGCAGGAAAAGAATATGAAGTACTTCTGATACAATCATATTCAAATGAGTGGCCCGTTAACAGGTCACCATCCGGTGCAGACCTTGACAATAGAACACCAATACCAAACTTATATGTAGTAGGAGACGGAGCCAAAGGAGAAGGCGGGATAGAAGTGGAAGGGATCGCACTTGGAGTCAAGAAATCTATGCAGGATATTTTGATGAGATAGCCTCATAAAAAACAGTAATTGAATAAACTTATGTAGTTGCTACTTAATCAGGGAATTAACAATGGATGAATTTGTCACATTCTGCCGTAATGTATTCATACCTGTCACAAACGTATGCAGGAACAAATGTGCATACTGCACATTCAGGCGTGACCCTGAAGATCCACAAGCACGGCTTATGAAGATGGAGGAGATCCTCCCTATTCTGGAGCAAGGTCAAAAAGCAGGGTGCACAGAAGTTCTTTTTACTTTTGGCGAATATGCTGAAGAAATACCACTATACAAGGAATGGCTTAATGATATTGGATATTCCAGTACAATTGAGTATATTTGCGAACTCTGCAAAATTGCTATTGACATCGGCCTTTTACCACATACCAATGCAGGCATATTGAATTACACCGAACTGGAAAAACTAAAACCTTTAAATGCCAGCATGGGTCTTATGCTTGAAACCACTGCCGATGTTGTTGCACATGAGGGGTCACCTGGAAAAATACCTTCAAAAAGGATCAAGACGATGCGCTATGCCGGAGAGTTACATATTCCTTTTACAACCGGCATACTGATAGGAATTGGCGAAACCCTTGACGACAGAATCAATTCCCTGCTGTCTATTGCGGAATTACATGAGGATTACGGACACATACAAGAAGTTATCATACAGAACTTCACACCAAAACCTGATACACCTATGGCAGATATGCCTTCACCTACTGAAGAAGAAATGATGCAGACAACACTGATAGCCAGGGAAATACTCCCAAATGAAGTGGCAATCCAGGTTGCACCGAATCTGATTGACCCTTATCTTCTGATACAGTGTGGTGCCAATGACCTTGGCGGGATTTCCCCGACAACTATAGACTGGATAAACCCTGAAGCTGAATGGCCAAGTGTAGCAAAACTAAAAGAAATGGTACATGAAGTATCGTTGAAGGAAAGGTTGCCGATATATCCGCAGTACATTCAAAAAGGCTGGTACAGCGATACTCTAAAAAGTCTTATCAAAGATCTTGCCGATGAGCAGGGCTATCGGAAAATATGAGTTCTGAGTGGGGCACACCATTTAAATAGAAAAGATATGTATCGGAGGAAAATATGAACCCTATTATTCCGGATGACATCATTGAACGTGCCTACGCAGGTAAAACTACAAGGGAAGACGCGCTTTTCCTTTTAAAGGTGCCGCCTTTCAAACTTTTCGAGTTTGCTGATAGATTGCGCTATGAGACCGTAGGCGATACTGTTACTTACGTAGTCAACCGTAATATAAACTTTACAAACCGATGTGTTGGAACATGTGGCTTCTGCGCATTCAAAAATAATAGTGGATATGTACTGGACATTCCGAAAATACTTGAAAAGGTAAAAGAAGCAGAAAGTCTTGGTGCCACAGAAGTTTGTATTCAGGGAGGATTACTTCCTGAAGTAGACATCAATTTTTACACAGACATAATAAGAGCAGTGAAAACTGAATTCCCACACATCCATACGCATGCATTCTCCCCCATGGAAGTGTATCATGCTGCAAGGCAGAGTGATATAACGATAGGAGAAGCACTGATGCACCTCAAAGATGCAGGGCTTGATACAATGCCAGGAACTGCTGCGGAGATTCTTTCTGACAGGGTGAGGGACATCATCTGCCCCAACAAGCTCAAAACCGACGAATGGGTGGATGTCATAACACAGGCTCACAGAGCGGGGATTAACACTACTGCCACCATCATGTATGGACACATTGAAACGATTGAAGAACGTATCGATCACATTATGCTCATAAGGGAGATACAGAAAAAGACAGGCGGTTTCCTTGAATTTGTCCCATTGACCTTTATGCCCTACAATAACAGAGTAGGCGATGAAATGATAAAGGCTGGAAGATATGCCACCCCTGGTATAGAAGATTTGCAATTGTATGCCCTTGCACGCATCATACTTAACACCCACATAAAGAATATCCAGGCAAGTTGGGTGAAGCTTGGGAAGAAACTTGCCCAGGTTGCACTTTACTGCGGGGTCAATGACCTTGGAGGAACCTTGATGGAAGAAAAAATATCCAGCTCAGCAGGTTCTACAAATGGTCAATTCATGTCCGCACAGGAATTGGAATGGTTTATCACTTCTTCAGGAAGACAAGCACTTCAAAGAAATACAATATATAAACCAATCATCAATACCAATCCGGCACAGATGAAACTTAGAATTGCCTGAGGAAATGATGCACCCTACAATCACCGACGATATTATCGAAAGAGCATATAGCGGAGACATCTACAAAGAAGATGCAATGACCTTGCTTGATGCAAATCCTTTTGAGCTTTTTTCCCTTGCAAATGACCTGCGCTACGATGCAGTTGGAGACAATGTAACATACGTAACTAACCGCAACATATACCTCACAAATATGTGTGTAGGAAATTGCGGTTTTTGTGCTTTCAAGGAAAAAGAAGGATATATACTTTCAACTGAAGAGGTACTTAAAGAAGTTGAGTGGGCAAATAATTCAGGAGCTGTGGAAGTTTGTGTCCAAGGAGGATATATACCACAACTCACCATGGATTATTATACTGAGCTCTTTGATGCCATAAAATCCAATTATCCTGCGATGAACATCCATGCTCTTTCGCCTATGGAAGTGTTCTATGCTGCCGGAATGGAAAAGATGCCACTTGAAGAAGCCTTCAGTATTTTGAAAGAATGTGGTGTAGGCACGCTGACCGGAACATCAGCAGAGATACTTGCAGACCGCGTCAGGAAGATAATCTGTCCGACCAAACTGACAAGGCAGCAATGGATAGACACAATTGAAGCTTCACACAACGCCGGTCTTCTGACAAACTCAACCATAATGTACGGACACGTTGAAACGGCAGAGGAAAGGCTGGACCATATATTCACAATCCGGGAGATACAGCAGCGTACCAACGGCTTTACCGAACTTATCCCCATGCCTTTTATGCCATACAACAACAAGATAGGAGAAGAAATGATGCAAAGTGGAAAATTCATGACCACTGGCATCGATGATCTTCGGTTGCATGCCATTTCAAGGATAATATTACACAAGCATATTGACAATATACAGGCTGCATGGGTTAAGCTTGGAAAGAAATTGGCACAGGTTGCATTATTCTGCGGCGCTAATGATCTTGGGGGCACTCTTATGGAAGACAAGATCACAGTTGCTTCCGGCGGAACAAATGGAGAATATACCCCTGCAAAGGAACTCGAGTGGATGATCCGCCAAACAGGCAGGACACCAAAAATGAGGAATGCACTTTACGAGGAAATATAATGAAAGCATTGATTCCCTATAAAAGGAAAAACGCCAAATCAAGGCTTTCACCTGTACTAACACAAGAGGAACGCGAAAAATTCGTAGAACTCATGCTAAAAGATGTGGTCTGCAGTCTTCATGATGCAGGGGTTGAGGACATAGATATACTCACAACCCTTGATAATGGCGTACCATCCGGCCTGGAGGCAAAAGTAGTACTTAACGAACATGACTTGAATGAAGCCATCAATGAATACCTGAGCCATGAGCAAAAACCAATATTCATAATAATGGCAGATCTCCCTCTTGTAAGAGCTGAACATATAAAAGAAATAATCGCAAGGCCTGAAGATGTAGTGATCATCCCGGGAAAAGGAGGAGGAACTAACATCCTATTCATAAAGGACCCTTCCAATTTCCACGTCAAATATTATGGCTCCAGTTTCCTTAACCACTGCAATATAGCAAAAGATAGAAAATGCTCGGTGCATATTTATGATTCTTTCCTTTTAAGCACCGACATAGACGAACCTCATGACCTCGTTGAAATAATGCTTCATGGACATGGGAATTCCAGGGAGTATGTCATGGAAAGATTTGACATGAGAACGGGAAAGGCAAGAGCCAGAATCAGTGCTTCCGATGACGCATAAGCCACTTATAGTGCTTGTGCTATTAAGGCTTACTTAATCATGTTATTTTAATTTGCAATTCGAAAGAGATATTTTATTTAAAATATTAAGGGATGAAGTATACAAATAATAGGTGATAATGGTGACTATCAACGTAAACAAATTCAAATGCGGATATTGTGGTGCATGCGTGGGCGTATGCCCGGCCGGCGCACTTGAATTGGTCGAAACCTGGATAGAAGTCAATGAGACATGTACCTCTTGTGGCATCTGTGCTAAGATATGCCCGGTTGGAGCTATTGAGGTGAAAAAGTGAAGAACGAGTATGATGTAATTGTCATAGGTGCAGGCCCGGCGGGCTCAATAGCAGCAAAAACAGCTGCATTAAAAGGTCTTGACGTTCTTCTAATAGAGAAAAGACAAGAAATAGGCGATCCTGTGAGGTGTGCGGAGGGTGTCAGTAAGATATGGTTAAGAAAACACATAGAACCTGACCACCGCTGGATCTGTGCAGATGTCAAGGGATCACGCATATATTCACCTGATGGCACTATGATCGAAATGGCAGAAGAGATTGCAGGCGGAGAAGTAGGATATGTCCTTGAACGCAAGCTCTTTGACAGGGCACTTGCCTACGAAAGCGCAAAAGCCGGTGCTGAAGTAATGGTAAAGACAAGGGCTATGGATCTGATAATGGAAAACGGTTTTGTAAGAGGTGTTAAAGTTATGCACCTTGGAGAAACATACGACATCCGTGCAAAAATCGTCATCGGTGCGGATGGTGTGGAATCAAAGGTTGGCAGATGGGCAGGCATCGATACATCTCTTAAACCGGCCGATATTGAAACCTGTGCGCAGTATCTTATGAGTGGTACAGGAATCGATCAGAACTATTGCTATTTTTACCTTGGAAACGACATAGCACCAGCAGGTTATGTATGGATATTTCCAAAAGGCGAGGATCTTGCAAATGTCGGAATAGGAATTCTTGGCAGCAAATCCGGAGGAAAGCATGCTGTTGACTACCTGAACGAATTTGTAAAGAAGACCTACCCAAATGCCAGGATCCTGGAAATGGATGTTGGTGGAGTGCCGGTAAGTGGTTCCATTGAAAAAACGATTGCAAATGGGCTTATGCTTATAGGAGATGCAGCCAGACAATCCGATCCGATCACTGGCGGAGGAATTATTAATGCGATGGAAGCTGGCAAGATTGCAGGAGAAGTCGCGTATAAAGCAATATCCAAAGGTGACGTTTCAACCAAAGCTCTTCAGGAATATGAAAACAAATGGCGTTCAACAATAGGATATGAGATCGATAACAGCCTTATAGTCAAAGAAACATTTACCAGCTTTACAGATAAAGAAATAGACTCACTGGCACATTCGCTGGAAGGTGTTAACTTCTCCAGCATGAGCCTTCTTGATCTGCTGTATGCACTTTTCAGGGCAAACAAGAAACTTCTGTGGGACCTGAGAGTGCTCTTTAAGAATGTAGTTAAGTATGAACTTGACTTTGAACGCTGACTGAACACGTTTTGTGTCGGTCACTGTACTTTTTTGTACTAATCCATATTTATAGCATAAAACACAACAATATGGAATACATATCATAAACAGTAGATTCCCGTAACTAACGTCTCCAGAATTCCGGCGTTAACATCACAATCACTGTGAATACCTCAAGTCTGCCAATCCACATATTTATTATCAGCACCAGTTTCCCGACAAATGGTACGACATCAAAGTTAGCCATAGGACCTACAAGGCCAAATCCAGGGCCTATGTTACCAAGTGTAGCTATGGAAGCTGTGATCGAGCTTACCAGGTCCAGCCCCATGAGCGAAAGAAGGGCTGTGGATACGGCAAATATCATGATATAAATAACTACAAAAGACACTATTGCTTGCATCACATCATCTGGAACGGTCTTCTCGTTGAATTTTATTGGTTTAACAGCCCTTGGATGCACGGATTTAAACAGGGCACGCTGTGCGTATTTGAGGAGCAAAAGGATCCTTACCACCTTGATACCCCCGGAAGTTGAACCGGCACATCCGCCTACGAACATGAGTGCAAGCAGGACTATTTTTCCAGAATCCGTCCATAAGTTAAAGTCCACTGTTGCAAATCCAGTACTTGTAGTAATAGAAATAACCTGGAAAACAGCATACCTGAAAGAATTAAAAATAGTCTCACCCATATCTTTCCAGAGACTGAAAGTCAGGACCAGCGTTGCAATGGCAATAACAAGTGAATAAAATTTGAATTCATCATCCTTAAAAAGACTTTTGCGATCTGTGTATAGTGTCCTGTAATGAAGCGCGAAGTTAGCTCCTGCAACAAACATGAAAAAAGTTATTATACCCTCTATCAAAGGACTGTCAAATGCAGCTATACTTTGGGAATATGGGGAAAAACCACCGCAAGCCATTGTGGTGAAAGTGTGTGTAACAGCATCATATAATGACATTTTAGCAAGTAAAAGAGCAATAACCTCTATTATGGAAATGAACACATACACCATCCATAGTATTTTTGCAGTTTCCCTAATCCTCGGTTTGATCTTATCTTCGGTAGGACCGGGAGCTTCTGCTCTGAACAACTGCCTGCCGGCAACACCAAGCTTTGGAAGAATAGCAATAAAGAGCATGATGATGCCCATTCCTCCGATCCATTGTGTCATACTGCGCCAGAAGAGTATGCTTTGGGAATGAGTTTCTATATCCAGAAGAACAGTAGCTCCAGTCGTCGTAAAACCGGACATTGATTCAAAAATTGCGTTAATTGGACTAAAACCATCTAACATGAAAGGAATTGAGCCGAACACAGCGGCTGCAAGCCATCCAAATGCAACAATGGCAAATCCTTCCCTTGCTTTCCACTCAGTTGTAGCTTTATATCGATGTGAAAGCAGGATGCCAGTCATACCTGTGATGATAACTGCAGCTAAAAACGGATATAAGGAATCGCCATAATAGACAGCCACACATAAGGGAACTAGCATTATAGCCCCGAGGAACCTGAGAAGTCCTCCCAGAACATTTAGTATGACACTGTAATTCAAATACGGCACCCCGATTAGCATTCATTTGAAGAGTTTCTCTACTGCTGCATTTGCAGACTGCAGAGAAAATACTACTACCCGGTCACCTTCCTCTATAACATATTCACCACGTGGAACCACGGTGTTGTCTTTATGGACAACCATACTGACAATTGCACCAGATGGGAACTTCACATTTTTCAGAGGTTTTCCTACTATTTTTGACTTTTTAGATGCAGTATACTCAATGATCTCGGCCTTTTCACCTTCAATGGTCGTTATAGATTCAACACCATGTCCGAAAGTAAGCTTTAATACCTCATTGACCGTGGCCTGCCTGGGACTTACGGCACTGTCCACACCGACCATTTCAAAAAGGGAAACATAATCAGATCTGTCTGCTCTTGCTATGACTTTCTTCACTCCCAACTGTTTGGCAAGCAATGAGCACAAAAGGTTTTTTTCATCGCTATTGGTCACTGATATGACAACGTCCATTTCAGAAACGCCTTCATCCTTTAAGAGGTTTATATCAGTTCCATCGCCATTGAGGACCAGAACTTCCGGAAGCTCTTCAGCTATAGCTATAGATCGTTCCTTGTCAGATTCTATGATCTTCAAATCAAATTCACTCTTTGCAACCATTCTTGCAAGATAGAACCCTACGATTCCACCCCCAATTATCATCACTTTACTTCTTTTGCCGGCTTTTTCACCAAACAGATCGCGCACTTCTTTCATTGCAGCTGGTTTTCCTATGACAACTATATGGTCATTGCCTTCTATGGTATCCTGACCATGAGGGATTATGACTTCTGCATTCCTGAAAAGAGCACTGACGATACAGCAATTTGCAAGGTGAAGCTCCTGCATATGTTTGCCCACAAGAGAATGGTCATCAGGAACTACAAACTCCATCATCTCGACTTTACCATCTGCAAAGTATTCCGCATCAATGGCCGAAGGAATCGCAAGTATCTTTGCAACCTCAGATGCAAGAGACAGCTCCGGACATACCATTATATCGATACCTATCTGAGGTCGTTTGGCCACAGGCTTATCAATATAATCCGGATTACTCACCCTGGCTACCGTTTTTAATTTATCTTTATCCTTGACAACGAGCTTGGAAGCCATGCAGGCAACTATATTAACCTCATCAGAACCCGTCACAGCCACCAACAGACCGGCTCCCTCCAGAAGATCCTGGAGTATAGACACATTGGCACCATTCCCATGCACAACATGGACATCAAGCTCATCTACACGCTCGCATGCATCTTCGCTCTGGTCTACGACCACAACATCGTTTGTCTGGTAAAGAGCCTTAGCGATATGATAGCCAACTTCACCAGCACCAATTATTACGATTTTCATAATATACCTTCAAAAGGCCATAAATAAGAGATTTAGATGATTACTGAAAACAAAATTGCACAATATCCGTACTGATCCCTAAAGATTACCACATATTCGACGAAGTAATATAAATAGCTTCACGAAAAAAGGTTCTCAAAAAATAAAATAAAAATAGAATACAATTTAATAGAAAAACTACATTCCAGTCTCAAAAGCACTTTTCATTTTTTCAAAGATACCTTTGCCGCCTTTTGGGCCTTTCATATCCGACCCCCCTTCAAGTATCTGGAATTTTTTTAGTAGTTCTTTTTGCTCTCCTGTGAGCTTTGTAGGCGTTTTAACAATAATCCTGACAAGCTGATCCCCTTGGGAGTTACCATGAAGATGAGGCATTCCCTTACCCTTCAGACGCAGTATAGAATGCGTCTGAGTTCCTGGCTTGATGCTCATTTTTACGTTTCCATGAAGAGTCGGGACCATTACATCCCCACCTAATGCAGCCATTGAGAAAGATATTGGTTGCTCGTAGAGGATATCATCACCCACCCGCTGGAACTTATCGTGTGGTTCCACATGGATCACAACATAAAGATCACCTGATGGTGCACCCGGACTTCCTTCCTCACCTTCGCCCCTTATTTTGAGACGAATCCCATTATCAGCACCTTTAGGAACTTTGACAGATATCTTACGGACCTTTTTTATCTTGCCTGTACCCTTACATGCAGGACATGGATCTTCAATAATCTCGCCTTGCCCATGACATGAATTACAAGTAGTCGTGGACATGAACCTTCCAAAAGGAGTATTACGTGCATGCGTTACCTGTCCGGCACCCTGACATGTCGGACATCGCTTTGGTTTTGTTCCGGCTTTTGCACCAGTACCACCACATGACTCACAATTTTCAGCTCGCGGAACATTGATAGTTGTGTCAACTCCCTGAGCTGCCTGTTCAAGAGTAACGGTCAAATCATACCGAAGGTCAGAACCTCTTGAGGGACCCTGCCTTCTTTGTCCACCACCAAAACCGCCAAAGCCACCGAATATGCCACCCAGTATGTCACCAAGATCTTCAAAGCCGCCAAAGTCTGCGTTCCTGAAGATATCTTCCTGACTATAACGGCCATCAATGCCAGCATGCCCAAACCGATCATACTGCTCTCTTTTTTCAGTATCAGAAAGAACAGCATACGCTTCGGAGATTTCTTTGAATTTTCCTTCAGCATCCGCTTCCTTGTTCTTGTCAGGATGATATTGCATCGCAAGTTTTCTGTAAGCTTTTTTGATCTCGGATTCCGTAGCATCCTTGGATATGCCTAATATTTCATAATAATCGCGTGTTGTGGACATGGATGATTCCTGTTGTGCTATGTGTAATTATCAAATTAAAATTAAAGTAGTAAGATACATTACAAATTAAAGTATCTTACCTTGATATTATCCATGTTTTAATTACTTAGTATCATCGACTACTTCATAATCGGCATCTACAATGGTTTCCTCACCAGAGTCTGCAGATGAACCAGACTCATCAGCAGAAGAGGCCGCAGATGCAGCTTCTTCCTGAGCCTTCTGGTACATTGCAGCGGATACATCGTAAACAGCAGTCTGAAGTGCTTCTGTCTTTGACTTGATAGCTTCGACATCATCGCTTTCAATGGCAGCCTTCAGATCACTGACTGCAGCCTCAACCTTTGACTTCTGCTCAGGTGTGGCTATATCTTCTGCTTCCTTGAGAGTCTTTTCAGCGGCATTCACAAGGGAATCAGCTGTGTTCTTAACTTCAACCTCTTCCTTGCGTTTCTTATCCTCTTCAGCATGTATTTCCGCATCCTTGACCATTTTGTCAATTTCTTCATCTGAAAGACCGCCTGGCTTCTGGATGGATATGGACTGCTCCTTTCCGGTCCCCTTGTCCTTTGCAGTGACATGCAGGATACCATTGGCATCAATATCAAATGTAACTTCAATCTGTGGAATACCCCTTGGTGCAGGAGGAATTCCATCAAGAATGAATCTTCCAAGAGTCTTGTTACCAGATGCTATACCCCTCTCACCCTGAAGCACATGGATCTCAACGGATGGCTGGCTGTCAGCGGCAGTAGAGAATATCTGACTCTTCTTAGTTGGAATGGTTGTGTTCCTTTCAATGAGAGGTGTTGATACGCCTCCGAGGGTTTCAATACCAAGAGTCAATGGATTCACATCAAGAAGAAGTACATCATGAACCTCTCCACCAAGTACACCGGCCTGTATTGCCGCACCAACTGCTACAGCTTCATCCGGATTTATGTTCTTATATGGATCCTTATCGGTTGCCTTCTTCACTGCTTCTGCTACAGCAGGCATCCTTGTGGAACCTCCGACAAGAAGTACTCTGTCAAGGTCCTTTGCAGTAAGCTTTGCATCTTTCATTGCCTGATTGACAGATACCATGGTCCTGTCAAGCAGGTCAGAAGTCATCTTCTCAAACTGTGCCCTTGTGAGATCGATATCAATGTGTTTTGGCTGTCCATTGGCATCTGCAGTAATGAATGGAAGATTGACGTTTGTGGAAGATACACCTGAAAGTTCGATCTTTGCTTTTTCAGCAGCATCCTTAAGGCGCTGTAATGCTGCCTTGTCCTTGGAAAGGTCGATACCTTCAGTCTTCTTGAACTCCTCAGTAAGGTAGTCTACGATCCTTTGGTCAAAGTCATCTCCACCAAGATGAGTGTCCCCACTTGTTGAAAGAACTTCAAATACTCCACCACCAAGCTCAAGGATGGATACATCAAAAGTACCGCCTCCAAGGTCGTAGATGAGAATCTTGTGATCTTCCTCGTCCCTATCAAGACCATAGGCAAGAGCCGCTGCGGTTGGCTCGTTGATAATCCTCATAACTTCAAGGCCGGCAATGGTACCTGCATCCTTTGTAGCTTGCCTCTGTGAATCATTGAAGTATGCAGGAACAGTGATTACTGCCTGTGTAATGGTTTCTCCAAGGTAAGCCTCTGCATCTTCTTTCAACTTACGCAGTATCATTGCAGATATCTCCTGAGGAGAATACTCTTTATCACTAAGCTTCACGCGATAATTAGACTCTCCCATATGCCTTTTGATAGAGCTTACACTGTTTTCTGCGTTGGTAATAAGCTGCCTTTTGGCAACCTGACCTACCAGTTTCTCACCCTTCTTTGAGAAACCAACAACGGAAGGAGTTGTTCTTCCTCCCTCTGCATTCGGAAGAATTGTTGGTTCTCCACCTTCGATAACAGCCATACAGGAATTTGTAGTTCCCAGATCAATTCCCAATATCTTTCCCATAATATAACCTCTTTTGTGAATTCATTATAATTGCAACTGATAATTGTACTTTATTTCTATTGAAGATATCCTTTACAAGGATTAAAGTTCTACAACTGTGTTAAGGATTATTTCTCTGTTTTCTTTGAAACAGTCACCATTGCAGGTCTTATCACCTTTGAGTGCAGATAATACCCGGGTTTACATACATCCACCACGACATTATCATCATGCTCCGGATGTTCCACGTGCATCATTGCTTCATGAAGGTAAGGATCAAATTCAGTACCTTTACACTCTATCTTTTGAAGACCTTCCTTTTCAAGTATTCCGGCAAATTGCTTAAAGACCATCTCAACACCTTTAATGACAGATGAGACATCGTCGGTCTGCTTTGCGGATTCAAGTGCACGTTCAAAGTTGTCATATACTTCAAGTAATTCTACGATCATCTGTTCAACTGCAAATTTGCGATACTCATCTCTTTCGCGAACACTTCTCTTTCGGAAGTTATCAAATTCTGCAGTCAGGCGCAGAAGTTTATCCCGAAGTTGTGTAGCTTCGTCCTCTGCAGGAGTGATTTCAACTTTGCCTTCTTCAACTTGGTTAGAGTCTAAATCTTCACAATTCTCTGGTCCATTAGCCATTCTAAATATCTCCGCATATTCTGTGCGCGGTTATGTGCATTCGAACTAGTGATTGTTTGATGTTCTATAAATAAGTTACGGTAAAATACTCTGTTTTGGAGAGATAAAATCCACAAAAAAGAAATAAAATCACCATTCAAACAAATCAAAACCTTCTCAAAAAGCCCCTTTGAATTTGTGCTGCAAAACACGGATCAGGAACATGCTGGCAATCATACACACTGCAAGTGCGGAAACGACCTGTTCCCACTCAAGCCCTGTACCACCATCAAGGACATACTTCACACCGCTGAAAAAAGCTGTTGCTGAGAACGTGGCGCTCACCGCAACTATTGACCCCCCTACAAGAGAACCCATATAATCAGCACCTCGCGATTCAAAAAAGACCGAACCTGCTATGAATATCACTGCAAAGACAAGAAGCATTACAGCCATTGGAACCGGAGTTGAACCGGTTTTCGCCATACTCATGAGCCCAATGGCGACACCAACCATGAAAACTGCCATGGTAGTAGAAACTGCCAATGCCTGCACAAAAGGGTTTTCAGTATTTACAACCATATTCATCCCAGTCCTTAATCGGCAATCATAGTATATATGTATTGTTAATATATAGATGAGAAGAATATATTTAAAAGAGACTCAACGCTTGCTTAAATACAGATATATTGCAAGGCAAATCCACTCGATGGTTTTGAGAGAAGAGAGCTCAGACACAAACCATCGTGGAAACTCCACCTACTCAACAAAGAGAGAAACAAAGACCCCAACGTGCACGCACTTTCGATTGAGAATTATTAGCCCCTTAACCCTCATTTAATTCAGTATCATTCCTGATATATAACATAATGTCGATGTAAATTAGTACATTATATCAAATTATAATGCCATTATATTTTGAATGGCATTGTTCAGTAACATACAGATAAGACAATTAAATCCCAATCCGGATTTTTAGCATCGTTTTAAAAAATGACCCATATAAATTAATATTAATCTGTAAAACAGGACATTAATAGTAAAGGATATATCAAATAATGCAGTTGCATCCAACATGAAGATACTGCTTGCAGAATATGCGGTGGGAATAGGACTGAGAGGTACACTGCTACTAGAAGGCAAGGCTATGCTTGGCACGCTTGCCGATAGTTTTCATCGTACAGGACATGATGTTACCTACCTCACTGCAGGAAGCAGGCTAAAAAACGGAACTGCCATTGAATCAAACGAAGAAACGTTTAAAAACGAACTGGAAGAGGCTGCGAAGCAAAATGAGGCATGTCTTGTAATAGGACCAGATGAACTCCTGGGCGATCTGACAGATATAATTGAAAGGAATACGGTCAATCTTGGATGTCCTACAAAGTCTGTACGACTTTGTGCTGATAAATTAATGTGTACACAGGTGCTTGAATCTAATTCCATAAGTGTTCCAAAAATAGTAAGTGAAGGACATGAAAAAAGGTACGTCATCAAACCGAGGTTTGGATGTGCATCCGAAGGAGTAAAAATGACCCTGCTGGACAATATGAGAAAAGAGAAGGAAGAATATATCGCAACTGAGTACATAGAAGGTGAACATCTTAGTGTAAGTATGGTATGCGGACAGCGGACACTTCCACTGAGCCTGAACAAGCAGCTGATCGAATTAAATAACGATAATGGCGATATTATCTTTGACTATAAAGGTAACCAGGTACCGTACAGGACAGAGTATGAGAACGAAGTATTTCAGGTTGCAAAAAGAACAGTTGAAACGCTTGGGTGTAATGGGTACGTCGGAATTGACATTGTTTATGGGGACATGCCTTATGTTATTGATGTTAACCCCCGCCCTACAACTGCAATCTTTGGCCTGGTAAAGACACTTAAGGAAGAGATTGGAGAACTTCTGCTTATGAATATGTTTGGAAAACTTCCCGACTCGGTAAGTCTTGAAGGGGAGTGTTCTTTCACCAAAGATGACATTGAGGACATCACATGAGAATAATCGGAGTCGATATAGGTGGCGCGAATACAAAAATAGCGTCTGCCGACGGAGAGATCATCGAACTGCATTATATACCGTTGTGGAAAGACACAACATTACCTGCTTCTCTGGAAGATATTGCAGAGGATTTGCAACCTGATAAAGTCAGTGTAGTCATGACAGGAGAGCTTGCAGATTGTTTTGAGGACAAGCTGCAGGGAATTGATTTTATAATGCGCTCCGTAAATGATGCTTTTGATTGTGAGGTTAAGTACATTGACAATAGCGGATATTTCTATGGGGATTCAGGAAACCTACGGGACCTTGCTGCCGCAAACTGGGCAGCATCTACCAGACTAATTGGTTCGGAAATAGGCGATTGCATTTTTGTAGATGTCGGAAGCACGACCAGTGACATCATCCCCATTAAACATGGAAAACATGTTGCAGGACTTACGGATTTTTCAAGGCTTGTTCGAAGCGAACTTTTTTATGCAGGAACACTCAGGACAAACCTTGCATACCTGCTTGAAAAGGTAAAGGTTGCAGATGGGGATTGCCATATTGCATCCGAACTGTTCTCAACCAATGCTGACGCATACCTTCTGCTTGGAGATATATCAGAGGATCTGTACACATGCGAAACTGCTGATGGCGCAGGCAAGAGTAAAACAGATGCAATGAGAAGACTGGCACGCGTTGTATGCGCAGACCTTACGGAGATTTCGGCGGACGAAATATACCACATTGCTCAGCAGGTAAAGGAAAGACAACTGGATCTGTTGAGCAAATCCATATCAGTGATTGCTGAAAGGAACGGACTTGACAGGATAGTATCTGCCGGCATAGGGGAATTCCTCATAAAAGATGCAGCAGAAAGACTTGGTTTTGAATGTATTTCTGTTGCCAAAAGATGGGGGCCTGATATTTCAAAGGTATTCCCCGCATATGCTGCAGCGAAGATACTTGAAGATGAAATAACTGCCTCAAGAAAAGAATAGATACATTGAGATATATATCTAATGAATAGGAGGAAGGTCAGAATGAGGGTGGTTGTGAAACTTGGCGGAAGTCTTATGAAGAACTCATCTTCCATTATTGACTCCCTGCAAGAGCATTTCGGAAGAAGCAACAGAGGAGATTCGATATTGGTGGTTCCCGGAGGAGGGATTTTTGCAGATTCCATCCGCACCATTAGTGATAAATGTTCCATTGGAGATGATGCAGCTCACTGGATGGCGATTCTTTCAATGGAACAATATGCCTATTACATTATAGATAAGACAGGCATAAACTCGGTTGAAAATATCATTGATATCCCTTGTGGTGTCTCTGTATTGTTGCCTTATAGTATGCTCAGGCAAAATGACAGGCTGCCACACTCATGGAATGTTACCTCAGATACCATCGGTGCATGGATTGCAAGGGAAACAAAATCACGTTTTGTGAAGGTAACCGATGTTGACGGAGTTATCGCAGATGACATTATACAAAAATGGATGACTGCCAGGGAGCTTTCAAAGATGGGCATCACATGCATAGACAGCTCACTGCCAGGATTTCTGATGGAAAACATGATGGACTGTGTCGTTGTCAATGGAATGTATCCCGAGCGAGTCATTGACGCTGTTATCGGAAAAAATGTAATTGGAACTCATATCAAGGGGAATATTTAAATTATATACTGCGTATGTACTGAAATCACTGACATGCTGATTTTCAGTATTTATATTAATCACGTATTATTCATCGTAAGGAGATTCTAAATGGTAAATAAAGTCGAGACTTGTACCACATGCAACAAGAAGCTTGTGGAAAACGGCTATGTGCGCTTCCCATGCCCTGTATGTGGCAATGAGCTTGGAAGATGTATAAGCTGCAGGCAGCAGAGCAATCCGTATAAATGCCCAAAATGTGGCTTTGTTGGAGCATGAGGTGAGTTTATGGGAGAAGTCGCAGCAACTATTAAGATCATGCCTGTCGGCCTTGAGACAAACCTCGAAGAGCTAAAGGACAATCTGATCGCATCACTTCCAGAGGGCGCAGAGTACGGCACCCACAAGATAGAACCAGTTGCTTTCGGACTGAAGGCAATCATAATGGTCGTTATTGTCGGCGACCTTGAAGGCGGTACTGAGAGTGTAGAAGAAGCCTTTGCAGCAGTAGAAGGTGTTGAGAGCGTAACAGTGACAGAAGTTGGAAGACCTGTCTGAAACCTCTCTTTTACTTTTCTTTTTTTTATTGTTTTTAAACATTGTACTTTTCTTGGGCTCGTAGATCAGGGGTAGATCGTTACGTTCGCAACGTAAAGGCCGCGGGTTCAAATCCCGCTGAGTCCATGATAGTAAGAATTTCTGTTTTGATCAGTTCCAATTGAACATAAATATGAACATACTTTTCACCAACGACACTATTTTTTCATTATTCAATCATATTGTTAACCTAAAATTCACTACCAACATCCAGCCCCCCATTACCCTAGTCTGGCAAGCATAGTTATTTATATTAATGAATCCTTTTCGATTATTGACAGTTAACTTACTTGCGGGTTAAGAAAAGGATTATTCCATTTGGCTACTTCTTTTAGGTTAATTGCTAAGCAAAGAGTGCATCGTATGGATTACGGGATAAGGGTTCCCGTCTCAATGGAAACTGCTACAGCATCACAATCAAAGGCATCGCAAGAAAGATTATACTATCGCTTGTATCCTGGTTTGTGGGTTTGTTTCGGCTACAAAAATTGTAGACTCGTAGAATCAAATTGAACGAATCGTGCGAAATTCTTAACGCAAAGTTAACAGGTCAGATAAACAACAAAGGAAATAAAATAAATGAGAGACAATAAAGGCAGCGGTGGATTCAGAGGCGGAAACAACAGAAGTGAAGGCAGAAGCGAAGGCGGATTTAGAGGCGGTTCAGGTGGATCCAGAGGCGGTTCAGGTGGATTCAGAGGAGGAAACGGCGGCGGAAACTTCAGGTCAAGCGGTCCAAGAGAGATGCACAAAGCAGTGTGCTCAGACTGCAAACAGGAAACAGAAGTACCTTTTGTTCCTTCCGGTGACAGACCTGTGTACTGCAGGGAATGCTTCCAGAAACACAGACCACCAAGATACTAAACAATATTAGATCATTTGGTCTGATATAAAACAATAATTCAAAAAGAGGCAAAGTATTTGTATGCTTTGCCAATACCCTTTTTAAAGATACATATTTTGCACTACATTCAATGTTCTACATTCAATGTTACATTTCTTCACATCTTTTTTTACTCATCACAAAGAAAAAACATGTTAAACACCCATACAAACAACCATATCAAAAAAACAAACATCAGCATCCGATTTCGGTATTCTTTCATCAGTTTCATTGATGGTAACAAAGACATGTGATATGGGAATAGAACGAAAAATAAGGAAAGAACAACATCATGCGTTCTTTATCCATTACCAGATTGTTTTGTAGTTATCACCCTGATCCCACTTATTCACTATCTTTTAATGGATTCAATGAAGAATAAATGCTTCTGACACCTTCCATGACCTTAAAACCCTTGCCTGTTATCATATAATCTCCCCTTTCATGCCTCTGGATTATCATGCCTTTCTCAACCAGTTTCTGAAGATGGAATAGCAAGTTACCACCACGAAGACCTGTAAGACTTGAAAGAGATGAAAAACTTTTGGTTTCACCTGAAATTGCCTTCAGTATCTCAAAGCGCTTCTGATGACACAGAGGCTCAAGTATATCATCAACTACTACTTCCGATGGGAGCTGCCTGAGAACCTGCTTCCTCCCCTTGTTGGTTTCATATATCCTCATAGAACGCATGAGGGTCACCTGTTTTGACATGATATCCGAGGCCTCAGAAAAACAGATATCACACTTATCGTATGGAACCATTGTCCGAAGATGTTTCAATTCAAGACGATTCTCTTCAATCGATGCTTCTTTTACATGTTCATTCCTGATAAGACCTGCATTCTTTTGCAATACATTTGACAAGAGAGTTTTACACTCGCCACGCATCTCACATTTTTTCACCATATTCTTTTCAAGGCTTGTGCCTGCATCTTCCATAAGATGCCGGACAAAGATGTCTGAATAATCAGCCTTCATGTCCCGGACGACTGAATCAAGTTGCTGGTGATTAGTCGAGTCTATGAACAACCTTATGTCATTGTGAATATCGGAAAGCTTGAGCTTTATATCAGAAAGTTCAGAATCAAAATCATAGTTCTGTTGCATAGTGAAACATATGGAATTATGAATTAAATAGGTTTTCTTATAATACTTAAAGGTCAATGAGATATACTGAACTATAGTTAGTACATTCCAATGCCGATTAAGTATATATCAAGAACTCTCCTATTAAGTATTGCTGATAAGTCCCCGAGATAAAACAGCATCAAACACCCAAAAAATGTACAAAATGGAGATAAACATATGAGTATAAAAGAAGACATACACAGCCAGATAATTAGCGGACTTGCAAATGCAACTTTCCCGATCGAAACACCTGAAAAGCTGCTTGCATCGTTCCCTGCAGGAGCAGAAACCACATGTAAATCAGGAGATGTATCAGTAACTGCCGGAGAAGCAGGTACATTGCTTAAGGAAAGTGACTTCCCTTTTAAAAGTGCAAAGGAAGTTGCAGACATAATCGTTGAAAGGGCAGGACTTTAAGCCCTTTTCATCCCTTAATTACTGTTTTATCCTTTTTTAGCACTTTTACGTAAAATAACCCTTGTTCATCTCTTTTTTATCTGAAAGCAGACCACTCAAAACACTTTATTAGTATTAAGCAGATTCAAAGTGGGGTCAAAATGGCTAGTAATATGGATCTGACATTGTTTACTGACATAGAGATTATTTTTGGATTTTCGATACTTATACTTCTACTGTTCCACAGGATCAAGCTATCACCAGTCCTTGGCTTCCTGGTAACTGGAATAATAGCAGGACCTCATATGCTCGGTATTATTAATGAAGTGGAACAAGTAGAGATACTTGCAGAAATAGGAATAATCCTGTTGCTATTCACAATCGGTGTTGAGATGTCCATTAAAGAGCTATGGGACATCAAAAGATTCGTACTGGTAGGCGGCGGCCTGCAAGTCATGATCACCACCGCCCTGGTATATTACATTTCCCTTTATGCAGGGTATAGCCCCAGTACCGCCCTTTTCCTGGGATTCCTGATTTCCCTTAGCAGCACAGCAATCGTGCTTAAACTGCTTCAGGAAAAAGGTGAAATGTATACCCCTTACGGCAAGATATCTCTTGGCATACTGATATTCCAGGACATAGTAATAGTACCAATGATACTACTGACACCGATACTTGCAGGTGTGCCTTCCACTTCCGGAGACAGTCCTGCCATATTCCTCCTGAAAGGGATTGGCATAGTACTGTTTGTTATCGTGAGCGCAAGATGGATAATGCCTGCACTGCTCTTCAAAATAGTGAAAACCCGAAACCGGGAACTTTTTCTTTTGACCATTCTATTCACTGTCTTTGGGACAGCATGGCTTACTTCCGAAGCAGGACTGTCGCTGGCCCTTGGGGCGTTCCTGGCAGGTCTGATTATATCGGAATCAGAGTACAGCCATCAGGCAATCGGAAATATGATGCCTTTCAAGGATGTTTTTATAAGCTTCTTTTTTGTATCCATTGGAATGCTGATGGATGTCAGTTTCTTCCTGGATAACATCACTATTCTGCTTGTATTGGCAGCAGTGGTCATATTCCTTAAATCTGCAACTGCCGGACTTGTTACATTCATACTGGGCTATCCACTCAGAACCACACTTATAACCGGAATGGCACTTGCACAGGTGGGAGAGTTCTCATTTATCCTTTCAAGTTTCGGACGGGAATATGGTCTGCTGGATGACATGCTGTACCAGAGTTTCCTCGCAGTCTCGATAGTTACCATGGCGGCAACACCCTTTGTAATGACATCCTCACACCGCATCTCACATGAGATCCTAAAAAGGACTACCAACCGCATACTTATCAACGGCATCTCTTCAAAGAGTATGGAACCGCTAAAAGAAGAAGAGGACATTCATGACCATCTGATCATCATAGGATACGGCTTTAACGGCAAAACTGTCTCGAACGCTGCAAAGACCGCAGGCATTCCTTATGTGATTATTGAAACAAATCCTGAGACCGTGCGCAATGAAAGACAGCACGGGGAAAGAATCCACTATGGGGACGCCACTCACGAGGTAGTACTTAATGCTGCAAATATAAAATCTGCCAGAGTGCTGATCGTTGGTATCTCGGATTACATCGGAACCAGGACGATAATTCAGGTTGCAAGGAGAATGAATCCCGAATTATATATCATCGCAAGGACACGGTATATGAATGAGATAGGAATGCTCAGCCAAATGGGAGCAAATGAAATAATTCCAGAAGAATATGAAACATCTGTCGAGATATTCAGCCGCTTGCTTAAAAAATACCTTGTTCCGGAAGAGGACATTTTTAAGTTCACAAGAGAAATACGTTCAAACGGTTATTCTATGTTGCGCAAGCACTCAATTGAGGATAGAAAGAGCACATTTAACCTCAAAGATGATCTGCCAGGGGTGGATGTGACATCTTTTAAAATTAAAGAAAACTGTGTCCTTCATGGAAACACCCTGATAGAAGCGAATCTAAGGAACATGTACGGTGCAACGGTGCTGGCAATTCGAAGAGGGGAGGAGATAATCGCAAACCCCGGAGGAGATACGCAGTTGTTGTCAGGTGATCTGTGTATCGTGCTCGGGAAACCGGAGAAGTTATGCCAGCTGAGGATATTCCTGGAAGGGGAGGGAGAGGCAGGTTCATCCCCGACTTGCTCGCTCTGATCGCAGCAACTCTCCCCCATGGTAAAAAAAATCACATTCTATATCAACAATCCATTTGACTGTTGAGCAAGATGAAATTCGATCGAATACCAATTGGAAGATTTTCCCTGATGACGCACCTGACACAGAAAGCTCTCCGCTTCTATGACAAGAAAGGACTTCTTGTACCGGAAGCAAAAGATGCATTCACAGGCTATCGTTGCTACACGTCTGCCCAGATAGAGAGGGGCATTAAGATACGCACCCTTTCCTGGATGGGATTTTCACTTGATAAGATAGCAACGCTACTGGATGCACAGGAGCAGGGCGACAGTGCTATTATCAGAGAACTTATGCAGGAAAGATGTGCGCACACAGAGAAAGAGATCCGGAGACTGCAGAAAGTACAACAGGTCTTGCTCGGACAAAAAGACACATTGGAGTTGTATAGTATGTCAGTATCAGAACCCACGATTAAAGAATTACCACAAATACGTGTATTAAGCAAAAGTGAAACCGGAAGTTATGAGGTAACGATTGGAAAACTTATAGGAGAATTATTCGGCTTCATCGAGACAAGGAACAATCCGCGCAGCAACATAAAGATAACAGGCCCTTGCATGTTCATCTGTCACGATGAGGAATATAGGGAAACAGATGCAGAGATAGAAGTTGCTATTCCAATATCAGGAAGTATTTCCATAGATGACCTTGATGTAAACCTTACAACACTTCCTGCTGCCAGGGTGGTCTCAGCCATACATACGGGCCCATATAATGAAGTAGGAGTTGCCTACACCCATCTCTTTGAGTATATGAAGGAACATGGACTGGAACCTGCAGGACCTTCAAGGTCGTTATATATTAATGATCCTGACGAGGTTCCCGAAGAAGAGCTGATGACCGAAGTACAGCTACCTGTCAGATAAACACTGCCCATATGGAAGGTGAAGAAAGAAAAGTCTACTCAAAAGCAGTACTTTTCCTGAGAGAACGGTTTGTGCGTATCACTGAAGATGAGAACGCTCAGAAGATCAACACCTACTTCAACAGAAAAAAGATCCAATCCTTGAGGACGTACAACAAAGAAGAATGATCTTCCTTTACAGTTCTAATTACTGAAGAACGGATAATTAATTATACAATTATCCATTACACTTTTTGGATAACAGTCTTTGCTAAGTTATTATGTGAGCCATTAGAACTTCTGCTTTTAACTGCTGATAACAACGAACCATCAATTCCGGACTGGCCGTCATTTCCACGATATTAAAATCAAAGAGCTTTGCAAACTCCTTTACCTTCGGCTCAAACTCTTTTTCATAACTCAGTCCCGTATCCATCTTAGCTACATTCTTATAGCCAGCATAATCAAAGACAAACTTTGACAGTTTTATATTATCCGAATCCGGTGTCATGCCTGCAGACACTACCATTTCACGCCAGTGGGCAGCCCACATGGGTGTCATAAAGAAAGTCCCAACGCCATGAAAACTCTTAAGTTTCTCAAGATAAGCAGCTCTTCCGCCAAGTACTGCACCAATACAATCATCTATAATATCCCCGTTGTCCTCTTTTAGTATACGGACCGGACACGGAAGGTCTGCAAGTTCTTTATCTACTTTACCGAGAACATTACCACAGAGACCGTAGAAAAGTAGAATGCCATCTGAATATTCTGACATCTCACGGACTTTATCATAAACAACCTTTTTGAGATTATCAGGTTTGGCATGCAGAGCCAGTTCAAGCATTTCGACGATTATGGTGAGATTCCCTTTATTCAGGCGCCCTGATATCTCACTTTCCAAAACCAGATCATATTCAGAACCTGTATCCCTTAGTTTGTCAGTAAGTCCACCACAATCGGCATTATTCACAATCAACAGGCTGTTTATAAGAGAATCTTTTTCGATAATATGGATTATTTCATCCTCAAACATCCGACAGGCAATGAAAGTCAGTACCGGCATATTGTAGAACCTCTTGAAAGATATAGAGTATATAGGAGGTGAATTAGGATACTATTATAATCTGACGCTTCATAAAGTAAAATATAAACTCTTTTGAGATAATATTAGGTTCAAATATTGAACAGGAGGATAAATGAGCTATTTTTATCTGGCATTTGCAATTATGTTCGAAATCTGTGGAACCACATGCATGAAACTGTCCGAAGGATTTACAAAACCACTGCCATCCATATTGATATTTATGTTCTATGGCATTAGTTTCATAGCCTTTACCATTGCTCTGAAAAAGATAGATGTGAGCGTTGCCTATGCCATCTGGGCAGGGCTTGGGGTTGCAATGATATCGTTGATAGGACACATCGGATTCAACGAACCGATGCCTCTAGTCAGGATAGCCTCTCTAACACTGATAGCCCTTGGAGTGATTGGACTTCACCTGAGCACCAGCGTCAATTAAAATCATTCGTCATATGTAAGGTAAATGAATATTTAGCAAGTTAAACTGTTAAAGAAGCAAAAGAAGGCTTTTATCTACAGTTTTTACTAAAAGATCAACTCATACCTTGGGCATCACCAGCATATTTGTATGCCTTTCAGGCTCCCCTGAGTATCTCCTTTTTGAACATCCCATACTCATCAAAGCCCTTATGGATCAAGACAAGAATACCTAAAAGCAGATTCACCATTGTTGTTACGTAAATGGCTAACATGATCGCTATCTGGTATTCTATTGCGACCATAGGACTTGCACCGGCAAGTATCTGCCCAGTCATCATGCCGGGAATGAAAACGATACCTATTGTAGCCATATTTGCAATAGTGGGTTTCATTGCCACCCTCATGCTCCTACGGAGATAGGGGAGAAGTGCCTCGGTCTTTTCGGCTCCCATTGACAAGTTGAAAAGGTAACGGTTCTCGTTTCTCCGAATCTCGGTGCAGAAGTTTTCCATTCCCACAACATTGGCCCTCAGGGAATTGCCAAGCACCATACCAGCTATGGGAATCAGATAGCGTGCATCAAATAAGTCATTCAGGTTGACGATAAACCTGTTGAAATAGAGAAGCATGGAATAATTGGTGACGACCATTGATATGATCAGCATGGGGAATAAATATTTAGTTTTCAGTTCCGCATTCTTCAGCACGGTATGGGATGCTACAAAGACCATGACAAACACCCAGAGTATGTTCAGCCCTGCACTGTTCAGTTCAAAGAGGAATGTAAGGAACACGCCTACAAAGGCGAGCTGGAGGATCATCCTGATAACACCTTCAACTGTGGAAGATATCAGCTTCAGCCGGAGATGGTAACTAATAAACACAGGAATGAGCAGTAGCAGGAATGAGAAGAGCAGACCCGTCAGGCCGATCTCGTATGTTTCCATCAGTTAGCCTCCGCTGAAAAGTCAATGACCCTGATACCCCCAGTCCCGGCATCACCGGTGTTCAAATATTCCCACTCCCTATCATGAGATATTGCCAGTACGGTCCATTCTGGATTCCCAAAGAACAAATCCACTACTTTCTTTTTCAGGATACTGTCAAGTTCTGCTGTGACCTCATCAAGCAGAAAGATATCTTTACATGATAACAAAGCCATAACAAGAGTTATCCTTTGCTTTTCCCCTCCTGAGAGTTTCATATATTCCTTTTTAAGGATTTCGTGAGGCAGGGACAGGTAAGACAACAGTTCATCAAGCTTGTTCCTGTCAAAGACATCCCTGTTAGCCTTGAATGAGAATACTTCATCAAGCAGTTCAGAAACCTGGCCCTCACCAATATCAGTATCCTGAGATACATAGGCTACCCTCTTTCGTAGATCCCATATAGAATCCCTGTCTAATAGTACACCGTTAAGGTATATCGTGCCGGAACTCTGCATACCGAATCCCATTATCTGTCTTAAAAGGGTTGATTTACCAACGCCGGACTGTCCTTTTATAAGGATTTTATCTCCCCTTCCAACCAATAGGTTAAAATCAGACAGAATTGATTTTCCGCCATATTGGACAGAAAGATTGTGAATATTCAATACTTCCATTTATAGCATTCTCCAGCCGTATACAATAATCAATCCTTGAAAGCATATATAGACATACATTAATCATATAGGTTTTTATGGATTTTGTATATATATGGGACTCATGATTATATATAATCAGCTTGTAGTATGCCTTGGGTTGGTACAATCAAGAACTTACAACTCTGCCCCCGATTAATAACAACCAACCCAATCTTCTTTTTTAGCAGACTCGATTCAGAAGTAGAACTTTCATAGTATAAAGGCTTTAAATGAAAAAAACACATAAGGTATTCTATGAGCAAAAATTCACTAACTGAGGGACAAAAAGCTCCTGAGTTTTGCCTCCCGGACCAGAATGGAAATGAAGTATGCCTGAAAGATTTTAAAGGCAAGTGGATTGTTCTTTATTTTTATCCCAAAGATAATACTTCAGGATGTACAAAAGAAGCACAGGACTTTACGGCCCTGAAGGATGCTTTTACTTCAGAGAATGCAGTGATACTTGGATTAAGCAAGGACAGCGTCAAATCACATATAAGCTTCATTGAGAAAAAAGAACTTGGTATCACACTTCTCTCTGATGAAGACACAGCTGTTCATAAGAAGTATGATGTGTGGAGGATGAAGAAAAACTATGGCAAGGAATACATGGGTACTGTCAGGAGTACTTTCCTTATTGATCCTGATGGAATGTTGGTGAAAGTGTGGGACAATGTGAAGACAAGCGAGCATGCTGAGAAGGTGTTTGAGGTGCTCAGGGAGATAAGGTCAAAGTAAGGATTTTTGGTTTTTTGGTGCGCCTGGAAAATGTGGAAAGTGCACTATTGGATTTTGGCGAGTGGAATAAAAATAAACGTATTACTCCTGTTGGGTGGGAGATGCGTGGGCTTTGGAGTGAGTTTAACACTATATAAGAGAGAAGAAGATTCAGAATAATAAAGAAAAGGAAAATAGATATCATATAGGTAGAAGATGCCTGACCTTCGTAAATATGATAATATATCCAAGTGCCAGCATCAAAAGAGATATTATCCATGCCCACCGGAGGATTCTTCCAAGATTCTCGGGCTGGAGTAGTTTTTGAAAAAAACGGTCGGCCATGTTTGGCCGATCATCTGGAACATCGTTCATAACAAAAAGAATATCAAAGGACTATCCTTTGATCCTCTTTAATCTGAAGGTGTTTTCCCTTTCCATCTCTTCGAGACGGAGCCTGATGAAGGTCATTGCTTCCTGAAGTTCCGGTATTACTTTAAATTCGAGAGCATTGACACGTCTTTTAGTCTTCTCGATATCATCAAGAAGCTTTTTCATGGTAGTCTCAATCTCTGCTGCAAGGATAATCTTTTCGACAAGATGCTCATAGGCATCTGCTGCCTCATCAGTATATGAACTGGTACCAAGAATACCATAACCACGTTCGTTTATGGACTTCTTTACACTGGATGACTCGATCTTTGGAACGACAACACCCATGATATTGCGACTTTCCAGTTCAATCTCAGGCTTGCTCTTAAGTGCAAAAGCTGTGGATTTGACGGTAATAGTACCGTCAACAGCATTTGCAATACCTATCTTCCGGGAAGCATCTTCATAGGCGGCATCCAGCTCGGTCCTTACATCCTTTGCTTTGTTGAGGATCTCAAAGAACTCAAGGATAAGACCATCCCTTTTCATCTTGAGCAGCTTGTGGCCACCTTGGGAGAGTTGGATCTTCTTCTTAAGTTCGATAAGTTCGGAACGAGTTGGTTTTACATCTTTTGCGCCCATGTGGAATCACCTGTATTCTCAGTTGCTCTTATGAGCAGGGTGGTACTTATCGATATACTTGTTATCGATCCTTGTGAGCAGGGCTTCTGGAAGCTCAGAGAGAATGTCCCATGCAACATTAAGGGTATCTTCAATTGACCTGTCTTCATCTCTACCCTGACGGACGAACCTGTCTTCAAAGAGATCAGCGAACTCAAGGATCCTCTGGTCCCTCTCAGACAATGCCTCTTTACCCACAATAGCTACAAGACCTCTAAGGTCACGACCTTCTGCATAACCTGCATACATCTGATCAGATACTGCCTTGTGGTCGTCCCTAGTCTTACCTGCACCGATACCTGAGTTCATCAGACGGGACAGGGACGGGAGTACATTGATAGGTGGGTAGATACCCTTTCTGTGAAGCTCCCTAGATACCACGATCTGTCCTTCAGTGATATATCCTGAAAGGTCAGGGATAGGGTGAGTTATATCGTCACCAGGCATAGTAAGGATTGAGAACTGTGTTACTGAACCCTTTCTTCCCTTGATTACACCTGCACGCTCATAGAGTGATGCAAGGTCAGTGTACATGTAACCCGGGTAACCACGCCTTCCTGGTACTTCTTCACGGGCTGCACCCATCTGACGGAGTGCTTCACAGTAGTTTGTGATATCGGTAAGGATAACGAGTACGTGCATGTCGTGTTCGTATGCAAGATACTCTGCAGCTGTAAGCGCCATCCTTGGTGTGATGAGACGCTCTACAGCAGGGTCATCTGCAAGGTTAAGGAAAACTACTGCCCTCTCAAGAGCACCGGTCTTCTCAAAGTCCTCCATGAAGTACTGGGCTTCTTCATTTGTGATACCCATTGCAGCGAATACCACTGCAAAAGGTTCTTCTGAACCGGGAACTTTTGCCTGACGTGCAATCTGAAGTGCAATCTCGTTGTGTGGAAGTCCTGATCCGGAGAAGATAGGAAGCTTCTGTCCACGAACAAGGGTGTTAGTTCCGTCAATTGTTGAAATACCAGTCTGGATAAAGTCCACCGGTGGCATCCTTGAGTATGGGTTCATTGATGCACCATTAACATCTACCCTGTCCTCTGGAATGATACGTGGTCCGCCATCCAATGGTTCCCCAGAACCTGAGAGGATACGTCCAAGCATGTCTTTTGATACCGGGAGTTTGATTGTCTCACCTGAGAACACTACACCAGATTCCTCATTCAGTCCACCTGTCCCTTCGAACACCTGAACAGCTACAATATCAGCGGAGGTATCAAGGACCTGACCCCTCTTTGTTGTACCATCCGGAAGGTTAATGTGAACAAGTTCACCATAACCTACGGGTTCAGTCTTTTCAATGAATATCAAAGGTCCTGAAATTTCTGTTATCGTCTTGTATTCCTTGGTCATTTTAGTTGCCTCCAAGTGCTGCAAATTCCCTGTCCATCTTTTCCAGAACAACATTCAGTGCACTCTCGAAGTCCTCTTCGAATTTGACCTTAGCAAGCTCATCCTTGGACTCAAGTGAAAGGATGTCTTTCATTGGTATTCCGGCTTCCAGTGCTGCCTGTGCCATATCACTGTACTTGGAGATTGCTTTCAATAACTTGTACTGCTTATCAAAAGGACAGTATGTATCAACAGGATGGAACGCGTTCTGCTGAAGGAAGTATTCCCTGAGCATACGGCAGATCTCAAGAACAAGCTGTTGGTCTTCAGGAAGCGCATCAGAACCTACAAGCTGTACGATTTCCTGAAGTTCGGACTCCTGCTGAAGAAGATCCATTGCATTGTCCCTGAGAGATACCCAGTCAGGTGCAACGTTCTCTGTAAACCATTCAGAAAGGCCCTGGGTGTACAGACTGTAACTTGTAAGCCAGTTAATGGATGGGAAGTGTCTCCTCTGTGCAAGTTTGGCGTCCAGCGCCCAGAACACTTTTACAATACGGAGAGTGTTCTGTGTGACCGGCTCTGAGAAGTCACCACCTGGTGGTGATACTGCACCGATAACTGTGATTGAACCTTCCTCACCTGCGAGTGATTTCACAGCACCTGCCCGCTCGTAGAACTCTGAGAGCCTTGCAGAGAGGTAGGCAGGGTACCCTTCTTCACCAGGCATTTCTTCAAGCCTTGAGGAGATTTCCCTCATTGCTTCCGCCCATCTTGATGTAGAGTCTGCCATGAGTGATACATCGTATCCCATGTCACGGTAATATTCTGCGATTGTGATACCTGTATAAACTGATGCTTCACGAGCAGCCACAGGCATATTAGATGTGTTTGCAATAAGAACTGTACGTTCCATGAGTGGACGACCGGTCTTTGGGTCCTGGAGTTCAGGGAACTCATTCAGTACATCAGCCATTTCGTTCCCACGTTCTCCACATCCGATATAAACTACAATGTCAGTGTCACTCCACTTTGCAAGCTGCTGCTGAGTAACTGTCTTTCCTGAACCAAATGGACCAGGAATAGCTGCAGTACCGCCTTTTGCAACAGGGAAGAGACCATCAAGAATCCTCTGACCTGTGATAAGAGGTGTTCTTGGAATGAACTTCTTAATTACCGGACGTGGCATTCTTACAGGCCACTTCTGCATCATGGAGATTTCTGTACCGTCAGTCAGGACGCATACGGTTTCATCCACTTTGAATTTGCCGGACTTTATTTCTTCTATTGTACCGGAAACCGTTGGAGGAACCATGATCTTATGCTCAATGTTCTCTGTTTCCTGTACAACACCGATAACTTCACCGCCTTTTACAGAGTCGCCACTTGATACTACTGGCTTGAACTCCCATACCTTGTCACGGTCAAGACCATTAGCAGTGACACCTCTCTCAATAAAGTCTCCCATTTTTTCCTGGAGTACTTTCAGAGGTCTCTGAATACCATCATAAATACTTTCTAATAAACCTGGACCAAGTTCTACAGAGAGAGACATTCCAGTGTTTACTACAGGTTCACCCGGTTTGATACCAGATGTATCCTCATATACCTGAACAGTGGCTTTGTCACCTTTAATTCTGATAACTTCGCCCATTAGACCTTCATTTCCAACGTGTACCACATCGTACATCTTTGGTTTAATACCTGTAATAGTAACCACAGGTCCGGCCACTCGATAAATTTCACCTTTCATTTCCACAGATCTACACCTACCGATTGTTTTATTTTTTCCCTTAAGTTCGAACTTTCACCACTACCCCCGAGAGTCACAACAGTTGGCTCAACAGAGTCGTTGATAGTGTTTCTCAACATCTCCGGTAGTTTTATCAGATCATCACCGTGCATTACCAGAATGCCGACTTCTCGATCCTCAAGTATTTTCTCTACAGTAGGTTCAAGTTCGCCATCATTAACTTCAAATATCTTTTTGATACCGGCCAGCCTGAAACCTGTTACAAACTCGCCGTTTCCGACCACTGCTAATTCCATCAGATCACCAACTGTTCCTTGATAATATCATCATCGAGGTTGGCGGCTTTGCCACGTACAATTATCCTTAAATTGCTAATCTCATTCTGTTTACTTAGCATGTAGTCCATAATTGGTACAATTGAGATCGGATAAACATGTGAAAAGCTTGCTGCAGATTTAAGCCTGTGTTTTTTCAGTCGGGTCTCAATATCAATCAATGAAACCATATCTGGACGTACAACATCTGCCATTACATCCCAATATGGATTGCTCTCAAGTTCAGATACAAAATCTGCAAAGGAAAGAGGCATCATTTTCTCTATATCCCTGTGCTTTAACCTGAGTCCGCCATCAATCATCAGATTCATCATTTCAGGATCCGCGATCCCGGATTTCTTCAGGCGGAAAAGTGTGACCAGATTCTTCAGATCAATGCCCATCCGGATAAATTCCGCAAATAACTTACGATCCTTGGATTTTGATTCTCTGATTGTACCAAACAACCCGGCATAATACATTTTATCAAGCTGATTTTCGATATCTGAAAGATTTGTACCATCATAACCCTTCAGTATAGGGTAATATTCTGTATTTGCAAGCTCGGAGATTACTTCTTCATAAGTTCCCTTTGCTGCCAGAGATGAAAGGAAAGAATAACTCAGCCTTCCCGCCGCAACAATGGCTTCAAGAATCTCCTCTGTGGAAGCATTACAATATTTACCGCGAAGTAGGGTTTTTATATTCCAGATATCATACTTTTTGAGCTTCTCACCTACAAGGAAATTCACATCCCCCTCTGAAATACTAAGCAGTTTTGTGAAGGTTACAGCAAGATTCCTGTTCAGAGCATGCTCAATAAGATCTACGCCGTCATGTATCCTTGCCAATTCATCGATATCCTCTTTATACTCAGATTCCCCGATGAACCTGGTAATTTCATCGATGCTCATATTCATGAGCCTAGGATATGTCTCCTTTGGCAGGATCTTACTTTTCATTGCACGTACACGTGCTGTAGTATATGCGTAGTTTGCATGACCCTTTGACGGGGATTTTTTGGATTTACCAAGCTTAAATTTCTGCAACAGCTGCATATAGAAATCACCCGAATAAGATGTCAGATGTCTGTTTCAACAACCGCTCATTCACGCTTTTAAGGATGACATCGTAGGTATAATCCAATCTGATAGTACCATCTTCGTTCTCGATGATAACGCCACCAAGACAATTGACATTACCGGCGTATTTGATCGAAGATAATTTCTTAACCAACTCCTCCGATCCGGCGTTGGAATAAATCCTTGTACCATTTGACTCATAATTAGTTATGAGCTCTTTGAGGAGTTCTTCGTTTTTCTCGGGAGAAAACGCTGATATGGTTTCTACAGCCTGGATATATACTTTTTCGAGTATTTCCTTGCGTGCATTGAGCAATGTGCGCTTCACTTCAAGATTTGCACTGGATATTTCTTGCTGCCTTATTTTTCTAATATCATCCTCTGCTTTTGCAAGACGTTCACCCATAATCCGTTTAGCATTCTGTTTTGCCTCATCCAGAATCAGGGAAACCTCTGCATCTGCATCAGAATCCATTTTGGAAACATCTGCCTTTGCAGCATCTATAATATCTTTTATAACAGTTTCAAGTCCCATGCTCAACACCTTTGGAAAATTTAAGAGCGAAATATGCGCTCTCAAATTACTGGATAATCAATAGTGAAACTACCAGACCAAAGATTACAATTGTTTCTGGGATTACAGTCAGAATCAAACCCTTACCAAAAAGACTCTCATTCTCAGCCATTGCACCAATTGCTGCACTACCAATGTCTTTTTCTGCAAGAGCGGATGCTATACCTGTGAGGCCTACTGCGAGTCCTGCACCAATTGCTTTCAATCCTGCTGGGTCCATTACGGTTAATGTTTCTGTTACCATTTTCTTATTCCTCCGTGTATTTTCTAATATATCCAAATGGGTTGTATTTGCGTCCCCCTCCTTCGTAGAATTTTCCGAAGAATTCTACATACTGCAACCTGAGTGAGTGTAAACCGGGGGCTATTATACTCAGGACAGTATTCAATGCGTGCCCAGATATGAACACGATAATTGCAAAGATAGTTGCTACACCAATTGGCGTCCCTGGTTGCCAGATCATATCAAAGGCTATCAGGTTGACAGTTGATGCAATATAGATGGATGACAGTCCTACCGCTATGATACGAGTGTAAGATAGGGAATTACTGAGAAGTGAAGGCAACTCGATAGGTCCTTTGATACCTTCCCCTTTGAGAAGCATCAAAAATCCTATTAAGAATACAACAACACCTACAATCGTTGTGAAGGAAGGAAGGATTGCTGCATAACTGAGAATTGCCATAATAAGACCTATTTCAATAACAAACCAGCTTCCTTTCTCGAAAATAGCTGCTGACATTCCATGTTTCCTGTTCTCATTGATAAAACCGAGGAGATAACCAATATTGATGTGAATAAAACCAACCAGAGCGGTTGCAATTATCATGGTCATCACAAGGTGAGTCCTGTGAACAGGGAAAGTAATCATTTCTCCTCCAACAGGAGATGCTAAGAGATTTACAGTTGCAAATCCTTTGATCAAACCTTCAGTTACCCCATGATCCGTATGCAGACTTGCAAGTGAGAATCCAAGGAATTCACCATATAGAACACCAAATATCAAAGTAGATATCTGACAGTAAATGAGAATATTCATGAGAGGTTTGATAGCATCGGAAGAAATTGCCTTTTTAAGACCAAACGCTATTGCAAGAAGTATCAATGCATAACCGATGTCACCAAGGATCATTCCGTAAAAGAGCGGAAAAGAAATGAATATTAGTGAAGTAGGATCAAGTTCCTTATATCTTGGTCGTGCGTAAAGGTCCATGATCTCCTGGAAAGGAGCGGCCACTTTAGAATTATTATACTCAATCGGAACTATCTTTTCATCTGTCTTTGTCATCTCCTGTCTGGAAACAAACGCACGTCCATTGGTAGCTGCTTTCACTATACGCTCCAGCTCAACAAAATCCTCGTCAGGAACCCATCCATCTATTATGAATGTACTGTCTGAAGTAGCTACCCTGAGAGGAGTTTCGGACTTCTGGGCTTCTATTGAAAGAACCTCATTGCTGGCTAGGATGAAATCAGCATATTTGTCTTTTAGAGATTCGATCTCTGCATCGATTGCTTCTATCTGTTTCAATAATCCGGATTCTTTTGAAGTGATACTTGAAAGGGAATCAGAAGGTATTCCACTGATACTTGGAACTCTAAGCTCCCTGAAACCAAATCCAGCAAGCAAGTCTGCAATCTCTGTAGACTTATCCTTCGTGACGAACAGTACCAAGGTACCGCCCTTAGGATCATAGAATATTTCATATGAAGAAGTAATTCGGGAAACAGCGACTCCAACATCTTCCTTTACATATCCGGTGAACACAGAAAGGTGCTCATAGCCACGATAAAAGTTAAGGTCAAGAGAAATATTAGCAAATGGAAGTAGTTCTTTCTTAAGAGAATCAATCTCTTTAAGTTCTGCTTCAAGCTTACCTTTCTGCTCAGTTTTTACATCAAGCTCAGTGTCCAGTCTATTAAGAGTGTCATCAAGTGTGGAAACAACCGCTTTTGGATCCTGTTTTTTAGTCCCAACATCCTTTACACCCAGCAAACTGGCAATGGACCTTATTTTGACAAGTTTCTTTGAAACATCATCTATGTTTTCAAATGACCTGCCTATACGGAGACCGGAATTATCTTCATTGAACTCTTCGATCTGGAACAGATTTGCTTTGTGCAGAGCAGCGACCGTTTCTTCAAAAATGCTTTTATGGCCAACAATCACGGCACGACTCATCTGCTTTGGTTCAAGCATGTGTTGCCCTCTCGAACTCGTTTATTATTAATTTTACAGCCTCATCGACCTTGGATGAAGCGGATTTGGCTATAAATGCAGCTTCACTGTTACCATTTTCGATGATTTTTGATTTATCTGAAGCGATAGACTCTTCTGCAGATTTAATTGCACTTTGTGCAGATTTCTGTGCATCGACCTCGGCCTGTTTTATGATTTCCCTGGCCTCGGCACGTGCACTGGCGATACGGTCATTCTTTCTTTTGTTACCGTCGTCAACCATTTTTCGTGCATTATCTTCTGCATCTTTGATTTCCGACAAGATTTGTTCTTTGGCCATGCTAATCCTCATGTGATGAATTGCTAATTATCCTGAATAAATCACCACCTCCTATTGCTAACTCACATATAAAGTATTCGGTTTTCCGGATACCAGCAAGCCACAAATGATAATGATTTATCATTAAAATGATAGGATTTATACCCCAACCAATATAATAATTGTAGTCATTAGATACGGGTTATCGATTATTTGTAACTGATAACAATTAATATAAATTAATGCATATGCTTATCAAGTCTAATCGGAAGCTGAGTTCCTTCTGGGATACTCCGGATATATTTACTCCTGAATTCAGGGTTGCGCATCATGCAATATTCTGCAGAACATTTGTAGGCTTCATGCCGACCCAGCCGTTCCCAGATTGCAGCAAGTTTTTCTTCACGAATATTCCCGAATGACAGAGGAGTATATGCACAGGGAAGAATATCACCACCTGCAGTTGCATGCATCCACCTTCTTCCTGCAAAGCAACCAAACTGATCAGGACCCATGAAATGCGGAAATGCAGTGACCCTTGGACCATCCTCTTTCTTATTCATTGATTTCTGGAACTTACCAAGGTACTCGACATCCTTTGCAGTTATAACCTCATCCTCATGACCCATCCAGCGACCCACAGCTATAATCTCATATATGGACATTTCCTGCATACCCATATCAGTTGCAAAATTGTAGAACTCATCAAGATCATCGATATTATCCGGAGAAACCACAACGAAAAGATCGGCAAGAATACCAGCATTGGATATAGACTTTATACCATTTACAGTGTCCTTGAAAGCACCATCCCGGCCTCTTACACGATCATGCTCCCTCTCATACGGACTGTCCAGACTCATGTGAGCGGCAAAAAGTCCTGCTGCTTTCAAATCCGTTGCCCTTTTCTCATTCAGGCCAAAACCGGATGTGAAACATGTTGCAATTGCACGGCTTTTATCCACTTTTGCAACCATTTCCTCAAGGTCTTTACGAAGCATAGTCTCCCCCCCATCAAAGGAGATATGATATGAACCAATATCAATTGCCTGTTGTATTGTACAGTTAATCTCATCAAATCCCAGTATAGGCTCTGCCACAATGTCAGCTGCACCGCAGTGAATACAATTGTTGGGACACCTCGTAGTTATACCAATGGAAAACTGATCAGGAATCCTCTTTTTAAGAATAGCTGAAACCTGTGCACTGATCATCCTGTTGAATACATCACCGGGCATCGGAGGAGTCCATGTTGAAAATATAATATTGTCCTCATCTGCATGGATAGGTTTTTCTTCCTGAAAAATCTTGTTGATGCGTTTTATAATAGGTTTTGCAACAGGAGATAAAGGACCTTCTGCATCAAGGACCACTTTCCCATTTTCAGTGCCTGCATTTACTTTAATTACCGATTTATCGTAAACCCTCATAAAGTCACCTAATAATTTAATTATGTTAAAAAATATCGTCCGGAAGCATATCGACCGTAATAAGATCAGTTACAATCTCCAGTTTATCCTTTGCATTTGAACTAGGAAACTGAGAAAGGATAGCTTTAGCATTCTGTACGCAAAGAAGGACTTGATTTAATGTTTTTTCCACAGCAGCATCATGTCCCATGGCCCTCCTGTATATAAGGGGCAATGTAACAGACTCATATGTGGAACTTTTATCTTCAAGCTTGTTAAGATATTCAAGAAGATCATCAACGATCTGATAAGCATTGCCCACATACTCACCAAATAATCTTAGCTTCAAAGCTATCTCTTCGTCGGCACCAGCAACATATGCACCAATCGCAGCACTCGCAGCAAAAAGAGAGCCGGTTTTCTTACTGATACACTCAAAATAATTTCGTTCTCTGAACTCTTCACTTACACTGGAAATGTCAATGGTCTCTCCTTCAGCCATGTACATACCAGCCCTTCCAAATTCATTAACAGCATTATTGCCATATCCGGAAATTAGGGAAATTGCTTTGGATATTAAAAAATCTCCGCAAAGTATCGCTGCTGGAATACCATATTTTTTATGAGCTGATTCCACACCCCTGCGCATAAGCCCCCCATCAAGTACATCATCATGTATCAGTGAAGCAGAATGAATAAACTCAATAGCAAGTGCAGCCTTGATACTGCTTTCAGAATTCCCTCCGCACATTTCCGTACATAATACGAGCATAACGGGCCTGATATTCTTACCACCGGAACTGCATATATGCAGAAGCATCTTCTTCATATGGGAACGGTCATCCATAGAGTGGACCATCTCATCTTTAGCATTTCTGATAAGTTGGTATTCTTCCAGATCTTCTATTTCTATCATATATCCATCCGATCATTCTGAGTACTTCGAAGGACAGCTCATCACTATCTGGTTCGCTTCAATCACGCCCCCATACACCATTTTACCACCTATGCTAATACTCTGGCCTTCTACGAGATTAACTGGAAGAGAACCAGTATATTTCACATTCAGTTCAAAAGAGGGTTCTTCAAGATCCTGAAGCACAAAAGAAGTTCCTTCTATAGATATCTCCAGGGTTCCGTTCTTGACCACGCCCATTGTATTAACATCATGCCCTACATACCGGTCCGAATTTTGTGAAAGTTCCGATATCATAGGATAACCTTGTGAAAGGTCTACATTCCAGAGACCTACAAAACCAACAATGGCAATGAAAGCAACTGCAAGAATTGTTTTTTGTTTTTTATCCATAAAAGCACCTCAATATGACATCATTTTACCATTTCTGGACATTTCCGCAAAAAACCCAATCGGAAACGTAACAGATATATAATGTATGCTGACAGTGTCATCCATGTAATTGCGAATGCAATCTCTAACGCGCTTATAAAGAATCACCTCTATATCAGGTTTACCTTTGCCGCCATTCGCATTAAGACGAAAACTCGTACAATAAACAAACGCTGCAGACCAATATCTATTGAAGGACTTTACCTGATAATCAAGTATTAATATGGGTGTGCAGTAGTATAGTTCCATCCTATAAAAAGGTAAACATACGAACAAAAATATCTGATGGTTAATATGGTAAAACCTCCAAGACTCATCGCCTGGGAAACAACAGCCGGATGCAACCTTTCCTGCAAGCATTGCAGAGGTTCATCAACTGAGAAAAAACCCGAAGGCGAACTTACAACTGAAGAAGCACTTCATTTTATAGATGAAATTAAGGAAATCGGAAACCCTATCCTTATACTGAGTGGTGGTGAGCCACTGGTAAGGAATGACATATTCGATCTTGCGAAATATGCCACTGAAAAGGGACTCCGTGTAGCTATGGCCACCAACGGAACACTTGTAACATCCCAAATGGCGGAGAAGATCAAAAGTGCAGGCATACAAAGAGTCAGTATCAGCCTTGACGGCTCAAGTCCTGAAACCCATGATGATTTCCGTTGCATGCCTGGAGCATTCAAGGGTGCAATTTCAGGTATAGAGAACCTGAAAAGTGCAGGAATAAGCTTTCAGATAAATCCTACCATCACAAAACGCACGATTGAAGAAATTCCTGCCATACTTGAAATGGCAAAGGATCTCGGTTCTGATGCACTTCACATTTTTCTGCTTGTCCCCACCGGAAGAGGCAAGGAACTGGAAAATGAGGAGATACCACCAGTAGAATACGAGAGGATACTCAATTGGTTCTATGACAGACAAAAGGATGCAGGAATCCAGCTCAAAGCAACCTGTGCACCACATTACTTCAGAATAATGCGCCAGAGAGCAGAAAAAGAAGGCGTTGAGATCAGCGTAAAAACACATGGTTATGAGGCAATGACAAAAGGTTGCCTTGGAGGAACCGGATTTTGTTTTGTTTCAAGTACCGGAGATGTTTTTCCATGCGGTTACCTTCCTGTGCTGGCCGGAAACATTAAAGAACAGAGTTTTAAGGATATATGGGAGAACTCTAAGGTATTCAATGACCTGCGTGATGTTTCAAAACTAAAAGGAAAATGTGGGAGATGCGAATACAATACAGTATGCGGAGGATGTCGCGCACGAGCCTATGCTGCCACGGGAGATTATCTTGAGGAAGAGCCCTACTGTATATACATACCTAAAAAACAGTGATTTAAATGATATTTCTTGATGAAACAGATAAAAAGATACTCAACACTATACAATTTGGTTTTCCCCTTGAAACCAAACCTTTCCAAGAGATGGGGGGTAGACTGGGTATCAGTGAAGACGAAGTCATACAAAGACTTGGAAGATTGCATGATAAAGGAGCCATCCGAAAAATAGGACCTATCATCAATCGCAAAGGATTAGGGGGTACAAGCACCCTCATAGCAGTTAAGGTTCCTGATGAAAAAATAGACGAGGTTGCAGAATATATAAATGCATACCATGAAGTATCCCATAATTACCTTCGCCCTGGAAAATACAATATATGGTTCACAATATCTGCACCCGACAGAGAAAGAATAAACTGCATACTGAATGAGCTCAACAAGAAGACAGGACTTGATTTCATCGACTTGCCTACAAAGCGACTCTTCAAGATTGGTGTGAAGTTTGACATTCGGTGATAATATGGATGATATCGATGAGAAGATAATAAAGCTTACACAAAATGGAATACCCCTGAAAAGATCACCTTTTGCAGACATCGCCCGGGAACTTGGGATCAGTGAGCAGGAAATAATTGATCGCCTTCAAAGAATGAAAGAAAAAGACATCATCCGCAGGTTCGGTGCATCCATTGGACACAGAGATATTGGAATCGTTGCAAATGCTATGTGCGTCTGGAACGTACCGGAAGAGAGAACCGAAGAAGTTGGGACAATAATGGCAGGGTTTCCAGAGGTGACACACTGCTATGAAAGACCAAGAGCACCCGAATGGAACTACAATCTGTTCACAATGGTACACTCATATACAAGAGAAGACTGTGAAAAGATAGCAGCAAGGATAGCTGAAGCCACAAAAATAAATGATTATAAGCTCTTATTCAGCGACAGGGAATTCAAGAAGACCGGAGTCAAGTTGTAATCGCAATCTTTAACTAACTTACAGAAAAAGCACAAGGCAAGCATACCCGGAGAAGGAGATATGACAAATAAAAACCACTTCCTGCCACTGCTGATAGATATGAGCGATAAAACAGTCGTAATCTTTGGAAGTGGGTCAGTCGGCGACAGAAAAGCAACCCTGTTCTCAGAATACGCGAAGGTAACAATTGTTAGCCGTAGTTTTTCTGATACTTTTTTTGAGATGGAACGGAAAAATGGAGTCAAACTCATCAAGGCAGATGCCGGAAAACTCAGTGATACAGAGATCACCACTATCATTTGTGAAGCTTTTCTTGTAATACCGGCAACAAATGACAGAACTGTAAACGAAAGGATAACCAGTCTTTCAAAATCAATAGGAATACTCACAAACGAAGTGGATGCCATTGGAGATGTCACAGTGCCTGCCGTAATTAAACGGGGCGAACTGACGATCAGCATCTCCACAACCGGATCAAGTCCGGCTTTTTCTAGGTTTACAAGACAGCAGGTTGAAAAAATAATCACCCCTGAATTTGCAGATATGATAAAGATACAGGATGAAATCAGAACATACTTGAAAAATGAAGTTCCAGATCAGAGAGACAGGAAAGACATATTGTGGAATATACTGGAAAGCAAAGAAGTGTGGTCTGCATTGGAAGAATCCTATGAAAAAGGGTTTAAAATAGCACAGGATATAGTAAGAGAGAAAATAAGCAGGAAAGTCAGATGAACATGTACCATATCCATTGCCATCCGAATTACCATAGTTTGAATATGAGGTGTCCATGACTGAAATAACCAGTATGGTAATCACCCATTCCAAGGCAACTGTAGAAGAAATCGAGGAAGCATGGGACGGGGACATCGAAAAGATGCTGAAGGACCTGCATTCCAATGAAAGGGTTTGTGAATGTGTTGTATTGAAAACCTGTAACCGTGTGGAAATATATATTGTATCTCCAAAGGGAAACAGTGTCCTGTTCCAGTTTGCTAAAAGAATGGGACTTTCTTCCAACATTATTGATTTTTTTGATCATGAAGAATCAATCATGCACCTGCTGAGGCTTGCATGCGGCCTTGAATCTATGATAATAGGTGAAGACCAGATACTCGGGCAGATTAAAGATCTGTTTCAGGTTGCAAAGAACATTGGAACAACTGGAAAGATACTTGACACCACCTTCAGCAAAGCTATCCAGGTCGGCAAGCGTGTCAGGACAGAAACAGAGATCAACAGGGGAGCACTTTCAATTGCATCAGCTTCTGTTGACCTTGCAGAGGAAACAGTTGGAGACCTTAAAGACAAGATGGTAATGGTCATCGGTACCGGTGAGATGGGTACACTGGTCACGCGTGCCCTTTCTCACAGGGATATAAAACTTATGTATATTGCAAACCGCACATATGAAACCGCAAAACAGCTTGCTGATGAGATGGGAGGGCATGCAGTCCACTTTGATCATATCGATGAGAATCTCAGGAAAGCAGATGTAGTCATAAGTGCAACCGGAGCACCGCACTTTGTTCTGAAATACGAACAGGTCCGAAGTGCGATGAGTTTCAGAAGTAAAGAACTTCTGTTGATCGATATTGCAAACCCAAGAGATATAGACCCTTCAATTGAGAATATACCCCATGTGACCCTCTATAATATAGATAATCTCAGAGTTATAAATGAAAAGAACCTAGAGATGAGAATGGCCGAGGTCAAAAAGGTCCAGGCCATAATTGACGAGGAATTCGATCTGTTAATTAAACAGTACAAGAGACAGAAAGCGGATCATCTTGTATCCGAGCTCTACGCGCAGTCATACAAACTTCGTGTACTGGAAAAAGAGAAGGCTATCACGAAACTGAGTGCATATCACACCATTGGCGAAACAGAGAGTAAAATTATAGAGGATCTTACACACTCGATCGTTAATAAGATACTGGCAGAACCCACAAAGGTCCTAAGATATGCAGCAGAAATCGGCGACGATGAACTACTGAACTCAGTTGCCAAGTTATTTAGCATTCAGAGATCCGATTTAAATACAAAAGTAAAGGATGGGCAGTTAAAATGTTCCCCGAGCGCAGAATGAGAAGACTGAGAAATGGTAAGATAAGAGACTTGGTACGTGAGACGTCATTGTCTGTAAATGACCTGATACACCCCGTATTTGTCAATGAGACAATCGATTCTGTCCGGGAAGTGGCATCCATGCCCGGTATCTTCAATGTTCCTGTTGAGATGGTCGCAGACGATGCAAAGGAAGCCGCCGACCTTGGAATACCAGCTATAATCCTCTTTGGAGTACCATCAACAAAAGATGAGAAGGGGAGCAGTGCCTGGGGTGATGATGATGTCGTACAGCGTGCTGTGCGTGAGATCAAGAACGAACTCGGCAAGGATATGCTGGTGATAACCGATGTATGCCTCTGCGAGTACACCAGTCACGGACACTGCGGAATGGTTGATTTTGAAACAGAAGAGATATTGAACGACCCAACGCTACCTTTGCTGGGAAAGATTGCTGTAAGCCATGCAAAAGCCGGTGCAGATATGGTTGCACCTTCTGGAATGATGGACGGCATGATATCCGTAATCCGTAGTTCACTTGATGATAACAATTTTAAGGACGTACCTATTATGTCCTATGCTGCAAAGTACTCTTCAGCATTCTACGGACCATTCAGGGATGCAGCAGGCTCCGGTTGCTGTTTTGGTGACAGGTCCACTCACCAGATGGACCCTGCCAACTCCAATGAAGCACTCCTGGAAGCAGCCCTTGATATTGAAGAAGGTGCAGACATAATTATGGTCAAACCGGCACTTCCATATCTTGACATAATATACCGCCTCAAGACAGAATTTGAGATTCCAATGGCAGCCTACAACGTCAGCGGGGAGTATTCAATGATCAAGGCTGCAGCCCAAAATGGATGGCTTGATGAGAAGAAGGTCATGTACGAATCCCTCCTGTCAATCAAACGTGCAGGCGCAGATATGATAATTACCTATTTTGCCAAAGATATGGCACATATGTTAAAATGATTACAAGGTGTTTTTTATGTCTTTAGATAAGTCCAGAGAATTATATAATAAAGCAAGAACCCTCCTTCCGGGAGGAGTCAGCAGTCCGGTGCGAGCCATCAAACCATATCCATTCTACACAGAATCTGCATGTGGTTCAAAGATAACTGACATAGACGGTAATGAGTACATTGATTACTGTCTCGCATACGGTCCGAAAATACTTGGACATGCACACCCGCAGATAAAGCAGGCAATAATCTCTCAGCTTGACAAGGGATGGCTGTACGGCACACCAACCGAGCTTGAGGTCAATCTTGCCGAGAGGATCGCAGGCTTGTACCCAAGTATCGACATGCTCAGGTTCGTATCCACAGGAACCGAAGCCACCATGAGCGCACTGCGCGCAGCAAGGGGATTCACAGGTAAGAACAAATTCATCAAGATAGAAGGTGGATTCCACGGAGCACACGATTCGGTACTGGTGAAAGCAGGCTCCGGAGCAACAACCCTTGGAAAACCTGATTCTCTGGGAATACCAGAGGACTTTACTAAACACACACTTCAGATTCCTTTCAACGATATAGAAGCACTCACAGCCGTTATTGAAAAGAGCAAGGACGATGTGGCTGCCCTCATCATAGAACCGGTCCTGGGTAATATAGGACCTGTACTTCCTGAAAGTGACTACCTCATGGATGTACGCAAAGTCACCGAAGAGAATAATGTTGTGCTTATCTTCGATGAAGTTATCACCGGTTTCCGACTTGCAATGGGCGGAGCACAGGAATATTTCGGTGTTACACCTGACATGACAACCCTTGGAAAGATAATCGGTGGTGGATTGCCTATCGGTGTTTTCGGAGGAAAGAAAGATATCATTGAAATGATAGCGCCCTCAGGCAGCGTGTATCAGGCAGGAACATTCAGCGGAAGTCCGGCCTCAGTTGCAGCAGGACTTACAGTTCTGGACATACTTGAGAAAGAAGAAGTACACAAGAACCTCAATGCGACAGGTGATATGCTGCGCTCCAGATTATCAGAAATAGTGACAGACATGAGGCTTGACTATAATGTTGTCGGCATTGCATCCATGTTCAAGATATTCTTCGGTGAGAAGCCACTTAACTATCAGGAAGTACTCAAATGTGATAAGGAAGGATACCTGAAGTTCTTCTTCAAGATGCTTGAAAGCGGTGTTTTCCTGCCGCCATCACAGTTTGAGACAAATTTCATTTCAACTGCACACACTGAAGATGACATTGAGAAGACACTTCTTGCTTACGAAGCAAATCTGAAATGAGCGGTGGATCCACATGATAATAGGAACCCGCGGAAGTGCCCTAGCCCTTGCACAGACAGAGACAATTGAGCGCCTTCTGGCAGAACTTGGCGTCAGCACTACCAGAATGATAATCAAAACATCAGGAGACACCTTTACAGACAGACCATTACACGAGGTTGCCGGTGTTGGCGCATTTGTCAGGGAACTCGATGACAGGATGATTGAAGGAGAAATTGACATCTCTGTTCACTCCATGAAAGACCTGCCTACAGTCCGCCCGGAAGAACTATCAACGTCTGCAGTACTGAAACGTGATTCACCTTACGATGTTCTCCTTACAACAGATGGTTCAAGAATAGATGAGCTGCCTGAAGAAGCTGTACTTGGCACCTCATCCATGCGTCGAAGAGCACAGATACTCAGATATCGCCCTGACCTTCACGTCCAAGACCTGAGAGGAAATATCAACACCCGGATCAGAAAACTCGAAGAGGGTCTTTATGATGGCATCCTTCTTGCTGAAGCAGGCCTCCAGAGAATGGGGTGGGAAATGGACGTTGAACGCCTTAATCCACAATTCTTCTGCCCTTCTGCAAATCAGGGAACCATAGCCGTAGTCACCCCAGCCGGAAGCGCAGCTGAAGAAGCAGTATCCAACCTTGATCATCAGAGAACCAGAATAGAGACTGAGATAGAGCGCATAGTTATCACTGATGTTGAAGGAGGATGCACAGCACCTATAGGCTCCTTTGCACATTTTATCAATGAAGAGGAGATCAGCATATGTTGTGAAGTGCTGGCACTGGATGGTTCAGAACATGTCCGTATTGATGAGGTGATCCCGGTCGAGAACTATCAGGACCACGCAAGGATACTTGGCAGAGAACTTGCACTAATGGGCGGCAAGGAACTTGTACAGAGAGCAGCATGCCAGTTAGGATCAAGAGTATCTGATGAGGCGTAAGGGTAATATGATAAAGATAACCGGAATAGAACTCAAAAACCCCACAATACTGGCTGCCGGAATAATGGGCACTACCGGTGCATCCCTTGTCCGTATTGCAAAGGAAGGAGCAGGTGCAGTAGTCACAAAATCCATTGGCCCGGAGCCAAATGAAGGACACAGGAATCCAAGCATGATAGACCTGGGATACGGTTTTTTGAATGCCATGGGCCTGCCAAATCCTTCATACCCTGCTTTCAGGGATGAACTTGCGTTCGCTAAAAATAATGCTGATGCCCCGGTCATTGCAAGCATTTTCGGAGGCACTGAAGATGAATTTGTTGATGTTGCCCTGGGACTCATTGACTCAAAACCTGATGCTTTTGAATTGAATGTGAGTTGTCCGCATGCATTAGGCTATGGAGCTTCCATTGGAAGCAACCCTGATGCTGTGGAAATCATTACAAAAGCTGTTTGTGACGCAGTAGATGTACCCGTATGGGTTAAACTCACACCCAATGTCACAGATATAGTAACGATCGGAGAAGCTGCACAAAGAGGCGGTGCAGATGCTGTTGTGGCCATCAACACTGTGAAGGGAATGGCAATAGACATAAACAGTGGTTACCCCATACTTGGCAACAGGTTTGGAGGACTTTCCGGCCGGGCTGTTAAACCGGTTGCGCTAAAATGTGTTTATGACCTGTATACTGCCCTTGATATTCCCATTATTGGCGTTGGGGGAATTTATACCTGGGAAGATGCCATCGAGATGATGATGGCAGGTGCCAGCGCAGTGCAGGTAGGATCTGCAGTCCATGAAGGACTGGAAGTTTTCAGTTCCATCACCATAGGAATCGAAAATTTTGTTTCAGAAAAAGAATACAACGATATAATAGATATCATAGGCATCGCGCATGAGAGGATATAATGTACCCTACTAATGTCAAAATAACCAGGATCATCAAAGAAACACCATCTACCAGGACTTTTATCTTTGACAGGTCATTTGATGATGCAATTGCAGGCCAGTTCGTGATGGTATGGATACATGGTGTGGATGAGATTCCAATGACATTGTCAAGCAAGAATTCCATCACTGTGCAAAAGGTAGGGGATGCCACTGAAAAACTTTTCATGCATGAGGAAGGGGATAGTCTTGGCATAAGAGGACCTTTCGGAAAAGGCTTTACCCTGCCAGGCAAGGATGAAAAGATACTCCTGATAGCAGGAGGAGTAGGAGCAGCACCACTTGCACCACTCGCAGAATATGCAGCATTGTCAGGTATTCATATGAGTACCATTTTAGGAGCAAGAAATGCTGATGAGCTTCTCTTTTTTGACAGATTCACATCCTGCGGGGAACTACACCTGACAACTGATGATGGTTCTGCACACAGGTGTGGATTTGTTACAGACATTCTTGCCGAGATTGATGTAGCAGCCTATGACAGGATATACACATGTGGACCTGAGATGATGATGAAGTGCATCTTTGGTATGCTGGAAAAAGAAAACGCCCTTGAGAAGACGGAATTCAGCCTTCACAGGTATTTCAAATGCGGCATCGGTGTTTGCGGAGCCTGCTGCATGGATAAGAAAGGGCTGCGCGTCTGCAAGGACGGACCCGTGTTCAATGGCCTGCAGCTTATTGACTCGGAATTTGGAAATTATATGAGAGGACCAAGCGGGAACAGGAAAACATTTTGATTATGTAGTTCTTTTCCTTTTTCACTTTTTATCCGCGGTTTTAAGACACTTATTGAAAAGAGAAACATCATCCACTCTTAAAAAGAGATAAATGATTATTATTATAAGTATTACTTTTAGTATTATTTCATAATGTTTAAATACATCCTTAAATATAGGAAATGTATCTATCAAAATCGGCGTTTAATCGGTGGTACGATATGAGATACATGAATTTGAAAAATATATTCTTTATAATGCTTGCAGCATTATTTTTGATTGGAACAGCATCTGCTGTAACTTCAGTAAATGCAGAGATAATCGAGGATGCGGAATGTGACCTTGATGTATGGACATACGGAAATCCAGCTGTAATAAGCACGTGGGCATCATATTTCAGCAGCAGTGTCGTTGGCGGTACATGGACCGATGCTGACGGAAGACTTGCCGTGATCGATGAGAACGGTTACATGCTCATTGACACATTATATCCTACAAACTGCTTCTGCATAGTGTTTGCAAGTGACAGTAATGACGGATATGCAAGAGTATACGTAGACGGAATGGTCATATGGGAAGGAGACACCTGGGATGATGTTGAACTTGGACAGAACATCAATGCACAGAAAATAAGGTCCCTGAAGATCAGCGGACTGGAAAGCACTACTCACACCATTAAGATAGAAAATGTGGATGTAACAACCCTGAATCAGAACATTCCTAAGAAGTGTACTACATATCCCCACAACGGACATGTAACTGTATACAAATATGGGTACGACTGTCCTGAAAATGAAATTCCTGAATTCCCGACAATTGCATTGCCTATTGCTGCAATACTCGGCCTTGCTTTCATATTCCGTAAAAAGGAAGAATAAATTATAAAATGAAGCCCATTGGGCTTCTTACTTTTCGATTTAATCCCACGTATTGGATAATTGAATCACTTTTATTCGTTAATTGAATAGGATTGAACTAGACCAGAGAAAAATAGTTTATTGTGCAGAATATTCCTGCACCATGATCTTTGAAGCCATCCCCATACCAAGTGCGTAATCACAACCATTTATGGACACAATAAGAGAACCATTGATGCCTCTTTTTACTTTGAGCAGTGTGTTCTCTATAAAGCCCATCGATCTGAGACGGTTAAGCAGGGAGCTACCTGCATTAATAGAAATAATTTTGCTATCCTTACCTTCCGGCATCATTGCAAGTGGTATGATCGGAGCCATTTTTTAACCTCTGTCTTTTTGTAGAAAGACGATATATGAGATAACAACTATAATTCATATTCCAGTAGGATATTAGGCACACCTAATATTACTTGACACTGCAATATAGTGTTTTATCCTATATATATGTTCCCGGGTTTGAATAAAAGTTGCTTTTTAAACAATTTTACTTGCTTTTCAACACAAGTGATTTAAATCTTAATCAGAATGCATAGAATAATGTCCTTTAATAAAAACAAAAGCAAAATACCGGAACTTGTGATGGGTATAAGGAACCTGGCTTCCCTAAAAGCATGCAAACAACATGCAGATGCAGCCTACTTCTCACTTGACAGACTTAGTCTCAGGTCCAGAGCACAAGAGATAACAATTGAAAAACTTGCCAGTTTTGTTGAAGAGATACATAATAAAGGCATGAAGGGATACTTGGCAGTCAATTCTGTGATATATCCCCATAACCTCCATGAACTGGATGAAGTACTTGAGTGCGCTGTTTGTGCAAATGTAGATGCGGTGATAGCCTGGGACCCTGCAACAATAGTAAAAGCTGCTGAAAAAGACCTGAAAATACACATATCAACCCAGGCAAATGTATCAAACCAGATGACGGCAGAGTTTTATAGGTCACTTGGAGCCAGCCGGGTGGTACTTGCACGCGAACTTAATATTGAACAGATTAAAAAGATAAAAGAAGATACAAAAATCGAAATCGAAGTATTTGTACATGGAGCAGTATGCCAGGCCATCTCCGGCAGATGTTACCTTTCAGCATATCTTCTTGGAAAATCAGGCAACTGCGGGGAATGCAGCCAGCCATGCCGTTGGGAGTGGTCGCTACATTCGGATAATGGAGCAGTTGTGGATATTGAAGGCAAGTACCTAATGAGTGCAAAAGACCTCTGTATGATAGAGTATATACCTGAACTTATAGAGGCAGGTGTTGATGCCTTTAAGGTTGAAGGAAGACTTAGAAATCCCGGATATACTTCCACAGTATCGGAATGTTATCGTCAGGCACTTGACCTTTTCAGGGATGAGATGTATGAGAAAAGTATAATTATTCCCCTGAAAGAAAAAATGGCACTTGAATATAACAGAGGTTTTTCAACCGGATTCTATTTTGGATATCCCGGACCTGACGACCTTGCATATGATTTTGATATGAATGCTTCACCAATAAAGCGCGAAGCTATAGGAGTGGTGACAAATTACTACCCAAAGATGTCTGCTGCAGCAGTCAAGCTGCTTGAAAATGGGCTGAATGTGGGAGATCACATTATAATTGAAGGCAACACCACCTATATAGAACAGAAAGTAACGTCCATATTTCATGAAGGTGAAAAAATCATTGGAATTGGAAAAGGAAACGAAATTGGTCTTGAAGTACAGGAAGTTGTCCGTAAGAACGACCGTGTATTCAGAATAAACAGAACCAAAACTGAATAGTACCGCTGTCAAAAACAACTGGAAATTATCAATTTCTCAATGCTATCTTTCTTGAATAAATTTCCTGCACGTTTATTGAGAAGGATATTAACTATATATATTACAAACAGATATATATTTCAGATAGACAAGATTCTTATGAAAAATGAAATATAGAGAAGGTTGGATGGAAAGGACCATCCTGAAAGCAAACCTCCGTATTTCAAAGAACAACGTCTGAGGATATGATTAAATCATGAATTACAACGGTTCTAAAAAGAAAGAGCTTATCAGTAAAGCTAAAAATTCAGTCATAAACCATAATGATGCTGAAGCAACAAATGCCGCAATGGAAACGATCATGGCAGGCATAGATCCCATCGACATAATCGAAGAAGGTTTCATAGAAGGTATGAAAACAGTAGGAGACAAGTTTGAAGAAGGAAAACTGTCACTTGTTGAGATACTCATAGCATCAAAAACCATGAACAAGGGTATTGCGATACTTAGGCCTGCTGCCATCAGCGCACACGAAAACACCTGTTTTTTCGGAAATCTTATGTTGACATTATAAGTTGAGTCAAGTATGCCCAGACATACACTCATACTTTCTGTTTTCTTTGAAATTATCAGTATTGCAGTAAGGGATATATCCGTGCAATAATATACTAGTTATTGATTATTTACCACCCCAGGAGAATACCATGGATAGATTCATGCAAGCTGCTATTGAAGAAGCTAAAAAGGGACTGGAAGAGGGAGGAATACCCATCGGATCAGTTCTTGTCAGGAATGAAAAGATAATCGCCAGAGGACACAATCGGAGAGTGCAACATGACGACCCTCTGGCACATGCAGAGATAGATTGCATCCGCAATGCAGGAAGGATTGGAAAATACAACGACACTATTATTTATTCAACACTTATGCCATGTTATCTTTGTGCAGGAGCGATTGTGCAGTTTGGCATAATGAAAGTCATTGCAGGAGAATCCGAGACTTTTGAAGGAGCTGGTGAATTTATGAGAGAACATGGTGTTGAAGTGATTGACCTTAATATCACAGAATGTAAGGAAATAATGAAAGAATTCATTCATGAAAAGCCAGATATCTGGTATGAGGATATTGGCAAATGAACCCTTATGCTTTTTTCACTGTTGCCCAGAACACACTGCCTTTTCCTGTAGAGTTGTCATAAACACCTATTTTTCCACCATGTAATTCGATTATCCTTTTAGCAATTGCAAGACCAAGCCCGGAACCTTTGACAGCTTTCTTCCTCTCGCCAAGACGCTTGAAACGATCAAATACTATTTGTTTATTCTTGTCAGGTATACCGTCACCTGAATCTGAAACCAGTACCTTCCATTCATCACCAAGGTCCTGTACATCTATTGCCACAACACTGTCAGAAGGGCCATATTTGATTGCATTGGAAATGAAATTGATGAATACCCCATCGATTAGAGGATTCAATATAGCAGGAAGAGACTTACCTACCTTCACATCTAATACTATGTTCTTTGCCATGAGCTGCGGTCCGAAATCCTCAGCAACATTGCGAATTACACCTGCAAGATCCATGGATTTGAATTCCAGTTCATCGATGTCCTCAAGCCTTGCAAACTTTGCAGCCGATTCTATCATATCTATAAGACGGGACACATTACTCTCTATTAACTGGAGCTTGTATTTTTTACTTCCATCAAGCTCTTCATGCAAAAGCATATCGGTGAATCCTTTTATAACACCTGCCGGATTTAAGAGATCGTGGCGAAGCATATCCGTAAAAAGGTCTTTCATCTCGTTTGAGTTTTTGAGTTGCGATGCATATAGGTTCAATCGGGATTCAACTTCCTTGCGCTGGGAGATATCCCTGACAACAGAGATAAGGCCCTTATCAAGAGCTGTAAGCGAGATTTCCTGGAAAAAACTACTACAGTCTTTCTTTTTTCCAAGCAATTCCCCCTTCCATTTGCCCTTTATACGGAACTCGGGCAATATCTCATTGACAAACATTTCAATCTCGGGATCATTATAGAGTACATCCCATTGTTTTCCAATGAGTTCATATGGACTTTCATATCCAAAAATGCGGGCATGCGCATCATTGACATAAGTATAGACACCCTGCTCATCCATCATAGCCATTCCATCTATAGATGCTTCCATAGCACGAGTCTGTTCTTTCAGTTTCTCTTCTGCTTTTTTTCTTTTTGTTATATCCTGACCCGAAAAAAGGATTCCTGTTACATGATTATGGTCATCTGTCAGGGATTTAGAGTACCAGGAAACAATTCGCTGTTCATTATTCTTTGTGACTATAGGACACTCGTAGTAACCTGTATTACATTCAATATTTTCCAACGAACTGAAAAAATGCATTTCCATTCCAGGCCTGGAAGCCTCATGAATGAAATTATGAAGCAGGTTTTTTCCCAGAACATCTTCTTCGTTATCATAACCCATTATCTCAAGACCCCTTTTATTTATGAGGGAGATGTTCTGCCGCGTGTCAAGAACCAACATCATTACTGCTGCCACGTCAAGGTAATTTTGTGCCTGATCACGTTCTTTAATAAGATTATCATGAAGGTCTTTGATACGAAGCAAAGACTTTACCCTCATTTTAAGCTCAAGCCTGTCAACAGGCTTTGTGAGAAAATCGTCCGCCTTTGCCTCTATACCTCTTAACCTATCATCCCTTCCAGATAAGGCAGTGACCAGAACAACCGGTATGAACCGGGTCTTATCCGAGCTCTTTATCTGCTCACAAACTTGATAACCGTTAATATCAGGCATCATTACATCAAGAAGTACAATGTCAGGAGAGTCACGCGAAATTATATCCAGTGCCTCATAACCATTATATGCAGGCAGGACTTCATAATCCAACTGTAAGTAAGCCTGAAGCAACTCGACGTTCATTGGCTCGTCGTCTACAACAAGAATCCGGGGCTTATTAGATAGAATCATAATCATTTTTTAAATTATTTGAAACAAACAATTTTCAATCAATCAGCAGAATTGACTGTAACCATTATTCGTTTTTAATATATAATAGTAACATGTCATCTATATGTAAACAAATATCAGATTATCTCAAGGACTTTTAGCGATTATATTATACTTAAGGATTCCTAAACATTGTGATCAAGGATTTTTATTTAAAACGATAGTGATCCAAGAGCATGCAGAATGGACAAGACACCTAAATCTATGAAAAATTGAGTAAAAAGAAAAAGAAAATAGAATATACTGGGATTATTTTCAGAGTATAATTGCCGGATTTCTTCCAGGAATACTATGCACATTATATACAGGATAACCAAACATCATTGCATGCTGGACAACGTGACCTTCCGGCAGGCCAAGTTCATTAATCAAAGGCTGACATGATGTTGCCGCAGTTTTCAGGAAGCCTGCCCAGCATGCCCCAGTCCGTATGCAGGAACAGCAAGCTTAAACCATGAAAGTGCAATGATACAGTCCGTGGGAGCCTTACTGTTCGCAGATTGAGCATGTGCTATTGCAAGATAGGAGCACCACGGCAAATTGGATCTGCACCTGAATCATAAGCATAAATAAGAGATGGGATTATCATTTTCATAGGATGGTACTGGCTGATTGTTTACACCAGATGGAACATAGCGGACAATATCCAGTATATGTTCAATTGTCTTTTTATCAACTATTTCATCTGTATAGTTACTTATGTAACGACGAGTACACATATAGGACACAACTGCCACATTTTATACAAAAACAATCCATCGAATCCGGCATGAAAGGCATGCCTTCCTCAACCCCATGAAGAATTAGATCAAGTGAACATATATATGTACAGATCCCGCAGCGAATACAAAATTGAGGGTTAAAAGAGATCGTTGCCATATGATGAAACACACCCCGTTTATTAGCCAGACTATAAACATTATTAAGTATATTGCCATTTACTCCAACTGAGTAAAAAATACTAAAATTTTTTAATGTGTCCCTCTCATGCAAAGGTATCAAAGAAAATATATCCTTTCAGCGGGTAAGAAGATAGAATATATTGTAATTCACTTTTTTGATACTGAGAAAAAATCATGGCAAGCCAGAAAGTAATGGTGAGGGATGTCATTAAGAAAGCTGATGTCCTTCTTGAAGTTGTTGATGCTCGTTTTCCTGATGAGACAAGGAACAGTGAAGTTGAGCAGGAGATTGTACGCCTGAAAAAACCCTTCATAATAGTGCTCAATAAGTGTGACCTTGTAACAAAAGCTAAACTGGAAAAAGCAAAATCCCGTATGGCAAAAATAGCTCCTTCTGTTTTTGTATCCTCAAAGGAGAAGTTTGGGACAACTATGCTTAGACACAAGATACTAGAAGTTGCAAATATAAGAGATCGGGATATACTTGTAGGCTCTATAGGTTATCCTAATACAGGTAAATCTTCGGTCATAAATGGAGTTACAGGCAAAAATAAAGCATCAACGTCTGCAATCTCAGGACATACTAGAGGGATACAAATAATTAATGCAGGTTCACGTATCGTTTTCCTTGATACACCAGGTGTTATCCCATTTGATGAACATGATGAGTATATCCAGGGACTTCTGGGAATTAAGGATTCAACACACCTGAAAGACCGTATTGGTGTCTCCCTGAGAATCATTGAGAAGCTGGTTGCTGAAAGTAAAGAGATACTTGAATCCTCTTACAATGTCAAGATAGGAGAGGAGAACTCATATGAAATACTTGAGATGATAGGACTCCAAAGCAAATTTCTGAAGAAAAAGGGCGAAATTGATGAAATGAGAGCCGCCATAAAAATAATTAATGATTGGCAAAAAGGATTGCTATTGGAAAAAACGGAGGAAATCGTAGAGTAATTATTTTTAAAAAGATCCTTTTTTTGAGGGTGGCATACATCACAAAGCTTCAATAATAAACTAGCCATAAATAGTTCAGAAGAGGTAATAGAATGATAGAATGGAAAAAAGATCTCGGACTGGAAGGAAGAATGATACTGACCATGTTCCTGCTGGCTGCAGTTTACCTTTTCTTTTTGGTATTCCTTGCATCTATGGGTGCTCCTCAAACATTCATGCTCCTGTTCATCGCATTATTCATGGGAGCACAATATTATTACTCGGACAGACTGGTCCTCTGGACTATGAATGCAAGAGTGATTTCCGATTCAGAGGAACCAAAACTCCATGAAACAATTACCAGACTTTGTGTTATCGCAGGTTTGCCAATACCCAAGATTGCAATTGTGAATACTTCAGTGCCCAATGCCTTTGCGACCGGAAGAAGTCCAAAGAATGCTGTTGTTGCAGTTACCTCCGGGCTTATGCATAAACTGAACCAGGGAGAACTGGAAGCAGTGCTTGCACATGAATTGAGCCATGTGAAAAATAGGGATATGGCAATATTGACAATAGCCAGTTTCATCTCAACCCTTGCATTCTACATTGTAAGATATAGTTTTTATTTTGGAGCGTTTGGAGGCAACCGCCGGAATTCAAATGGCGGTTTGATCGTAATCTGGATTGTATCAATATTAGTATGGATAATCAGTTTCCTCCTGATACGTGCTCTATCCAGATACAGAGAATTTGCAGCAGATAGGGGGTCTGCACTCATAACCGGAAATCCTGTGAATCTCATATCTGCGCTAAGAAAAATTAGCGGGACCATGGCGAATGTACCCACTGAAGATCTTCGTAAAGTTGAAGGCATGAATGCTTTTTTCATAATACCTGCAGTATCCGGTTCTATGATGAACCTGATCTCAACTCATCCATCAATGGAAAAAAGGATTGCTGCACTTGAAAAAATACAGAGGGAGATTGAATTCTGATGGGTTTTCGCGACATTATAAATTCAATGCTTGGAAGAAGCAGGATGCCTGAAGCGAAGACAGAAAGGCTTTTTGCGATATCCACGGCGGTAGTAACTATGGAAATGAACTTAAATCTTAAACCTTCGTCAGTAGCAGGGATATGTTTTAAGTCCATGGAAATGGCAAAATACAACACTGTAAAGGAAGAAATAGAGCAGCTATTAAAGTTCAGTACCAAAGAAACAGGAACTTATTTCAATATCGAAAAGGATGAATATAATTTCCTTTGGGTGGTACTGAAAGACAATGACTTCGAAGATCTTGTGACTAATATACATATGATTTCCCAGACACTTATAGAACAGGGATTCGGAAAGCATATATTATGCGCAGTTTACAGGTTTGAAAGCAATGGACCTGTCTATTGGATATATAATTTCAAACAGGGAAGTTACTATCCTTTTGCCCCTCAGGGAAAAAGCAACCGGAATAATTCAATGGAATTCAGATTGAAATCATTGATGGAAAAGGAACTGCCAATCGAAAAAGATGTGGGGAAATGGTATCCCCTTTGGAGTATGCCTTTTTGAAATACAAACCAATAATTAATATTTGATTTTAATCTTCAAATATCCCGACACCGGTAAAAACTTCTTTTGCTTCTTTGAAAGTAAGGTCACCGGGAGGAATCATAACATCGGATTCTACGATATCCGAATCATCAAGCTGTTTTCCATTGGATTTTACCTTCTCAATGAGCTTTGAGAGTTCTGTTTTGTATCCCTCTTCATTTCCCCGGGAAACAAGTTCCACGATATTGTTATCGATTACATTCAATTCATCGAAAAGAGCACTTGGCACTTTGTACTGGCCTTCTCCAACAATCCTTATAATCATTTACCTGCCTCCTTTTTGAGTTTCTCAAGTTCAAGATCGACACTTGATGCTGAATTTATTTTTGCAAGTTCCCGGTCAATATCATCACCACTGCTGGTAAAATCGTTAAGTGTACCTGAATCTATAAGTTCATCAAGTGCAGATGCACGAGCCTTCATTTGTTCGGTCTTATTCTCAGCCCTTTCTATTGCCAGACCCACATCTGCCATTTCTTCACTTATACCGGATACGGACTCATTTATCTTTACCTGAGCCTCGGCTGCAGAATACTGGGCTTTAATAGTTTCTTTCTTTGTCCTGAACACCTCTACTTTGGTCGACAAGCGTTTCTCAGCTGCTACAAGTTTCTCCTGTTCTTTTTCAAGATCAGCTATCTGCTGGTCAAGGCTCTGTATCTGGATAACAAGTCCACTTTTTCGTTCTAGTGCCAGACGTGCCAGATCTTCTCTGTTAGCCCGGATAGCTTCTTTTGCCTGACCATCAAGTTTCTCAATGTTCTGTGATAATTTTGATCGCTGTAGCTGAAGTCTCTTTTTTGATGTCGCAACCTCTGCTACGCCCCTTTTCACACCCTGTAGCATTTCCAGTTGCTTCTCATAAGAATAATCCAGTGTTTCTCGGGGGTCCTCCATACGATCCATTAATTTATTCATTTTGGATTTGACTACTGTTCCCATTCTATTAAATAAACCCATGTTATTCCTCCTGATGATTTAACATATTAAGAATATAAAGTCCAAACTGGCATAAATGCCTGTCCCAATCAAAATGATAAGAGGTCTATTTAAGGGTTAACTGATATTTGAAGATGAGTATACTGAGACTGTCGAAAAAGTCACCTAATCTGAAAATTAGTGCTATACGTACGGAGCTAAATAGTCATGAGTATCAATATAATCATTATCAATAACGAGTTTAAAAGAAATCAATAATTATATGTTTTAAGCTATTATTGTTATAATTACTCAGTAATTTCATACGAATCGACTTTTCCGACAGTCTCATACTAGATACACATAACCGTTTGAATAAGCATTAAAAGAAATAGATTCAAATAAGTAGAAGACAGTATCATATCTTTTTCACAATATGATTCCGATGGAGAAGCAAACAATGGTTACTATATATAATAATGAAGAAAATGTATTCAGAAGCCAGAGACTTGCTGTGTTTGCCGACGTACAGAACATGTTCTATTCTGCAAGGAACAATTATTCTGACAGCCGCCTTGATTATGAGAAATTGCTTGCCACTGTATTAAAAGGCAGGCAGCTTATCAGGGCGATTGCCTATCTGGTAGAAACAGAAGATATAGACCAATCAGGATTCAAGTACCATTTAAGGAACTTTGGATGGGAAGTAAGATCCAAGCAGCTCAAGATCCGGCCCGACGGATCTACAAAGGGTGATTGGGATATGGGCATAGCCATTGATGCAATAGCAATATCAGAAAAAGTAGATACTGTAGTGCTCGTCAGTGGCGATGGAGATTTCACTGCCCTTGTCAATCACCTGAAAGCCTGCGGAGTACGTGTTGAAGTACATTCTTTTGAAAGGAATACGGCAGCAGAACTTATCAGTTCAGCTACGGAGTATTACCCCATTGATGAGAGTATACTGCGCAGAAAATAGAAAGCAAATACTGTTTATTTGGTGCAAGCATAACCATTTTAGATAAAATATAAATTACTGGTATGTCAGGCAGATATAAGTTACAAGACCCTCTTTCGCTTATTCATCCGCGTTCATTGAAACACTTAAGTTACCACCTTCAAGAGCTTGTAAGAGGCAGACTTTGGCTTAAGATCTTTATAGGAATGATATTAGGGGTTGGAACCGGACTGCTACTTGGCCCATCTGCCGGTTTTTTGAGCAAGGAGATGTCATATACCATTGGAGAATGGCTGGCACTGCCCGGCTATCTCTTTCTTGCACTTCTCCAGATGATAGTCGTACCACTTGTTTTTGCATCTATTATCAGAGGAATCGCATCTGGCGAAGACATGGAACAACTCAAGAAGATAGGCCTGCGAACAGTAGCATATTTTCTTGTAACCACTGCACTTGCAATACTCATCGGACTTACTCTGGCACTGACAATAAATCCGGGAACTTATATCAGCAGTGAACTTGTCCAAAATACGATAATATCAGATACAACCCAGGTAGAAAGCAGCGGGATCACTACACCCGATGTTGCAGAACTTCCCGGAATGATAACTACCATACTTCCAACCAATCCTCTGGGGGCACTTGCAACAGGACAGATGCTCCAGGTAGTGCTCTTCTCAGCGATAATAGGCGTGGCACTTGTTTCGATTTCGCCTATGCAATCCAAACCTTTGCTGGAGCTATTGGGTTCTTTACAGGAAGTGAGCATGGCCGTTGTTCGCTGGACCATGTTATTAGCCCCTATTGCTGTTTTCGGGCTTATAAGCAAATTTACCATCAATCTGGGACTTGAGGCATTGATGGGAATGCTTGTCTATGTAGGCACGGTACTATTAGGTCTGTTGTTGATGTTAATAATCTATATGAGTATTATCCTGATAGTAACTGGAAAAAGCCCGATTGCTTTTATGAGGGCGATTAAAGATGTATTGTTGCTTGCATTTTCTACATCAAGTTCAGCTGCGGTTATGCCGCTTTCGATCAAAACAGCCGAAGAAAGTATAGGAGTCAGACCATCAATATCCCAATTTGTTATTCCCCTTGGTGCTACGATAAATATGAATGGCACAGCCCTTTACCAGAGTGTTGCGGCTGTATTTCTTGCACAGGCATTTGGAATTGAACTTGGTTTTGGCGAATTACTGCTTATAATGATAACTGTTGTAGGAGCTTCAATAGGTACTCCATCCACACCTGGAGTAGGCATTGTAATCCTTGCATTGATATTGAATAGTGTGGGCATACCAACCGCAGGTATTGCTCTTATTATAGGTGTTGACAGGATACTTGACATGAGCCGTACTGCAGTCAATGTAACCGGAGACCTTGTTACATGCGTTGTTATGGATAAGTGGGTAAGTGGCAAAAAAAGTTCCAGTGAAGAATTCATCGAAATGGCAAAACATGAAGCACAGAGAAGAGCACTTGATGAAGACGTCATAATCACTGCACATGAAGAATGAGATATTATGCCTTCAAACAATCGAATGCTGTATGATAATTATTCAACATAAGAAGAGACTGTTAGAAGAGATTAAAGTCCAAGCACAAAGAACAGAGCTAAGTAAAAAAACAATACTGAAAATGATTATCTAATAGATATGATGAGTGAGTTGGCAGCGATCCAGAGTTCCCGAAGACTCTCGTACTTCAGTACAGTAAGGAACGCTGGCAGGCTTATCTTCTGTGTTCGAGATGGGTACAGGAATCTCCCTGCCGCTATGGCCGCCAAACTCTTTCATAATGAATAGTAAAAGTTAAATCCAATGTATGATTTCAAACGAAGAGTATTGAAAATGATTATCTAATAGATATAATGAGTGAGTTGGCAGCGATCCAGAGTTCCCGAAGACTCTCGTACTTCAGTACAGTAAGGAACGCTGGCAGGCTTATCTTCTGTGTTCGGGATGGGTACAGGAATCTCCCTGCCGCTATGGCCGCCAAACTCTCTCACAATGAATGGTAAAATTTAAAGCCAAGGTCCGGATTCGAACCGGAATGGAATCGCTCTGCAGGCG